>DLMI01000011.1:31565-72815 GCA_002478145.1 Acidobacteria bacterium UBA7540
GCACACTGAATGCCGGGAAATTGTCCGCCAGCACGCGCCCTTCGCGGTCCAGAATCCTCCCGCGTGGAGCGATGACCGGCAGGTTGCGAACCCGATTGCGTTCAGCTTGTTCGAGGTAAAAACGATGCTGGCCGATTTGTATCCGCCAGTATCCCACCAGCAGCCCGAGGAAGGTCAGAGCCACGGCGTATTGGAAGAAAGCAATCTTCCAGGCAGGAAGGCGTCCATGTTCCGGAAATCGAACTTCCATTTACATGAAACCACCGGGGCCGAGAATACGCTTGGTCCGAGCGAACCAACCTAGATGCTCAGGTCAGTTGCACCGCGCACTGCCACCCCCTCCCCGGCGACTTATCTCTTCTGCAAGATAGCACACGGAGTGTTGCAATTCAAGGTAATTACTTCGCTCACTAATGCGGCCGGTCGAAGGAGCAGCCACAGCATGCTGTGGTGCTGCGGGTCAGTCGATGAGAAATGAAGAGACCCGCGTCCTTATGGCTTGGGTTGCGGGACAGGGTTCTCGAGTTCGTGCAGGTGCTCTGCTTTCCAGCGCATAGCAGCGTAGATGCGTGTCCGGCCGCTCGGGTGATCGTAGAAGAGGAACTCCTCAATAGGGCCGGGATCGAGCTTGCGGTAATCAGCGAGCTTCAGGTCAACCTCAGCTTCGGCATCCGGCTGGCGAGCCGCATTCAGCCCGAAGATGTCCGCTTCGTATTCCTCGACTCGCGAGTAGGTGTTGTCGATTGGGGTAAGCACGAAGAAGTAGGAAGAAATGAGGAGGGCGAAAAGCGGCAGTGCGGCCAAGTCTCCGGCCGCGTGGGCTCTCCACTTGTCCCCCCAACGCCCCAAGGCCCATTCGGAGCTTTTGCGCAGCAAGGCAAAACCCAGGACAATGACGATGCCGAAGAACATCAAATATTTGTAAGCGTGATGCATGACGTAGTGACCCATTTCATGGCCCATCACCGATTCGATTTCGGCGACCGAGCAGCGCTTCAGCAGGTTATCATTAAGGACAATGCGCTCCGTGTTTAGGAACCCGGTGACGAACGCGCTAATGCGTGTGGACTGCCGCGAAGCGTCCTGAACAAAAACCTCCTTTGCGGAGATGCCGTTGGCGCGCGCCATGCTGAGAATCGGGTCGCGGATGGCGGGGTCTTCCAGTCTCGTGTACTTATTGAACAGCGGGGCGATGAACACAGGTGAGATCAAGGATAAGAAAGTGAGGAAGACGAGGCTCGTAATCGCTCCCCAGATCCACCAAGTGCGCGGCAGGCGCCGCACGATGCCGTAAAGCGCCATCAACAGCAGCCCGCCAAGAACCACACCTAGCCCCAATCCCTTTAATTGATCGCCCAACCAAGGGCCGAAGGTTTGTGTTGCCAGGCCGTACTTGTGCTCGCGGATGAACCCTTCGTTGTCCGCACGCATTTAATAACGTAGATATCTGAACAGAGGCCGGTAGGAGAGTGGATCAGCATCATCGCCGCAGGCGCCTTCGGGAACCAAAAGATTTGGTAGGATGAGTACGCGGAGGCGTATAAAGGGGAACCCCGGTTGTTTGCGCAACCGGGGTTTTTCATTGGTGGCCCCGATCAAAAAAGGACCTCCAAGTACGCGAGAGTCATCCTGCCATGATCGGCGCCGGTTGTCCAGTGCTCCCTCGCAGAGCCGGTGCCGGTGGCTTGTTCCACAGTCTTTCGTCAGCGGGTGTGCCGCTTTCCTCCCTGCCGGGCGGTGTTTTACCTCTGCCCTCACTGTGATCGAGGTCAGCAGTATTGCACCCCGCGCTGTCGTGAAAAGTCCCGCCGCCTCCAGCGCCGCGAGGCCAACCGCCGCTATGAACAAAGTCTCGGCCCGGAAGGGCGTCTCGACCATCGCCAGCGCCAACGCGAATATCGCCAGCGCTTAAAAGCTCGCGTGACAGATCAATCTTCCCTGCAGACTTCTCCCTGTGTGAATCTGAGGGTGCCCCCAGCGCCTGAGCCGGTGGAGGCCACTCCGGCACCCGATCTTGGCCCTTCGCCCGACGGAGAGACCTCCCCCGGCTGGGTCGTCTGTCAGATCTGCGGTCGCTGGGGGCGCTGGGTGAATCCTTTTCCCGAGGTGCAGCATGATTCCCGATGAACAAGTCGCTCGCATCCGCCATCTGTTCCACGCCGAGCATTGGAAGATCGGCACGATTGCGGCCGAACTCCTTCTCCATCCCGATACCGTGCGTCGGGCGCTGGAGACCGGCCGCTTCCGCAGCCAGCCCCGACTGCGCGCGCAGTTGACCGATCCTTACCTCGACTTCCTGCGCCAGACCTTGCAGCAATATCCTCGCCTGCGCACCACCCGCCTCTTGCAGATGATTCAGCCGCGTGGCTACACGGGCAGTGTCAGCCAACTCCGCCGGGTGGTAGCCGACCTGCGACCTCCACGCCGGGAAGCCTTTCTGCGTCTGCGCGTTTTCCCCGGTGAGCAGGCACAGTCGGACTGGGCGTACTTCGGCGAAGTCCGCATGGGCCGCGCCCGCCGGCGTTTGTCCGGCTTCGTCCTCACTCTCTCCTATAGCCGAGCCTTGTGGCTCGAGTTCTTTTTCGACCAGAGCTTGGAGAATTTTCTCCTCGGCCACGTGCATGCCTTTCACGATTGGGGTGGAACGCCCAGGAGCTTGCAAACCGATAATCTCCGCAGCGTGGTCTTGGAACGCCGCGGCGATGCCATTCATTTCCACCCCCGCTTCCTGGAACTCTCCGCCCACTATCACTTCGCCACGCTTCCTTGCCGCCCCGCCCGCGGAAATGAAAAAGGGCGTGTGGAGCGCGCTATCCAGTACGTACGTTCCAGCTTCTTCGCCGCCCGCCCCTTCACCACCCTGGAGGATTTCAATCGCCAGGCGCTCGCTTGGCGCGACCAGATCGCTCATCAACGGCCTTGGCCGGGTGGTGACTCCCGCAGCGTGGCTCAAGTCTTCCAGGAAGAGAAACCGCGCTTGCTGCCTCTTCCCGCCCACCCGTTCTCCTGCGAGCTGGTGCGCACCGTGTACGCCGATAAGACCCTCTGGGTGCGCTTCGACCTCAACGATTATTCCGTGCCACCTCAAGCCTTGGGCCGCGCTCTAACCTTGGTGGCTTCTCCCACGACCGTTCGCCTGCTCGACGGCGCGACCGAAATCGCTTCCCATCGCCGCTCCTACGACCGGCACGAGCAGATCGAAGACCCCGCGCACCGTCAAGCCTTGCTCGAGCGAAAACGCAAGGCTCTGGGCTCGACCGCTTCCGGTCGTCTGGCCGCTCTGGTTCCAGAAAGCCAGACGTTCCTTCAGGCTGCCTTCGAGCGCGGCGAATCCGCCGGCCGGCTCACCGCTCAACTGCTTCGTCTGCTCGATGACTATGGCCTCGCAGAACTCACCGCCGCCCTCCGCGAAGCCCTCGAGCAGCAGACCCCGCGGCTTTCCTCGGTGGCCTTTATCCTGGCCCGCCGCCATCGCCAGCGGCGGCAACGCACCCCGCTCGCCGTCAACCTCTCGCGCCGCCCCGATCTGGAAAATCTGACGGTCTCAGATCCTTCTCTGGAGGCTTACGATGATCTCACCCAAGACCCCGAAGAAGATCCCGACCCCGAGCAGTGATCTGGTCGCACAATTGAAGCAGCTCGGTCTGGTCCTTACCGCCGACTCGCTCGACGACCTGGTGGCCCGCGCCGCCACCGGGCGCTGGAGTCCGCGCCAACTGCTGGAAGAAATCGCTCGCTCCGAAACCGAAGCTGCGGCCCGCCGCAGCCTGGAACGCCGCCTCGCCCTGGCCAAGCTGGACCGCTTCAAACCCCTGGCCGAGTTTGAGTGGAACTGGCCCAAGAAAATCGACCGCCCCTTGATCGAGCGTGCCCTCACCCTCGACTTCCTCAGCCGGGGCCGCAACCTTATCCTGTGCGGCACGGCGGGCTTGGGCAAGACCATGATCGCCAAAAACATCGCGCACGCAGCCATCCTGGCCGGCCACACCGCCCTGTTCCGCACCGTCTCGGACCTGCTGGCCGACCTCGACCGAGATTCGCCCGCCGCGCAGCGTCGCAAGTTCCGTTTCTACGCCCGCCCCACCTTGCTGGTGCTCGACGAGGTGGGTTATCTGGCCTATGACGCCCACGCCGCCGACCTGCTGTTCGAAATCGTCAACCACCGCTATGAACGCAATTCCGTGGTCCTGACCACCAACAAAGGCTTTAAGGAATGGAATACCGTCTTCCCCAATGCCACCTGTATCGCTGCGCTGCTCGACCGCCTCACCCATCATGCGGATGTCACCTTGATCGAAGGCGATTCCTACCGCATGCGGGAAAGCCAGATGGAAGCGGAGGCGGCCAAGAAAAACTCCAAAAGGGACGCCCATGCCCAACGATCTTGAAGGCTACCGCCAAACGCTCCTGGACCTCTATCTCCGCTTACCCGACACGCCCTGCCGTGTCAGCCGCCATGACGTGTGTTTGGTTCGCCAACTCTGGGAGCGGCACATCCCTCTGACGACGGCGGAGACCGCCCTCTTGCTGGCTTCCGTCCGACGCGCCGCCCGCCGCCCTGACGCCATTCCCCTCGGACCGATTCGCTCGCTGCATTATTTTTTACCCGTGATTGAAGAGTTGCTCCACACTCCCCTCCCTCACGGCGACGCTTACCTTGCTTACCTGCGCAGCAAGATCCGCCTGCGACCTGCAGTTTTAGCACGGGTCTGAAAGAGCACCCGAATAATCGGGAGTTGACATTGAAACGATCCGCTCGGCTTAATTTTTGTCTCAACCGCTGGATGCCCACAAGTGAGGAAGGAACGCCGGAAAATCGGGCAGAGAGCTTAGCCCTTGACGTGAGAAGGATGGACTCGTGACCTTCAAGGTAGATTTGTTTTTAATTTGCCTGGAGGAATGCGCGAGCTTTTGCGAGAAGGTCGACCACTTGGCCTGTGTTGGCGTCCGCCAACCGGAGTTGCACGTCCTGATGACGGGTGCCCCAGGGAGCATTAAGGTAGACCCCAAAGTGGTCGCCGTTTCGATAGAAACCCACAACCAGTGGGGCGTACCACTCGCCGGTAGCCGGGGATTGGTTGACCGCGTGATTCACTTCAAGGTCCGAGGGACTAAACTTATCTAAGTGCTCTTGGAGGAAGCGTTGGCTCCCCATCTGCGCTATAAGCCGCTGCTGCAGTTCCTTCAAACCTTCCTCGTCCAGGTAAACTACATCTGCGTGCTCACCATTTTTCAGTTCGACCTTAAGTCCCTTTGCCTTGTTTTTTGAGAGAGGGTCCTCCGCGACGATGCCCGTGAACCTGGCTATGGTGTCTTCGGGAGCGGGCAACGCTCCGAGAGGCTGCTCCTTGATAGAGGCGTTTGGCTTAGAGAGAAGAAATGTTTCGAGCTTCCCGGGTTCATTTTGGATGTGAACTGACCGAGAGAGCTGGGCTGCTTCCGAGGTGCATCCGGTACCCAATTGGAAAAGGGCGGCGGTGGCGACCAGTAGGAAGGCTGCTGTCTTTCTCATGAGGATAGCTCCTGCATACGTTCTAATGGTTGCCAGTTGCGGCAGCCACACAATTATACATCATCAATTTGACTGCAGTGGGCCCGGAAATTTCGACTGCTCTAGATGAGGCTCTGAGCACGTGGCTCCCATCAGGCTGACGGCTTTGGCTCCCTTTTATCCCAATGCTGACACTGGAGCCGACCGCGCAGCCTCAACCGGGTGCTGAGGTACACCACCATCGCGCCCTACCGGCTTCTGTTCAATTTTCTACGTTTTTAAATGCGCGCCGACACCTTCGTAAACAGTGAGAGGGAAGGTAAGCAGCGAGGTGAGCACCAGGAACTGGACCCAGTATAGGAAAGTTTGGATCGGTTTGAAACGCGTGATTCTCTCTGCCAAGTCGCGCATGCGCGCCGACAAGCCTGTCACCAGCAATAACAAGAAGACAATTGAGGAAGCCAGGAAATCCCACAGGATGAGCCAGTACCCGCCCTCGAAGTAGGCGTCTGACTTGGCCTTCTTATCCGGCGGCACTTTCGCCAGGTAGGCATTGGTCGCGGCCGCGGGATCAAAGTGCTCGCTAGTTGACGTCGTGGCAACCGCGCCCGTTGGTGTCTGCGGCGCTGCCGTTGCCGCCGTTTGTCCTCGGACAGAACTCGCTGACGTCAACATTGCGAGTACCGCCGCGAAAACCGCTATCAACATGATTCTCCGCTGCATCTGTTCCTCCCGATCAAATGGGGTTGTGGCGCACGCGAAGTCGGACGTTGCGTAACGCGGCGAAATCATAGCATTGCCGTTTGCAGGTGGCAATGCCCGCGGCTCCACTTCCCAGGGCTACCAAACCGTCTTGAGAAGAGGGCTTTGGCGGATTCGCTGGTCGTGGGTTATCAATGTCATTCCCTCAGCCCGCGCAGTGGCAGCGATGAGGCGATCGGCGGGATCGTGCGGAAAATCCTCAGGAAACTGCCAGGCCAGCGCCGCAATTTCCGGTGTAATGGGCCTGATTTCCGCGCCGGACTCCTCGATAAGCGTCCGTACGGATGTCTCGACAGTACCTCGTCCCTTCACAAGTCCTTGCGAAAATAGCCTCGCGAGTTCCCAGAGACTGATGGCAGCCAAAGCAATTCCTTGGTTTCTCCTCGCCCGGCGGATGGCTGAAGCCGCCGCTGGCGAGAGGTTCTGAGGTTCCAGCAGCAGCCAGGCCAGCACGTGCGTGTCAAGAAGGATCACCGGTTCGCCTCCCATTCTTCAGGCGCCACGGCGGGCGATTCAATGTCCCCCACGATTTCCATCACGCCTTTAAGACAGCCAAAGATGTCGTCGCCGCGCGTGTCAACTGGAACCAGCTTGGCCACCGGCCGTCCCCGCTTCGTGATTGTCACGGGCTCCCGGGTAGCGCGAACCTGGTCCATAACTTTCAAGCATCTTGCCTTGAACTCCCCCGCCCCCATCGTCTTCATGGCCACCTCCTGTCGCCCATGGTCACATTATAATGACCACTACACGCAAAATCAAATGAGTTGGGCAGGGTCCATTCGCTGACCTTGTTCCTTTTCCACCGCAGGCTTGCTTGAAACCCCGTCATCGTAGCAATCGCCCGCGTCCCTGTCATGCTGAGCCCGTTCGCTGCCATCCTGAGTTTTCATGTCAACAGACGAGCATGGTATAAGTCGTTTGCTTTCAAAAATATTCCCGGATTAAAACCGTAAGTAGCTTTGTTTTCTATAACATTCAGGCTTCAACCCCAAGTTTTCCATAGCCGCCCTTTGTTTTCATAGACATCCCAGCTTCGTTCGTTCAATTTTGAAGAATTCTTTTCTGCTTGCCATGAAAGGATAGACCTGTTGTCCGTGGCACGACGAGCCCATTTGCGGGCTTTCCGTCGTGCAGACACAGGTTCGGGAGTGGGTTGGTGCGGCAGAGGGGGACTGCAGCATGGTGTTCCGAGGAGAGTGTGACCTCCTGCGCAACCTCAAGATAATATTGTAGCCTATCTTGTCTCGCTTGTCAAGAGACAGGAAGTCTGTTTGTATGAAGTCTGTTCCGGTCCGCCCGTGGCGGGGCTCCCAGCCGCTGACGAGAGAGCAGTAGCGCGGCTCTGGGGCGCAAGCTCGGCGGTTCGTGGCTGCAAAGCCCCCAGACCTCTGGATCTGGAATGCGGCAGCTTGCTGCCGCTTTTGCTCAGGCCAGATTGCTGGGCGTGTACTGGCGCGCCGTATTTGGGCCCATGAGGCTGCGAGCAAGCTCGCAGGATCAAAGCGGCAGCAAGCCGCCGCACTCCAGAGCCCGCTACGCGGCTCTGATCAACAGCCGTCGGGCTGGTGGTGATAGACATCCCAGCGCTTGTAATTTGTCAGTGCCTCCGCGACGGCGCGGCCATAATGGCTGCGGTTGACGGCCACGTGATGCTCGTAGCCGTGGTTGCAGATGTGTTTCAGCAACTTTTGCATTTGCGGGACTCTGACCACACCGTAGCCGCCGAAACTCTTGGGTCGGTCGCTGGTGATTTCGCCCTCGCCGACGTAGGCGCGTAGCTTGCCGTTCAGGTCGTCTGTGGAAACGCGGCAATAGGTGAGCGGGCCGCTCTTCAGTTTGCCGACTACGGTTCCAAAGGTGTTTTCCTTGCCCACCGAGCCCGCGATGATCTCCTGGAAATCCATCTTGAAATCTTCGAAAAAGTGCTTGGGGAGATTTGAGCAGTGGAAGATCACGGCCTTATCGGGGTCCTCGCCGTAGTTGTTGTTCCAGTCTACGATGGCGCTGGGCTCGCCCGCGGCAAGCTGCAGGATGTACATCGAAACCATTCCGACCATGTCCGTCTCGCAAGCGCTGGGCATGAGGTTGTTGGACATCATGCTCATCAGCGTGCAGGGTACGACGCCGAAGAACTCCTCCATGCCCGTCCAGCACTGAACGGAGGAGCCTACGAGTTCGTTAGCCTTGAGCCATTCGTCCACCACCAAGCCGAACTTTGCCATTTTCAATAGGGAGGCGGAGGGAACACCCTGCGTGGGGACATAGCCTTGAATGGAGGCCATTTTCGCCTGCACATCCGGGTCGTCGTCCTTCAGACGCTGAGCGCGCCCCAGGACATCGGAGAGGTCCAGCGTTTCGACGCTGATTCCATGGTTCTCCATCAGTTTCTCGCTGAACCGCACGGTGTTGAAGGCCGCAGGTCGTGCGCCGATCACGCCCACCCGGACGTACTTGAGCCCCTTCACAATCCGGCAGGTGGCGGCAAATGCCTTCAAGTCGTCCGCAAAGACCGGAGAGGAAGGGGCTTCCGTATGCAGCGAGGTGAGCGTATAGCGGATTCCGTACTGCCAGAGGTTGTTGCAGGCCGACATCTTTCCGCAGAAGCTGTCCCGGCGCGTGCTCACCAGCATCTTGCCCGGCTCATCCGGAAAAGCATGGATCAGGACGGGCACTTCCAACCCCGACATGCGGATGGAGTTGGCCACGCCGCGCTCGTCACCGAAGTTGGGAAGGCTGACGAGAATGCCGTCAATCTCTTCGCCATGCTGTTTGAACAGGGCCGCGCATTTGCGCGCGTCCTGAAGGGTTTCAACCGCGCCGTGTTTAGTTTCTTGCGGAGTCAGGCAGATGCTCTTGTAGCCTTGCTGCTCGAGCGTGCGCAAGACTTCCTCCCGCCCGTCGCGGGCCAGAATAGCGGGAAAGAAACCACGATTGCCGATAATGACGCCTAAAGTTGTTGCCATGGGAAAATCCTCCTTGAGGTGGCCTGTAAAGTCTTCCAACGAGGTCAGGCCAGCGGGGCATTTTAGCACGAGACGGGGGAGGAGTGACAAGCGATGAATGACCCGCCGCGGCGGGACGAGCCAACCGAATTGATTGGTCGTTTCATTAAGTCATAAATGCATGGTTATTGCTTTTTCAGTTGGAACCCCGGCGCGCCGAATTGCCAGAGCAGAAAACTCCACTCATCGGCCTGCTCCTGCTGGCGCTGTGTCTTTGTGGAGCCGAAGCCGTGGCCGGCTTCGTAGTCGACGCGCAGCAAAATCGGCTTGCCGCTCGCCGTGGCCGCTTGCAGGCGAGCGGCCAGCTTCCCAGGTTCCCACGAGATTACGCGGGGATCGTTGAAGCCGGTGGTAAGCATAACGGCGGGGTACGCCGTGCCATCCTTCACATGGTGATAGGCGCTCATGGCATAGAGGCCTTTGAAGCCATCTTCTGTCTTGACGGTGCCAAATTCAGGAATGTTCGGGGGCCCATTGGGCGTGAACTCAGCCCGCACCACGTCGGACATCGGCACCGCGTCGATTACCGCCGCGAATAGGCCCGGGCTTTCAGTGATGGAGCGGCCAATGGTGATGCCGCCCGCGCTCCCGCCCAGGCCGCCAAGATGCGCCGAATCGGTATACTTGTGCTCAATCAAGTATTGCCCGCAGGCGACGAAGTCTTTCCAGGTATTTTGCTTGGTCAGTCCTTTCCCTGCCAAGTGCCAATCCTCACCGTATTCTCCGCCGCCGCGAACGTGGGCGACAGCAAAAACCCCACCGAGGTCGTACCACGCGAGTAGCTTGGGATCGAATCCGGGATCCTCGGTGATGCCGTAGGCGCCATATCCCCGAAGCTGCGTGGGATTTGAGCCATTCAGCTTTAGACCTCTCTTGTAAACGATGGAGAGCGGAACCATGGTCCCGTCGTAGCTCTTTGCTTTTACCTCGACGGATTCGAGGTCCTTGGGATCGTCGTAAGGGCCGATGGGCTGCAGCTGAGTATCCGTGACTTGCTTGGAATGGGGATCATATGCGTAGATCTTGTTGGCCTTCGTCCACGAAGTCATTTCGAGAAGTGTCCCAAGCACCCGCTGGTCGGTAGCGGCCAAGCTCACGCTGCCGTCGAACGGCAGGGCGACAGGTTCGGGCTTTGATCCGTACGGCACACGCAGCAGACGCCCGATGCCGCCGTCCAGTTCCTGTACATAAAGGGCGTCTCGAGCTGCCGCGATATTCCGGATGACCGCCTCGCTCGCCGGCACGATCACCTCCGCCCTGGCCATATCCGGGTTCGACAGCCTGGTGTGGAGCACCTTGAATCGCGACGCGCCCTTGTGCGAGAGCAGATAGAGGTCTTCGCCATGAAGGTCGGCGTTCGTCACGTCGTCATCAACGTCGCAGATCTTTTTCCAGGGAATGCCGGGCTTGTCAAGCGAAGCGAGCGGCGCTGAATACATCGTGATTTCGTTCTGGACGCCGTGCGCCACTACCGCGAACGCATAGGATGAACCCGGCACTGTAGCCGCAAACGGGATGTCCTCCGCCCGCACCTTGATCGCGGGCGAAATTTCAAAGCCGAAAACCGCGGGGTCCCTGTCCGGGTCTGCACCCAGCACATGCAGGTAGGAGCGGCTCTTGAGATAGCGGTCCGTGGGGGCCGCGTTCGGCCCCGACTTTTGCAGTCGGTTGTAAAGGAATGAGCGGCCGTCCGGCAGCCAGTAGGGGCTCCCGAATTGCGCTCGGTCAATCACGTCGCCCGTTTCTTTTCCCGTGTTTGTATCCAGCACATGAAGGACAGCATCCTCAGAGCCGGCGGGCGAGACACCGAAGGCCACGTAGCGGCCGTCAAAGGACGGAGCGTAGTAGTTGATAGAGTAGTGAGGGCCGCCGGATTTGGCGAATGTTGCGGGATCCACCAGCAACTTCTCTTCTCCAGCGAGCCCGTTGCGCATATAGATCTTCGGAACGTCTTCTGTGGCCAGGCGTTCTTGGTAAAAGTAGCGGCCATTCGGCAATCGCCGGACGTCAAAAACCCGCGCCCGCGCTGCTTCATCAAGCTCTTTAATTCTGCTCAGAAGGGCATCTCGCCCGGCAATGTGCGCCAGGACGGCGTGGGTGTAATCGTTTTGCGCCTTGAACCAACCGGCGACCTCGGGGTCCTTCAGATTCTCCATGTAACGGTAGGGATCAACGACTTTGGTGCCGAAATATTCCTCCGTCACCGGGCGGACCGGCGCCACCAGCGGAGTCTTGGGCGCGGCCTCGTCGGCGCCCTGTCCAGACGCGACTCGGAGGCTGGGGAAGACAAGGGCCAACGACGCGAGGCTCGCGAGGATGAGGAGCCTGCGAAAGGGGGAGCTTGCATTGACTCTGCACATGTTCAATTCACCTCGAACTTGGGGATGATCGCCAGACGCGGCGCCCACCTGCGCCGCTCGTAACGGGAAGCACGCCTCCCTTGCTACTGATTCTTACCCGCATGCTACGGAAAGTCAAGCCAACGCAACACGCCCTGTGGAGCGCGAGCGTCTAATACGAAGGTGCATTCAAAGGGATTTAATCTCCAAAAGATTCAAGACGCTCGTCTCGCCACGACGAGTCGGCAATCCTAAGGGCGACACTCGTCGCCGTAGTTCAGGTTGGCTACCGCATCCGGTCCAGCACCGGGAAGACAATCAAGCTCAGGGCCACATTGACCAGAACCGCGCTAGCTAGGTCCAGCGCCATGAAAGCAGGTGGCGATTCGAGCAAGGCGTGCTGAAGCCCTGCCATGCAGAGGTTGTGGAGTAGGATGAGAGAAGCGGTCACCACGGATCGGGCGAAAAGCGATTCAACGTTGAAGCGGATAGCGGCGAGTGCAGCCAGATAGCCGACCAGTGCTTTCGCCATTCCGAACATGCCTACGTAACCATGCGAGAGCGCGTCCTGCATCAGGCCTAAACCGGTGCCCAATGCGATGCCGAAAATCTTATTCTGGCGAACCAAGGTGAAATACACGGTCACCAGCAACGGAAAGTCCATGAGTCCTGCCAGAGGGATCTTGAGGGGTAGGAAGGTCTGGAGCAAAAGCGCCACCAGGATGGTCACCCAGAGGGTAGCTGGATGGACTCGAAAAGCCTCGACTTCTCGCTGGGGAGCAACTGGCATCGTGCTCTTAGACTATCAGAAGGACGCTGAGCGTGTGAATCACTCTTTCTTCTTCGCCGGCCAACTTGTGGTGGTTTGAATTAAGAATGAGGGTTAACGTTTAAGGCTTGTTGCTGTATCGAATTGGGCTTCAAAACCACCAGCACGGTTTCGAGACGGTTCAGGTCTGCGGCTGGCTTAACCTCAACGTTCTTATAAATGTTGCCCGCGCTGGTCCTAACGACCGTTCCAACACGAAGGCCCTTGGGGTAAATCTGGTCGAGGCCCGAGGTTAGAATGGCCTCGCCGGAGGAGACGGGCTCTTCATTCATAATGTAGCGAATAAGGCAGAGGTTCTGGCCATCGCCCTTAAGGACGCCCTGGACGCGGGTCTTTTCCAGCATTACGCCCACTCCGCTGGAGGGATCGGTGAGCAGGAGGACCTGGGAAGAGTGGGAGAAGACGGCGATAGTCTTGCCCACTATGCCTTGAGGAGTAATCACCGCGAGGTCCGAGGTAAGACCCTCATCCGCTCCCTTGCCGATGAAAATGGCGTTGGAGTTCTCACCCGGGCTGGAGGCAATGACTTCGGCCGCAACGGTCTGAAACGGGAGCTGGTTCTTGAACTCCAGCAGTGTGCGCAGCCGCAAAGATTCCGCCCCCTGTTCGGAAAGCTGCTGGATCTGGGATTGCGCCGATACAAGCTCCGTATGGAGTTCCTGATTCTCTTGTTGAGCGCGCAGAAGGCTGCGATAAGTTCGCCAGGCCCCAAGGGAGATATCCATTATCCCGCGCAGCGAACGTTGGAACGGGTCGATCACGGCCACCGCCCAGACCCGAATAAGGCGCACGTCACGGTTGCGGGTGATTTGTAACGAGAGGAGCAAAAGTTGCGCAAGCAGGACCGCCGCCAGGATAAAAACCGGGCGGTGGCGCGCGATGAAGGCCTGCATATCGGGGCCTTCCCGCGTGACGGGCTGTGTTGACGCCGTTAGTTCCGGAGAGTTTGGATCAAACATGAAATAAGCGTCCGCCGGAAGTGCTCAGTCGTCCGTCGTCACTAGAAAGCAGGCCGCTCTGCCTCTCTTGCGCCTTCGCCTCCTTTCGGTTAAGCACGTTCGATGCCAAACTGGCCCGGGGAGTCAATCCAGCGGCCCCCCAGGACGATTCACCCGCGGTGTCCAGGGTCATTCTATCGCAACTCGGCGCAAAAGGTTAAAATCCGTCAGCATTCTGCCAGTTCCCAGCACCACCGACGCCAGGGGGTCTTCGGCAATAGAAACAGGCAAACCAGTTTCCTCGCGAATCCTCTTATCAAAGTTCTTCAGTAGCGCCCCGCCGCCGGTCAACACAATGCCACGGTCGGAAATGTCCGCAGAGAGTTCAGGGGGTGTGCGCTCCAGGGCCACACGGATGGCGTTCAGGATAGTCGCCACGCATTCGGAAAGCGAGTCACGGATCTCGGAGTCGTCTACGGTGATAGTCTTAGGAATTCCCTCCAGCAAATGGCGCCCCTTGATTTCCATGCTTAGGGGGTTCTCGAGCGGATAAGCCGAGCCGACCTCGATTTTGATTTGTTCGGCCGTGCGTTCGCCAATCAGCAAGTTGTACTTGCGCTTGAGGTAAGCTGTAACAGCCTCGTCCATCTCATTTCCTGCCACCCGCACGGAGCGGGCGTAGACGATGCCAGAGAGGGATATCACGGCGATGTCGGTCGTACCGCCGCCGATATCCACAATCATGCTGCCTGAGGGCTCTGTAATGGGCAGCCCGGCGCCAATGGCCGCCATCATCGCCTGCTCCACCAGGAACACTTCGCTGGCCCTGGCGCGCATGGCGGAGTCCTGCACGGCGCGCTTTTCCACCTGAGTGATTTCCGAAGGCACTCCGATGACGATGCGGGGGTGTACGAACATCTTGCGGTTGTGCGCTTTCTGGATGAAGTAGTTGAGCATCTTCTCGGTGACTTTGAAGTCCGCGATGACGCCGTCTTTCAAAGGGCGAATGGCGACGATGTTTCCCGGCGTGCGCCCAAGCATATCCTTAGCTTCGCGTCCCACCGCCTCGATTTCTCCATTGACTTTGTTGATGGCGACGATAGACGGTTCGTTAACCACAATGCCTTTGCCCCGCGCGAAGACAAGGGTGTTCGCGGTTCCAAGGTCAATCGCGAGGTCGGATGAGAAAACACTGAACAAAGAACGCACATTCATTGCGTCGTCTACTCCTGCCTCGATGGAGTCTGAAATCGCCCGGAGGGGTTTATCATTCCATCATAATGGTCTTTGGGATCGCATTCGTGTCCCTCTTACGGTATCGCGCCGTAATCGTGATTTCGTTTGACCCGGACTTGGGCAGCGGCGACCTGAAATGCCATCGAGTTCCCTCCCGCGCAATGGAGAAAATCCGCCCATTTGAAGCGCACAGAACCGTCAAAGCTCGCGAAGTGTGCTTCGCGCTTTGAACTGCGCGCTTCGTCGTCCGCGCTCTGCCCGAGTCTCCCCGAGATTGATTCCAGCCCGCCTCGTTACCTCTTTCTCAAAGTACTCGGGAGATATAAAACAGAGAGGAAGGCGCGGAAGTACCGAGCCGGGACTGCGCAAAAAGCTGTGGTGCGACAAGAAATAGTCGTCCCCTCGACTTCGAGCGACCGCTCTGATTGGTCCACCGGCGGCCGAGGTGGTACGCCCATGGTGGTTTCGCACTCGCCTACTTATTCTTGACCAATCCAGCAATAGGGTCAAGAGGATTCAAGGGGCTGGAAATCTCGAATGTTCTGTTCTTTCCGGTCAGACACTAACGAAAGGCGAGAAGCAAATACTTTGCCAAAGAGGGGACCTTATAACCACTTGTGGATTGAAGAGTTAAGAGGCATCGCAGCACGATATGTTGAAGCCGTTTACGGCGAAATTACAGCGGTAAAGAAAAAACTACACGCCCGCGGCGATTTGAGCTGGGCTGAGGAAAGCCGAGCAAGCCGGTGGCCACGTTCCCCGTTGTTGGCATTCGGGGTAGCTTCCACGCTCCATCTGGTCTCGTCCCAGTGCTCGATGAGCGCCAGGTCTCGGGCGTTAGTTTGTACGGCCCTTGACGATCCCCAGGAAGCTTGCCGGCCCCGCGGTAGTGACTCAATTTGAAAATGCGGTTATGGCTGTGCTCCGATGACAATTTCAAATTCACCCGGGGGGATTTTGGGATCAAGCTCTCCGTGCGGGTCCAGTCCCCATTGGTGTAGTGCTTCCAAAATCTTCGTTAAGGAAGGAACGACATTGTCCTCCTTGGAGTGTACCCTTATAATCACTCCGCGCGGAAGCCCGTTTAAAACTAATTGATTGAATCCTGATCCAGTAAAGTTCCAACCGGCACGCCGAAACACGTCTACGAAGTCCATAGCTAGCGTAATACTTTCAGGATCTCCCATTATGGCGCTGATCGGGCTTTCTCCATTTTTCCCAAATTGTTTGGGTACCTCTCCTTTCAGAAACTCCTTTTGCTCCTCCGAAAGCCGACGCCCTTCTTGCTTCTTTCGGATTTCATCCACCCCCTGCTTAATGTTTTTGGTTTCTGATAAGAGCTCGTCCAGCTTCGCCATGACAAGACTTACGTCTAGTTGGTTAGAAAGGATTTTGTTTAGAACTCCGGGAATGCCATCAATTATTTTTTGTTGGGCGGGCGTGAGGCTGGAGCATTTGACATCTACATTGCCAGCGAGGGCCACGATATTACTGCATGCACTATCTTTGGATTTTTGAGTGACGGTTGACGGTGTTTGGCTAGGACCATAGGTGGCCGTGGCGAGAAGCGCCAGGATAACTTCAAGGGCTTTTGGAAGTAGTTCTCTTGGCATTTCCCTTCACCTCTTCCGACGAGCAGTTCACATTAGCGTCCTTGCCCGCGATGACATTTGAGCAGTTGCTGTCTTCGGCCTTTTGCTGAACTGTCGGTGGGACTGACTGAGCGGGCGCGTTTTGGCGCAACTTGGCTTGAGATTCTCTGTCTGCGATCCATCCCAAGAATCCCAAGATGATGGCTCCAACCAGGGCGCAGGCAGCCACAAATTTCCACGTCGATTGGATGGGAATGTGTTGGCGAATGCGTGCTAGGAAATCAAGAATCCACATCTTAGCACCTGAAAATAAACGCTTCATTTTTCGGCCTCCACATGAAACAATAATGCGGGGCCGTAAATTAGGTGCAAAGGGTGCGCTCACACCTTTTGCACCGAACAGCCTTTGACTCTCAATATCTATCCGCTCATATACTACGCCAGTAGTGTCTCAATTGTCCAGACGTGATGGTGGTGTGCTAATTGTGTGTTGGGTAGTGCCCTAAATGTGTGTTGATGGGTCAAAACCATCCCCTGACTCCCCAGTGCCCTGCCCCTGCCAGTTAACCCCTGCCGCCCGACGCCTGACGCCCGCACTTTGCTCTTGACACGCCCACCGACTTGTGGTAGCCTATTAGAGTTGTCGCAAGAGAGCGCCGGCAAGCGGCGGCGGCAAGGGAACGGAATGGACCTGGCAAGGGGGAAAAAGGCAGGGAAACGCAAAAAAGATACTAAATAGTGGGAACGAACCTACCGATCTAGTGCAAACACAGGACTTAGCATTTTTGAAAGGGTGAAAACGAACTGGTTTTTGAGTGCAAACGAACGCAAATCAACCCCAAAAAGGGGCCAAAAAGCGGCCTTTTGTGGGGTATCGAACCGGAATCTGCGAATCGAAAGGCGGCAGCGGGCGGGCGAGTACAAGGGGGGCTACACGAGCTTCGGATTGGACGTCTCCAGGCATGAGGAATCCGCCGGGCGCAGAGCCGCGCTCTGGGGCAGGCGAGCGGAGCCGCCTATTGTAAAGAAGGGCTAAACGCGCTGCGCTGGCCACTGCCTTACTGGTTGCCGGAGTCGCGTACTCTCCTCTATAATGAAGGGTCTTGGCTAAGGTCGAGGAGCTTTCATGTATAGATTCTTCAAAAGAAATCGAGAAGCGGTGAAGAAGTACCTGCTGATTTTCTTTCTCAGCATCGTGTCCATTGGCATGGTGATTACGCTGGCGCCGATCAACACGGGCGATACGAGTCGCGCGGAGTCCAACGTTTTGGCGTCCATAGGTGGGTCTAACATCACCACGACGGACTTGCAGCGGACTGTCCAAATGCGGTTTCGGAATTCCCCGCAGATGAACGAATCGAAGATGATTCCAATGGTCGCTGGCAGCCTGCTGGATGAGATGGTCCTCCAGCGGGCCCTTATGAGTCAGGCCAAGAAAATGGGAATCGAAGTCTCTGACGCTGAGCTTGGCCAGACCCTGCAATCCATTCCCTGGCTTACGCAGAACGGGTCTTTCATTGGGATGGACCGCTACCAGGACGTGATTTACCAGCAGACGGGGATGTCAGTGCCGGAGTTTGAAGCAGGACTCCGGGACAAACTCTTACAGGACAAGATTCGGGGCGTGGTGACGGATGGAGTCGAGGTGCCGCCCCAGGAGGTGCTGGAGGAGTTCCAGCATCGCAATGCCAGGGCCAAGATTGAATATGTTCTGTTTGATCCCAGCCAGTTCATCAAAGCCGTTCCGGTCTCGTCAGAAGCTCTGGAAGCCTTCTTCAAGAGGGATCCCGACCGCTATAAGCTTCCGGAGCAACGGAAAGTCCGCTACGTGTTGATTGACCCGGATCACGTCAGGGGGCAGGTTAAGGTGACGGACGAGGAAGCCCGCCAGTACTACACCCAACACCTTTCCGATTACAGGATTTCAGACCGGGTGAAAGTGGCGCATATTCTCTTCAAGACCGCGGGTAAGGCTCCCGCCGAGGCTGCGACCATTGAAAAAAAGGCCCGCGACGTCCTCAACCAGATTAAAGGGGGCGCGAATTTTCCGGACTTGGCCAAGAAGTACTCGGAAGACACTTCGGCCTCCAACGGAGGAGAGCTTGGTTGGGTGGTGCGGGGACAGACTGTGAAGGAATTTGAGGATACTGCCTTCTCGATGAAGCCGGGGCAGGTCAGCGACCTCATCAAGACAGTTTACGGAATCCATATCCTAAAGCTGGAGGACAAGCAGATGGCCCACCTCCAATCCTTTGGCGAGGTGAAGGATTCCATCCTTGTGGAACTCGAAAAGCAGAGAGTGGCCGATGCCCAGGATAAGCTGGCTGACGATCTGTTGCTTGGACTTCGGCTCAAGCCGGACGCATTTGAGGATGTGGTGCGCAAAGCGGGCCTGGAGCCCCAGATGTCTCCCCTGTTCCGGTATGGCCAGGCAGTTGCCGACCTGGGAAGTGGAGACACGTTTGAAAACCTGGCCTTCCAGCTTCACAAAGGCGAGGTTGGCACTCCCATCAGCGTTCCGAAGGGCCAGGCCATTATTCAATTGGCAGACATCGTCCCGGAGCATGTTCCGACTCTCGAGGAGGTCCGCACGCGCGCCGAAGAAGATTACCGCACCGAGCAGTCGAAGGTGCTGGCAGGGGACAAAGCCAAGCAATTTGCGGCTCAGGTCAAAACGGGTGACTTCGCCAAGATCGCGAAGGCTGATGGCCTGACTGCGAAAGAGAGCAAGGATTTCACGCAGCAAGATTTCATCGAGGGTGTGGGTTCAGGTTCGCAGCTTTCGGCGGCCTTCACGTTGCAGGTAGGCCAGACCAGCGATGTTATCCCCCTGAGGGAGAACAGCGTGGTGTTCCGCGTTGTCTCGCACACGCCGGCGAATGACGCGGACTTCGCCTCGCAGCGGGATCGAATCACAGAAGAACTGCTGGACCGCAAGCGGAGCTTGGCCTATGAACTGTACCGCCGGAATCTGATGCTCCAGCTCATGCAATCCGGGGAACTGAAGATGAACGCTGGAGCGCTTAAGCAGTTCATCGCGCTTTATCAAAATAAGTAGACAATCAAAAGTCGAAGGTCGAAAGTCAAAGGTTGCAGACGAGAATTACTCAAGGGCTGTCAACCTCTGCCGGGATTCAGCGAAGGGCTCACCGGTTGCGGGCGCGAGCTTGTCCCTCAACTCACCCAGGACGAGTGCGCCTATGAAGAACTTCCCTAGCAGGTCGAGTGCCTCCATGCCGACGAACGCCGAGGGGAATTCGAGTTCAGTGCATTCCCCTTCCCTCTCCTGAAACTCCAAATTGTTCAGCTTGGTTCGTCGCTTGCGGCCGTAGGCCGCGCTGCGAAACAACCGATTAAGCTGATGCTTATGCCCCACAACGCAAACGTTGTGCCTGGGGCGGCCAGCTACCAGCCCACCGGCTTCCCCTTGTTCTGCTCGTTGAGCCATTTCTCGAGCGGAGCAAAGTAATCGCGAATGGCCGTAGCGTCCATTTGCCGCTGGCCGGTGATGGCCTCGAGGGCATCCGGCCACGGGCGGCTCAATCCCATCTCGAGCATGGCGTTCAGGCGCTTGCCGGCTTCCTTATTTCCGTAAATGGAGCAACGGTGCAACGGCCCTTTGCACCCCGCCGCCTGGGCAAGCGCGCGATGAAATTGGAATTGCAGAATGTCGGCGAGAAAGTAGCGCATGTAGGGAACGTTAGCGGCCACGTGATACTTGGCGCCGGGGTCGAAATCCTCCTCGCTCCGGTCTACAGGAGGAGCCACGCCCTGGTATTTCAGCTTCAGTCCCCACCATGTCTGGTTGTACTTCTCCGGTGGTATTTGGCCGGAGAACACCTTCCAACGCCACTGGTCAATCAGCAGGCCAAAGGGCAGGAAGGCGATTTTCTCCAGAGCTTTGTTCAACAGGAAGCCGATGTCTTTCGAGGAGTCCGGCGCCTTGTCGAGCAGGCCGATTTGGACCAGGTATTCCGGAGTTACGGAAAGCGCAATGGTGTCGCCCACAGCCTCGTGGAAGCCGTCGTTGGCGCTGTCGCGGAAGAGGTAGGGCTGGAGGTTATAAGCGCGCTGGTAAAAGTTGTGACCAAGCTCGTGGTGGATGGTCGCGAAGTATTCGCCCGTGATGTCAATGCACATCTTGACGCGCAAATCGTTGACGAAATCAACGTCCCAGGCGCTGGCGTGGCAGACCACATCGCGGTCCTGGGGCTTGACGAAAAGCGAACGCTGCCAGAAACTTTCAGGCAAGGGCGCAAAACCCAAGGAAGTGAAAAAGCGTTCGCCATAGCGGACCATCTGCCGGGCGTCCGTGTTCCGGCTTTTCAGGATGGAGGTGAGATCGTAGCCCGCGTCGGCATCTTGCGGAGCCACCAGCGGGTAGATGTTCCCCCACTCCTGGGCCCACAAGTTTCCCAGCAGGTGGGCTGGAATGGGACCGTTGGCCGGAACCACCGGGTCGCCATATTTCTCACGCAGCTTGTTCCTGACATAAGCATGCAGGGCCAGGTAGAGGGGGCGGACCTGCTCCCAAAGCCGGTCAAGTTCTTGCGCGAACTCGTCCGGCGGCATGTCGTATTTCGAGCGCCACATGGCGCCATCATCTTTGAAGCCGAGTTCTCGCGCCCCCTTGTTGGCAAGCTCGACGTAGCGGACGAAGTCCTTCCGCATGGGACGGGAAATGGCATGCCAGCCAACCCAGGCATCGCGCAACTCCTTTGGGTCGCGGCTGTTGGCCATCACGCGGGTAATATCCTCGATGTCCAGGCACTTGTCTTTGCCGGGCGGGCACCACTTGCCCTTGCCATAGGTCCCCTCCAAGGAGGAGACAATCTGCGTCAGCTCAGCGCTTTCTTTGGGGTCCGACGGCGTCGCCAGCGTCAGCGAGAGCTTGAGCAGTTTCATCTTGCGCGCCAGATCCTCGGGCAGTTTCAAGTGGTCGAAGCGCGTCGCTTGCTTGGCCAGTTCCACCCCGGCGTTGATGGCGCGCTCGTCGGCCTTAGCCGCGAGAATCTCCGTATCCTCAGTGATGTAAGTATCTTTTACCCAGTCCGCGCGGCTGGCCTCCACGTTGACCTCGAGCAGCTTTGCCTCCGCGTCCTCGATGAATTTCTTTGCTTCTTCGGTTTGCTTTTGCGACATCACTTTCTTTTCCGCTCCTGACGAAGATAAAGCCAGAACTAGAATTGTGCCCAGGCTGAATAGAATAGCGCGGAATCCTCGTGACCAAGATCCCATGAGAGCCTCCCAGTTTGGAATTCCCATGAAGATTAAGCAATGCTTCCACCGCATGAAGAGCCGGGTCCCGCAGTACAACCGTAGCAATGGTTGCGAGTGGCGATGCGTCGTTCGTCAAGGAGCACCGCATCAAAGTCCCGCACGTGCTGGAGCGAGCCGAAACCTAACGGTAGACCGAGCATCTGGTTGAAGTCGCAGTCGTAAAGGGTGCCATCCCAGCCGACCGAGATGATGTACCGACACATCACTCCGGCTGCGGCGACGGGATTAAAAGCGTTAACCAACCTTTGCATATAGCCATCATAGTTTCCGCTTGCCCAGAGAAACTCCAGAAAGCGGCCGATGGGCATATTGGTCATGGTGTAGAGGTTATTGAACACGACACCGTGACGCCACTCGAGTTCGCGCCGGAACTGCGCCTCGAGGGGCTGCTGCTTGGGGGGTAGAAATGCTCCCACGGGATTATGGACCAGGTTCAGAACCAAGCCGGATTCTGGCTGACCGTAACCCCATTCGTTCAGCTTACGAAGCGCGGAAATGGATTTCGCGAACACACCGTCGCCACGCTGGGCGTCCGTCTGGGCTTCTCGATAATAGGGGAGCGAAGCGATCACCTCCACCCTGTTTTGCGCCAGGAACCTGGCCAAGTCAGCTTGCCCAGGCAGGAGAAGCACACTCAAGTTGCAGCGGTCCATCACATGGCGACTCAGCGCCACAGCCTGCTCCACAAGCCAACGGAAGTTGGGGTTCAACTCCGGGGCCCCGCCGGTGATGTCCACATTGGGAATTTCCGTCTTCGCCAAGGCGCGAATGCAAAGCTCAGCGGTCTCTCGCCCCATGACCTCTTTGCGGTCAGGCCCCGCGTCCACATGGCAGTGATGACAGGTCTGGTTACACAGTTTCCCGACGTTGATCTGAAAGACGGTTATACCGATAGCGCGAAGCGGATCGAGACCCGCTGTGCGCATCTTTTCCTCAAAAGGGGGGATGCCATTCGCCTGGCCGAGGATGCGCAACTGCTCAGAAGTCTTAGCTAACGGGCTGGCGCGTGATTGTAAACTGAGTCCCATATTTGGCCTCACGGATGCCCATGACGAGTGGAAACTTCACATCGAAAGCTTCTCCACCACGTTGCGCATCTGAACCCCATGCACCAGTGAGGCACCGCCCCGAAGGGCGCAGGCCACGTGTACTGCCTCAGTCATTTCCTCGATGTTGGAGCCCTTTTCCAAGCACGCTTGCGAGTAAGCGTCAATACAATAAGGACATTGCACGGCATGCGCCACTCCCAGGGCGATGAGTGCTTTTTCTCGTTCGGTCAGGGCACCATCCGCGAAAACAGCAGCGTAATAGGTCTGGAACTTCTCCCAGAGTTCTTTGTTCCCTCTCCCAACCTCGGCAAACTTACCGAGATCTCCGGGATGATAGTAGGTCTCCATGGCCAGTCTCCTCGAGCTCTTGCTTCTCACTCGTCACTCGTCACTTGTCACTGCCCTTGGGCTCGAATCTCCGCCCTCTTCAGCCAATTAAGGAGAAAGAGCACGCCCACCAGGAATAAGGGCCCGGAGATGACGACGACCCAATCGGGATGATGCCGGGCCTCAATTAGATAGAGTATTCCCGCACTAATGTAAAGGATTGCCCCAACCCACTCCCAACGCCAGGAAAGGGCGAGCACGACCACAACGAAGGCAGTCGGAATAAGATGTATGGCGAGCGCAAGGATGGTTTTCCACAAGCCGAGGCCTTCGCTAAAGACATCCAGGGCAAACAGGCTCAGGAAGAGTGCAAACGCGATGCACAAAACCCTCGGTGACCAGATCAACAGCCGCCTCACGGGTCCTTTCATATCCCTGTCACTCGCTCCCACCCTGCGGGATCACTCGCCACTGCCTTTCTGACACCTGACACCTGAAACCCGACACCTGGAACCAGGTCCTCTGCTCGTCACTCGTCACTTGTCACTTGTCACTGTCTTTGTCGCTCCTCCCTGAGCGTCGCCGTGAGTATCACGGACACGATGCTGACCACCAAGGCGCCCCAAAATGCCGCCCAGAAACCGTCCACGTAAAACCCCACGTGAAACCAGTTGACCGCCATATAGGAAGCCAGCCACAACGTGATTCCGTTGATCACCAGGACGAACAGGCCCAGGGTAAGGATCACCAGCGGGCACGACAGCAGTTTCAGCAGCGGCCGCACAATCGCGTTCACCAAACCCAAAATGATCGCCATCACCGCGAATAGGGTCCAGCTATTTTTCTCCGCATGGATGCCTGGGACCAGCCATGCGGCCACGAATAACGAGAGACTGCTCACCACCCAGCGTAATAGCAGATTCATTATAACCTCGCAGCGATCTTCTGGGCGATGACCTTGGCCGCGTCGACGTTGTTTCCAATCATGCGCAAGTCGATGTTGACCATGACGTCGCCCTTCCGGAACATCAACGTGGAGCCCATGGGTCCGATGTAGGCTTCATCACCGATTCCCGCAAGCGGCTGGAAGGAACCTTGGCCTCCTCCGACCCCTTTGAAGGCCATCCCTGCAAACTTCATGGCCAACGCGCCACCCTGCCACGTCACTACAACCCCCAAGGCTTGGTTATTGCCCGCTGCTGCCGTATATTGACAGCTCGATGTCCCACCGCTGGCCTCGGAGATAGTTGTTCCCAGCGCTTCGCCCACCTCTTCTTTCGTAACCAGCGAACACACATCGCGCGCGGTAGCCGCCCGCCTCGAAGTTGCGCTCTGCGTCGTGTCGAAACGATACGTTTGGGACAGTTCCCTGGCTCTTTTCCGCACCCGGTAACCTACATACACACAGCTCCCAATTCCCAGAAGCGTGACCAGAGCAAAGAACGCCAGCAATCCGACAATGATTTTCACCGCGGCACTTCCCGACTTGGCGGGTGCAGCGCCAGGCGCGGCGCCCGCTGCCCCGACCACGGCAGGCGCCGCGGGCGCAGGTCCCTGTGCTGCTGTGGGTGGCGGCGCAACGGGCGTACCGCACTGTAAGCAAAACCGAACGTCGTCTCCTATCGGTGAACCACACTTGGTGCAGAATCCGGCCATGAAATTACCTCCTCATCTCCTCACAGTCTCCCTAACGCCTGAGACTTTTCGTCGAGCATACATCGCGCCCTTCACAATGCATCCGAATCGCGTGACACTTGGATTGTAACCTTTCACCAGCTCTTCTGTCTCCTACCCCTCCCTTGTCAGTGCGCTTCTGCCCCCCGTGACACGTGCTCGTCCCCCAGTGGTGCTTTTCCTCCCCCGGACACCTGAAACCCGACACCTGCTCTTCTGCTCGTCACTCGTCACTCGTCACTGCCCTTCAGCCCTCAGCTTTCAGCCTTCAGCAATCAGCAAAAAGCGAACGGAGTGATTCCAGAAGCTGATAGCTGACGGCTGATAGCCGACAGCTTCTTCTCGCTCGCCGTGGCGGGACGGGCAGGAGTCAGACGGACAGGTTTCAGGTGTCGGGTGTCAGGGGCTTCTTGGCCCGGCGATGAGAAGAGAAGACTCACAATGACAAGCGGCGGGAGGCGCGTTCGCGATGCTTTTCGCGATGTAAACGAATTGTGTCATGACTCTCCCGCGCCTACTCCGCCGGGTTAATACCGAAGTCGAACAACATGCCGCCGCCATAGCCACCCATGGGCCCCGCTGGCGTGGCTTGGCCAGTGTTGAAGAAACAGTATTCTCCAGGCTCAAGGTCTTTGCGTAGAGTCACCTTGTAGGTCCCCGGCGCCACTCTCTCGAAGTCGAAATCCTGAACATCCTTCTCGCGTGTCCCTGAGGAAGCCCGATAGGCGCCCCACTCGCCTACAATTAGTTCGCGATGGTCCTTCTTCGGGTCAAACCGGACCAAGGTGAATTGACTTGGAGCGGAAAGCCCCCCAAACATAAACGCACCCCCCGGTACACCTGAATAGCTGAGGGTGCCGTGCTTCTGTTCGAAGTAGAAATAGAATGTCGGTGCGTGCTCGGTGATGCGAACGCGCGCCAGCCGTCCTCGCACCACAGCTTTCCATTTTGTTTTCTTGATGCCGTAAGTCAGCCCGGTGGTGAACATCCCCGTCAGTTTCCCTCCCGAATATGCCGTCGGCTCCAATTGAGTCATTCGGCGGCCTCCCGGGTTCTGCCGGACGTAGTAGATGCCGGGATCGTGTTCGGCAAGAGGATCGTTGGGATCCGGAGGAGGCTGCTTGACAGCCGGTCCTGAGGTGGTAGATGCCGCAGACGCCCCCGCCTCCGCCATGGCTTGCATAACGGCGTCGCTGATGCCCGCCTGTTTCAGCTTGATCAGCGCATCCAGCGAGGTGTCGAACTTGCAGGGCGAGGACTTGATCTTGGCAACGATAACCCCATCGGGAAGTTTGGCCTGCACCATCTTGATCACATCGTCGTTGGTTAGGGGAGCTGCGGCTTGTGCGCGTGCTCCGGCAGGCAGAAATACTGCAAGCATGAGGGCAAGGAAAGCTCCGAAAAGGGTCATGAGCCCCAGGAAAGAAAATCCGGGTCGAGACATACATACCTCCAAACAGTGGGATGGCGTAAAATCCGGGTATCGGTAACATACTGGTTGCATACTGTCAAGGGACACTGTGTCTGCGCCTCCAATGGTGAACCTGTTTCGCTTGCTATGATGCCCAAAGAGTTGCGCGATTGTTGTACTGGCGTGATGCGACCGCATGAACAATGGCTGGACGCAGCCACAATGTGTCTTCTCGCGCGGCTCAGGGAATCCGGAGGTCCGGGTGGAGAACGCTGTCACAAAAACTAGAGGCCCTTCGGCTCGCAGTGCGGGATCGGTCTGCTATACTCGCCATGAGCGGGAAATCCTTGGGGATTTGCCAGCCGCGGGCGAGGATTCTTGTTTAGCCCCCAGCAATCCTCCACGAGCCAAGGCACTGTCTTGACGATGCAGGCACCTGATAATTCGAGGAGGCGTCCGCCGCTTTTCTCCGCACGGAAGCGGTTATTCATGGCCTCACTCCTGTTCGCTTTTCTGTTCCCTTATTTCACCTGGAAACAAGCGGCAGGCTGCGCCCTCCTGCTCCTGCTGTTCAACACGCTAATTCTGCCCTGGCTGGATGTGGGTGTGTCTGAAGAAACAGCCCTCTCCCCTGGGGAGAGGGTGGCGAGCGTAGCGAGCCGGGTGAGGGGTTTCTTGCTTAGGTTGGCCGCCCTGGCCCTTCCTCGCCCCGCAAGTGACCCCTCACCCGGCCCGCGCCGGCCGGTGAAAGCGCCAGTCGCGGGCCACCCTCTCCCCTTGGGAGAGGGCGAGAACTCAATTTCTTCTCGCTCACCTGGGGACAGGGCGCGAGCCGGGATTGTTCTCTACCCCATCTCCGTTTTGGCGCTCATTGTCCTTTACCGTAACCACCTTCACATTGCCGCAGCAGCCTGGGCCATCATGGCACTGGGCGACGGCATGGCGACTGTAGTCGGGAAGGCTCTGCGTGGCTCTGCGCTCCCCTGGAACCGGCAAAAGACTTGGCCCGGCTTTATTAGCTTCGCGGTTGCGGGGACGGTGGGCGCGTACCTTCTCACACGCTGGATTGCTCCTGAGATTCCTCCGGACAAAACACTGACGGTTTGCGCTGCCGCCTCATTGCTCGGCGCCGTGGTTGAGAGTATTCCGATTCCCCTGGACGACAACCTCACGGTGCCGCTGGTTGTGGGCGCCTTCATGTTTTGCGCTTTCCTGGTGGAACGTTCCGCGCTCAACAGCAACCTGCCCTACCTCGGCCGCCGCATATTCCTGGCGATTGCTGTGAATCTGGCGTTTGCATTGTTAGCCTGCGCGCTGAAAGCCGCGTCGCGCTCCGGCGCAGTCTGCGGCTTTTTCCTCGGAACGGCGATCTATCTCGGATACGGTTACAAGAGCTTCCTTCTCCTTTTCGCGTTTGTTCTGCTGGGTTCGGTTGCCACGCGCCTCGGCTTTTCGAAGAAAGCGGCTCGTGCTGTCGCAGAGCGCAGGGGAGGGGCACGAAGCTGGCGCGAGGCGCTGGCCAATCTGCTCGCGGCGGCATTTTTCGCTCTCCTGGTGATTACAACCCATCACGAAGCTGCCTTCCTGATTGCGTTGGTGGCGGCGCTGGCAGAGGCAGCGGGCGACACGGTCTCGAGCGAAATCGGCCAGTGGGCTTCAGACCGCGCTTACCTGATTACGACCTTCGAGCCTGTTCCGGCCGGCGAAGACGGAGGAATTTCTCTGGGTGGGACCGCGGCAGGATTTGCGGCTTCAGCAATCATAATGGGGCTGGGTCTTGGATTAGGGTTGTGTGGGCCGTACAGGTTCGCAGGCCCCGCCATCGCACTTGGCGCCGCCTGCGTGGGCAACTTGTTCGATAGCTTGCTAGGCGCCACGATTCAGCGCCGAGGTCTCGTCACAAATGGCATTGTGAACTTCGCGGGCACCAGCGTTGCGGGCGCACTGGCGTTAGGCCTGGCGCTTAGCTTGGGGCTTTGATCCCGAGTTCCGCATTTGAATTTATTACCCTCGCCCCCTTGGGGGAGAGGGTGGTCCCGTCCTCCCGCAAGGCGGCACGGGAGGACCGGGTGAGGGGGTCACCCCGGAACGAATTGGAAGGAGTTTCCTGAAGCACCCCTTTTGTGAACAGTATTGGCACTAGCGGCGATACCCATAGCCCCTGCCATAGTATAGGCGGCCGTAAAAGAAACCCGGCCCGTACCACAACCCCAAGCTAGCTCCCCAAGGATAAGGGTAATAGGGGGAATAATAGTAGGGTGGCGGAGTAGCAGTCGGAAGGGGCCAGCCGTATCCGTACCCTTTGCAGGTCCAGCCAGAACCAGTCGGTGGTGGGCCCTGCGCGTTAGAAGCGCGGTTGTATTCGTTTGTAGCCACATAGCGGAAGGCTTGTGGCGCGCGGTCAGTGGAGATGGTGACCGGCTCCGAGAGTCGGAACGTTAACACCGACTCTGGATAGATCACCGTCGCGTGGCCGCGCGTCACCAGCACGCCCACGGTTCCCGCGATTAAGCCAGCCCCAGCGCCAATGGCGGCGCCCACACCGAAATCCGCAGCGCCGCCCACCGCCGCGCCCACGACGGTAGTTCCCGCAATCGCACCCGCATCCCGGGCCTTCGAGGTGGGGCCAGCCAAGCTAGTCAACTCCGTTTCTATGGGCACCTGTTGGCCATCCACCAGCGTCAAGTCCGTCAATTGGACTGCCAGATGGGAAACGCCCGTTACGCGGCCTGCCTTCTGTGCTTCGGCTACGCGACCGCCGAGGATCTCGCCCCGCTGCGCTACCACCACGCCGCCAGCTACCAGTGGTCGAGTCAGAGTCGCGGAGAACTCGTCGCCTGCCTTATTCCGGTCCGAAGACAGCATCTGATCTACCCGCACCGTGACAAATGTGCCCGCTTGAAGCCTCAAACGCGACGGCACCGCTTGGCCCGTCGGGTAGTTGGCCGACGGGTCGTTAGTCGGCGGGTAGTTGGCCTGCGGGTAGTTAGCCTGCGGCTCGGGCGGGTTGGAAAAACTGTGCCATCCAGGACTGGGCGCTGAACTCGGCGGCGCCGGAGTGGCCTGATCTTGCGCAAACGCTACGATCGACGCGGCCAACAAACCCATCGCGATGCAGTAAGCAACAGTCCGAATCGGTTTGGTTGGTATGCAGCTCATATACAAGCTCCTCTCCATGTCTCGTTGCATGGTAAGGCATCTTCCCTTCCAAACCTCGTATAGCCTTTACCTCGCTGAAAAGAAAGGGATTGATTTGATTCGCTGCTCGCCGCGATCCGCCCTGCCTGGCCGAAATCCACCACTGCTGGTCGATTTTGGCCACTCGTACTCCCCCTCCTTAGTTAAGGAGGGGGCCAGGGGGTTGGCTGAGTCCCCCTGCTTGGTTAAGGAGGGGGTTAGGGGTGGCTGGAGGAGTCCTCCCTCCTTGGTTAAGGAGAGGGTTATGGGGTGGTTGGGCGCCTACGTTGGCAGAAAACTGTCGATCGTGCGCTGCTCGGCCCGTCTACCCGGGCTTTGGAGTGCGGCAGCTTGTTTTGTAGCGCCGACCCCGCAAGGCGGGGTCGGCATTTCCTTGCTCTAGCATGGTGTGCTGACCCCGCCTTGCGGGGTCAGCGCTACGGCAGCACTACGAGCAAGCGTAGCGCAGGCCTCCGTCCAAGAGGTCTGCGGTTCTTCCTCAGATTCGCGCTTTCGAATCCAAGGGCAAACTGGTAATCGTTAACCCGCAGCGGCGCATTGGTTGCCCCGCGCTGCTACCGGAATACTCGTTCACGCTGGACCATCGCCGGTCGTGACCCTAACCGGCCGGGGCTGGCCCCTGCTTCTCATGCGGCTCGAAAAGAACCCTTGACAAACTACGCTCAATATAGTAGGCTATTTAATGATGCTGAGCGATTCTGCCACGCGGGTGAGAGCTCACGGATGATTCCCGAGGTTTCCTCCAAAACGACAACATGTCGCTGCCCGCCCTTTGCTACGACAGCGTAGTAACTTCAAAATTTACCGCACGACGCTGGAATGTAGTAGAAAACAAAGCACTTCACTTTTTGGAATGAGGCCAAAGCGGGAATGTATATGAAAACAAAGGAGATTCGAGTCAAAAGCAGGAATGTTATAGAAAATGAACGAGTTAGTTAGTTTTTTGGCAGAATGTGAGTGGAACCGCCTCCCTCCCTACTTGGAGGGCGATGCGTGGCCTGATACGGGCCCGACAACCACCCGAAGTTGAGGGCAGGCGCCCGCCGCGGCGGGAAAATCGGCAACTTCCAAGCTCGCACCGTGCAAAGGAAAGTGGCCTGGCGTATACTCCCAGCCGCTCGGGAGTGCAAGATGGAAATCCCCGCCAAATCCCCAGGAGACCCATGACCAACGCAATTCATCGTCGAGATTTTCTAAAGGCCTCGGGCCTCGCCGCGGCTTCTTTATCTCTCGGCGCAACCACGCTTCACGGCCGAGCGCCGGAGCTCATCAAGAATTCTCCCGGCCACCCCAGGCTCCTCTCGGGTTGCTGCGCTTACTCGTACCGCAAATATCTCCAGAACGGCCCCATGACCATGGAAGACTTCATCCTCGAGGCCGTGGAGTTGGAGATCGACGGCGTGGACATGACCACGTACTATTTGAAATCCACTGAGCCGTCTTACCTTCTGGGATTACGGCGCCTGGCCTTCCGCGACGGCGTCCTGTTTTCGGGGGCGGCGATCAGCACCGACATGTGCCAGCCCGACCCAACGAAGCGCGCCGAGGAAATCGAGAAGATCAAGAAATGGCTCGAGGTCACTGACCTGCTCGGCGCCTCCCACCTGCGCGTGTTTGGCGGCGACGTTCCCAAGGGCGCGAGCGACGAACAGGGCATTCAGTGGGTGGTGGAGACCATGAAGCCCGCCTGCGATTACGCGGCGACGAAAGGAATCACGCTCGGCATCGAAAGCCACGGCGGGATTACCTCTAAAGCTGCGAACATTATCGAAATCCTGCGTCGCGTGGATTCACCTTACGCGGGATGCAACCTGGACATCAGCAATTTTCAAGATGATCCTTACACCCAGATTGAGGCCTGCATTCCCTACGCGACCCACACGCATATCCGCGATTTCTACAGCGCTGCCAGAAAGCCTCTCGATCTCGAGCGGGTGTGGGAATTGTTCGCGCAGGGCGGATACAAGGGTTTTACATCCGCCGAATACGAGGGCGATGAAGACTCGAAGACGGGCGTACCCAAACTCCTCGCCAAGATCAAGGCGCTCAACAAGAAATATTCAACTGTGTAATGCCAAGGAGGGCTACGAAACTTACGCGCCGCATATTTGTGAAGCAGAGAGTGTGCGGAACAGCCGCTTACGCCGCTTACAGTTTCTTGCCCGCCGGCCGCGTGCTGGGGGCGAACGACCGTGCCCGCTTCGGTCTCATCGGGGCCGGAGGTCGCGGGCAAGAAATCTTCAAGGCCGCGCTGGGCTGCACGCAGGTTGCGAATTCAGCTCCGGCCCCGCGCTGAATTATCGCTTTCCTTTACTTCCAGGGGTCTCGAAGACTCCGAAATCCCAAAGCTCCAAGCTAAGTTTCTCCTGGACCAGTTCACCCAGAGCGTATTCTCCGGGGTCGAGCGGGTGGAGAGGCTTCAGACGGTAAAGCCCCGGCGCCAGTTGTGTGCGCTCCAACTGCACGGCAGCGCGAAGCTCCGACGGCTTCCCAGTGCCGGCTCGGCCTGCCTCGACCTTTTCCACCACCCGCGACTCTTTCGCCACCTTCAACGAAATCACCTCGAGCTTGGCGCCCAGCCCATCCGCAGACTGAACGTAGAAGGTCGGCTCCGCCTCCTGAAGCCGCACCGCAGCTTTCGCGCCAGACAGCACGACGATCGAGCGGCTTTTCAATAGGGGAGCGGGCATGGCCAGGACAAGCGCCGCCCGCTTCTTGTCGGTGACTACCTCCGCGGAAGATTGAATCAGGCGGATCACCCGCAATCCATCGTAGGCATAAACACCTTCTTCCTGAGGCAGGTGGATGCCAGGGGCAATTTCGAATCCCACCTCCACGGGCTTATCGAAGCGTTGCTGCTCAATCTCACGGCCTTCCTCAAGTACTTTCTTCTGGATGGCTTTTTCTTCCTCCTGGGCTCGTTTCGTGGCCTCGAAGTCCACGAGGGACACGGGGATTTCCTCCCATGCTGAGCGCTCAACGCTGTAGTATCGCACTCTGTCCCCATGCACCTCGTAGCGGGAAACAAGCTGGTAAGTCCCATCTTTCAGGAAGAGTTTCTGGCTGGCCCAGACCGCCGAGGATTCCCACGTCACGCAGGCCAGCACCATGACCACCACGAGCAGCCCTCGCATTAGCGATCTCCTGGTTCGACCTTCGTCCACTTAGATGCTACGCCCGGATAACGTGTCGTTTCAATGCACACTACCAGTCCTGCACGCTGCCGTCCTTCCTGCGGGCCGTGGGCAGATAGGCACGGCGGTAAGGGTACTTCTTCGCCGCCTCTTCGTTCACATCGCAGCCGAGGCCCGGCAGGTCTGAAACGTTCATGTAACCATCTTTGAACTCGGGGCCGCCCGAAATCACTTCGCGAGTCACGTCGGGGAAGAAAACCATTTCCTGAATGCCGAAGTTAGGAATTGAGATGTCGACGTGTACGTTGGCGGCATGCGTGGGCGGGCCGATGTCGCCCGGACCGTGCCAGGCCGTCCGGACCTGAAACAATTCGGCCAAGGCGGCTACCTTGCGCGCCGCCGTGATGCCTCCGATGTGCCCCAGGTCGCAGCGGATGTAGTCGATCAACTGCTCCTTGATGAGCGGCACACAGTCCCAGAGCGAGTTGAAGAGTTCTCCCATGGCCAGGGGTGTGGTGGAGTGCTCGCGAATGAGACGGAAGCTCTCCTTGTATTCGGGACGCAAGCAGTCTTCAAGAAAGAAGAGGTGGTAGGGCTCCAGGTCGTGGGCAAGACGCGCCGCCTGAATCGGGTCCAGTTTTTCATGACAGTCGTGCAGGAGTTCAACCTCGGGGCCGAGCTTGGCGCGCAGATACTCAAAAAGTCTGGGCACTACGCGCAGGTATGGAGCAGGCTCGAAGACTTCGGTCTGCGGAAGTTCCGTCATGTTCGCGACGCGACCGGCCGCCGCCTCGGGCGTCTTGTTTCCCGGAGTCCCGTAGGTTCCTTCAAGGCCGGGGATTGCCACCTGGGCACGAACGCATTTGAAGCCCCGCTCCAGCGCACGGCGGGCAACGCCTTCGACTTCCACGAGACTTCTTCCACTCGCGTGGGTGTAAGCTAGAGCGCCGGTCCGCGTGCGGCCACCCAACAACTGGTACACAGGCATATTGGCACGCTTGCCCTTGATGTCCCACAGCGCCAAGTCAATGCCGGCCAGGGCCGTCATTTGGACGGGACCGCCGCGCCAGTAAGGCCCTCGATAAAGGTACTGCCAAATGTCCTCGATCTGCTCCGGATCCCGGTCGACAAGCAGCGGGGAGATGTGTTGTTCGAGATCCGCCGCCACGGCCAATTCCCTGCCGTTGAGCGTGGCATCGCCAACCCCGTACAGGCCGGGCTCGCTGGTCAGAACCTTCACCAGGACGTAATTGCGGTCCGGGCAGGTGACGATCACCCGAACGTCAGTAATCTTTAGGGGCGGTAGTCCTCGGGAGGAGCCGGCGCTCGAGCCTGTGTTCTCCGCCTGAGTATCCTTCGCAAGCAGTGCCCTGACCACTCGCTCTCGGCTGAGTAGCGAATCGGAGAGGGCGGCTGCGCCGGCAAGTCCAAGGAAGCCGCGCCGGCCCAACTGGCTTGCCTTGGATAAGGGTTTATGCATACAGCCTCCATAGCACCATTTCCTGGTAGTAATCTGGTCGGAACCACTCTTCGCAAGTATCGCACAATAACATATCCGCCGAATCAAAGGCATACTGACGGGTCCGCGTCAAATCGGCGGCGCCAGCCTGCCCACGGTTGCGCTCGGCAACTCCGACCAGGTGCGCCTTCAGGTCACGGTCATGGTGATCGGCTATCCTGGCTCGGCATCTGCCTGGAGCGGCAGCCAGTTGGTCAGCCAGGCGGATGATCCGTTTCGCCACCGCCCGCAATATCGCGTCTTGTACCTTCATCGCCCGCTCCCAGGCGTCTTCCGACCAGCGATCCATCACAGCCTGCTGGCTATTAGCTCTAATCGAATTCTCCCTTAGGCGGACAGATGTCGCCGCGGCGACCTAATTGACCCGGACATTTGATGTGCTAACAACACAGCAGTACTAAAGATTGTTGACAACATGCTGGAGTGGCGCCATACTTCTTACAGGATTCATCGGAGTGCCCTGTGTAGGCCCACATGCCTCTTTTTGCACCCTTCACTCCGAGCCGCAACCCACGTCTTGGAACTCCACTCTTCCTTGGCCTTGCACTCCTGACCACATGCAGCGTCACACGGGGACAGGGCCCTGCACCACTGTCCACCGGCGGCATCATCGATGGGGTGCAATGCAAGTCGGGCGGGAACGGCAGCGGAATGCATAGCCTCGATAAGTTGGAGCGGCACGAGAGGTAAATCGCACTGTCCCCCAGGGCAGGTGCGGAGGAAACAATGAAGAAAGTCCTGGTAGCAATAATTCTTCTAGTCATTGTTTTGTCATTGAGTCATCTGGCAGCAGGCCAGGCCGGCTCCAGCAGCCTGGATACCGATCTGATCCAAGCCGCCCACCGAGGCGACGCTGCGGCCGTCCAACAGCTTCTCCAGAAGGGCGCCAACGTCGAGGCCAAGGACAACTTCGGCGGCACGGCGCTGCTCCACGCGGCCTTCTGGGGCAGGACCGAGGTCGTAAAGCTGCTGCTGGATAAAGGCGCCAGCATCGAGGCCAAGGACAACGAGGGCTTCGCGGCGCTGCGCTGGGCGGCCTCCGGGGGCCAAACCGAGATGGTGAAGCTGCTACTGGAAAAAGGCGCCAACCTCGAGGCCAAGGATGAAAATGGCAAGACGGCGCTGTTCTGGGCGGCCGAGTTTGGGCAGACCGAGGTGGTGAAGCTGCTGTTGGAAAAAGGCGCCAACCTCGAGGCTAAGGACAACGACGGCGAGACGGCGCTGCGCTGGGCGGCTGACACAAGCCAGACTGAGGTGGTGAAGCTGCTGTTGGATAAAGGCGCCAACCTCGAGGCCAAGGACAACAGCGGCTCCACGGCGTTGCTCCGGGCGGCCGGCGGCGGCCATACCGCGATGGTAAAGCTGCTGCTGGACAAAGGCGCCAAGATCGAGACCAAGGGCAAAGACGGCGACACGGCGCTGCTCCACGCGGCCTACCGCGGCGAGGGCGAGGTGGTGAAGCTGCTGCTGGGTAAAGGCGCGAACACCGAGGCCAAGGATGACATCTACGGCAACACGGCGCTGCTTTGGGCGGCCTCAAATGGCAAGACCGAGATTGTGAAGCTGTTGCTGAATAAAGGCGCCAACCTCGAGGCCAAGGACAGCAACGGCAAGACGGCGCTGGAGCTGGCAACCTCCGGGGGCGATACCGAGGTTGTGAACCTGCTGCGGGAGAAAGGCGCCAAATGAAGTTCGACAGCGGCGTGGTGAATGCGGTGCGGGACCCGAACGTTAACGCTATGGGTCTGACGCCCGCCAGCGTGACCCCGTACAAGAAGTAGGCGCGAAGAGTTGACCTTCGCGCCTTGGAGGAGAAAATGAAAAGACATTTGTTTGCGGCGGTTCTTCTCGGGTTGGCCGTGGTGGTCATGAGTTCCCCAGCCGCGTTCGCGCAAGGCAGCGGGAAGCCCACGGGCGGAACTCAGTGCTTTATAGGCGGTAAATGGGTATTCGTTCCCTCCGGGGGCTGCCCGGCTGGCGGCGGAAATCCGAGGGTCAATCAGCCCAGCCAGCCACCCCCCGACAATTCCGCAGCGGCAGCCGAAGCCGAACGCCAGCGGCAACAAGAAGCCGAACGGCGAAAGGTTGAGGCCGAGCGGCAGAGGCAGCAGGAGATCGAAGCGCAAAGGAAGCACGATGAGGAAGAAGCCAAGCGCAAGCAAGAGGAATTCGAGCGGAAAAAGCGGGAAGCGCTGAGCAGCATGAAGGGCATTTCCGAAAACGAACTGGGGCTGAAAGGCGCTGGAGCGGGTGATCTCGGGCTCAAGGACATTGGCGACACCGGCGGAGGCGGCCTCGGCCTCAAGGATGCTCTTAACTCGCCCTCGCCACACAAAGGGATTGAGCGTCAATACACATACGCCGGCAATGGACTAATTGCAGGGACCTCCTGGTCGCTCTACGCGAGCCGCAAGCCCGGCGAGCCGGAGCAGCGCATGTGCGATGCCATCAAGCATCAAGCCAAGCTCGCAAGGTCGTCCTACGATCTGGGAGTGGACTGCACCCGCTATCAATTTGTTCTGGGCATGGCGGCTTCGCTTGATTGGTCCACGGACCTGAAGAGTCGCGTGGTATTCGACGAGCTGACCAACGGCCAGTTCTCCGCCAACGAGCAGAGCCTTTATGACAAGCTCCGGGGCAAACAATTCGACGAGTTGGGATGCCACAGCAACGGCGCCATGATCTGCCTGGCCGCACTCGAGAATGAGGACATCAAAGCCGAGCATGTTGTGCTTTACGGTCCGCAGGTGACGCGGGAGAGCCTCGAGATGTGGGACAAGTTGGTGCGCTTCAGACGCGTGAAATCCGTCAAAGTCTATATTAACGAAAATGACATCGTTCCCGGGGTTTCCATCGCCTTTGCGGACTTAAAAGAGACGCAGGCGCACCAGGTTGTTGGAGCAGCGGTTTCACCAGGTGGTTATGGTGCCGCCAAGGTGATCGAGGAAGCTCCACTTTTTGAGATCGACTCGCTCAAGCGCACCATCAACGAGACAAGCCCGAGGCTTCTGGTTGAGACATTTCCTTGCGCGCGCGACCGGCTTTCGTTCGAATGTCACGCGATGTCGATGTACAAGTCAAAGGTGAATTGCACTGGTAAGTCCTCGGGAAAGGCGGTGCCAGGGACCGCGCTTCACGGCAAGGACGAGCTTCCCGAACCACCCATGCCCTGTGAGGCCATCGGAAGCAAGCCATGATTGCCGGGTGCTCCTGCCCTTTCGCGCAGCGAAGGTTTGGGTACCCCAAAACACGCAGTACTCAGGAGGATAAACCATGAAGGCAAGAACGATTCTTTCCGGAACCCTACTCTTTCTGCCGTTATTCGCAATCGTCATCCCCACGCGGGCGCAGTCCGACAACCCGCAGCAGACGCTCGACCAGTACGTCGCCGATCTTCAGAAAAACCCTGACGACACGGCGCTGCGGGAGAAGATCATCAAGCTGGCGCTGGAGATGAACCCCCCGCCGGCGATGCCGGAGGAGGCGAAAAGACATATGAATCGGGGGATGGCAGCAGCCGAGGATGCAAAGAACGACAATGACTTCAAGGACGCCATCAAAGAATTCCAAAAGGCAGTGAATAGCGCACCGTGGCTGGGCGTCGGTTATCGCAATCTTGCGGTCATGCAGGATAAGGTCGGCCAATACTCTGGGGCGGTGCAAAACCTAACGTTTTATCTTTTGACACAGCCTTCAACGCCAGACGCAGAGGCGGCGAAAGCACTGATGGAGAAGGTTGAGTACCGGAAAGATAAGGCGGTAGCGAAAGTCGCAGCCACGAAGGAATTGTTTGAAGCCTTCGGCTTCACCGGAAAGCCCGGGCCTGTAGAACTCCGCCGTGGTCGCGTAAGCGAATATGACGTGCGGGCAGCAATAGAAAAAGGGGCGGATGTAAACGCCAAGCCTGAGGGCATAGACTACACGGCTTTGGTATACGCGGCAGTGTGCTGTCAGGCGAACATTGTGCGGCTCTTACTCGAAAACGGTGCGGTCGCCAAGGACGGGGATGCATTAAACCAGGCCGTTAATTGCGAGGATGTGGACATGGTCAAGCTGCTGATTGACAAGGGCGCAGACGTGAATGCGAAAGTCCATGATGGAGAAACCGCGTTGATGGCGGCGGCCCAGAACGCCGATCTGGACATCGTGCGACTCCTGCTCAAGGAAGGTGCGGATGTACATGCCAAGGATAATAGGGGCCTAACAGCCCTAAGACGCCTGGTCGAAGAGGGTGGGAACGGGTTCTGGCCCGAAAGTCGGAAATCCCAATTTGAGCGCGATAAGCCCGAAGTCATTCGTCTTCTTAGACAAGCCGGAGCGGAAGAGTAGCCCTTCACGTGGAGGAAGTTATGAAGGGACCTTTACTTGCCGGGTGCGCCTCGCGCAGCGAAGGTTGGGAGGGGCGGGAACATGCAGTACCAAGGTGAGTAAAACCATGAAGACAAGAATGATTTTTTCCGGAAATCTACTTATTCTGGTGTTGTGCGCAATTGTCATTCCCGCGCGGGCGCAGACGGCCAGCTCGCAGCAAACGCTCGACCAGTACGTCGCCGACCTCCAGAAAAACCCTGACGACACGGCGCTGCGCGAGAAGATCATCAAGCTGGTCCAGGAGATGAAGCCTGCTCCGGCTATCCCGGAGGAGGCACGCGAGCACTACGTAATGGCGACGACCTTCGCGCAAAAGGCGAAGGACGACACGGAGAAGGCGAAGGGCGAGAGCGAGTTAAGGCAGGCAAACAGCGGGTTTGAGCGCGCCATCGAGCAGTATAAAGCGGCTTTGGTGGCCGCTCCCTGGTGGGCAGATGCGTACAAGAAGCAGGCGCTCGCCCAGGAGGCGGCGGACCGATACGACGATGCCATCGCCAGCCTGAACCTGTACCTGCTGACCCAACCTGCCGACGCCCGCGACGCCCAGGACGAAATCTACAAGGTCAAGGCGCTGAAGCAGTCGGCCGAAGAAGATAAGGAGTTGGCGGCAAAAGAAGCAGAAGCCAAGGCAAGGGAATCCAGTCCGGAAGCAATAGCGGCAAGGAAGCAAGCGGAGTTCGACGCCTTTCTGGCTAAAATTGACGGCCGAAGATACACATGGCAGAGGGGCCACGGAGTGGGGCCTTTGGCAATAGACGTAAGGGGGAGATTCCTCGTAACGGGACAGATCGACACGAGAATGGCAAATGGGGAGTTTCACCCAGGTTTTGAAAAATGGGGACCTGATCCCGTTGCCATCCAAGGTTTCGAAACCACCGTGCCGTTGCCCAACCCTGGGTATGCCCCAGGAATTGCTTATCACACGGAAGCTACCTTCATAATTAGTGAAGATGGCTACAGTGTGACTTGGCGAACCCGGTTTAGTGATGGGAACACAAACGATATGGTTTTCCTCTGGCAAAGATAAGGAGTCATTCCATGAAGACAAGAACGATTTTTTCCGGAACCATACTTATTCTGCTGTTGTGCGCAATCGTCATTCCCGCGCAGGCGCAGACAGCCAGCCCACAGGAAACGCTCGACCAATACGTTGCCGACCTTCAGAAAAGCCCTGACGACACGGCGCTGCGGGAGAAGATCATCAAGCTGGTGCTGGAAATGAGCCCTGCGCCCGAGACGCCGGCCGAGGCCAAGAGGCATATGTCGCGCGGCGTGGCAGCCGTGGAAGATGCCAAGACCCCCGACGACTTCAAGGACGCCTGCAACGAGTTCCGGCAGGCGACCACGCTGGCTCCCTGGCTGGCGGACGCTTACCGCAATCTCGCCATCGCCCAAGATAAAGCCGGAATGTACGACGAGGCCCTGGCCAGCCTCCGTCTGTACCTCCTCACGAAGCCGTCATCGTCCGACGCGGACTGGGCCGAAGACCTGAAGTCCAAGGTCGAGTACCGCAAGGAGAAAGCAGCGAAAGAAGCAGAAGCCAAGGCGAAGGAATCCAGTCCGGAAGCAATAGCGGCAAAGAAGCAAAACGAGTTCGACGAGTGGCTCAAGAAGCTGGATGGCAGGAGATATACCTATACCCCTCCAAACCCAGGGGCGGCAACCAGCGTAATAGACATAAGGGGAGGGCTTCTCACGTGGGGAACGATCTTTCCCCCGGGTTATGCCGGCGGCGAAGGCTACCGGCCTGATTACTACGCCAACCATATTAGGATCCGTAGCCGGGAGATTACGGTGCCGGTACCCGAGGTGGCCGAGAGAGCGCGAAGATCCGGTCTGGAGGTCTGGACACTGTCGCTCGCGTTCATAATCAGCGAAGACGGCGACAGTGTAATCTTTCATGGCCTGCTTTCTGATGGCAGCACAGGGAATGATACTACTTACTTCTGGCAAAGATAAGAGCGTACCGCGATGCGCTACCTCCTTCCTTGCCGCGGCCGCCGACCTAGGAGGAAAACAATGAAACGTCTAGGCATCCTTATCGCTATCATCATGGCTGCATTGTTCCTCAGCGCTTGCATCCGCCCAGACTGGAAGTATTCAGAGCCGGTCTCGCTGAACCGCAAGGCACGGGCCTGCTTCAGCCAAGGCGGCGACCTCTGGGCGAGGGGCGACTGGAAAGGGGCAATCGTTGAATACCGCAAGGCAGAAGAGCTAGACCCGGACAATGCGGCTATCCATATCCGCCTTAGCTGGGCGCTTTTGTGGACGGACGACTGGGATGGTGCGATTACGGAGGGACGCACGGCGCTGCGCCTGGACCCCAACAACCGCAAAGCTCCCGAGGTCCATGGGTACATTGGTACGGTCCTGGAGCACAAGGGCGACCTTTGCGGCGCGTTGAAGGAATATCGCACGGGCTATCTGATTGCCCCCGTCTTCGGCAAGATTGAAACGGACTACAAGCGGCTGACAGACATGCATTTGACCTGCCCGCCCGGACAGGAGGGGAAGAAACCATGAAATACCTGATTGCCGTTCTCACTGTTGCCCTTGTTGTGCTCCAGCAGCTTGCCGCACTCAACTGGGAGCACGTTGCCAAGAGACCCATTCCTTGGCAGCCGCCGGTTGCCATGATTGCAACCGCGCCGAAGGCCAGTATAGGAAGCACTGACAGGGAGAACTTCTTCACGCCGGGGCCGTGGGTTTATGACCCCAAGGCCGGGACGGTCAGCGCCTTTGTCCCGGCAGGCGATACCGGCGACACCGACTTCCAAAGCGGATTCGAGGTTGCCATAGTGACGACGAACTACTGGAAGCCAAGAATGGTCAGGGCCAACGGCCGGCTGATCGCAGGCTCGCCGAAACTTTATGAGTTCGTCCTGCGGCGTGCTCAAGGCGGAGACCAAGAGGCAAGGAATATGCTCGACCCATTGAGGTTAAAAAGCGGGTGGAGACCTCAATGAGCAAGAGAGTAGCAGCTATGAAGTGGAATCTTTGAATGCCTCATCTGCGGCATTCTGGCGGCCTCTATCGTCTTCATTACGTGACCACCAGAAAGGCAGGTTTCAGGTGTCAGGTGTCAGGTGTCAGGGGCT
>DLMI01000011.1:72915-142529 GCA_002478145.1 Acidobacteria bacterium UBA7540
CTGGAGACGGAAGAGCAGGTGTCAGGTGTCAGGTGTCAGGTGCTGGGGGCTCAAACGGGGATTCGGGAGTCCGTATTCAGGACACAGAACGAAAGAACCGGAGACAGAAGTGAGGAGACAAAAGGAAAAGCATCCGCTTTCTGCCTTCTGCTTACTGCCGACTGCCTACTGCGACTTGCGACGCCCATGTCGCGCAACTCATACCGGTAACCAGACTTCCTGTCTCTTGACAAGCGGAACGAGATAGGCTAGAATAGTACGCGATAGGAGTCAGGAGTCAGGAGTCAGGAGTCAGGAGTCAGGGCGGGAAGGGCTGGGGACGGGGGAAAAGAACAGGGAATAGGGAATAGGGAACAGGGAATAGGGAACTGGAATTGACAAGACCGTTGGCAGGCGCGAAGCGCTTTGGAGTGCGGCAGCTTGCTGCCGCTTTTGCGGGTCGAGCTTGCTCGGGGTGCTGCCGGAAGCAAGCTTCCGGCGAAGAAAAGCGGCAGCAAGCTGCCGCACTCCAAAGGCCACCGGAGTGGCCTGGACGGAAGCAAGAAAGAATTCTTCAAAAATGAACGACCGACGCGGGAATGTCTATGAAAACAAAGGACCGCTGTGGAAAACTTGCGGGCGAAGCCGGAATGCCATAGAAAACAAAGATAGTTACGCGCTGGAAGCGGGAATGTCGTTGAAAAGAAAGGAGGTGGGTGGTAGGTGGGGAAGAGCACCGGAGATCGCGCCCGCCTCTTCGACTCGGAGCGGTTTAAGCGCGAATTCGCCATCACGCTCGCCGACCTGCGAGGCGAGCTGGGCCTCCGCATCGTCGGATACGTTCTCATCCCGCAGGGCGGCATGCCGGAGCAGATCCGGGTGGTGAAGGAACAGTTCGGGGTGAATGAGTTAGTGTTTGTGGGGGCCGAGGCCTGGCCCCTCTCCACTGCTAACGCGACGCCAAATCTCCTCCGGGAGTGGGACCGATGCGCCGCGCGACGCACACAGCCGGGCCGCGGACGGGGGCTAACGATAAGCGCGTGGATTGGCGCTTCCTGGCGTCCTGGTAGGCGCGAAGTTGAACGTGGGCAAAGAGGGGGGCCATCGCCATCCAGCCGACCGAGTAAAAGCTACAGGTAATCTCTGTTATGGAGTATACGGTGAAGAAAGTCATGACGCCCAGGAGTTCGCCTGGCAGTGAACTGGTTTCTCCAGCGGGCTTGGTGGAGTAGAAACGCAGGATGCCGATCCACACCCAAACGATGGCGATCACAAACGGGATTGCGCCCAGAAAACCGCTCTGGATCAGAGCGTCAAGGAAGGTGTTCTGCATGTTCTGGCCATTAAGAAAGTAGCGATCTGCCCAAAAACCGAGCCCGACCCACGGCGATTGCTGTAAGGCCTGCCAACCGTTCGCCCACGTCGCTGTGCGCCCTGTAAGCGTCGGGTCAAACCCCCTCCCGCGGGTGAGGTAGAGAATAAAGGCGTGACCAAAACCGGTGAGCCACACCAGCGGGAGGGCGAGGAGCGCGAGCATTATCATCGGAACCCTCCACCGCGTGGGGGCACGCACCAGGAGCACCGCGGCAGCGACAACGACCGATACCCAAGACGTTCGAGCCTGGGATAGCAGTAAAGCCGCTCCTGCGGCCAGCGTGAGGGGTGTCCAGATGAACACCGTTTTCTTGTCCTTTCGGTCATGCAAGAGTTTCGCCAGGCCTACGAGAACAAGGATTCCCGCAAACCTCCCAAACCCCGTGTTCCTCGGTGCTGCCACCCCCATCACATCTTTGACCCTGCCATAGGCCATCACGCCCAAAGGGCTGCCGACAGTGTGAGTGGTCGTGCCCCCGCCCAACAGGGGAATCCCGGCAAGCAAGCCCAAACAAATCGCCGCGCAGCAACCCCAGTTGACGGAAATAAAGCGCGCGAGGTGCGCCTCTGGCTCGGAGCAAGAGGCAACCGCGATCACAACAACGATCACAGAGATGTACTGGATCGCCCAATAAGCGGAGCCGATAGGCTCGGGAGAAACAAAGATGGAAGAGGCCAACCCGATCCCTGCGTAAAGCAACAGCAGGGTAAGGGGGCTGAACGCCAGCCATTTGGGGAGGGATCGGCGCTGGGCGAGTTGGCCCACAGCGATCACGCCGGCGAGGATGGGAAAGAAAGCCCGCACGCCGTGGACGAAATTGACAAAGTTCTTCGGGAAGAGCGGGTCCATGGAGTAGAAAATTGTGCTGTTGTAGCCCGACCAAACCAAGAGGCAGAGCATCGAGGTCAGCATCAGTCCTCGAGCTTCGTGCTTCCGCATGGCAGGCATTGCAGTGCGGAGGCGCAGACTCAGAGAGGAGGGGGCGAGCGGTTGGCGAAAGTTTCGCTGTGCTGCGGCGGGGTTTTGAGGCGAATTGCTCAATCTGAAGCAGAGACCCCCAGGGCCTGTTCATAGGCCTCGATGATACGCTCGGCGACGCGGTCCCAGTCGTAAACCTGGCGGGCGCGCTCGAGGGCGGCCCGACCCATTTGCGCACACAAGTTGCGATCACTGGCGAGTTTTTCGAGCGCAACGGCCATGTCGCGCACGGCCTGGTCGGGATCGCGGGTTGGAACTTTGAATCCGCACTCCTCATTGACGTGCAGCCCCGGGCCCCCCAAGTCGAAGCAGACGACGGGTTTGCCAGATGCCATCGCCTCTACCACGACCAAGCCGCCCCCGTCACGCAGGCTGGCGAAGAGAAAAACGTCACAGGAGCGCATGCTGGCCAGCAGACGTTCGCGCGGCATCCAGCTTTCAATGCGCGCCTGCTTCTCGATACCTAATTCGTGGATCAGACTTTCGAGGCGGTTCAGCTCCGGGCCCTCCCCTACGATCGTAAACTCCGCCTCCGGGCGCCTCTCCGCAAAAATCGCGAAGGCGCGCAAAGCAAGGTCAAATCCCTTGAGCGGAACCAAACGGCCTGCGGACAGGACGGCAAACTTCTCACTTCGCGCCTGCTGCTGCGGGGAAGTAAGTTCACGAGCTGAAATGCCGTTTACAGAAAGCAGTTGTACTTTATGGCGCCACCGGACCGGCACCCCCTCGACGGCCTCGCGGTTGCAAGCCAGGATCACCCGAGCACGGTGCTGGCTCAACACAAAAAAAGGATCATGCCGGAAGACCCACTGTCCGAATGAACGCCGGAACTCCACGAGGCGACTCCCCAGGCGAAAACCCTTAAGGAACGGTTTGGGAATCCGGTGAGCACCCCCGCCGGGGCCGCGCACGTAGGGGACGGGCAGCAAGGCTCCGATGATGCTGGCCATCCAATCGTTCGTATAGGTTAGGTGGTGGGCGAGGTCAAACCGGACGTGGCGATGCAATCGGCAGGCTGCAAAATAGGCGCTCCACTGCCAGAGGTAGGCGTAGAGGTGGAGGCCTCCCGGAGAACGTAGCAAAGGAGTCATCCAGGCGGGGAGCCCTGCAAAGTGGAACTCCACTCCCGGAATTGCTTCCCTCGCAAGGGCCTTTTCGATTGCCTCGCGGTTCTTCTCGCAGGTAAGCACCCAGAGGTCACAGAACCCAGCCAGCCGCTTGATGAGATTCCAGGCCATGAGGTCCCCACCCCCAGGGAAAGGATGCCCGGCATTGCCCAAACAGGAGTAGGCGGAGATCAGCACGCGGTGGTGCACTTTCATGTTCGATCACACGGGAGCCGGCCTCCCCTTGTATGCTGCGAGATGAAAGGTTTCATCCCAGCGGGGGTAGCTGTCAAACCGTACGAAGCCGAGCTGCTTCAGCAATGACGACACTGCGCTCGGTGTTAGGCCGGCAGGAAGGAGAGAAGGGTGAACCTCACAGCTTACCAGCTCGCAGCCAGGTTGGGAGAGCGTTTCCCGGAGCCCACGGATGACAGCATATTCGTGCCCCTCGACGTCAATCTTGACCACCCGCGGGCCAGGCAAGTGCTCCGCAGCTACAAGATCGTCCCCGGTGGACACATCAACCATCTCAGCGACGGCGCCCCGAGGTTGTTGCTCTACCAGGCTGGAGCTCCCGATCACCTCGCTGGCGTAAAGCTTCGCCCTGCCGCCGCGATCGCTGAGAGCTTTGCGATAACTGCGTACGTTCTCGAGGCAATTAAGCTCCAGGTTCTCCTGCAAGTGAATATAGTTCTGCTCCTGGGGTTCGAAAGCGATGACCAGACCCCGGGCGCCCACCCTCTTCGCCAGCAGGACTGCGTAAAGTCCTACATTGCTGCCGACGTCGTAGACCACGTCGCCAGGCCTAAGGAACGAAACCAGCAGATCGAGGACGCGCTCTTCCCCTCCGGCGCCCCCCTCAGACTCGAGCACGCGAAGCTCCTCCGAAGTGTGCACCCGAAATTGCAGCGGGATGCCCGCGATCCGAAGTCTGAGGACCCCATTGCGCGGCCGGGCCCACCAATAGTAGCCCTTGCGCAGCAGACGCCGCAGGCCCAGCCAGCGGGCAATCTTGATGACCTCAGGGCGGTAGGTCAATCGCTTAAGCGGATTCATGGAGCTCGTGTCCCAACACTCGCCCTGCGGCCGGCTGTCGCTCGACGGACTCGCGTCCTCCGCGCAGCGCGCCTGCGGCGAAAGATTACGGCTTTGACGCAAAGGCCAAAAACTCGCGAATGCCGCTCCAGCGACGGACGTCCATCTTGGTAAAACCACAAGACCTAAGCAATTCAAGTACGTCGCCGGGCTCGGCCCCCGAGGGCAGAAGTGTGGGATGAACCTCACAGATCACGGCGGTGCATGCCGGGTTGGAAAGCGTGCCTCGCAGGCCACGGATCACGGCGAACTCGCAACCCTCCACGTCGATCATGACCAAGTTCGGCTGCGCCAAGCTCATCTCTTCGCGAAAACGGTCTCCTTCGACAACCCGCACGGTCTGCGTTCTGGTTTGCCCCTTCCGGGCTGTAGCAAGACTGGAAAAGAGCAAGTCTTCGCCAGTGAATAGATCAGCGTGGCCACTGAAATCCGCCAGCGCCAGCTCGAAGGCACAGAGGTTCGACAATCCGTTTAGCTCTATATTGTGCTGCAAGTCCTCATGCGCTTGCGGCGCCGGTTCAAAGGTAAGCACTTGGCCTCGCACGGAAACCTTCTTGGCGGCAAAAACCGAGCAGACACCAATGTTACTTCCGACATCGTAAACGACGTCGCCCGGACGCAGGCGGCGGTCCAGCAACTCGATGACTCCGAGCCTCCAGTGCCCGGCTTGCCCCTTTCGCAGCATCCGGAGCTGCTCGGGCGTGCGGGCGTAGAAGCGGCAATCAAAGGATCCCAGCCTTACGAGCATGACGCCGTCGCGCGGCCTGGAAAACCAGAAGTCCAACTTCCGAAGGCTGCGGCGTAGACCTAAGGCCCGGGCGGCCCGAATTACCATCGGGTTGCAGGAAACGCTTTGAACAATGTCCAATTCTAGACCTTCCAGATCTCAATCCTGCGCCACTCGTTCACGCGAAGGACTGTTGGCCATGCGGGCCACGAGACCCTCGAGCTTACCTTCGAGTTTTCCCACAATACTGCGCCAACTGTACTTCTCTTCCACGAGCTGCCGTGCTGCGGCCGCGAACAACTGTGACAAGCCGGGGTTCCGCAGCAGGCGGACCACCTGGTCCGCGAACTCCACCTCAGTGTCGGCTATCAGCAGGTGACGGCTGTCAACGACGTCAAGACCGCGGCAACCAACAGACGTCGAGACCACGGGAGTGCCGCAAGCCATGGCTTCCAGCACCTTCAGCTTGGTGCCCGCGCCAAAACGGTACGGCGCGGCGGCCACACGGACCTTGGCGTGATAGTCCCGCATGTCGGCTACGGTTCCAGTGACCTGAATGCCCGGACGCCGCTTGAGAGCCAGTATCTCGGGGGTGGGGCTGGCGCCGACAATCAAGAGCCGGACCCCGGGCAGGGACTCGCGCACCTTCGGCAAAACCCCGTTGACAAACCAGAGCACCGCATCGATGTTTCGCTTCACGCCCATGTTGCCGGAAAGCAGGATGGTGTTCGCTTGCCTTTGCGCCATAGGGATGGGATGGTAGTATTCGGTGTCGGCGCCATTCGGCGCCGTCCAGACTGTAACGCCGGGAGGAACCCGACGCCTCATGAGGTCCGCCTCCATATCTGAAACCGAAACCACCGCTTGCACATGCTTCAACACTCGGTTCTCAAAACGCCGGAGCTTCAACCAATTGAGGTAGGCAAAAACCCGCTTGCCCGCGCTGCCGTGCTGGGTGAAGTCTCGCCAGACCAGTTCCTGGGACTCGTGCTCTTCGAGCACAACCACAGTGTCCTTCACCGGATCCGTGGCCAGCACGCCGCCCATAATGGTGAAGTTGACCCAGATCAGGTCAAAGTTTTGGCTATGGACCAAGCCGCTCCACACCTCACCGTACTGCGGCGTGGCGAATTTCGCGACCGGGTATGGGGCGAGCGAGAAAACCGACCGGATATAGGCCGAAGGACCCCCAGTTTGCCGCGCCAAATAGAGACGCACTTCCTCGCAAAGCGAACTGACGGCCGGGTCAACGGAGGCGCCAGGGTCCGGGCTGCCCGCCAGCAACACTATCTCGTGTCCGTGGCCGGCCATCTCTTTCAGCAGGTGGTAGATTCGTATCGCGCCACCACCCCGCAAGGGCCAGGGAAGATACGGGGAAACCATCAGAATGCGCATGGTTGTGATCGAAGATTTGGAAGATGTTGCCCCAACGGCGAGGAGGAGGAATGAGGGTCCGGTGACCCAGAGGGACCTAATAAGAGCTCATCGTCCATGCTTTCCTAGTATCCTGAGTCAGAAGTTAGCCAACAAAGTCTTCCCCTTTCGGGTGGTCGTTCCACAGCCCCGGCAGGGGCGTAAGAGGGTAGCCCTGGGCGCCAGCCCTGGGGGAAGGAGCCCTCACCCCGTCCCGCAGAGCGGGTCACCCCTCTCCCGGGCGGGCGGGAGAGGGGACGGGGGAGAGGGAGGGTTCTCCTACTCACGGCTGACGCCCTGGGCTACCCTCTTTCGCCCCGACAAGTCGGGGCTGACTTCATCAACGAACTTCTGACTCAGGACACTAGAGATTCTTCCGCACTTGCGCTCGAGGAATTCGCGCAAGATTTCAAGGATACCTTTCTGTCGGCTCCGTCAGAAATCTCACGCCTGTACCCCACTGATTGATTCCCTCGCGCCAAGGATCTGATGAGCCACTTGCTTCGCCGTGCTCTGCCACGAGAACGCTTGGGCCCGCACTAGACCCTTCTTGACCAGCTCCCGACGAGTTGATTCCTGATTCACTTTGCACAGAGCTTCGCTGAGCGACCCGGGCTGTTCCGGATCGATCAACAAAGTTGCGTCTCCCACCACCTCCGGCAGCGACGTGCGGTTAGAAGAAATGACGGGGGCGCCACAAGCCATGGCCTCGAGAGGTGGCAAGCCAAACCCTTCGTACCGCGAGGGATAAAGAAGCGCTCGGGCTGCGGCGTACACTAATGGCAGGTCCTCGTCTCGGACGTAACCGGCGAATTGGAACAGGCCCGACAGTCCGGTTTGCTCGATGCGCGCCAGCGTATCTTCAAAGAGGGTACGTCTGCGCAGGTCCCATGTGACCACCACCGGCAACCGAAACTCACTCCCCGTGTTTCCCGAGGCATAGCTTTCGACAATCAAACGCAAATTCTTTTGCCTGCTGGGCTGGCCGAGAAAAAGATAGAAAGCGGCGGGAAGATTGTAGCGGCTTCGCACCTCTTCAATCCGCGAGCTGTCCCCTGGGGGATGAAAGCGTTCGTGGTCGATGCCGTTAGGGATAACACTAATTCGGGCAGGCCTGACCCCAGCGAAGCTCACCAGTTCGTTCGCCGTGAACTGTGAGACCGTTATGATGGTATCCGCTGTTCTCAGTGCCTTGCTCATGCCCGCAGAAAAGTACTTCAGGTTGGCCCACGGCGCGTCGATGGGATATTGGTGGGGAGCAGCGAGATGCCGCAGGATCTGGATGTCATGCACAACCGCCAGCTTCTTTCTTGCCCAAAGAGGGCTTAGCGGGAACCGCGAGTCCATGGAGAAGAAGATATCTGTTCCCCAAGTGATGAAAGAGGGCCACAACTCCTCCAGCAGAAGCCTGGATATTTTTCTGTTCACGGCCTGCGGTGAATGTACGACCGTGGCGAGATTCGAGGGCAACCGAAGATGCGCGTCCCTACAGAGCAGCAAGGTGACCTCACACCCTGCGGCCTTTAAAATCGGAAGTAGGTGCGGAAGTACTTGCCGTTCATACTGGCCTGCGCCGCCACTGGTCATTCCGATGGCAGCGGCTAAGATGACGACCTTCACAGCCTGACTCTTTCCAGATGGCCCGTGTCTTTCCCGGGACCATCCTGCTGCTGGAACAAGCGTCCAAACAAAGAGCCGTCACGCATAGCGAGCACGTTGTACGAAATTGGGCCGAGTTGGCGCGTATGCTGACGCAACATCACGCCCCAAGCGTGACGATCTCGTTGGCCAGCTCCTCTGCCGTCTGCTCCCACGGGAACTGGCGTGCGCGGTTGAATCCTTTCTGGATCATTTGTCCCCGAACCGTTGGGTCATTCAACCTTCCAAGCGCCGCCAGAAGGGACTCTGGTGACGTAGGATCGATCAAGATTCCAGCGTCGGCGATTATCTCGGGCAGCGCTGTCGTGTTTGAAGCTACGACAGGGGTGCCGCAGGCCATGGCCTCCAGTGGCGGCATACCGAAGCCTTCGTACAGCGATGGATAAAGTAAACCCCTTGCCATGCTGTAGGCCGCGGGAAGGTCGTCGTCCGCTATGTGGCCTACAAATCGAAACAAGTGTCCCATCTGATTCTCCTCAATCAGTTCAAGCGCCCTGTAGCCGCGCGTACCAGCAGGGCGACCAGAGGTGATAACCACAGGAAGGCACAGACCAGGCTCCCCGCGGGAGAGGATGTAACTCCTAACAATCAACTCCAGATTCTTCCATCCCCTGGCAAGCCCGCCGACGAAAATATAGAACTGATCGGGCAGGTGGTAACGCCTTCGAACCCCCTCCACGAGCTCCGAATTCGTTATGGGGCGAAAACGGGTGCGGTCTACACCTGCGTAGACCCTCGCGATTCTGTCTGAGGACACCTTGCCTGCCGTGCGCAGCTCCCCGGACACATAATCGGAGTCTGCGACGATACGGTCCGCCATCCTAACGGTTCTGACATGACACGCCCGCCAGTAGCGCTCGCTCGATCCGGGAACATTCGGTCCCCACTGTCGCAAGAAGGCACGGCCCAACAATTGTCGGAGATCGTGAACTACAGCAAGAGTCCGCCGGGCGGGAAGAGGCACGAGCGGCAACACATTCTGCAGTGAAACGAACACATCTGCCCCCCAGCTCAAGAACCAACAATAGAAATCGTCAAGCGCCACCCTCGCGACTCTGTTGCCCCTCGCTGAAGGGAGGTAGACTCCTCGACCTCCGTGCGGCTCACACTTCAGGAGTGAGTCATGAGATAGCAGAACCACCGATCGGCAGCCCTTGGCGCGGAGTCGCGATAACAGGTGGGGCAGGACGTAGCTGATGTACTGCCCGACGCCGCCAAGCCAAGGCGTGGAAGTGGCAAAGATAACCACTTGCATTTCCCTCTCCTTCCCCAGAGTCCTTCCGCCTGTGGCACGCTTATTTCTCATGGCTCTTTCACAAAACTTTTGACAGAACCCTAGCCATGCCCGATGCCATTCTTGTCACCCTTGAAGGAAACAGCCTGGAAAGGCGTGCGCCCAAAACTGCCGATGGTTCCACGGGCGAGAGGTTCCTACTCCGGTTAAGGTTCCCGCCGTACATGAGAGTGCGCGCGCAGCGAGATTTCGGTTCGCGCGTCCCCCAACTGCGGCCGAATCATGTGACCCCGCAGCCTATCCGGGTTCTGCTTTCTGCAACCAGGACAAGCCTCGCCATGCGACGCGGATTAACCAACACAAGGACTGCTTCCGGACGGGGCCCGCTTGACGCACCTGTTATTGCAGCACGCTTCGCTCGGCGGGCAGCAGCGCTGCCCATGATTGCAGCACTGGCCTGAGGGGCAGCAGAGGAACGCATTGCAGCACGTCTGGCCTGAGGGACAGCACCTCCCAAAGCAGGCCTGAGCTGAGGGACAGCACCTTCCATCAATGCACCTCTCGCCTGAGGTACAGCAGATCTCACGGCAGCACTGGCGCCTGTCGCAGCATGTCGTGCCGCAGCACGTCTGGCCTGAGGCACAGCACTTCCCATTGCAGCACGTCAAGCCGTTTTTGCAGCATGTCGCGCCGCAGCGGAATTCACCGGACGGACACTTGATGAATTCTGGGGCCTGTGCGCCCCCGGCAGGCACCCCCAGGCCACGGGAAGCCCTCCCTAAGCCCAAGGAAGCTAATAGGGCGCCACCCACGGCTCCGCCGACCAGCTTGAATGCTTCTCGTCTCGAAATCGAGCTGGCAGTAATTCTCGATATGTCGTCCAATAGCGCGTTCATTTCACTCCTCCTCTTGACCACCCCGGCCGTCACGGACGAGAGCCGATAGTGCGTCTCTCCCGACTGCCGCGTCCCTGGCGATCACACCGTCTTCCCCAATCAGAAAAGCTACCGGCGTCGCCAGAATCCCGTACTCTCTTGAAACCTCCCACTTCCTATCCTGAAGCAGCACCGGAAACTCAAAACCGTGCTGCGCTGCCTTGCGGTGGTTCTCCTCCGCATTGCCCCGTCCGACGAGGATCACGCCCAAGCCGTCATTGGCGTATTCTCGATGCAGGCGGACCAAATGGGGGGCGAGTTCATCGCAAGGTCCGCATTGAGGGTCACTGAAGACCAGGAGTGCGCTCCGGCCCCGGTACTCGTCGACGGCGATACCAGATCAGCGCCCGAGCCTGAAGACGAGCACCTCGCAGCCTGGGGCCACGACCTCCATTTCCCACTCCCCCACCCAGACGTGCCAGTCGGCGGTCACGGGGAGGACGCCAATCGCTTCACTCCGCTTCGGGATGAGCGGAACGACACCCTCCGCAAACACGTCGCCGCCCTTGTCGGGCGGATTGCGCAAGCGGACCTTGACGTTTTGGGCGTCCCGGTCGCCCAGGTTTATCAGGTAGGGCCGCATCGTCTTCGGCTCGACCAGCCGCCCCGAGCCATCCTCGTTGTAGTTGGGCTCCACCAAGTCGGGGGATACGACCAAAGTCGGTTTCTCATGCCGGCTGGAGAAGGTCGCGGCGAGAGAAAGGGTGTCAGGGGGCAATCCTGCGCCGTCGGTGGGAAGGTCGGAGAACCCTGCGCACAAGGCGTCCGCACGGGCCAGCAGTTCGGCGGTGCCGCCGAAGAACCCCACCCCGGGTAATTCGGGGGCGATCAGGCGGACGAAGCGGATCTGCTGTTCGAGCTCCTCCTTCGTTTGAGCCCAGTTCTCGCCGGGATTGCCGCCTTTCCCGACCCCGAGAACGACGATCGTTTTCGCCAGGATGCCGTACCTCCGCGCCGACCAGACTTGGCTGGCGATCCACCAGTACTGCCTCTTGTCGCCCACGTAGCTCTCCATCATGACGAGGTCTGCCACGTCGCGGTACGCCTCCGCCAGAACCTTGGGGATGGGGCCGCGCATCTCCCAGACCGCGAGGGCCAACTCCGGTTTCTGGCGCTTCGTCTGGCGAAGAATCTGGGCAGATTTCTCATCCATCCGGCCGCCATAGTCGAAGCCGAACTCGTCGATCATGACCACCGGCCGTGGGTTTCCGCCGTAGTTCTGACCCACCAGGTTGTCGACTGCTTTCTCGATGGGCGAGCGCAACAGGTCGAACCAGGTGTGGCCGACCCCCATCACCACACCCCGCACCCGCCAATACTGCCAGTCCTCCGGCTTCGTCGGCCCGATGAACGTCACCGAGCGCAGTTGCTTGGGATCAAAGTCCTTCGTCGGGCTGTAGGTGAAAGCGATCACTTTGTCCAGGCCCAGGACCTTTGTCTCTGCGCCCTTCGCCGCGGCAGGACGATCGGTTACCATTCCGCCAAGCATGGCAGCCAGCAGGGCCGCCGCGCTCACCCCAGGGAACCAGGAGTGTCGTGTTTTGACCATCATGAACACGATCGCTAGGATCCGTTTGTCGCAAGGAATTCCGTCACGAGGCTCCGGACGGTATCCTGGAAGCGTTCTGTGGAAAGCTCACGGCTCCTTTCGCGCAGGTGCTCTACGAGTGCCGCTTGCAGAACTGGGTTTTCCAGCGCGGACACAATTTTGTGAATGGCATCGTCGTCGTTCTCGAAAGTGAGTGACGGATGATCGACAATTTCGGTCTGGCCGCCGCCATTGGGCACAAACGTGAGGCAATCTGCCTTCACCAACTCCGCCACCGCGATCCCGAACGCCTCGCGCTCACAACCATTGATCCCGAACTTATGCCGGGCCATCAACTCACGTTTTGCCTTCCCCGCTACGCGGCCTTCAAGGAACACCCAATCGCGGTGCCGCGAAGCCAGCGCTTGCACCTTCTTGGCAAAGGGTGAATGATCCAGGCCGCCGAGGATGTGAAGATGAATATCAAACCCCCGCTGCCGCACCTGGTCGAGAATGCCGATTACGGCGTCCATGCGCTTTTCCGGGACCACCCGGCCAATGCACACAAATCCGTTTTCTCTTTCATCCCAGGAAACGACCGGAAAATTGCCCGGCACGGGAGGGAACTGAACCCGGCGAGCGATCAATCCAAACTCCCTTTCCAAAAGGCCGGCCGTCCACTGCGAGTTCGCCACGGTGACATTCTTCTTCCAATTCTCCGCGCGGCTGGGCGCGAGCCTGTCGCAAAGTCCCAGGTAGGCCCTTCGCAAGATCGTGTCGCCATACCACCAGGCCCGCACAGTGGTCAGGCTGGGATGGAGCGCTCGTTGGAGCTTGGGGGCGAAAGAGAAGTCCGCCACGAACTGGATGAGCGGTACGCCGAAATCGCAAGGATTGTAGTGGGAAGTGATCACATCGAAGCCGGGCGCCAATCGGCGGCATTCGCGCGTGAACAGCGCGCCGCGCAACCCTGCAAACTTCGCGATGCGGTGCAGCCCCAGGGGCAACCGCACCTCATGGATGGTGAATTCCCCCGGCCGCAGGTCGGTGCCGTAGTACGCGTTCAGGCTGGGCACGTCGACCTTGCCGCCTGTGATGAGCGTTACGTCGTGGTCGCGCTTCAGCGCCTGGATGGTCCACAAAGCTCCAGTCTCCGAGCCCCCGTACCCAAGCCGGGGATGAATGACGGCTACGCTGGGGCGTCGCAAGTCTTTGCCTCCGCCCTTTCTTTGTACGCGATCATGTGAATCTGGGTCCAGCGGGGGGGCATGTCAATATGGGTAAATCCCAAGGTTCTTACGAATTCTACAATCACCGTCACATTCACCTCAGGTGGCAAAAAGGATGGATGAATTTCGCAGCACAGCAGCTTGCAAGCCGGGTGGGCCAAAGTTTGCTGCAAACCGCGAAGGACAGAGTACTCGTATCCTTCGACGTCGATTTTTACGGCGCGGGGAATGGGAAGGCCTTCTGCGCGCACCACGCAGTCACCTTGCACGATATCAACCTCTTCCGCGGCACGCTGCTGCTCGGAGTCGCCTTCGTGGGCGACCAGGGACGGGCACGCTCCTCCCCCCACAAAGAGCCGCCCCGACCCGTTTTGGTCCCCCAACGCTTGTCTGAAAATCCGAACATTTGACAGTGTGTTTAGCTTCAGGTGATCTAGAAGTCGCTCGCAAGCTTTCACTTCAGGTTCGAAGGCGATCACTTGGCCCTCGTCACCGACAACTTTGGACATCGGGATCGTGAATTGGCCGATATGGCTCCCCACGTCGAAGAAGACGTCGCCCGGGCGAAGGGTGGAGATCAACACTCGCATGAAATCCTGTTCCGCCACAAGAGTTCCCTCCACTGCTCTGAGCTCGGCGGGGGTGCAAGCACGGAACTGCACGCCAATTCCGCCCAAGCTGGCGCGAAGTATATTGCCTGGCGATACCGCCCATCGGTAGTAGGATTCCCTAAGGACGTCCGTAAGACGTAAGAATCGGGCCAGTGCCAGCAGGTCGGAGCGATAAGCCAAACGTCTCAAGGCGTTCATTTCATCCTCACGAACTCGCCTTTCAAGATGCGCCTGGGAATAGCGATGTATGCGCGGCGAGCCATCTGATCAGGGCGAATCCCCGGCGGCACTCTGTTGCCCCGCCGCGGTCCGTGCTTATCGGGCCTCCCTGACGCTCCGAAATGGGACAAAAGGATGCACCCGCATTAGGCCCCGCCTCAGGCTCTGTTTCTCGTCCACCTGCAAGCCATGCCGCCAGGCTGCCAGGCTGAATAGGACCGTTAACACAACGGCGACGGCAGCGCGGGCCGGCAACCCCAACCCCAGAATTGAAAGGCCGGCCAGCAGCGCGGCCAAGCCGGCCAGCGAACTCAGGGCGATCGCCATGCGCCCCGCAACCCAGGAACGTAGAGGCACGAGTCCGAGCCGCGCACACATCCACGCCAAGAGACAATCGTGCACGACCACCCGGATCATCCAGGCCAACGCTGCGCCGGTAATGCCCAACCGCAAAATGAGGTACCAAGCCAAGCCCGCATAAAGGGGAAGTTCCCACAAGAGGAACTTGGAGGGGATATCAGGTCGACCAACAGCCTGGAGAAGCACGTGTGGAACCCAGAATACCGACATGAGCAGCATACATAGGGAAATGATTTGGAACGCCGAGGTGCTGCGGTTGGCGAAGTCAGTTCCCAACCAGATCTTCAGAATATCGCGTGCGAAAAAAACCATTAGAATCACGAGTGCGCCCATACCCAGCGACACAAATCTTACAGAACGTACAAAGAAATTCTCTATGTCGGCGTGCCGCTGGCTGGCCCCGAGAGCGGAAAAGGCGGGAAAGAGCACGCCAACCAGGGCACCTGGAAGCACTGCGGTCCGCGAGATGGCTTCGTAAGGGGCGGCATAATACCCAACCGCGGCCATAGAAATGAGAGCTCCGATGAGGAAACGGTCGAGATAGGTGATGATCGGCCCGACCACGCTGCCGACGCTGACCCATCCCCCGAAACTGAGCAGAGGCCGCAGCACCTTGCGGTCGAAGACAAAGGTCTGCCGCAGGCTCGGGAAAAGGCGTAACCCCAGCACCAGGTACGCCAACACCGCGACCAGTCTTGACAACAACAGGAAACCGACGATAGCAGGAAGTCCAAAGCCCAGCCAAACGGCCAGCGCCGGGATGAGGTAAATCGCTGAGTTCAGGGGCAGGGTTACGGCATTCGTGAGGTCGAAGCGCTGCGCGGCCTCCAGCACCCCCCGCAAAGAGCCCATGGCAAAGACCACCGGAAAGGACCAGGCGATGAGCAAGAACACGAGGTGCGCCTCCCCTGTGAGGCTGGGTGAAAGCTTGAAAACGCGTTCGATGAAAAGGGGGGTTGCGGCGGTCAGAGCAACTGCGCCCAGGGCACCGAGAGCGGTGCTCAGGGATACGGAGGTCCACACCACCAGAGGGAGTCGGTGGGATTCTTCTTTGCCGAGGAGTTCCGCCACGAATTTGGTCGTGGCCGGTCCCAGGCCAAGGTTCAAGAAGTTGAAGTAGCCCGCCATTACCCAGGCGAGAGAGAGGACGCCGAAGCGATCCACGCCGAGCCCGTGAATGACGTAAGGAATGCTTACGACCCCGATCGCAAGCGGCACCGTCGCGCAGATGAAGTTCAGCACCGTGTTGCGCGCCAACAGGCTGCCGCGGATGTGGAATCCGTTTTCAGGAGCCATTACGGGGCTGGCTTTCACCGCGCTCATGAAGTTGATGAAGTCATGCTGCCAAGGCTGATCTCCTGACGAGACTCGCCACCCGTTCCGTGAGTATGTTTTGGCGATCGGGACTTGAACTGATCCCGGTTCACGCGTGCCGAGAACGAATCTACGCCCCGGCGTAAGCCGTCCCTGAACTAAACCTTGGCGTCCGAGCCGAGAATTCTCTTGCCGAGCGAATGGTCATCCACGCGCTCTATCGGATACGAAGCACCTCCGCTCACCAGATCCTTTTTCCTCCGCCAGTTCTTACGAGGTCCCCCGTGGCTCACTCATATCTTCTGAGGCCGCAGATCTCCAGGATTGTATAAGCGGCAAACTGCGGCCCATAGACCATCGAGCGGTGCCAGCAGCGCCTTGGCTCCCGGATGAGCCGCCAGAGCCACTCAAATCCATGCTCCCTGATCCAGGCGGGCGCAGGCGCGACGCTGCCGCTCACGAACTTGGCCGCAGCTCCTGCCGCGATCACGATAGGTACGTCGAGCTTTTGCCGGTTGGCGAAGATCCATCTCTCTTGTTTCGGCAGCCCCAGGCATACCCATAGCACATGGGGCTTGGCGTCGTTGATTCTCTTGATTAGCTGGTCGTTCTCTTCCCTGCTCAGAGGCCGGAAGGGGGGTGAATAAGCGCCGGCAATTCGCATGCCGGGGAACTGGCCGCGGAGTTTCGAGATGAGGCGTTCAAGCACGTCACCCGTATCGCCCAAGAAGTAAGCGCTATAGCCACATTCGTTGGCAAGCGCGCAGAACGCCAACATCAAGTCGGCTCCGCGCACCTGCTGGGGTTCAAGGGAGAGCCGCGCCGCCGCGGCGCGCGCCGCCCACTTGCCGTCGGGAACCGATAGGGCGGCCGACTCGAGGATCTGCTTGAACTCCGGATGCTCGAATCCCTCCATGATGCCGTGTGAGCCGGTCACGGCAATCCACCGCTGGCCGTCCCCTTTTTGAATCCACCGATCGATCTGCCGCACCACATCGTGCAGGCTGATCACATGCACGGGAACTCGCAAGACACGTGCCCGAGGAACATTTCCGTCACTCGCGAGGTGATTCTCAGCCCTCATGCTCACTCCACGGATATGCTCCCAAGGAGGGCGGTGATGGCGAGGGACTTTTTGAAAGTGGCGCATTAACCGGCCGGGCAATCCCGGCAGAGTCTGGCTTTCGATATCGGCGTGGAGCGCGGCGCAAGATCTTCCCTTCCCGGCGCTCCCACCGGCCCGTGAAGGTAACGGCAAACGATATGAGGACCAAGCGAATGTCCAACCAGAAACTTTGCCGGCGCGCGTAGAGCAGGTCGTAGCGAAGCTTGTGCCGCCGAGATATTTCGCTGTGCCCGTAGACCTGGGCCAGCCCGGTGAGGCCAGGCCGAACCTGGTGGCGCAAATCGAAGCAAGGAATCTCTGCCCGGAACTTTTTCACCAGCTCGACCCACTCCGGCCGTGGGCCTACAAAGCTCATATCACCCCGGAAGATACTCCAGAGTTGCGGGAGTTCGTCCATAGCCGTGGCCCGCAGGATTCTTCCAACCTTCGTTATCCTGGGATCGTTTGCAGCGGCGGGTACTACGCCCCACTTTTTGTCGGAGTCAGGAACCATGGAGCGGAACTTCAGGCTCGTAAAGACCCGCCCATCTTTCCCCACGCGCTCTTGCCGATAGAAGACGGGGCCGCCGTCGTGGAGCTTCACCGCCAGGGCAATAATCCCCCACAACGGCAGCGATACGATGAGCCCCACCCCGGACAATATGATATCAAAGCCCTTTTTGAGCACGCGGCTTCCTCGTTTCGTGGATTTAAGAAGGAATCAGGCACCTGCCGCCGGAGCGAACAAACTATGAATGGACGCCAGTATGGCTTTATGATGCCAGTCAAACCTCAGGTTCCCATTCAGCCTGGACAGCAGATCGATTCCCTTTGCCCTATCAAAGGCCCTTTCGATGAGGCTGTCGGAAAGGCGTGCCGCGAACTTTCGGGCGAGGTAACCCGTCCACAGCTCGATGCCGAAAGCCGAGCGCCAGAAGCGCTCAAACTCGCCCAAGGTGTGAACGCTGAAGTCGCCCTTTCGAAAGGCACGAAGGATGACGTCGGTGGCCATTTGCGCTGAAAGAAGACCGAAGAAAATCCCGCCTCCCGTTGAAGTCTTAACGTGAGCTGCGGCCTCCCCGATCGCCACAATCCGTTCCCCAACACAATTTCCGACCGGCATCTGTCCTATGGCCTTCTGCCGGACCTTCACCTCACCCCGATCCAGTCCGGGCGCCACTCTTTGCAAGAGTGCGCTGAAGTATGGCCGGGGATCTTCCACGCACATAAGACCGACGCGGACGCGGCCGTGTCCCAAAGGGATTTTCCAGCCGAAGGCCCCGGGCGCGACAGACCGCCCCACGTACACCTCGGTCGGGTTGGAGATCCCATCCTTCCCCAGCGGGATATCAGCCTGGATGGCCCGCAAGAATTCGTGAGCTTTCACCAGCCCCAGGGCTCCGTTGAGGGAACCGTTCACTCCGGATGCAATCACGGCGACTCGCGCCCGCAGTTTCCCAACCGCCGGCTGGCGCGAGCGGAACTGCAAAAGCACCCCGTCCTTTTCGCGCTCGAGGGCCTCAACAAACCGGCCTAAGCACAGTTCTGCGCCCGCCGAACGAGCCAGGTTCGCAAGGTCGCGGTTGAAATTCGCCTTATCGACCACGCGAGCCAGGGGCGTCGCCGAGCGATATTCCAAGGTTCTTCCAGCAGGCGAGATCGCCCGGATGCAGCAAGTACGGTTCAAGACCGATTGGCTGGGCAGACCAAAACGAGCAAACGCCTCTTCCCCGATGACGCCAGAACAGACGGCGTGTTCACCGATCCTCTCCTGGGCATCCAGCACCGTGACACCCAGGCCCGCCGAGGCGAGTTGATAAGCCGCGTACAACCCAGCCGGACCCGCCCCGATCACAGCAACATCGCGCATCACCGTCGTTTCACCTCCGGTCACGAGATTTTAAAACAAGGGTCATCTTATCTGTGTGTGAGGGTGGGTGGCTGATCGTTGGCAGAAGCTGCTTCAGCGACTTTCGAGGTTGAGTGATCCCGGGAGTAGTAATAATTGTAATACCGGTAACGCGAACTATAATACCCGTCAACTCGATCCTCCAGCTTGTTGAGGACAGCACCTAGAGTATTTGCTCCGGCCCGGTCCAGGATTCGACGAACCCGATTCAATGCGCCGCGCGAGGTGGCGCCGCTTTCCACAACCAGAACCACGCCATCCGCCAAGGCTGAAAGAAGGATTCCATCCGTCACCAGCAACAAGGGCGGTGAATCGAGCACAATGTGTTCGAAGCGCTGGCGGAGGTCCCGTACCAACCCCTCCATAGCAGGTGAGGACAGCAGCTCGGCCGGGTTTGGGGGAATCGGTCCCGAGGGAAGCACCGACATATTCGGGGCTGTTGTGAGGGCCTGGAGTGCCTGGTCGATGTCGTGCCCGCCCGTGAGAAAGCTACTCAGTCCGGGTCCCTCACCATCCGACAGGCCGAGGACCTTTAAGACATTTGGCTTTCGCAGATCCGCATCAACCAGCAGCACGCGGCTGCCACGCTGGGCCAGCGCCAAAGCGAGGTTGACAGAAGCGAATGTCTTCCCTTCACTGGGATGTGCACTCGTGACCAGCAGCACTTGAGGCGGCTGCGGCGCGTTGGAGAGCAGAATCGAGGTTCGCAAGACCCTGAAAGATTCCGCCATTTCCGACCCGGGCGCATTGAGGACGGCCAATGCCAGGTCTCCATTTCCCGCTGCTCTCTTGGCATCGCGCGGGAAGTACCGGCCGTACCGCCCGCGCGATGTTGTTCCGAGCGGAATCACGGCCAAAGTGGGAACAGTTATCTCCCTCTCGATGTCCTCCGCTGTCTTGATGGTGCGATCCAGGCTTTCCCGGGTAAACGCCAGCGTGACTCCGAGAATCAAGCCCACCAGGAGTCCGACGGCAATATCCACTGGCTTGTCCGGGCGGATGGGAATACTGGGAACCAACGCCTCATCGGCCAGGCGGACGTTCGTCGCGCGCAAGCTTACCGAGACGGTGGCATCTTTGAGACGTTTCAGCAGATCGTTGTAAAGCTGCTGGTTGGTCTCGAACTCCCCCTTCAAGATGGTGTACTTAATGAGAAGCTGGTTCAGTTTTTCGACTTCGGCTCTTTGCTGAGCTACCTCCAGGGAGAGAAGCTGCTCACGGCGCAGGGCGGTGCGGTAATCGCTCCCGATCCGCTCAATTATCAGCTTGCGTTCTCGGTCCATGAGCGACTCCACCTCATTGATCTGGTTGCGCAGTTCCTTCACTCGGTAGAAGTTCGGCCCATAATGAGAAGTCGTCGCGGCATACTGGGTCTGGAGATCAGCGTATTTCGAGTCCAACTGCTCCAGCAGGGCGTCGTTGGCAATGATGGCCGCCTCGGCTTTGTTGTTCTGCACCGAATCGTACACGGATTGCTTGTTGGCGCGGTCAGTCTGTGCCGTGGTGAGGTCTTTGCTCAAATCCGAAAGCCGTTGTCCCACCACGTTCTCTTTGTTCCCGATATCGGCCATCGAGTTCTCGCGCTCATAGTCAACCAGCGCCTGCTGAGATTTCTCAACCTTGGCTTTGAGCTCGTCGAGTTGCTGTTCCATCCACGCCGAGGCTTGCCGGGTCGTTTCGTATTTGGAACGAAAATTGGACTCCACGTAATTCTTCACAAGGGCGTTGGCTTCACGCGCCGCCAAGCTCGGGTCAACACTCTCGAAGCTGACCTCCACCAACCGGCTTTCATTCAGCAGCTCGATATGAAGATGCTTCTTAAAAGCCCGGATCAGACTTGATTGAGCTGCGGCGGGAGACCCGTCGGTGCTGGCTGGCCCGCCCTTCCCGGCAGCCCTGAACTCCGGGTTCCCAGCCGCAAGCCCCAACTGCTGTATCGTTTCCCAGGCCAAGTTGTTGTTCTGCAAGAGGTCCACTTGAGTTTGGAGGAATGCTGCGTCGGTGGCCGCACCCGGGTTAAGCTCGGTGAGCGTTTGCAGTTGGGGCGTCTCCGCCTGGACCTCCATGCGAGCTGTGGCGCGGTACACCGGCTTCATGCGGAAGACAACGAGCGTCACCAAAATTGTAATAATGAAGGCAACCGTGAAAACGGTGCCCCGGCGCTTTCTAAGAATTTCCCAGTAGACATGGAACGAGTATGCGTCCGGCCCCGAAGGCTCGAGGTCCGAGACAGGGTATACCGGATACGTCGGGCGGTCAGGAAGAACGCCGTTCGTCGGCATTAGCTTGTCATTTTCTGCCATCTCTCTCGCCCCATCCCCGACTGCGCTTCTTGCTCGCCCCCCTGAAGGGCTGCATGGCATGAAACGCGCCCATGTGCAGAGTTCGCGCCTTCACCAGCCGTAGTCAATCTCTAAAATGGGATACGCCAAATCGAAGCATAGACCGCGGTGTTGAAAACTGTGTCGAGGGTTCTCTTGACCCCGCTCTCGGGCACATAAAGGATGTCGCTAGCCAGCAGTTGTTGATCCGGAGCCCGGTTCGACAGGACCTTTTTGAGGTCTATGGGAACTTCCTGCCTTCCGCCGGGAGCGTTTGAGGCCCTCCGGATGATTACGGCTTTTGCTGGCTTTGCCTCGTGCGTGAAGTTGCCCGCCAAGGCAATAGCCTTCAGCACCGTCATTTGCTCCTGGTCGTTGCTGAGGACAAAACCCCCAGCCCGGTTCACACCTCCCACCACGTAGACAATTCCTGCCCGTTGAACCATAACCCGATCCCCCGCGTACAAATCCACGTTAAGGCTCGCGTCGCCGTTCTGCCAGAGTCGCCAGACGTCAACCTTCACCGTGCGTGAGATCGCTGGATTGGCATTCTGCGCGGCCCGGGCAGTGTTAGGCCCCGGCCCCACCGGAGCATTCTCCGCGCGGGTGACAATCGCCGTGCCGCCCGCATCGTCGCTAAGACCTTCACCTTGCGCCAATACATCGAGCAACGTGGTGTGAACGTTGACCGGATAAATGCCCGGTTTTTTTACAGCGCCGGAAAGTATTACCGAATTTAATGGTGAAGATTTTACCGTAACGACCACTTGGGGGTCGGTAAGCAGTCCGGCGTCAAGAAGATCCCTACGAATGGCTTCCGAAAGCTGGTCGAGCGTCAGGCCTTCCGCCATGACCGGTCGCGGCAGCATCGGAAGAGTTATCATCCCATCCTCGTCTACCAGATACTCGCGCGAAAGCTCTTGTGCATCTATGACGTAGACTTCCAGAAGATCGTCCTTGGCGACCACATACCGCGCTCCCGCCCGGGTGTTCGGAGAGGCGCTCGAGGCTGCCGGCCTCAGGGAGGAGACCGGGGCCACAGTCGTAGGCGGAACTGGATTCTGCGCCCACGCGAGTCCACTCAGGCAAATTAAGCCAACCACAGCCAACACCACCCCAACCTCAGCCCCCCTTCCCGGGCGCGCCGCGCCGTAAAGTAAACGGCCACCTGTCCTACCGCCAGCCCCGCCAAGCGACATAACCCTCAAAAGCGGACCTTTTGCTCCCCATGCCATGATCTCTACTCCTTAAGACAACTTCCACATTCTTGACCAACATCCCTCCCGGCAAGCCGCAAGGGGGTCAAACTTCGTAAACTGGCACTTCGTCGGAGCAAAGAGCTTGCAGGAACTGTTTCATCCTTTTCCTTCCTCTTGCCAGGAGATTGGGTTGCAAAGCAGGACGCAGCTCCGCCCTGTGACTTACAGGGGAATACCTTGCAAGCCCCACTGGCCTTTACCCCTATCTTCGGCTGGACAGGGGGGGCACATTAACTGGAAGAGGAAGAATTCTCCACACGGCGGTGAAATTGTTAAGGCGCTCCGTGTTTTTCCCCCACCGTAGGGCAAAGCACGCCGAGGCCTGAACCCTAAACCTCGTTCACCGCCCGGCCAGCAGCGATCAGTAGCCTATGTTGATTGGCTACTTTTGTGAGCCACGCCGGCTCGGTCTGGCCAACGAAACGCCGTTTTGGCTTAACCTCAAAAGGGGACCGACCATGATGAGATTGAATCTCACCCTAGACTCGGATCTCGATGGCAGATCGCCAAGGAAACACATCTCCGAGCGGAGGATTTCGATGGCGGAATCAGAATGGGCTAAGGGAATGGCTCAGGAGCTCAAGGCTGGAAAGGCGCGAAAGGCCGAAGGGGATGGCAAGCTCCTGAAAGAGCAGACAACGAGGAAGGGATTTGCTTTTAAATTGTGGACAGACGCCAAGAACTTCCATCGCTTGGCGATCTGAATACGCTGTGGAAGGTTGTTAGAAAGCTTTGGGTGTGGAAGTCGAATCTAAAGCCTAGGCGGGGTCAGAGGGAGAAACCGGCAACGCCTTGCCGCATCGCAGCGACTCGCGGACGCGAAAAGTGGCCAGAGTCGTTGCGCGGAGACTTTCGAAGGGAATGGGCGGTTCCCCGCCGCTTGCCACCGCCGCAACGAAAGCTCGCAGTTCCTCTCGATGCCCTTTGTCCTGAGAGAAGAGGGACCTGGACCGGCAGTGGTTATCGAAATAAAACCACGCTTTCCGAAAGTCATCGGAAATTGCGGTTCGCGCTTGGCCATAGACTTCTAAGCGCTCTTTCGGAACGCTTGGGTCGCCAGAAGAGAGATAGAAGATCTCAGCCCGCGAGCCGTCGGCAAGGAGAACCTGAATGTGAAGGTTATCTTCAGCGCTGTCGCTGGCGCCTTTTACTGGCCAAGCCTGGATTTCTGTGGGTAGCGAGGAGGTCAGGAACCCCACCAGATCAATGAAGTGGCAGACTTCGCCGATCACCCGGCCATGTCCTTGCGCAGGGTCATTGATCCAGTGGGCGTGCGGCAAGCGACCTGCATTCACCCGGTAGATAATTGATAGCGGCTCACGACGTCCCTCGAAGAACTTCCTGCATTCGCGGGCAAAGGGGGAGAAGCGGCGATTGAAGCCCACGCTGAGTATGCGCCCTGAGCTGCCAAACGCCTCTGCAATTTGATTCAGTTCCGCCTCATTGACGCACAAAGGCTTCTCCACAAAAACGTGTTTGCCATGTTCGAGGGCTGCGATGACCAAAGGGGCGTGCAGGTGATGCCGGGTAGCAATAAAGACCGCGTGGACGGCCGGGTCGTTCAGAATCTCATTGGGATCGGTCGAACAATAGCGAAAGCCGAAACTCTTGGCGACCCTCCGCGCCGAAGCACCCGTAGCGTTGGCTAAGCCCAAGAACTCGACGCCCGCGACCTTCCGCAGGCTCGGCAGCAATCTCGCACGGCTGAAGCTTCCCGCCCCAATCCATCCCGCACCGATGGTCTCACGGGTTACCCTTGTTGGATCGGGGCGCAGCGACAGTTGCTGGAGTGCTACCCGGTTCGAAAGCGGCGCGGTGTGAGGATAAGTGAGAAGAATGCCCACGTACCTCTCTTTGGTCTCGCCTGAAAGCAACTTGTAAGCTTGCAAGGCTTCGTCGATGCTGAAGCGATGCGTCAGCAGTGGCTCAACACGCACCTTTTGCTGCGCCACCAGCTCCAGAAAAGCTTCCATATTTCTCTTCTCTGTCCAACGCACAAAACCGTAGGGGTAGTCGGCGCCTCGCTCCTCGTACTCAGGATCGTAGCGGCCCGGCCCGTAGGAGCGTGAGTAGCGCACCTGCAGTTCTTTCGTGTAATAGGGGCCGCGAGGAATATCGGCACGCACATCGCCCACCACCACTACCACACCTCGGTCACGCGCCAGCTCTCCCGCCAACTGGATAGGCTCCGCTGAGCGGGTCGACGCCGTAAGGATCACCGCGTCGGCTCCCTCGCCGCGCTGGCATAAGGCGCTGCAAGGGCTCTGTTCCCACTCCCGGTTCTGGCAAGCGAAATCCACGCCAAGTTCACGGGCCAATCTCACGCGATCCGGGTCCGGGTCCAGCCCCCAGACTACACACCCAGCCGCGCGGAGAATTTGTGCCACGAGCTGCCCCACCAGTCCCAACCCGACTACCGCCACTCGCTCTCCCAGCTTCGCCTCTGCCACCCTCACTCCCTGCAGGGCAATAGACCCCAGCGCTACCGAAGCTGCCGACTCGAAGTTAACGTTGGGTGGAATCTTCACACACAGGTTTTTGGGAATCCAATTTACCTCGGCATGGCCGGCGTGTCCCGCTCCAGCACAGGCCACGCGGTCGCCCACGGAAAACTCTCCTGCCCCTTCTCCCACCTCCAGAACCACGCCGGCGGAGCTGTAGCCCAGGGCTACGGCGGTATCCAGACGGGCGCGCACTGTCGCAACCACGTCCGCGATACCACTTGTCTTAAGGCGACGAAAGAGTTGCCGCACAAGGTCCGGCCGCTCAAGCGCTTTGCCCAGCAGCGTTTTGCTTCCCAGGTCGATCGTCGCACGTTCAGTCCCACTGCTGATCAGCGAAGCCTCATTCTTGACCAACACCCCTCCCGGCAAGCAGCAAGGGGGTGGCACGTCCTCCACTCGTAATTCGTGCGAGCGAAGATCTTGCAGAAGTTGCTTCATCCTTCCCTTCCGTTTGCCAGGAGATCGGGTTGCAAGGCAGGACTTCGCCGCACACTCTGTGCCACCGCCGGACTCGCTTCCTCGGCATCGTAGCGGCGCTTCAGTTGCTTCTCAAAGGGCGGTATGAGGGTGTCCAGAAGCGAGGAAAACTGGAAGAGGAGGCGGTCCTTAGTGAGGGCGCGCCAAAGATGTAACATCCCCAGAGCTTTCTCCCCAGCGCGCAGTGGGATGGAGGCGCTCCAGCAATCCTTCGATTCCTTCTCTCCAGAGCGCGACCAGGGGGCTAGGAGAGGCGCAGAGTCATTCGGCCAGCCCGAAAGCTGACATGCGACTCCGTCAAAGTCCAAAGCTTCCATGGCCTCCACCAACGCCTGCCAGCTTTCCTCCAATGCGGGGCTCACCTCTAATTGCCTCGAGGCTTTGCGAATCAGGATTTCGTTAACCAGCACCCGCCGTTGCGATTGCACGGCTCGGGACAGGTATACGTTCAATTCCGACAATTCCTCGTAATGAAGCCGGCTAGTCAGAAACCAGCCTGAGGCGCCGGCCAACACCGCCACCAACGCAATCAGGCTTCCGGTGGACTGAAGGATAAGGAGCGACCCGAGTGAAAACAGCGCTGCCAGCGCGTAGAGCCCCAGGACTGCCACGCGTGGCGTGAGCCTGCTTTGGAGCAGCCGGTGGTGGATGTGATCCCGGTCGGCAGTAAACAACGGCCGGCCGCTCAGAAGGCGGCGCAGCACGGTGAGCACAGTATCGAGCAAGGGAAGGCCGAAGGCCACAAAAGGCACCACGATGGCCAGCAATGTCGAACTTTTCTGCGAGGTATGAATGGCCAAGCTGGCCAAGAAAAATCCCAAGAAAAGGCTGCCCGCATCACCCAGGAAAATCGTGGCAGGGGCAAAATTGAAGCGCAAGAATCCCAGCAACGCGCCCGCCAGCGTGATGGCCAGAATGCATACGAAGTGGTTGCCTTGGATCAGCGAAACCACAAAGACGGAAACGGTGACGAAGAAGGCGATACCCGCGGCCAGACCGTCCAACCCGTCAATCAGGTTGAGAGAGTTTGTCACCGCGACTATCCAGAACGCAGTCAGCGCCAAGCTCAAGACGGGGCTGTGGATGCCATATCCAAGGATGGGTAGGCCAACGATCCGAAAGCCCGCCCACCAGACCATCCCTGCTGCCAGCGTCTCGGCTATCAGCTTTTGCCATGGGGCTACGCCTGCGAGATCGTCGTACACGCCGACAAGCAGCACCAACGTACCGGGGACCAATAAGGTGGCCAAGGTGCGCCACTCTGACAGGAACCGCGCTCGCACATCATTCGGTACCAGCAGCAACACGCCCCAGGCCGCAAGCGCCGCCAGGAAGATCGCAAGACCCCCCAAGCGCGGAATTTGCCGATGTTCCTGGCCATCGCGCGCCTCGCCATAGGCGCGCAAGCGCCAGCCCAGCCTCCTCACCGCCGGCGTCACCAGCAGGCTAAACAGCGCGCCAAGAAAGAACAGTCCGAGGTAGCTTCTCATGGTTTCCTCGCAGTCAAGGTCTCCGGGTTGCTCTCCGGAGCAAGCTCCGGCGCTTGCAACGGCTCTGACACGGTATGGCCCCGGGGTGCGCTCACCAGCCCCGCGAGTAGCTCGAAATAGGCTTTCGCCTGCTGCGGGCGGGAATATTTCTCGCGCACTGCACGCCTGCCGTTCGCGCCCAGCGCGCGGCCCAGTTCCGGGTGTTGCCAGAGCCTGAGGATCGCTTTTGCGAGGGCGTCGGAGTCGTCCGGAGGGACGGCGATCCCAGCCCGTGCGCCGAGCAATATTTCTTTTGCTTCGCCTTCCACGCCCAGGATTACGGGTTTTGCGGCAGCCATTGCCTCAAGCATCTTGGAGGGGATGGCCGTTTTGAAGACCTCGCTTCGGCGCAGGGGCACCACACATGCATCCGCCGCCGCCAGGTAGACAGGAACCCTCTCCCGCGGCTGCTTGCCGAGAAAATGCACATTCGGGAGGCGCAGCTCCCGGCTCCGCTCCAGCAGTTGCTCGCGTTCTGCCCCCTCGCCGATCAGGAGGAAGACCACGTCGCCCCGGTCACGCAGCCGCTCGGCGGCGAGCAGCACCGTCTCCAGGCCATGCGCCATGCCGAGCGTTCCCGCGTAGAGGAGCACGAATTGGTCTCGGAGCCCCAGTTCTTGTCGTAGCTCCTGGCGCGCCTGTTGGCCCCTGTGGGACTGGGGATCCAAGCCGTAATCCTCCTCAATGGCGTTCCGCATCACCGAGATTCTTCTCTCCTCGAGGCCCTGTTGGATCAAGTGCCGGCGCTTCCATTCCCCATCCACGACAATATGCGTGGCCCGCCGATAGAGAAAATTGGCGACCTGCCCCACGCTCCGGTAGAGCAAGGACCCGGCGGTCGTTTGTCCCACCCCCACCAGCGACTCCGGCCACAGGTCCCTCACCTCGAACACCCAGGGCAAGGACCGCAGGCTTCCCACCACCCAGCCCGACACCCCGACCAGAATCTGCGGCGAGGTGGCGATGACCACCCCCTTACTCGGGGCCACGCAGCTTCCCGCCACAGCGGCGGAAAGCGCGAAGGAAGCGAAATTTGCCCCCCGGCCCCACAACCTCCGATTGGCAGAAGGGTAGAGCCACGTCCGGTAAACCTTGACTCCCTCGCGCTCCTCGCGCACAAACCCATGCCTCCACAGTCTCCTGTATTCCGGGTGCAAGGTCCCCTCGGGATGATTGGGAAAACCGGTTAAGACTCTGACTTCCGCGCCAGCCCGAGCCCACTCACGGCTAAAACTGTCAACCCGCGCCGCAGGGGCACAAGCCTCGGGCGGAAAATATTGCGACATGTAAAGGATGTTCATGCGAGAAGAGAAACCTTCCTCAGACCAAGGCAAGGGCCGTTGGAACAATTTCAACGCCTTCCTGGGCCAAATCCAGCGGGATGAAAGGCAGCCTTTGCCCAGCCGGCGTGAACGCGTACACAAGGCGCACAGGCAAATCACCTTTCCAGGTCCAATGGAGCGTTGTTTGGCGCTGCCGCACACCGAACTCAGGCGCGTACCAGCTTTCTCGCGCCGCCAATTCTCCAGACCAATGGGTCGTCAAAAAATACTCATGTCCACCGAATCGTATTGTCCAGCCCGTGGCGCCCGCGCCGGCGCCACCAGGCGCGGAGTTGTTCTGAATCTCCACCCGAACCGCTGGGTGGAAGTGGATGAAGGACTCGACGACGTGCTTCCCCTTGCCGTTTAGTGAGTCGATCACCAACCAACTGTTCCTGGGTGTCAGGGCGATCATGCGCGAGTGAATGACGCCGCGATGCTGGTAGGCATAATGCACTCCTTGCACGAAGTAGAGCTTGTTAATTTCGCCTGCTTGGAGTCGTCCCACCCTGGGACGCCGCCCCACGCGAAAGCTCGCCCAGACTTCGGCCTGCTCTTCTCCGTCAATGCGCAGCGTGTTGTGCGCTGCCGTGGAACGCTCGTAGAGCCGCTCCGCGCAACGCTCGTAAGTGCTCGCGCCGGTGTCAACCACCACGCGCTGGCCGTGCAGCGAAAGCTCGTAGCTGAGGACATCGCAATGGCCGTGCCCCGGCTGGTAGTCGGGCCCCAGAGGTCCACAATCGAAAATCAAGCAGCTTTCAGAACGCGGAGCGCGAAGCACAGCGTACCCGCTTTCGGGAAAAACCCTCACCTCCGGGCAGGAGCTCGATGATGCTTTGGCCGACTGGTTTGCCCGCGCCAGGAGCTCACCCGCAGGTCGCGCGATGCCGAATGCCGCGTCATTGAGAACCGGTATCTCACCGTCGGGATGAAGCATGCAGCGCAGGAAATCAGCCATCCGGGTCACCCCTCGCGACAGCAGCTCCGCAGAATTAGCCGTCCTCCCACACGCCTCGACCAAGACCTGGAGGTCCATAAGATCCTCCAACACTTCCGCGTGGTACATGGGAGATCGTTCGACATGCCCGCCATCGGGAAGAATTTGTTCCGCCAGTTCTCGCCCCAGCAGCTTTTCTCCCTTCCCCCACCAGCGCGAGCTTTCGGGCGCCTCGAGCAGCGCGCCGGCAAACATCAACGCCTTGATATTTTTCATGAGGTGATTTGCCAAAAGATCCGTTTCCAGGCGCGTTTCAAGCGCCAGCGCCTGGATTCGCAGGCTGGCAAGGACAAAGCTGACGGCCCCGCCTTCTCCCAGGGCGTCCGCCCTTTCGGCGTTTCGGATTAAGAACTTCAACCAATTGACTATCCGTAAGGAGAGAGGATAGGGCTCCCACCCAATCTCCCCGCCCGTCTGGTTTTGCCTGCACCAGTCTCCCGCCAGCTCCAGCGCCTTGCGCAGGTGCATCCTATGCTGCGGGGCGCTGAGATCCAAATTGACAAAGTCAAAGTAATTGAGGTGGTACAGCCAAAGCCGGCTGAATCCCTCCGATGACCAAGGAATGCATCCGGAGGGCGCATGGGTGACGTTCAGAAAACAGAACTCGCCAGCCTCGAGCATCTGAAGGGCTGAAGCCCGCTGCCACTCCGGGAACGTCGGAGGTGGCGAAACTTTCCGCAGGGTCACGGGGGCGGGCTTCCACCCTCGGAGCTTGTGGCGCGGCAGCATACGCCGCTGAGCCAAAGCGGCAAGTTGCGCCCAGCGCAAGTGCCGCACCGTCCGCCAGTAGGTCCCCACGCCAGGCGTTGTCACCCGGGGTGCGAACTCTGGTAGGCGGACTTCGCCGTCTCGGCTGACTGCGGGCTGCGGTTCGAGTCCAGGTATTGTCAGTGCCATTCTTCGAATGAAATCAGCGCCCAGAGGTGGAGAGGATAGTCTCGCCGGCCGCGAATGAAATCCCGAATCAGTTCTTCCAGTGCATCCGGTCGGGATATTCTGCCCCCTTGAACTATGGCGCTGTGGCAGTCCTATCCTCCAACTTGGTGGCGATGATCGTGGCCATGGCCGAGCTGTCCCTCCCCACCTGCTCGGTTCGCATCCCGTTGTCGCTCAGCATCGCCGCCCATCTACCAAATGAAAAGCGATTGACGGACAGAGCGAGGTAGCCCAGGTAAGCCATACCCCTAGCGCTGAATAGGTAACCTAGACGGCAGACCGGAGGAAATTTCATAAGTGCCTGGAGAAAGCCTTCGAGCCTCCTGCGCCAATGAGAGGGATTGGGCACGGTGATCACTAGTACGCCGTTGTCTCCTAGTACCCTTGCAAGCTCTGCAATTTGGGCGAGTGGATTGGGTACATACTCGAGCACGCTCGACGCCACTACCCCTCGAAATGTCCCTGGGCCGAACGGAAGGCGAGAGTATTCGCCCGGTTCGCCCTGCACGAATTCAATCTCCTGGCCCTCGCACCGCTGTCGAGCTGCCGCGAGCATAGCCCTGGAAATGTCGAATCCGGATACGTTGAAACCGGCGCGCTTCAGGGCCAGCGTCACATCGCCGCTGCCACAACCAAAATCCAGTACCCGAGAGCCCGTGGAGAGGCGCTGCCGCAGCGGCCGGGTAACCGCCTCGATCCTGTGATGCATGCTCCCGCCCTCAGCATACTTGTTGCTCCACTGGCAGGCGAGGCCGTCGAAGTAATCTACCAGAGTCACAAAGCACACCATCCCATTCCCGGCTCAAGGCAGCGCGTTCTCCGTCCGTTCCAGAGAGCCCTGAATTCATGGCTGGACGGGTTCATTGCGAATCTCTCGCTCGATAATCTTGGCGTCGATCAGGAACCTCACCCAGAAGCTCCACAACACGTGGTAGATGAACCCCTCGCGACCGTCCAGAAAGCCGCCCTTGAGGAAGTAGTTTCGCAATAAGAACAGAAACGGACGCAGGAGTAATGGCAGTCGGTTCCACAGGTGCAGCTTGATCCAGCGTTTCCTTTCAGGCTGGGCGCCCCAGAGGCTAGCCGGGATCGAAGCCTCGTACCCTCCCCGGAATCGCTCAGAAAAGTACTCCTCAGCCTCCAGATCGGAATACGCATCATGTCGTTCGATCCAGGCAGAAAGCGGGCGATTATCTCGATGGTCGAACGGCTCATCAAGTCGGCCTGCTGCCCCGGTCAACAGGACGTGCTCATTCACTTCGCGGTCTTCGTACCGACCGGCTTGCCGCCTGAACAGCCGCAGGATCCAACTAGGTGAAAGCCCTCCATGCTTGAGCCAACGCCCAAGAAAATAAAACCTGCGATTCAGGTAGTAGCCCGCGTAGTGGCTATCGGGACTGCTCGCCACACGGCGAATCTGCTCCGCGAGCGGTGGAGGGATTTGCTCGTCCGCGTCCAGGAACAGTACCCACTGGTTGGAAATCGGGAGGTTATCAAGCGCCCAGTTGCGCTGGCGGGCATAGCCCTCGAAAGGATGAACGTAGACTTTAGCCCCCATCGCCTTGGCGATTTCAACGGTGCGATCCGTACTAAATGAGTCGACAACGAAAACCTCACCCGCCCAGCGGAGACTCTCGAGACAGCGTGCAATATTGGCTTCCTCGTTGTAAGTGATTATCAGAACACTTACGGGGGCGAGTCGTGCGGGCTCCATCTCGCTATGCACGATGTCAGGCACCGAGCGATACAACCCGCTCAAAGTCCTTCAAGTAGGTAGATGCGATTACGGGAAGGGCAAAGTCGGAAGCTGTCTGCCTCGCCGCTTGGCCTGCCTGACTTAGCCAGTCCCACGAGCGCAGCGCGGATTCGAGCGTCTTGGCAAGCTCGGCGACTGGCTCTGGCGCGCGGTGGTCAAAGGAAAGACCGTTCGTCCCCTCCGCGAGAAAGTCCCGAAAGCACGCGAGGCGCGAGACCAGGATCGGACACCCAAAGGCCATGGCTTCCAGCGGGGCCAGCCCAAGCGCCTCTCCCTGGTCTGCGAGGGACGGGTAGACAAATAGAGCCGCCCGCCGGTACCAAGCCTCAAGCTCGTCCTCATTGAAAACCGGCCCCACCCATTCCACCGGGGGGCCCAATGCGACGGACCGCTCCTCCAAACGCCGGCGGTAAGCTTCTCCTCCCCCCCCGCTCGCCTCTTCCCATGGGCCAACGATGGCGAGGCGCCACCCAGTGCCCCCCTTCAGGAGGCCGAAAGCTTCTACCAAATAATCAAGGCCTTTTTCGGGGTGAATGCGTCCCACGTAAAGAACCAGCTTCTCCGTTTTCTCGGAGGCAGAGTCGCCACCGGTGAAGTCCCCACGCATGATTGGATACGGAATATGGCACACCTTCCCCCCGTCGGCAGGGATTTCTTTGCGGATCGCGTCCGCGACGGCTCGCGAAATAGTCTGAATGCGGCTTGCGTGGCGGTAAAAGCGCATCTGGCCTTTGGGATACCGGGCCACGTGGACGTAGAGTGCTCCGAATCGCCGGGTGCGGATCAGGAGCGGAAGCACGGGGTTGTTGGTCACCAAAATATCGGCTTTAGGGAGCACCCTCAGCACGCGCAGTGCGTACCAGAGGTCCCTCCACACGACCACGCGTCTCTTCGACGAGAACTCAAAACCCCTTACCCGCACATGATGGACGCCATCCAGCCATTGCTCATCCGGAAGCTCTGAAAATGTGCGGGAGACGTGCGTTACCTCGTGCCCTCTCTTTGCGAACTCTCTTCCAAGACTAAACCACACCTTCTCTATAGCTCCGCCACGGATCGGGGGGATAGGCAACGTGCCTCCTTGGACGATAGTGATCTTCAAAGCAGTTCCTCGTGCATGTCTTGGGAGGCGGTAAGGGAATGCCTTCAACCTGCAGCATGCCTCTGGCTCTCCTCCACCCAGCTTAATGTCAGGCTGCACCCGCATAGGGCATTGTCGAACGCTCGCGGCCTTTAGTAGAAGTAGATGTCAGTGCTGGTCACCCCAAGGCGGCAGGGCCCAGTCCCCTCAAACACGCGGACTCTTTTCGCCGACTTCCGTAGCGCCCTGTAGGTGGGCCTCCACGAGTCGTCCACGACGATGATCCCATCCCGAGCGATGTTCTGTTCCGCCCTCTTGAAGCAGAGAGGCCGCTCGTTGTAACTCCAATCCTGCCCGTCAATTAAAACAACGTCGTAGGTTTCTTCGCCTATCGCGTTCAGGTAAGCGGAACGCGCAAAATTGTTTGGGTTCCTGAAATCGAACGGGCAAAGGTGGATCTGGACATTTGTCATGCCATTCAGAGCCAGCCTGTCGCTGACGAGGTTGAACCAGGCCTGATCATCTTCGACCGATACCACCCGGCGACATCGACGTGCAAAGAATAAAGTCGACCCTCCGGTTCCGTATTCGAACACATGCATTCTTTCGCTCAGGAAACTTTTCAAAAAATCGATAGCCTCCCAGGACAGCCAGGGAACCTCCAAGTCGACAGGGACTTGCTTGCGGAACCATAGGTTTATTAGGCTCCATCTTACATAGCGTGGTATGTCGGTGGGACCGGTGAGCAAATGCTTGCCCACTAGCATTACCCGTTGCGAATTACTTAAGTCCATCCGCCTTCCCTCATACGAACATTAGGAAAACGAGGTCACGGCAGTGGCGGATTTTGGGTCGCCAGGCTGTGTGGGACACGGGGCAAAGACGCGATCGGGGCGCCAAAGGCGTATCGGCGACCTCTCCAGTCCTCCCGACGCAGCCAGAGTGATGCCCTCAACGAACGAGATGCCCCACCGCCCCCAGTAGTCGAGTGGCGTGATCTTGCCATTTGAAGCGACTGGCCGCGCGCCTGCGGCCACTCTCGCTGCACTGCTGCCGCAGAGCTTCGTTGGCGGACAGTAAGCGGACCTTCTCAGCCAAGTCATCCGGGTCCCATGTCCGGAAGTAAAGCGCCGATTCCCCACAAATCTCCCGATTCACAGGCGTGTCTGCGGCCACGATGGGCAGACCGTAGGCCATTGCCTCGACCATGGGGAAGCCGAACGACTCGATGAAGGAGGGAAAGACAAAGAGGTCGGAGCCGAGATAGAGGCGTTCTACCTCTCGCTTCCCTAACGGACCAACGAACTGAACGCATCGGGCAATTTCGGGCGCTTGCGCGAGGGCTATGTCCTCCAGCCGCCCGACCGCGTTCCTTACCAATTCCCAATGTGGGTTGGCCGTGGTCTTCAACACGAACCCCCTGCCGCCATCCCGGTTCAAGAGGGGCATCGCTTTGAGGAGAGTGTCCAGGTTCTTGTGCTCGGCGTAAAGGGATACGTACAGCAGTCTCATGGGGGAGGGCCCGGACGTGTCTTCATGCCCGGATGGTGCAGGGAAGGTCCCGGCTACCCCGTTATGAACTTCAGCCCCGTAAGCATTGACCATGGCCTTGTGGGGCGGGACCTCAACGTACTCCCTCAGTTCGTCTAACATAGCCTGCGTCGGCGTCATCACCACATCCGCATTGCGGACGCTACATCCAATCAGCCACCGGCCCAACCAGAACGCAGTCCTCCTCTTCAGGCTCTGCCTCGGCACAATCATCTCTTGGTACAGCTTCGAGAAATAGACAGCGTTCCGGACGAGCAGGATTTGCTTGACCGGGCAACGAAACATCGCAAAGTTGGCGGTGGAGAATAACACATCCACTCTCTCCCGGCGCAGGAAGCGACGGAGAGTGACTTGCTCCCACCAGAATCTCTTCCCCCACGCCCCGTGCCCCACCGAGGTTGCAACGAGCCGCACATTCCGAGGCAATCCCTTCTGCCTCTCCGCCGTCTCAGGCGGCAAGAAGACGTCGAACTCGTAGCCGCTTTCGGGCGGGGGCAGGCAACGAAGCACGTTGGTGGTGTAGGTGATCGCCCCACCCATTTTGGCCGAGACGGCATTGATGACGACCTTCAAGGTGACTCCCAGATATTGCGACGAATCCAGTGCCTTAGAACGTAAAGCGCCCAGGGCCGTGACCAACTGGTCTTCCCAGCCAGAAAGGCGTGCCAAACTCTCTCCACCGCCCGCTGCTCGAGAGGGCATTTATCAGCGTCCCCTCTGCTCAGGAGCTCAGTCCCCACCTCGGCCCGCAAGCCGTTGCCCAACCACCGCTCAAACGGCAGCGTGAAGCCCATCTTGCGGCGAGAGTAGATCTCCCTGGGCAAACGCTGACCGACCGACCGCAGGAGAAGGGGCTTGGGTATGGGGGGATCGAGCTTGAGCCTGCCGGCCAGGGGAAGAACGTACTCCCATAGCCTGTAATCCAGGAACGGGGTCCGAGCCTCGAGCGAAACGGCCATGCTCATGCAATCGGTATCCCGGAGGAGCGTGTTGGCCATGTACGTTGACGCCTCGAGGACAGAGACCTGGTTGACCGGGTCAAGCTCGCGAACCTGCTCAACCAATTCTGCGTAATTTCCGGGCAACACAAAGTTGCCGTTCCACAGCTCTTGACGGGGCAGCATGCTTCGGACGGCTCCCGGCAGGAAGAGCGCCCGCAACAGGAAGTAGGGCTGGTTCCCATAATAGTCATTGCCGGCCAGGGCCAAGGCCTTCGAAAGCCTGTTTGTTTCGCTCCCCCCAAGCAGGGCGTTAAAGCCTCTTGCGAGAGGCGCCAACCATCCGGCGTACCTTTGGAAGCTCATCATTTTGGGCACAGAACAGAAGGTCGAGTATCCGGCGAAAATCTCATCCCCACCCAGTCCGCTCAGCGCCACGGTAACTCCGGCCTCTTTGGTAGCCCGAGAAATGACGTAAGTGTTGATGCCGTCGACGCTCGGTTGGTCCATCCCGCCCAAGGCGCTTGGGATTTCTTCCAGGAGCCGCTTGTCGGTGAGCTCGATCTTATGGTGATGGCAAGCGTGCTCGCGCGCCACCTGGTCGGAATACCTGGCCTCACAGAAGTCGCTTTCCCCGAAGACGACGGAGAAGGTCTCGAGCGGTCTCTGAGACGCCTCGCTGGCCGCGGCAACAATGCAACTCGAGTCCACACCACCACTGAGGAAAACACCGATGGGAACATCGCTGATCAATCTCTCCGAGACCGCCTGCAGAATTAGCCCTCGAATTGCCGCCAAAGCCTCGTCCGGAGCATCCGTCGCCGGAGGTCTGGAAGCCACTTCCGCCAAGCTCCAGTATCTGCGGGTTTCGAGATGCTTCTTTTCCCAAATGAGAGTATGGCCGGGGGGAAGCGACCGCACGCCCTCGATGATGGTGACGGGGTCCTGAACGCCTCCGAAAGCCAGGTAGGATGCCAGGCCCGTCATATCCAGGCGGCGCGGCACAAGCCCGCTGGCCAGCAAGGCGCGAACTTCCGATCCGAAGAGGAACCGGTCGGGCGACGCGTAGTAATAGAGCGGCTTAACACCCAGCCGGTCGCGCGCCAGAAAGAGCCTTTCCCTTCGCGCATCCCACAGCGCAAAAGCGAACATTCCGCCGAGACGGTCAAGACACGCCTCCCCCCACTCGCCATAGGCCTCGAGGAGCACTTCCGTGTCCCCGGTGGAGGTGAAGCGATGGCCCAGTTTCTGGAGTTCGCTGCGGACTTGCTGGAAATTGTAGATTTCTCCGTTAAAGACCAGCCAATTGCCTGTCTCAGGATCATGCATCGGCATATGCCCGGCCGGCGAGAGATCGAGGATGGCCAAGCGGCGGCTTCCCAGCCCGACGCACTGCTGCGCGTCCGAGCGGAGCGGAAGGATCTCCATCCCTTCATCGTCAGGACCGCGATGAGCCAATGCCCGTGTGCCCAGGCTGAGCGCCCGGTCAACTTCGGGCGAGCGTTTGCCGACTAGTCCAAAGATTCCGCACACGGTCTTATCTCTTTCGAGGTGCCTTCCGGTTTCTCTGTGCCTCAGTGCCTCTGTGGTTCTTGTTCACCGCTGATACTACTTTCGGGTCTGTCATGCCGAGTCCGCCACGGCGGACGAAGCATCTCGGCATTTTTCCGCACTGTTTGAGCTTACAAATGTGGGGATTCTTCGCTTCGCTCAGAATGACAGGCGGTGGCGCTTTCCCCTACGCAGGAGGATTCTTCGCTTCAAAGCACCTGGACAGTGCGTTATGGAATCCTGCGAGAGTGGAATCATAACTCCAGCTTTGAACCGTGCATCGTGCCTTCTCACCCAGCAGTAACAGGCGCTGTTCGGACTCGCAGGCGCGATCTATAGCCGAGGCCAGAGCCGCCGGGTCGTTCTCGGGTACCATGTATCCGTTCTCGCCCTCGATGATCAGATCGTGTGCCGCCCCAACCTTCCGCGTGGCGATCACCGGCAGCCCACTTGCCATTGCCTCATTGAGGACGAGCCCCCACTGTTCAACCTCGGAGGGCAGGACGAACAGGTCCGCAGCAGCGTAAAACCTGGGCAAGTCCTTCCAATCGTGGAACCCCAGGAAAAAAACTTGCGGCAAATTTTGTGCCAGCTTTTCGAGCGACTTTCTTTTGGCGCCGTCGCCGACGATGAGCAGTCCAATGTCGGATCGCTTTGTGGAAAGCCGCCGCAAAGCTTCAATCAGCACATCAACGCGTTTCAACCCGATTAATCGGCCCACGTAAAGCAGCAGATAACGCTGCCCCCAGCCGTTTTCGTCCCGTATGGTTTGGCGGGAAACGCGATAATGGTCCGCCTGGGTCTGAAAACACTCGTTATCTACCGCATAGCGCGCCAGGAAGATCTTTTCCGGTGTCGCACCGTAGAATTGCCAATACTGAGAATTCAAGGTCCCGACGGATAGGAAGGCCGAAACACGTTTTGTGAGCCACCCAAGGACCAACCGCTTCAGTGCAAGCTTAAGCTGTGGTTTCCCCTGCTCTGCAACCACGTTCGAGTCAGTCCGCACTAGCATCGGAATCCGGTGGGCGATAACCCAGAGAATCGCCAGCATTGTAGTCGCGGTGTTATAACCGTAGATGACAACTGCATCGGGTCGGAAAGCTCTAAGCTCTCGCCACACGCCGGGATTGATGGCTCCTACCAATAGCCGGCCATGCCATCTTGCCGGCGCAAAGTTCTTGAGGTAGCGTGCCGGGTATGGATGTGCGCCAAGACGCCATTGCTGTCCCGGCTGGTGGTCGCGAGAGTACAGCACTTGAATATCGTAGTCCCCCGACCTCGCAAGGCGTTCAAAAAGCGGCTCACGATAGGGTGTCGGGACGCCAACCAAAATCGCAACGCGTTTCTTCATCGCGAAACTCGGACGGGAGTAGTGAGGCGGGCAGCCAAGACGCCGAAGACCAGCCAGAACAAGATCGTTGAAAAAAAGCCTACACTGGTGAGCCACGCTTCGAAAAATGCGCTTGCCAACCCTCCTACCAAACACGCTGAAAGCGTGAGCATCACCCAAAACTCCTCTCCCGTTTGATGCAGCCTACGGAAGAGCATTAAGCGCTGGATCGCTGCGACAAGCACCCACGCCAGCGGGAGGAGCACAAAGCCAGCACCTATTAAACCGACTTCCTCTACCAACGCAAGGTAGCTGTTGACCTTCTCGCGCACGGCGCTGCCGCTTTCGAATGCAAACTCCCAGTCCTCGCTATACCCTTTGCTTACCCCAAACCCCACCCCGACCAGCGGGCTTTCCTGGGCCGCCTCCCACGAGGCGCTGAGGAGCTCTCCCCTCGACCTAAGAATGTAGGAACTGCCCTTATAAATGTAGACTCGGTTCAAGTTCTGCACATATTCAGGGAAGTACAAGCCCATAATGACCGCGGTGACAAGCGAGCCGCCCAGGAACAATCCAAAAGCCCGGCGGTGGGCAAAGTAGAGCCACCATCCGCACCCAAGAAAGGCGGCGGCAAGGCCCCCCCTGGATCTCGACATGAGCAAGAAGATGAAATAAGCTATGGTGAGTAGAACATTGGCAATCCGGATCTGCGGTGCCTTGTCAAACGACCGTAACAACTGGAGTAGCAGGACGGGTCCGACCAAGGGGATGAAGGCCCCGAGACCATTCGGATTTCCGAAGGGGCCTGCGAAATAACCCGCGCGCGCAGGCAAGACATGTATGCCCGCCAAGGCGCAGCCCAGCGCCACGATCACAGCGCACCAATAAACCTGGTCGAGAAGCTTGCACGAGCCTCCGGATGGGCCTGGAGATTCCAGCCTCCCATACAGCATGGCCGCCGCAGCCAAGCAACCAAAAGTCGCAGCTTTTAGGATCGTCATCAGGCCGTTTACCGAATAGGAGCTTGAAATCGCCGCGTAGGCCACAAAGCAAAAAAGGCTCAGATGCATCGGATGCCAAATAGAACGGCTTCCCTGCACAGAGCTCCGCAGAAGCATGCCCAGCGCCAAAGCAAGGAGCATGACCCAGCGGAACTCACCCAGCACTCCCCCTCGATTTACGATCGGCATCGAAGCACCCAGGAAAGCCAGCAGGGTGGACAGGACGAGGAAGTGCGGCGGAATTAGAGAAGCGAAGAGGACAAGCGCGGCCACTACAATCGCAACTGTCACCTACCAACCTCCTCTACCCACGAGAATCATTAGCGGATGCTGAAAAACCTTTGTGAACGTTGTCATTCCGACCCAGACCGCTCGCCTGCCATGCTGTCATTCTGAGTCCTTCGCTGTCATCCTGAGCGCAGCGAAGGATCTCGCCCTGCCCGCTCAGGATAAACTGCGCGGAGAATCTCGCTCTGGACTTTTCCGCCGAGAAACGACAGGGCGAGATGCTTCGCTGCGCTCAGCATGACAGACCCGGAGGTGGTATGAGAAGTTTGTTTCATAATTCATTCAGAGCTTCAAAGCGGCGGGCGAGTCGCCGACCTATTCGGGTGATTTGAGAACAAGGCTCGACCCACCGCTGAGGTGCTGCATAAGATGGGGGCTTCCGGCAATCGCAGCGACCACCTGCTCGACCGTAACGGACTCGATTCTGGCATCTGAAGAGGTCACCACTACGTGGCGAGGGTCCGCTGGGCAAGGCCCCCAAAGCTCGGGAAAGCTGGGTCCGAAAACCGCAATAACCGGAACGCGCAAGGCGGCGGCAATGTGCATGGGGCCGCAGTCGTTGCAGAGCAAGAGGGCGAAACGCCGGATCAGGGCACAAAGCTTTCCCACCGTTAGGGTCGCAGGCGCTTGCACAACCGTTGTCCTGACGCTCTCAACGAAGCCCTGTACGGCCTCGGCATCTGCCGGGCTTCCCGTAACCACAACCTTGCAGTCGAATTTCCCCGCTAGATGCTCGGCAACACGCGCGAAGCGGTCTGCCGGCCAGCGCTTCTCCGGGCCGCCCGCGCCCGGGTGTACTCCGAGAAGGCGGCTTCCGGCCACTCCTTGTTCTTGCAGCCATTCGTCCGCCCAGGCCAAGTCAGCGTCGCAGAGACCAACGGAGGGTGCGCTCTCCAGGGCAGGCACATCCAATGCCCGAAGAAGGCCATAGGCATGTTCAACACGATGCCGGTGATGGTCAGTACCTACGGCCGGTTTGGTCTCTTGCATTGCGGCGCCGTCCAGGCAGACTTGCGTATGGATTCCGGTGCAGAGACCCAGGATGCGGTCCATGGGATGGTCGTAGCAAACCACCAGCAAGTCGTACGACCGCGCTCGCAGCTCGCGAATCAGCTTGACGGTGTCCAGAAATCCCGCACGCGGCGACTCCCGCCTCAGCGTCCATCGCGCCTCATACGTGATAACCTCATTTACTGCCGGATGGTTTCTGGGAATGTCCGCCACAGCGCTTTTGCAGACGACCGCGATATGAGCTTGGGGGTACCTCAACCTGAGATTGGCGAAGAGCGGGGTCAGCAAGACAAGATCGCCGAGGTGAGACAGGCAGATGCACAGGACTCGGCGGGGCTGGTGACCATCTGTACGCGATGAGTAAGCACAGAAGGCCCGATTTGCCGCCCTCAGGGTGCCGAGAACTGCTCGCGCCGCTGTACGGGACAATGACATGATGCCTTAATCACTAACCCTTCCGGTGGAACCACAAATCGAAGTAGCTGCTTTGCCCGCGGCGTACATAGTTTTCAATAAACGCCTGGCGGAACGAAGCGGGAAACGCATTGACGTCTTTGAAGGGAACTTCCCCTCTAGGGATAAGCCAAAGACTCCGTCGTCCCGACCGCAGCGCCTCGAGGGTTGCCGCGGGCATGGGGAGCCCACCCTCTTGCATGTCCATAAGAGCCGGCGCGTCCACCAGATAGGGTTGGTTCCGGAATACGAGCTCTGTCCTGTTGAACGTCAAGGGATAGGAAACGCTCGTCGTAATGTTGGTATCCCCATACCCCATTAGGATGTCGCAATGGGGATACCTTTGTTCTAAGTTCTTCAGATCGTCAACGACGGATTTTGCCTCATAGTTCCTGGAAAGACTACCCTCGATCACCAATCGGGCGCCGCACGCCCCGTACAGCAGAAGCGCCAGGGTGAAGGAAACAAGCGCACTCCAAGCGAGCCTGGGCATGCCCCGATCCCACATGGCCTGAACGCGATGAGATGTTTCAAGTTTGCCCAAGAGAAACGCCACCAGAGGAATGAACGGCAGCAGGTGATGAGGACCAGCGCCGGGTTTGCTAGCGACCACCAAGATCAAGAGCGAAGCCAGAACAGAACCACCAACAAAGAATTTGTTCCGGTTGAGAGCACACCGCCAGTCCTCCCGTGAGGAGGCAAACCAACAAGCCATCAAAACCACCAGCGGCAGCACGTAAAACCCGCCAATTTCCAATGTGCGAATGCCATCGCGCCAGTCGAGGCCCTCCCTAGCCGAGTTTCTCAGGCACTCGAAGTAGTTAAGAAGCGATATACGCCTGAATAGTGCAAAGGGGAGAACCGCTGTGACTGCGCTGGCCACAAATGTCCGGGCCAAAGCCTGAACCCGGTTCCGCTGGTAAAGAAAGCCAAGGTAAGGCAGAAAGTAAGCGATGGCTGTGGCCTTTAGATTGAAGCCTGCGCCCAGCGCCAATCCGCATAACAAGGGCGCCACCCACAAATTCTCTAGAGTGCATGCGAAAAGACCAACAGCGCTACAAAGCACCAGGAAAGAATCCGGGCGAGGGAAGAATGCGTAATTGTTAAAGAGAAGGCAGGCTGCACAGAAGTAGAAAATCGCGGTGAATGAGGCATTTCTTGAAGTGGAACGACCCAAGCTGAGGCGGAGCAACACCAGACTCACTAAAGGACATATGACGCCCGGTAGCTTGGCAGCGTGCACACTTCCACCAAACAGCCACAGACTGGCGGCGATGGCCAGGAACGAGGCTGGCCCGTACACCATTGAGTATCTTGGTGCCGCGTCCACGGTCTGGTAAAGCGCATGACCTTTCCTAAAAAGCCAAGCAATGGCGACCACCGTGGGTTCAGCGTGATCCAGCCAGCCGGCGGAGAGCCAGTAGGTGAGGATGGCCAAAATAAAAAGTGGCAACATTACGAAGAGAGCCAACCCAGCCAACAATTCATAGTACCGCTGCATTCTGAGTGGTCGGAGCCTCGAGCCGGAGAGCAGCGTCACCACCAAGAGAAGAACCGGGAAAACGAGCCGGTAATGACCGCCCAATATGCCCGTAGCAGTACCTACCTTCGTATCGTCATTAGATTAGAGAAATGTCAGACGTGTGAGCAGCCTCTGCCGCGATTCGAGAGGCCGCCGCAGCGACTATCACCAACACCGCGAAGCAACTATCAGGATATTGTCGTTTTGTCTCAAGAGGCCCCAGAAGAAGCTGCGAGCCAGGTTCTGCAGCGCACCCACTCCAGCGCGGGGCTCGCAGCGGCAATAAGCGGTTCCGCAGTTGCATCATCGTGGATCATTGCCTGAATTCGAGGAGAGGAGCTACCACTCAACACCGTCAAGTGTCTCTACGAGCCAAGGCGAAACAGAATTGTTAGCATCCCCGGCGGGGACTTGTAGAGTGCGCGAATTACCGAGGCATCGGAGACCTTCTGTCGGCCGAGCGCGAGGGATAGTCGCATCGCGCGTGACGAGACCGGCCGACGGGTCTTTTTCAGTGCCGGGAACTCCTTGAAGGCCTCGTAGAATCCCCTCAACACATGGCGAAGGAATCCCCCCCACGCGGCCTTGGCTGTGTACTTCACGAGGACGTTAGCGGTACTCAGGCCCCACCAGGGGAAGGGCTCATTGAGCCATGCCTGCAACAGCCGAGCTTTTGCCGTGAGCCGCCCGGCTTTCCCCATGTCACGGTATTCGGGAGAACCAGGGAGTGACTTCCCCGGAACAAAATGCGGATGCATCACGGTAGCGTGCGGGAATTGGAGGAGCCGATATCCCCTGTCTAGAACACGAAGGCTTAGGTCTGACTCCTCGCAGCCCCACTTGACGAGCTCTCGATAGTATCCCGTCTCCTGAAGTACTGCCTTGCGGACGCAGTGGCCCAGTCCCCAATAGTAGGAGGTATAGTACTCGGCCTCGGGGAAGACGGGCACACGGCGTTCGGCATCCAGCACGCGAAAATTGATGATCGCCAGTTCGGGCTCAGCCTCCATTCGGGCAACCACATTCGAGATGGCATCGACGTTGAGGAAGTAGGCATCGTCGTCGATGCTGATGAGGTAATCCCCTTTCGCCTCGCGCATCAGGAGGTTGCGAGCGGCGATAAGCCCACGGTTTTCGTCAAACCGGAATAATCGGATGTCAGGATGATGGGAACGAATATAATCCGATGTGCCGTCATGGGAAGCGTCGTCGAGGACGAGGATCTCCAGATTGGGATAGTCCTGCGCATAGAGGCTTTGCAAGGCTCTCGGCAACAGCGTCAGCCGGTTTCGCGTTGCGACCATCGCGCTCACAAGTGGATGCATTGTCGGCTACTTATTGATAGTGGCAATCTGTAGTGCCGCCGGGCGTCATTCTAACCTTCGGGCCGCAACCGGGCCCCGAGCGACCGGGACCTAGGCGAAATAGGGCCGATGAGGAGACTCCCCGCGGAGGACCTTGGCAACGCCCCGAAGTTTTCCGCAAAGCAATTGGAGGTTGGCACGCCAAGGGCGAGCCGGATTCTTGACCTGGGCCATGGTGCAGTACAAAAGTTCATACGCGAAGAGGCGAAGATAGTCACCGGGGCGTCGTCGCAGGAGGACGTGCATGACGACAGCGTGCCGGTTCAGAATCATACTTTCCCCTAGTGCCCCCCAGTCTTGGGGGATGCTCCCCATGCACTTATGGAGCAGCCGCGCTCGGGTTGTGTTCAGCAGCCGGTACCGTCTAGCCACGCGGGCCGACAGGTGGACGTCCTCCATGAAAGAGTAGCCCGCAAACGTTTCCCAAGAGCGCTCGGCGAGATAGGCCTCCCGGCGGTATGCCATCGCCGCCCCGTTCAGCCACTCCACGGGCTGAATCGCATCGGGACCGTCCGTCGGGTAGAAATTAATCGCCGGCCCTACCAGTCGACCGGCGTAGCTGCCCTCCATCCTGCCACCCAAGGCGCGCAGCAAGAGGGCATTGAGGCGCGAAGGCGGCCCATAGCCATCACCAACTATCGTGCCACTCACACCGCCTACCTCGCCTTTGGTATCGTCCTCGAAGACTCGCATGATCTCGGCAATGAAGTTTGGTTCCAGCACTACGTCGTCGTCCAGGAAGAGGATGATGTCACCTCGGCTGGCCTCGGCGCCGCGATTGCGCTGCGCGGCAGTGCTTCGGGCGGCGCTGCGCTGGTAAACAAGCGACACCGGAAACTGAGCCGAAAGCGACCCAGCCAATTCCTCAGTGGCGTTGTCATCCGAGGAATCTACTATGATGATTTCCGACGGCAGGCGTGTCTGGCGTGCAACGCTGAGGAGACAATCCCTCAGTGGATCCGGGCGGTTCCGAGTGGGGATCACGACGCTACAATGCGCAGCCTGCACAGCCTTCACCGGTGCATCCATTGTTCGAAACCACAGGACGGTGGCTAGCGCCGTGAGTGCGCTAGACGCTCACGGCATCCCAGGATCGAGTTGCCTCGCACTGGGGAAGGGCGGTTGTCTTCCGGTGACACGCCCCAGCGGATTGGTGCAAACCCAGTCAAGCCCACCAACCTTCGACCATCGCTAACTATTCCCCCAAACAACGTACCGTTCGCCAGGGTTGGCCTTTGTCCCGCCCAAGTTCTGGCTACCGCCCTCATGGATCTTCCTCAGGCCACAGACCCACGAGTAATGCGCAAGAAACAGCTCGTCATTCAATTCGATTGGCTCGCACACTGTCCTGCGATGATAATGCACGTGCATCCGAAAGATGCCCGGCGACCTAAGGACCCTTCGAATCTCCCTCGCCGTCTGAGCGAAATCGTCCACATGGTCGATCGCGTTGACCGAAACCACCGCATCAAATGAGCGAGCGGGAAAGGGGATATCCTCCGCCTTGCATCGGCAGTACGTGAAGTCGTTGGACCAGACGTCGAGTGGAAATCCAACCTTTTGGTACTCGTGCACGAGCGGATCGATGCCAATCCGAAGACAATTGTTAAATGCGAGCAGGTTAGGAAACGGGCCGCACCCTACGTCAAGGAGACGCAGACCCTGGAAGGAGTTCCCAGTGAGCTGCAAGTCCCCAACATACTTCGGCATCTGAAAGCAACGAAGCCAGGTTTCCATTGCATCGATGGGCATCCCGCGCTCGGACTTCACCTTTTGTGGTTCGCTCGGACAAGCGAAGCCATACAGCGGAGTTACACCATGATACCAGTCGACGTACCTTTTGATTTCTTCCCTCCAGAAAGCTAGCTCAGCGTCGCTTTTCCGCCGGGTTGCCCACGGGCTGGCCGCTTCAAGCTTCGCTCGAAAGGTCCTTGCTACCCTGGTCAGTGACGATAAGCTCATAGATGTTGCTCCTTGCAAACCGCGAAAGTCAAAACGAGCTCACCGTTGAAAACACCCATGACCACCGAGGCTGTTGGATTGGACATGACTCCTGAGGTCGTGTATGCCGGCGCGGCCGCAAGAGAAAGCCGTTAGGGCCCTCTTGAGCCACCCGCATCAGGCTAGCCCCGATCATGGGAGGGACTCAAACCCACTTGCGGCGGACCTGACGTTGACAATAACCGATCGGGTTGCGGGCGCGTTGCTTCCACCACCATCGTCTCCAAGCGGTTCATCTCCTCACCGATCCAACGGCCGTGGCTTTCAATGCCCCGAAGATCATCGTCCTCGCTCTCTCCCACTGCGAACCAACGAAACCCTGAGAATCCTGTGGTCCTAAGAGCTAGCTCCATGGTATCGGGGTCGTAAATAAACTCATGGCCCCATAGGCGGAAGAAATTGTTAACCACGAAGCCCGCCAAACTTGAACCGGGCTGAGGACCGAACTGGGCATTGCTCCACCTGATGTACTCTTCCTTTGCTCCACCCTTCGCCGCCGTAGTCAAGGCGACGATATTGTTGAGATTTGGAGTCGCAATGCGAACTCGCCCGCCACACTTCAAAACCCGATAGCACTCTCGCAGCGCCGATTGACCCTCAGCGTAGGATATGTGTTCAATGAAATGCTCGGAAAAGATATAGTCAAAAGTGCAATCCTCAAATGGGAGGGGCTCTTTTGCGTCCAGGAATAACACATTACTGTTCAGGGGGCGGATGTCGGAGTTCAGCCAACCTGGGAGGACGTTTTCACCTGCCCCGATCTGAAGTTTCCGGACTACATGAGTGCGAAGATAGGCCTGAATCGGTGCCGTCCGCTCGCGGCGCCACTTCTTAACAAGCGTCCATCTTTTGTAGTCGCGAAGGGCGTGATAAAAACGCCTTCCCACCGCGGTGCGTAGCACGGACCGCCTGCCAAGAGACCGTAACCTCTCGTTCATTCAAGCCCACTCCTGCTCCCCAGGCGCTCAGCACCTTGGAGTCAGATTTAGCCCGGTGTTCAGCTCCGTCCCACTGCGAACCCACGAAACCCCGAGAATCCTGTAGTCCTGAGAGCTACCTCCATCGTATCGGGGTGGCAGGTAAACGCATGGCTACACGCGGTTCGCCGGCAAGAGCCGTTCCGAAGCACTACGAATGACCCGGCGCACCCCAAGCCGTGCAATCCGGACGGGCAGCAAGATCAGGGCCTCGATCACACGGGGAGAGACACTACACTTCAGTCCCCCCACAAGTAGCCCGAACCCGGTCGCGAACTCAGCCTTGGCGAATGCACCGCACGCGGCTCCGAGCGCACGGAGAGAAGCGAGTTCTCTTGCTTTTCGTGAGATGACATCCGCCCGAGCGGAGGGGAGGAGCGGACGAATAGCTGAGATGCAGCGACGCTCATCGACAATGGTCCGGGCTGATCTCACGAGAGCCGAAGTGCATGAATCCGAGTGAACGCGAAACGTCGCCAATATGGCGGGTTCGTACCAGACCGGATAGTGCGCCGCAACTCTTGTCCACATTTCCCAATCCCCCGCATAGGGAAGGTCCGTCCGGTATCCCCCCAACTTCTCGTAGACACTGCGCCTGACGACTATCGCTGCAAACACTATCCTCTGCGACAGGCCGATTTTTTCGATGAAGCCAGGCAAGGTGCCGGAGGTCGGTCTCTCCAGCTCGGAATCCCAGAGGGGACGCTCCTGGTCATCGACGAAGGTGTACCGACAAAACGCTGCTCCCACATCGTCGAGACCTTCAAGGGACGCTTGCAGGCGCTCGTAAAAGCCTGGAAGTACGAAATCATCAGTATGCAGAATGTGCACCCACTCGCCCAACGACCTCTCGATGCAGCTATTGAAGTTGGCGAACGGGCCGATGTTACGAGGTTGGCGAACGAAGCTTACCCGGCCTCCGGCTAGTCGCCGTACGAGCGGCTCGGGATCATCAAGGGTGGAAGCGTCGTCAACTACCTCGATCTGCATTTCCTCAGCACCGGGATCCTGCGACAGCACACTCCTTAGTGCCCTCTCGAGATACGTCACCCGGTTGTAAACGGGGATCATAACCGACCAAAACGGTCGCGGCCCTGTGCCGCTCGGGGGGGAAATTGGGGGCGGTGGAGGATATGTCAGCACAAGAGGAAGCGAGTCCAAAGTTGGCCCTTTCCCTCGGTAAGCGGAGCCATGGACGCTTTGTCCACGACGATCACCCTGAAGCTCGGATAGTCGACAGAGTCAATTCTAGTGCACGCCCCTCTGTCCCGCAGAGCGGGATAGAGGGGACAGGGGGTGAGGGTCGTTGGCTGACGCCCATTCAGGGTCGATTGTAAAGAAATGGGTGGGACGCGACACCGGAACCCCCAAATCCTGGGCCGTTAAGCGCGTCTCAGGCCGACAGCGCGCTCCAAATGCCAGCTTAGCCTCTCCGCGGCGTGTTTCCAGGTCCAGAAGCTGCGTACCACCTCCAGCGCCCTGCGCGCGAGTCGCTCCCTCTGGACATCATCTCGTAGGAGTTCGGTTGTGGCCTGGGCAAACGCCTCCTCGTCCCTTTCCGCTAGAATTCCTGTTTCGTTGTGAAGCACGCTCTCCCTTACTCCTCCCTCCTTTACAGCAATGACCGGGGTTCCACAGGCCATCGCCTCCAGAACTACCAACCCAAAGGGCTCCAAATACGGGGCGTAAAGAAACAGCTTAGCCTTGTTATACAGGCGAACGAGGTCGGAGTCGGAAACAAGTTTCTTGATGCTCAAGTCTACCTTAAGTGTGGCTGCAAGTCTCAGCAGGTGCGCCTCCCAGCCGGGGTCAGTCCCATTCGCGGCAATTATGATTTTGGGCCGTGCCTGTGCGTCTATGCGAGCCAAGGATCGGATGAGGAAGTCATAGCCCTTAGAAGAGCTGCACCACCCGACGGACAAAACATAATTCTCCCGGCGTTCGAAAAGAGGCCGAAAAAGGTCCGTGTCGGTTCCCAAGTACGACACAAAAGCATTGAGCCCATACGCCCTCAGGATCACCTCCCGCGAAAAGTAGGAGTTCGTCACGACATAGGACGCGGACAGCGCGTTGCGTTTATCGAGTTGGCTCACCCGTCTGTTGCGGTAATTGCGGAGCCTCTCCCTCAACCAATCGAACCTTCGGATGGGCACGCCAGCAGACCCCGACACTACATCCAGGACGGCCTCCTGACACCTATCGGGTTGTTGGCAATAATACACGGTAGGCTTGGCCAAGAATCTCAATATGAATGGTGATTGCGTATCCCTATCCTGCTCGCTGAGTACCACGTCGTATGAGCCCGCATTGATGGCCTCCGCGATGGATTGCTGTCCCCGCTCTTGATCTCTCAGCGAAATGCCTAACCGCAATAGGCGTCTCAGAACAGAGGACGTGGCGCCAAGGGGCGTCCGCCGGATAGGGAAGACCCGGCATGTGGTTACGACATCCCTCAATGGCAAGAAGTTTTCCTCCGCGGTTGAGGGGATAAACGCGTCAACTGCGTGACCCGCCTTCACCAGATGTTTTGTGAGGTTGTAAAGGGCTCTCTTGCCGCCGCCGGACGGGAGGTTGTGGAAAACGGCAATTCTCACTTTCGCGCCACCGCGATCAGGTCTTCTGCGAAAGCCGCATGGGGAATCCCGAGTAGTTTGGGGAGCACGCGCAGTCGGCTCTTCCGTTTCAGCCGTCCCATCAACGTGCTCTCCATGCGACCAACTTTTTCCTGTTGGACCTTTTCGAGCTTGAACCCCACTGCTCTAGCCACTGCCTCTCCGGATGCAAAAGCGTTCATCCGCGGGTCGAACAAGAAACGGGACACTCGGGCAAGCCAAGGTCGTCCAGTCCCCCGTTATCGCTAACATTGATGTGCACCACTCTCATGCTCTGCGTTTCTCGCCTTTGAATCGACGAAAAAAGGAGTTCACCGCCCGCCTCAGAGGGCGTCCAGCAACGACTGGGCGAGTCAGAAACGCGCGCCCCACGTAGACCAGAGCCCGAACGGGGCTTCCCCGTCGGTAGTGACTCCGAGCAGCCGAAAGCATTGCATTTGAAAGGGTGAATCTATCGACCGGGCTGGACCTCGAGAGATCGATCAATTCCTCAAATAACCGTAGCACTGCATCGTCCTGAGAGGCTCGTGACATCAATCCAATCAAGTGAACATAGCCGTTGACAAGAACTCGTTGTCGTGAGGTCTGGCTTACTCCCAGTTCCTCTAGAAACCCTTCAGAGATCACCGGCTCTCGGCAAGTGGGTTCGATCGAATGATCGAGCCTGACTAGCGACAGTGCATGGGCACCTAGAACCGAGAGCATTTGTTGCCTTGAGTCACACATGGTTAGCTGCTTCGAGTGGATTCTCTTGCGGAGCACCACATCGGGCAGATTGGCCACCTCCCAGCCCTCGATGATACGAAGACTGAGGTCGTAATCTTCCGCGCGCAAGAACTGAGCCCGGTAGCCTACAGTGGCGTCGAACGCTTGCTTTCGCATCATTAAAGCGGGATGAACAAGGGGAAATGAAAAGGAGCGCAGCGCGGCTCGAATCGACGCGTCTTCCAGAGGAAGCTGCTCAAGAAAAAGCCGCCGCCCTTGATCGTCGATTCCCTCGACAGCCCCGCCCAGGAGGCCGACCTTCTCGTGATTCTCCAGGAATGCGACCTGCCGATCGAGGCGATCCGGCGGTGCCACGTCGTCTTGGTCCAAATGAGCAATATACTTGCCCCTCGCTAGTGCACAGCCGCGGTTGTCGGATGCAGCAGACCCTCTGTTCTCCTGATGGAAAACGCGAACTCGCGGATCGCTTCTCCCATAAGAATCAAGTATCGAAGCAGTCCCGTCGGTCGAGCCGTCGTTAACGATGACGAACTCGAAATCGCTGAACGTCTGCGAAAGGATGCTCTCGATGGCTTCGCGCAGGAAGCGTTCGCCATTAAAGACACTCATCACAACGGAGACAAGTGGGTTGCCTTGCAAGGTCATCTCCGGTATGATGACGCTAACGGTCGACATACTCGATACTCTGATTTGTAGAAGTTCCCAATGCTCGTCGTGTTGCCTCTAGGTACCTGCGGCCCCACCTCAGGCAGGGCTCCAGATGGTTGCCTTCAGCCCATTCATTCCAGGCATTAATGAAAACCAATGAACCCTCGGTGATGCCTGAGTTTTCGCTGGACGCGATGCCGACCCTCCGTCGGTTCACAATTTCACGCAACCACCGTTCGTAGATCTCTGGCGTCGAGTTAACAAGAATGACCGCGCCCTGCTTTCGCCTCGGGCTATTGTCCCAACTCGGACACACGCAGGGTATCCGCGGATAAGCTGGAACTGGAGTCGCTAGTGCACTCTCGACAAGGTCTTCGTACTCACAGACGAGGTTATCGCGGAATCCGGGTTCGGCCGTTCTGAGCCTCGTCCGATGCCACCACTTCCTACGAGGAATCCGCGAGTTCAACAGTACCGACCAACGCGGCTGGAACTCCACAGAAGAATCGAACCCCATGTTGCGCGGATCGCCACGCTCGTCACTAAAGCTCTCCACTCGGGCCAGAAATAAACCCTTCAAACCCGCACGTTCTGCCTCGCGCTGCCACGCTGCCGTTGTTTTTTCCGGTTCGGGCAATTCCGATGCGCGGTAAACCAAGAATAGCGGCCGGTCCGCGACTCGAATGTAACGGCGATCTAGGAAAAGAGGAATCAGGCTCCGGATGTGCGCCACATCATCTGCCGCGCTGTAGCGCTGCTCGAGCAGCACGTTGGCTTTCTGTCCGTCCCACCCGCGCGTCCAATTCTCGTTGGCCCAGCAAAGACAGAAAGGAAAGTCGGGCTCTCCGCTTTTCCAGACCTCGTTTACCGGACGATCGAGAACCTGCCGCCCGTTGAACCAATAGTGATAGAAGCAAAACCCGTGGATTCCGTAGCTCGCGGCCAGCTCGGCCTGAGCCGCTCGCGCCTCTGGCAGTCGCAAATCATAAAACCCCAAGTCAGCCGGCAAGTGTGGCTGGTAATGACCTGGAAATCGAGGCCTAGCTCTTACGACATTGGTCCATTCAGTGAAACCTTTCCCCCACCATTCATCGTTCTCCGGGATTGGGTGGAATTGGGGAAGGTGGAAGGCAATGGCCCGGACAGAACCGCGGCTTGCGGGGGCGCGTTCGTCCGGCCTCGCGTTATTAGAATTCTGAAAAATGTCCGAAGCAGAGTGATTCATGATTCCCGGCTTTTAAGTCGTCGGAGGACACACACGCTTATTATGGAACCGGTTACACCCTCCGCTATCCTGTTTGCTCCGTGCAGCCGCCTGGCTCAAATGCGCCTCCAACCTTTCTCCTGCGCGTCGTAGGGTCCAGAAACTCCGGACCACCTGCACCCCGCGGCGGCCCATCCGCTCACTCTGCTCTCGTTCTCCAAGAGGTCAGTGGTCGCCGGCGGCTGTGTCTGTCCTAGCCCCTGCGTCGAGAAGACCGCGTGCAGCAGCCCAAACTTTGTCGGTTTCGACCCCGAGAATACAGTGCGCTTCGAGAGACTCACAGGAATCGCGGCACGGGGCCGTGGCGTGCACAGGTTGAACGACCACGTGAGGCACGCCCCAGGGATGGAGCCGAGCCGGCGAGTTATAGTGCTCTGTATCACCAGCTTCTGGGTGGCACGAAATCTCAACCACCCTACTGCCTGCCGCCGCGGCCAAGTGCATGGGGCCACTGTCGTTGGTGACAGCGAGCTGGCAACACTCGAGCACTGCGGCCGTCTGACGCAGGGTCGTCCGGCCTGCGAGGTTGAGGAGTGCGGCCCCCAAACCTGACTCTAGCTGTGCGCCAAGGTGGCGATCTTCCGGCCCGCCGACCACCGCAAGGCGCGCATCGTATTCGCGAACGAGCGCCCGGCCCAGTTCCACAAAGCGTTCGATGGGCCAGCGCCGCTTGCGGGCACCCGCGCCCGGCGCAAGGGCAATGACAAGATCATGGGGCCCGATACCTTCGCCCGCGCACACTTTCCGGGCGAAAGAGCGGTCTTCCTCGTCGAGCCAGATCTCCAGGCGGTCATCCCGGGCGTTGGCCCCCAGAAATCGTAAGACGTCCAGATTCCTCGCCACTTCATGTTTTGCATCGCGGTTGTCTATAACGTCGGTCAGCAGGCGGTCGAGCCCCGCGTTCTGTTGGTGTTTGCGCTGGCATACGTGTTCCGAATAACCGACACGTCGCGAGGCTCCGCTGAAATAGGTAAGATACGTTGAGAAAAAGCAATCGACGTCCCATCGGGGCAGTAAGGCAAGATCGAATCGCCGCTTCCAAAGTCGCGCGGCCGGGACATAGAGAATGCGGGCAAGCAGCTTGAGTCCTTGCGCCCGGCCCGTCGTCCGCCAGTCGAACGTGCACACCTCATTGACGTAGGGACACAATTCGACGAGGTTCAAAACCTGCGGCCTGACAACCAGCGTGATCCAGGCCGCTGGGGCATAGCGACGCAGTTCCCGCAGAAACGGCGTCGCCAGGACTACGTCACCGATCTCATCCAGGCGCACGACCAGGATCGCCCGCACGCTCTTCAGCGGTATCTCTTTGTGGGCGCGCCTTCCCGCCAAGAAGTACAGCGACCGACCGACGGCGCAGGCTGCCTCCGGCGTCGTCATCCCTCCCACCATTCTACGCGTAATGCTTTTTAGTCCAGGTAACGGTCTCATGCTGTACGGTCAGGGGTTCGGGGACGAGGTGGCCCGTTTATGGTCCGTGCTTGGCGAGCAGCCAACCGCGCGACTCATCTAACCCGAGGATACTGAACTGTTGGTCCTTTTTGATGTGCTCGCAGCTTCGGAAGTGCTTGATGTGATTGATGTCGTCAAGCAGGAGTAAGTACGAATGATTCTGCATCACTCGCTCCAGGATCGAGAACTCCAAGAAGCCGATGCCTCCCGCCGAATCCATTATGATCAAAGGGTCCTTTGTCTGAAATCTGACAAGGTACTTTTCCAGCAAGTCTCCCCCGGCGTATGAAAAAACTCTGTCGAAGAGCCATCTCATTGCCTGCCTTCGGCCTTTGTGCGCGCCTCCGAGCGCGCCGAGGATCTCGTTTCGGTAGAACCGCACTGGATCTCTAGTGTCGTCGATAAAGATGTCAGGGTATCGGTCAGGGTTGCGAAGAACATGGTCGTTCTCAAGAAACTCCAGAGCTGTCTTTGCGGCAACAGTTCTCCCCCAGAGCGGCGTGACGAAAGGAAATCGCCGCAGATTGCGCTTGGCCTCACGCCAGCTAACCCAGTTGACCTCGATGGTCACAAAAACCTCAGGCGGGCTGCTGGCCGGGAATGATTCTGCGGCAAATGTGGTCGATCCCAGCCCGAGATAGGTTCCGGTTTCTAAAACGTGGCTAATCCTCTGCCTGGATAAAGTCTCCCTGAGCAACAAACGAAGTTCTTCGCTTCCCTGCATACCCGTCGCAAGGTATCCACTTCGGGGCTTCATGTCTTCGAACCTCGCTATCCTGATCGGGAGTTCGGCCGCGCCGAGACGGTGTCGAGCTGCTGCAATTGGAATCGGCCCTTTGGAACTACTGCCGCAAGGATGGAGTGGATGTTGAGTGCGGCGGACTCGTCAGTTGTCGTCACCTCCAGGTTGACGATCTCCGCCAGCAGGTCCTCCATTCCACGCTCCGATCTTAGGCCGAAGCTGACGTTGTACTGACCGGGCGTCAGCGCAACGTGCAGGAGTTCAACGTCAAACGCGTACCGCCCGGGCGGTAGAGTGAGGTACCCGATGTCGTGAAAGCTCAGGCTGGACGTAATCTCAAATCCCAACGCCGTAAAGATACTAACCCCCATTTCGAATCTGGCAAGCTGCCTCGTCACCTCAAAGCCGACAGTAAACCGAAGTGCTGCGCCAAACGGGAGGCTCCAGCGGCCATCCTTGTCGGGATTATTGAGCCTGGCCCACACCAGGCGTGCGCCACCCTTAAGCCACGAAGAGCGCGGTTCCTCGTGGAGCGAGATAACTTCTTCCTGTTCCGAGCGCAGTTGTAGGTATTTCGCAACCACTTCGGAGATGTTGCCGACGCGCTCGATCCCCCCCATGTTCAGCAGAAGTCCTCGTGAACAAAGTCCAACCACCGCTCCCATATTGTGGCTTACGAAGAGCACCGTGCGTCCCTCTCGGCTGACCTCACGCATCTTCCCGAGGCACTTTTTTTGGAACTGCACGTCGCCCACCGCCAGCACCTCGTCCACAAGCAGGATCTCCGGCTCAAGATGTGCTGCCACTGCAAACGCGAGCCTCATTTGCATGCCGCTGCTGTAGTGCTTGAGGGGCGTGTCGATGAACCTCTCGACCTCGGCGAAGGCCACGATTTCGTCGAACTTGCGCTCGATGTCCCTCTTGCGCATGCCGAGGATGGCGCCGCTCAGGGAGACGTTCTCCCGGCCCGTCAACTCGGGGTGAAAACCCGTTCCCACTTCCAGCAAACTTCCGACACGTCCCTTCAATCGAGCATGTCCTTCGGTGGGCCTGGTAACTTGGGCCAGAATCTTGAGCAGGGTGGTTTTGCCCGCGCCGTTGCGGCCGATGATGCCCACCACCTCGCCCTGATGGACCTCGAAGGAGACATCCTTGAGCGCCCAAATGTGCGTAGCATCGGCGTTGGGCGAAGCAGGCTTTCGCCGTCTGAAGAGGCGAGCCGGAGCGGACACGGCGCGGGCAAGTATGTCGCGCAAGGCAAGGTAACGCTCTCGCTCGCCGATGCGATAGCGCTTGCCCAGACCTTCAGCGCGAATGACGATGTCGGACATGTTAGTGGTCAGTTGTCAGTTGTCAGTGGTCAGCGGAATAGTGAATGGTGAATGGTGAATTATGAATTGTGAATGGTGGATTCCCGGTCCCAGCTTCTTCCTTCTTGCTTCTTGCTCCTTGCTCCTTGCTCCTTGCTTCCTGCTTCTCAACCCGGCCCCCGCGCCTTCATCATTCATAATTCATAATTCAGAATTCATCAGCGGCCATCTTCGCATCGACATTCTTCTGAACTTGATCCCGCACTGCCGTTTGCTCTTCGGGGGACATGGCGTCCCAGATTTCGACAAAGCGGTTCACTTCCTCCTCTTTTTCCAGCTCGTCCATCACCGGATCGCGGCGCCGGCTGAAGCCTTTCCAGCGCAGCTTGCCCTCGGAGCGTTTTCGGATGAGCTTGCGCAGCCAGAACTCCACTTGCGACTCGAGCTTGCCCAGTTCGCGAAAGAAGGCATCGAATTCCATGAGCCCCAGTGTCAGGGCATTGGCGCGGGCCACCGTGTCATCAAGGCTCATTTTGGCCGGCGCCGGCGCTTCTGCGAATGTCCTGTGCAACCTCTCCGTCTCCCAGCGCGCCTGGGCGTGGAAAAACCGCAGCCGCCGCCAGACGGTTTCCGCCAGCCCGCGCACGATCGCCTTCTCTTCTTCATCTCCGGGAATGAAGATGCGATCGAACAGGGCCAAGTGGCGCTCGAACTCTGCGGGATCTTCGCCCAGCCACGCAACACTGTCTCGAACCGTACGGCGGGCGAAGAGGCCATGCTTCAAGGCATTCAGCCGCGCGGCAGCATTGCCCTCCGGACTGCGCCGGGCAGCGATGGCTTTGGCGAGATTGGCACGGCTGGCCCGGAGACGCTTTTCGGTGGGCCGGTAGGCTCCCCTCGACGCCGCGTGGGCTTTCTCCAGGTTCGCGCGTCGCGCCGCCAGCTCGCGAGCGGTCAAGGGCGCACCAGGCTTGCGGCCTCTTCGCGGTAAAACAGGATTCAGCATTCAGGATTCAGGATTCAGGAAGAGCGTTTACTGACTCAGGAATCCTCGCTCCTCCATTGCGCTAAAACAGGATTCGGGATTCGGGATTCAGGATTTAGGAAGGGCGCTTTGCGGCTTGGCGAAAACGGCTTCCGTATTGTGAATTATAAATTCTGAATTGTGAATTATGCAATGTTCAACAGGAGACTGTTAACTGTGAACTGTCGACTGTTTTTCAGGATTCAGGATTCAGGATTCAGGAGTCAGGAGTCAGAAGCAAGGGGCCGGAGACTGTTAACTGTGAACTGTCGACTGTCGACTGCTTTTCAAACAACGTCCGCGATGGTGCCTTCCATCCTTCGGAAGAAGAACAGGCCGCCAATCAGCACAACGATCACGGCGCCCGCCGACGCTGCGAGCAACAGGCTTGGCGGTTGGCCCTTTCCGGTCAGTGCCCAGCGAAACCCTTCGATGACCCCGGCCATGGGGTTCAGTCCATAAAGCCAGCGCCAGCGCTCCGGCACCAAGGTGCTGGGATAGGCCACAGGTGAGGCGAACATCCAAAACTGGATCAGGAAGGGCACCACGTAATGCACGTCTCGGTAGATGGCGTTCAGCGCTGAGAGCCACAAGCCCGCGCCGAGCGCCGTTGCCACGGCCAGAAGCAGGAAAGCCGGAAACAGCAGGATGGCTTTGCCGGGATGGACACGGTAAAAGACCATCATGGCCAAAAACACCACAAACCCGATGGCAAAATCCACCAGACCCGAAACCACTGCCGAAAGGGGCAAAACCAGCCGGGGGAAGTACACCTTGGTGATGACGTGCTGATGCCCGACCACCACATTCGTGGCGTTTTGGAGCGCCCCGGCGAAATACATCCAGGGGAGCAGAGCGCTGAAGTAGAAGATCGGATAAGGCAGCCCGCCCGACGGAATCTTGGCCAGGCGGCCGAAAAACAGGCTGAAAACCATCATCGTCGCCAGCGGCTGAATAACTGCCCAGGCGGCCCCAATCGCGGTCTGCTTGTAACGAACTTTAATGTCGCGCCAGACGAAGAAATAGACCAGCTCACGGAACTGCCAGAGCTCGCGAAAATTCAGGTCGAGCCATCCGCTGGGCGGAGTAATGTCAATGACAGGGACGTCTGTCAGCGGTATCGGGACCTCCGTTGTGCTCATGGAAGAACAGGATTCAGGATTCAGGATTCGGGATTCAGGAAGAGCGTTTGCGGCTTGGTAGAACAGGATTCAGGATTCGGGATTCAGGAAAAGCGTCCAGTTTCTAATTTCTGCTTTCTGCCTTCTCCGTGCCTCTGTGCCCTCCGTGGTGAAAAGCTTTTACCACGAAGGTCACTGAGAACACGGAGCGCCGGCACAGAGACAGTGAGAAAGAAACTACAAAACAAGCCTTCCACTTTCCAGTTTCCAATTTCCAGTTTCGAATTTCCAGTTTCCAGTTTCTAATTTCTACTTTCTGCTTTCTGCCTTCCCCTAGTGTTCTTTGCTGCCATAATAATGACGGTCGTAACCGTAATAGTAGGAGCCATAGCCGCTGTAGTAGCCCTCGTCCCGCGCATCCCACTTATTCAGGACCGTGCCCAGGATTCTTCCCCCGGCGCTTTCCAGAATCTTGTGGGCGCGCACCAGGGCGCGGCGGGCCGTGACTCCGCTTTCCACCACCAGCACCACTCCGTCGACAAGCCTGGAGAGAATGGTCGCATCGGTCACCATCAGCAAAGGGGCGGAGTCCACCACCAGGTGCTCGAAGCGCCTGCGCAACTCCTGCATGAGATTTTCCATGGTGGGAGAGGAGAACAAGTCCGCAGGGTTGGGCGCCTCAGGGCCGGCCGGAACCACCCAGAGGTTAGGCACTGCTTCAACTTGGCGCAGGACCTCATCCAGGCTGTGCGCGCCGGAAAGAAGGCTGCTGAGCCCCGCGCCATTTTGAGAGAGAGCCAGCGCCCTCGAGACCCCCGGCCGGCGCAGGTCGGCGTCAACGATCACCACGGGCACGCCGCGCTGGGCCAGCCCCAAGGCCAGGTTGAGCGAGGTGGAAGTCTTGCCCTCGCGCGGCTGAGCGCTGGTCACCAGCAAAGCCTGGGGAGGGCGCGGAGCACTCGAGAGCAGAATCGAAGTACGCAGGGTGCGGTAAGACTCTGCCAGGGATGAAGTGGGGTGTTTCAAAACGATCGATTCCACCGCCCCATTCATCGGCTGACTCCTGTCCCCGCCCATCCTCCGCCAGGACGAGCGCGCCAGGGGGATCACGGCCAGGGCTGGGGCGGCGACGAGCCGTTCCAGTTCTTCGGCGCTCTTGACGGAAGTATCCAGACTCTCCTGGATGAAGGCGAGCGTAACCCCAAGGATAAGTCCCATCAGCAATCCGACGGCAATGTTATACGGAATTCTTGGCCGCACCGGCGCCGTGGGGACTAACGCCGAATCGACCAGATGGATGTTGGTCGCTCTCAAACCCGCTGACACGGTGGCGTCTTTCAGGCGCTGGAGCAGGTTCGCATAGAGCTGCTGGTTGGTCTCAAATTCTCGTTTCAACATGTTGTGCTCGATCAAAAGTTGACTGAGCTTTCCCACCTCCACCTTTTCTTGGGCCACCGCGGCGGACAAAAGCCTTTCCCGGCCCAGGGCCGCCATGTAGTCGTTGTGAATTCGCACTACAACACGCTTGCGCTCGCGCTCCATGATGGACTGGACTTCGTCCAATTGGTCCTTGAGTCTTTTGACTTTGGGGAAGTTGGGTCCATACTGCCCCAAGGCGTCCACGTACTCTTCTCTTAATTCGGCGTACTTCCCTTCCAAGGTTTGCAGCAAATCGTTCTGGGTAGTGAAGCCGGCCTGGGATGGGTTGGAGTTCACCAAGTCGTAGAGCGATTCCTTTTGCATGCGGTCGCTTTGCGCGCTGGTCAAGTCCGTGCTCAAAGCCGCCAGCCTCTGCTCGACCACAGTTTGTTTGTCGCCGACATTGACGATCACATTCTGGCGCTCGTAATCGACCATGGCCTGCTGCGACTTCTCCACCTTGGCTTTCAACTCGTCGAGCTGCCCCTCCATCCATCCCGAAGCTTGCCGGGTCGCGTCATATTTCTGATGAAAATTGTATTCGCTATAGTTGTTGACCAGGGTGTTGGCCGCCCGCGCCGCGAGCTGAGGGTCGGTGCTGTCAAAAGTGACTTCTATCATGCGGCTGTCTCTCATCAGTTGAACGCGTAGATGCCCTCGAAATGCCTGGATGAGCCCGTTCTGGGCCGCAGTCTGAGAATCCGCCTGGGGGCGCTCGCCGCCTCCGCCAAATTCCGCCTTTTCCCCCATGCCGAGCTGCTGAACGGTTCGCCAGGCCAAGTTTTCACTTTTCAGCACGTTGACCTGCGTTTGCAGGAAAGTCTCATCATTCCAGCCAGACATGTCCCGGAAGAGATCGTTGAAGGACTGGATTTCTGGCGTTTCGGCCTCAACCTCGACGCGAGCTGTAGCCTCATAAACCGGCTGCGTCTTGAAGGAAACAATCGCCGCCACCGTTGCCACCACCACGGCCGCCGCCAGGATCGTCCACATGCGCTTCAAAAAAATCAGCCAGTAGGTCCGTATATAGGAATAGCTGTCGGGGGCATCTGCCCCTAATTCGATAAGGGAATCCGACCGAGGCTTGACCCGTTCCGGGGAGCCGCGTTCAATAGGAGCTAATTCTTCGTTTTCAGCCATGTTGTAGAACCACCTTTGCCAAATTCAATAAAACTACGGAGTGTCCGCGAAATTTCTCAACAATGTGCTCGCCGAAGCGCCAGTACCGCCGCGCGCTACGGGTAAATGCCGCCGGGCTCTGCACCGTCCGGTACAGGGCGGGACGGTGGCGCTACAGTCGGGGCGCTAAAGTGACCACCCTATTAACGGCTACCACGCTAGCCTTCCCCAGATAACCCATGATGCGCTTGACCAAACAGGGGATCACTCTATCGCATAAACCGCTGCATATGTAGCGGCTGACGCCGCAAGGTCGGCTGTCCTGTGAAGCGCCTTCAAGGCGGTGCTGTCGGGCACAAACAGAATATCGTTGTGTTGCATAGCCTTGTCCGGAGCGTGGCCCTTGAGCATGGCGACTAGGTTAATGGGAATCTCTTCCCGGCCGCCAGGAGCCGAGGAGTTGGGACGAAGGAGCAGGGCTTTCTTCCCCTTCGCATAGGGGCCGAGATACCCCGCCAGGGCAATAGCTTTCAGGACCGTCATATCCTGGTGCGCCTCGCTTAATATGTAGCCACCCGCCCTGTTTACTGCCCCCAGGACGTAAACGACTCCGGCGCGTTGCACCGTCACCCGGTCGCCCGGGTACACCTCGACGTTCAAGCTCGGATCGCCAGTCTCCTGGAGACGCCGAAGATCGATGGTCACTGTGGGCGCAACGGGCAGTGATTTCCCCCCTTCCACCGCCCCTCCACCCTCCGAGGCCAATACCCGGCGGTAGATCTCACCGCGCGTTATGGTTGCCGTGGACCCCGCATCATCAGCTACTCCCCCGGCTTGGGTGAGAAGGTCCAGCAGCGTGATCCGGCCGAGGACGGGGTAGATTTGCGGGTTCTTGACGGCCCCCGCGATGGCCACGACGTGAACGCGTGACTCGCGAATGGTGATGCTCATCTGAGGACGACTGAGCACCCCGGCTTCTATGCACCTCTGCGAGATGACTTCAGCCGCCTGCTGGGGCGTCAGACCCGCAACCCGAACCGGCTCCGCCAGAAGCGGGAAGAGCAGGGTTCCTGTGTCACTCACCCGGTATTCGCGCGTCATCTGTTCCACATCGAATACCTGAATGAATAACAAATCGTTGGGATAGATGAGCGTCTCCTCTGCCTTCTGAGAGCCCAGGTCAACTCCGGCTTTGGTGTCGGCCTTATTGTCGGGGCTGTTCGCCTTTTCCGAAGCTGCGGGCGAAACGCCGGGCGCACAAAGCAGACCGGCTACGGCCATCAACAGCAACCCCACCATCCTGAAATGGAAACGGCCAGGCGCCCTGCCGCCGGCGCGCCCCAGCCACCTGACGCTCGACCACGAACCCTTCACTCCACCTGCCATGCTCATCACTCCTTAAGACAACTTCCACTCCAGGGTTGCCTTCAATGTACCTGTGCTAACGACTATCGTTATAACGTTTACGTGCCCCCCTCCGCAAGCCCCCGCCTCGGCTTTCCAGCAGAACCACCTATTACGGAAATAGCGCTGGCCTCTGCGTGGTTAGCGTACCAGACAAGGACTCCCATCCTCAACCTCATTTCAGTGCTTCCTGCGCGCCGCTGTGGCGGCATTGATTCCCGCTTCCGTCTCACCCCCGCCGCGCTCCTGCTGCGCTCCCCCCATTGATTCCAGCTTCCCGCCCCCAGGGCGATGCATGAGGGCTGCGCCCCACTCGCTCCACCGCAGATGCGTCGACTTCCACGGCGGCCGACCTCTCCAGTATTTCTACCGAAAGCACCAGCCGGCACAGGTTCTTCTTGCGAACTAGAATTCCCTCCAGCCCCTGCAAAGCTCCGGAGATGACGCGCACCCTGTCGCCACATCGGAGAAAGGGGTAAGGCTCAACTCGATTTCCCCACTCGACCACCCTGCGCACAGACTCGATCTCGGCTTCAGGAATGGTCGCCACTTCACCATTGATACCTAGAATAGAAACTATCCCCGGCGTCGTCACCACCTCCAGCCGCCGCTCCTGCATTCCGCGCAGAAATAGATAGCACGGGAACAAGGGAAGCGAGAGGTGCATGGTCCGGTCCTTCCATCTGCGAGTTGCGTTGTAAAGCGGGAGAAAGACCTCCAGTCCCTTGGCGGAGAGAATCTGGGCAATGGCCTTCTCGTGCTGATGTCGTGTGTAAATTGCGCACCACGCCCCGCTGATATCCAACTCGCTCCCTCCGGTTCCTGAATTCATCAGCCCCCTATTCTAGGCGAAACAAGAGTTTTCTGCTCGTTGTTCCATCTTGCCCAATGGCGAGGAAGCCGTCAGCTTTCGGCTTCCAGCTAAAGCATTGGAGTCTTCTTGCCGATAAATAAAGAGTAACGGCTGGAGGCCTCATTCCTGGCTCCTCATTATTTCTCACCGCCTGGATGTCAAGCGCGGCACCTCTAGCCGATAGCGTAAAGCTCCGCTCTCTGACTTACAGGAGAACACCTTGCGATCCCATAAGTGCCAACGATCGCCGCCCTTATCACCCAACACAGGTCGCTTGTTCTTCACACTCTCCGAGCCGGTCAAGGCCGGATACTTTCGCCCCCCGGAGAGGTACGATTTCTGAGAGTCTACTTATATTTCCCCCTCGTCGACAAGCGTACCGGCGTACCGGTACTTCCGTACGAGGCATTGCCCGAACGGCGGACCGCTGCTCACCTTGCGGGCTCCCGGGTGGATTGCCTGCTCAGCCCAGGTGGTTGTTCCCCCGGACGAGCTCTGAAGATGACGCATCGCCTGTACATCCTATGGTCGAACAAACTGATAATAGGAATCCTTGGTCGCGACTACGGGGGCATCACCATTACTGCCGGGCCGATCCGATCACGTAACCGCACCCCGACAAAACACCTCGGCACCCCTCGGCTTGATCATTTCATTAGCAGGCACATGCGCCGCGAGAGGATCAGACCTTCCACCGCCCCGCCACACACTGGCTGCACTTCGCGGGGGGGGGGAATGGGCATCAAAGTATCGTAGCAATCCCGCGTCCAAAACTCTTCCGAAGCGAGGCACCCCAGCCCGAGCATCAAGTTCGGTGAATAGCTGCCGCCGGCAGGCAAGCGGGGTCCTTTTTCCGTCGCTTCGCCTACGGCACTCTGGCCAACGGCTGGCGAATCTACCACTAGAGTGACGGCTTGTCAAGTTCGTGAGAATAGATTGTATTGTTAGCACATCAAATGTCCGGGTCAATGAGGTCGCCGCGGCGACATATGTCCGCATAAGGCGAAATTCGAGTACGGCTAATAGCCAGGAGGCTGTGATGAGGCGACACGCGCAAGACGCCTCGGAGCGGACCATGAACGTACAAGACGTGATATTGCGGGCCATGGACGGATCATCCGCCCAGGCGCGCCGCCGAGATCATCGGCATCTCGGATCGGAGTATGCGGCGCTGGCGGGAGCGGAACGCGAAGGTCGGGTGCGATGGGCTTTTGGATCGGCGGCGAGGCAAGCCAGCCCCAAGGGGGTATCGGTGCAAACGGGCATCTTGACCTGTCAAAAACAGTCAAGGGAGACGCCGGGCTCAGTTAACAACAGAAGCAACATGCTACTGCAACTTTACCCCACACTAAGTTTTTTCCCGATCATATTACTAATAAGGGTGGAATCCTGCGTGCTGGCATTCGCTTATGCCGGAATCGTCGCGGAATCCTATGGCGCGACGTTGACTACTTCACCGGCGCAGGCCGTCCGCTGCGGCCCTGATCCTGTCGAGCTTGGCTTCGTGCCAAAGAACGCCTATGGCTCCCTTGGCAGGTGCTTGCTGCCGGACAAGAGCTTTCGGCGAATCAGGCCGCGAACTCAATACTCGCATTCTCATGGGTCCAAGAAACGGGGGTCTGGTCTATCGGATTGGAAATTAATCAATACCAGAACCATAAAGAGATTTCCGCCGGGTACCTAAGTACTGAGAAAAAGTGCTTGACAGGAATGAGGAAAAGGTATTGTTTAGATGCTTGGAATTGGAGGCGCGGATTATCCTAAGCTTGTGATACAAGCCCAGCTGTACAGTTGCCGCTCGCGGCTACGCCCAGGCTGATTTGACTGCGCAAAGGAGCTTGTCCGACTTCGCAAAGGGTGCCGTAACCGATTAGGTGAGCAGAGCTGGCTGATTCGCAGGGGAGACGCCGGTCGATGGGGTGTTGTAGCCGGTGAACCAGTGCTGACAAGCCAAGGTCTTAGCCCTTGAAATCCCCTGAATCCCGAGGTTTCAGGGAACTTGACAACACGACCAAAGACAGTTTTCGTTTTGTCACCTGTTACGGTGTAATCGAAGGCGAGGGGCCGTTCTTCACATGATTACCATATTGCTCCTCTTGTTAATCCTGATCAGCCTTTGGATAGGCTTTTACCAGATCGTCAAGCAGCAAGGTCGAATACTGCTGCGTCTGGACCAGCTCGAGCAGAATGCGCAAGCCGCGGGAGCTGGGCTGGAGAAGCATGGTGAGGAAGCTGAACCGGCAGGGCTTCCGCTTCAAAGCGACTTCCCCGCCTTTAAACTCCCCGACCTTGCGGGAAGGCCCGTCGCACTTGAGGCCTTTCGCGGCAAGCGCGTTTTGCTGGTGCATTGGAATTTCGAGTGCGGGTTTTGCGATTCCATCGCAGCCGAGTTAGGCCGTCTTGAAACCAGTTTCGAAAAGCGAAACGTTCAGTTGGTGCTCCTGGCTTACGGTGACGCCCGATCCAACCAGGAACAGGCAGCCGAACATGGCCTGAAGTGCCCCATCCTACTGATGAAGGATGGAGAGAAACCAGCGCCTTTCGAGCACGAGGGCACACCGGTAACCTATCTGCTGGATGAGGAAGGGCGAGTGGCTGCGCCCTTGGCGCGGGGAGCAGATCAGGTCCTGGCGCTAGCCCTGGAGGTGGCCGACCTTGAGCCTGGCGCTTCCGAGGCCGGCAAAAGCACGCCTCAGCGCAGCGGGCTGGGCAGCGAAGGGCCTCTCCGAGAAACCCTCGCGCCTCACCGAGTGAACCTCCCCGGATTTCTTGTCAAACAAGAGATCGGGCTTGGGGACGTAATCAAGCGTGTGACCTCCGCCATGGGAATCAAGCCCTGCGTGGGATGCGAGCGGCGGGCTGGCGTGCTTAACCGCTGGCTGGTTTTTTCCAGTATCAGGGGAAGTGGGCTCAAAGCCGGCACGCGCGCGCCTGTTTTTCTCCTGCCCGACCTTCACGGTCACATGGTTTCGCTCGAGGAGTACCGGGGCCGGCGCGTACTCCTGGTCTTCAGTGACCCTCAATGCGGACCTTGCGATGAACTCGCCCCCCATTTGGTCCGCCTGCATCGAGAATACGCGAATGACGGCTTGGGCGTGATACTCGTCGGACGGGGCAATGCGGAGGAGAACCTCCGCAAGGCAGAGCAGCACGGTTTTCAGTTTCCGGTGCTGCTTCAGGATAGGAAGTGGAAGGTCTCAAGAGAGTACGGGACTCTGGCGACGCCGGCGGCTTTTCTGATTGGGGAAGACGGTGTGATTGCCAGGGACGCGGCAGTCGGGAGAGACGCTATATTGGCTCTCGTCCGTGACCGCCGAGGTGGTCAAAAGGAGGAGTGAAATGAGCGCGCTTTTGGACGATATATCACGGATTATTGCCAGCCCGATCCCACGTCGCCAAGCTTTGAGGCTGCTCAGCGGGGTCGTGGGTGGCGGCGTATTAACTTACCTGGGACGGGCTTCCCGTGGCCTGGGGGTGCCTGCCGGGGGCGCACAGGCCCCAGAATTCATCAAGTGTCCGTCCGGTGAATTCCGCTGCGGCACGACATGCTGCAAAAACGGCTTGGCGTGCTGCAATGGGAAGTGCTGTGCCCGAGGCCAGACGTGCTGCAATGGGACGTGCTGTGCCCGGGGCATGTGCTGCAATGGGACGAGCTGCTGTACCTCAGGCGAGACGTGCATCGCTGGAAAGTGCTGTCCCTCAGCCCGGTCCTGCGGTGGGATCTTGGGGTTCTCTAGGCCCATCTGCTGTCCCTCAGGCCAGACGTGCTGCAATAGGACGTGCTGTCCCTCAGGCCAGTGCTGTAATCATGGGCAGCGCTGCTGCCCGCCGGACCAAGCGTGCTGCGGTGACAGGTGCGTCAGGCGAACCCCGTCCGGAAGCAATCCTTGTACTGCTTAATCCGCGCCGCATGGCGAGGCTTGTCCTGGTTGCAGAAAGCAGAACGCGGGTAGGCCGCGGGGTCACATGATTCGGCCGCAGTTGGGGGTCGCCCGAACCGAAATCTCACTGCGCGCGCACTCTCGAGCGCTCCTCTTCCTGCTCGCGGTCGGCTGCGCAAGCCTGTTTGTGGCCGCCGAAACTTCGCTGGTGGGGATCACTTTTTCATTCGAGACGCCTACGGTGGGTCGCTGGCTCCTGGCGTGGGACGCGGACGATCCTCGGCTTCAGAACCGGCTCGGGCAAGCCTACAGAGACATCGATCCTGCCGAAAGCCTCCGCCACCTGCGCCGCGCCACCCAGTTAAGCCCCGATAACCGGCTCTACTGGTCAGACCTTGAGTCAGCCTGTGAATCCATAGCTGATACGGAGTGCATCGATCACGCTGGGGAGCGCCTGCTGAAGCTCTGTCCCATGGTGCCTTCTTACCATTGGCTTGCTGCCCAATCCTCTCTGCGCACCAATCAACTTGACAGGGCCTTGGCGGAATTTCGCCGCTTGCTGGAACTTGACCCCACGTATGCGGCGGCCACTTGGTCTTCTCTTCAAGCTGTGGAGAAGCCCGACCCTATCTTCCAAAAAGTGTTGGCTGACAGTGCGGATGCCCAGCTCAAAGTTGGCTACGTGGATTTCTTGAGCGACCAAGGGGATAACGACACCGCCTATCGAATTTGGAAGCTGGCGGTTGCAAACGCTCGTCCGTTTCCCTTTTCTTCCGCCGCGCCTTATCTCGAGCGTCTGATCGCTCTGGGCAGAATCGAAGAGGCTGTGAATGTCTGGCAGGATCTTGAACGCCTGGGAATTGTCAAAAGGTATGAGGCGGATGAAAAAGACAATTTGATTTTCAATGGCGATTTCGAACAATCGCCTTTGAACGCGGGGTTCGACTGGCGGGCTAGCCCCCAAACTTATCTTGCGGTCGATTTTTCCGCTCCTGCAGCTTACCATGGCGCCCACTGCCTTCGTGTAGACTTTACGGTCAGCCGCAACGATGAGTATGAGCCCGCCTATCAAATCGTGCTGGTCCTTCCCCATCATGCGTACACGCTCCAGGCTTACATCCGCTCGGAAGACATCACCTCCGACACCGGCCCCTGCTTGCGCGTGAGTGATACCCAACAACCAAGTTTTCCGGATGCGATCAGCGACACCACGGTGGGAACGACGCCCTGGCATCCCTTGCGTCTGTCTTTTTCCACCGGACCGCAAACCCAGGCGGTGCGGCTTTCATTCTGGCGACCTCGCAGCCGGGTTTTCCCTACGGAAATCTCCGGGACTTGCTGGTTGGACGCGGTCTCGCTGGAATGTCTGGGCCCCGAGCAGTCAGAAGCGAAAATTGTAAAGGGTAAGGGAAAAGGGTGAAGGGCGAGGGGTAAAGGGGAAAGGGTGAAGGAAGAAGAGCAAGCATGACGAGGCCAGAAGCAAAAATTGTAAAGGGTAAAGGATAAAGGGTGAAGAAACAAGAGCAATTCACGAAGGCACAAACCCAGCAAGAGGCAAGAAGCGACGATCAACCTTCACCCTTTACACTTCATCCTTCTTTACACTTCACACCTTACCCTTTACACATCGCTCGCATTCTGCTCGTCGCTGCCTTGCTCGGCGCGCCCTTGGCCTTTGGCGCGGTAGTTCCCTGGGCCTGGGTGGCCCTGGGCCTTGTAGCCGCCCTGGCGCTTTTCTTGTGGGCCCTGGGAAGCGTTCAGCAGGGGGCGCTGAAATTGATCTGGTCGCCGCTCTACATCCCCCTGGCGCTGTTCTTTCTTTTGGGAGTGGCTCAGTATGCGGCCCGGCTCACACTCGATCGGTCGGAGACCCGCCAAGCTCTGGTGCTGCTAGCTACGGATTTGGCGTTTTTTTTCCTCGCCGTGCAGCTTTTCGCCGGAGCCGGCAGCAGCACTTTGCGCGCCTTCGGCCTTGCGGTCCTGGTTTTTGCCGGTTCCATGGGACTGTTTGCCATTGTGCAGTTTGCTTCGGGGGCGCATCGGATTTATGGCATCGTCGATACCCCCGGTGGCGTCTTCGGTCCCTACGTCAATCGCGACCACTTCGCCGGACTCATGGAAATGCTCATCCCGGTTGCGGTCCTCTACATTGCCGGGCGGCGCGGAAGGTTATCGCTGGAGGCCTCGGCACGGCGTGTTATCGCGGTTGCGCTCGCGCTCGCCTCCCTGTTGCTTTCCGGTTCGCGAGGCGGCTTGCTGGCACTGTCAGCGGAGATCGCCATCGCAACCAGTGCCCTGCGCAGGGCGGGTGCTCGGACAACGGAGGGACGGCGCCTGGCGATGGCGGCCGCCATCACCCTCTTTGCGGGCGTAATGCTGTTTGCCTATGTCGACCCGGGCTGGGTGGCGAAAAAGCTGGGGTCGGTAGCCTACGTCGACAGTGCTCGGGCGGAATGGGCCGGTTTGCGTAAGCGCATGGCGCTCGATTCGCTGCGCATGTGGCGTGACCATCCCGTCCTGGGTGTTGGCTTGGGAGATTTCGAGACCGCTTACCCCCGCTATCAGAGTTTTCCCACCGACATGTGGGTCGATCACGCGCATAACGATTATGCGGAGGCGGTAGCTGAGACCGGACTGGTCGGCGCGCTGCTCATTCTCTCAGCTCTGGCGCTTTTTCTTCGTCTGGCCTTTCGAGATTGGGGTCAACCCTTTCGATCACGAGCTGGCTGGATTCGCTTGGGCGCCGCCATTGGATGCTGTGGCCTGCTGGTGCACAGCTTCTTTGATTTCAACTTGCACATCCCGGCCAATGCGGCATGGTTTGCAGTCCTCGCAGGCATAGCGACGACTTGCGATTGATCCCGCCCTGCTGTCATTCTGAGCGCAGCGGAGCGGAGCGAAGAATCTCGCTCTGGACCTTTCCGCCGACCAACATTGGTGATTGGTGATCGGCGATTGGTGATTGGCGATTGATCCCGCCCTGCTGTCATTCTGAGCGCAGCGGAGCGAAGAATCTCGCTCTGCCGCTCAGGATAAACTCCGCGAGGAATCTCGCTCTGAATGTTTCCCGTCAGGACTGTGCCGAGGCAGA
>DLMI01000026.1:0-10537 GCA_002478145.1 Acidobacteria bacterium UBA7540
CCCCCACTGTCTGAATCGCAGAAAACTCTAAAAAACTCTAAAAAAGTACTTGACAGCAATCTAGAAGGGTGGTACAAGCTCACCAGCATGCGTAATCGATTACGCATGCACTATGGCAGTTTTTTGTCGGTATTGGGTCTTGGGTCATGCTAACTCATTTCTTACGCGGTAATCGCGCTAAAAGGAGGCAACAAACCGTGAAAGCGACGAAGCGAGATCGGGGAGTTTTTGTGCAAGAACGTACTCTGAACTATTTTGCAATGGCCGCTTGCTTGTTAATTTTGGCCTTCAGCGCTGCTCTGCGCTGTTACGGCCAGGCTACTTATGGGAGTATCGTCGGCACCGCACGGGATTCCAGTGGTGGTGTGGTCCCTGGAGTTCAGGTTACCGTCGCAAATGAAGCTACGGGGGTAAAAGCTACGGAACTTACGAACGACGTGGGCGCCTATTCGTTCACGACGCTGTTCCAGGGTAAATATTCGATACACGCGCAGATGAACGGATTCCAATCGGTGGACATCACCCGCGTTGAGCTACAGGTCGATCAGACCCTTCGTTTTGACTTAACCATGCAAGTCGGCCAAGTGAACCAAACAATGGAGGTCGTGGCCACTTTGGCGCCGCTGGCCACTGACACCTCGGATGTGGGCCAAGTGGTCGAAGACCAGCAGGTGGTGGATCTGCCGCTCAACGGGCGCATGTTTGTGCAACTGGCCGCCCTCACCAACGACGTTTATCTCTACAGCGTCTCTTACCTCGGCGGGGCCGAGAGTGCCGGTCCGAACATTCAAAACGAAGGTGGCCGCTACGTTAGCGATAGCTACCTCGTTGACGGTGTTGAAACACGCATTGTGCGGAATTCCACGTATGGATTAAGTCCTTCGGTGGATTCCATCGGCGAATTCAAACTTTTGCAGAACTCCTTCTCGGCCGAGTATGGGCGTGCTCAAACGATCCTGACCACAACGCTTAAGAACGGCACTAACCATTTTCATGGTGACGTATTCGATTTCCTGCGGAATAACGTTTTGGATGCACGCTACGCCTTCAACTTTACAGGTACTACACAGCCGCTGCGCCAGAACCAGTTCGGAAGCACCTTGGGCGGGGCGATTCGTAAGGAAAAACTCTTTTTCTTCCTCAGTTACGAAGGCTTTCGCTACCGCTTCGACAATGCTACCAGCGTGGAGGAGCCGACCGCCGCACAGTTGGGGGGCAACCTTTCGACCATGAGCCTCATTGCCACAGATCCCAACACGGGCCATCCCTTCCCAGGAAACATTATCCCGCCAGGCCGCATCTCGCAATTCGCGCAAGCTGGCGCACAGTCCTTCACGCCGCCAAGCGGCCCATCTGCGCCTGGGTACAATCTAACGGCCTTCACGGGAGAAGTGACCAACAGCGAGCAGGGGATCGCTCGCATCGACTACTACTTGAACAACAACAACCGCTTTGATGGTTTCCTCTCGATAGTGGATTATTACCAGGACGAACCCGCGCCCAATCCTTATTCTGGCTTTGTGGGGACGCGTAGCGGGAGAGTCGGGGGCGGCGAGTACACTCACATCTTTAGCCCGACGATTTTGAACAACTTGCACCTCGGATATACCCACAACTTCATAGTGGAAGGGCAGGACAAGGTAGCGAGCACCAACCTGGCACCGACCTTCGGTTTGCAAAATGTCAATCCCGACTCCTTCGCATACGGTCCCCCGGGGATAGGCATTACGGGCTTCCAATATGCAGGCCCGCAAGCGTGGCAGCCCACCGGCACTAACGATATCAACAGGCAGTTGAGCGACATGCTCACGGTTACGCGCGGCCACCACATCCTGAAGGTGGGAACGGACCTCCGCTGGCTAACCTACGAAGACCGAGGGTGGGCCACGCAGGAGGGCGAGATTTACTTCAACGGCCAGTACACTGGCAACCCGATGGCCGACTATCTCCTGGGCCTTCCGGATTATGCCCACGTTGCCCAACGCGGCTCGGGAGACTATCCTTATACCCTCCAGTGGGGGGAGTTTTCGTTCTTCGCACAGGACGACATCAAGCTGAAACCGGAGTTAACCCTTAACCTCGGGTTACGCTACGAGTTTGTGCAATTGCCGCGCGAAACGCACAACGAGTTCACCAACTGGGATTTCACCACCATGAATCTGCTTTACGCCGGTAAGACCATGCCGGAGCGTATCCTGCCAACACCGAAAACCGACTTCGAGCCGCGGCTTGGGCTTGCTTATAGCCCGAAGTGGTTGCCAAAGACCGTCTTCCGCGGTGGGTTTGCCATCATGAATGGCAATTTTCGGGCCAACAACTTTGGCTATAACCATTTCCAGCTTCCGTATGTGAACGATATATATATGTCCAACAACATCCCAACTCCCAGCTTCACTACCGCCACAATTTTTCCAGCCCCAATCACGACTTGCTGCACTGGAGTTAACCTGACTCTAGCCTCCTTATATCACCTTGACGCGAGAGCCTTGCCGATGTACTACGAATATAACTTCAACATCCAGCGGGAACTGCCGCATAACTTCCTGCTGCAAGTGGGCTATGTCGGAAGCAGGGGAAAAGGCCTGTCATACCTGTACGACGCTAATCAAGCGAGTCCCTTCGATCCGAATAACCCGCTGACAATCGCGCAGCGAGTACCTTATCCAACCTTGGGCTATGTCCAGGGGACGACTTCAGGCGCCTATTCGCGCTTCAACGCTTTCAACGTCCATGTCGAGCGCCGTTTCTCGAACGGGATGGCAATAATCGGGGCCTATAGCTGGGCGAAGGACATGGAAATCGGTCTGTTTGATGGAACTACTGTGATCAATAGATACAATTTGGCGCTAAATTACGGTCCCGAAAACATGGCCGGTCATGCGGTGATCAGTTATGTCTACGAGTTGCCGTTTGGCCCTGGTAAGCGTTTCGCGGGAAGCACTCACGGAGCGCTCGGCCAGGTCATCGGCGGCTGGCAGTTCAATGGCATCACCACCCTCAACTCGGGCTCGCCCCTCACCGCAACGAGCGACATCGGCAATGGCGGGGACAACGGTGCGGGCAACAAAGCGGACGCCACCGGGCTCCCCGCCAATCTGCCCCGTGGACAACGGACGGAGGCCCGTTGGTTTAACACAGCCGCGTTTGCGGATCTCCCCTACACCCGGTTTGGAAACGCCGGTTTTGGCACCATCACCGGCCCTGGTTTGTGGAACTTCGACCTTTCATTTTTCAAGAACCTCAAATTCACGGAATCGAAGTACCTCCAGTTCCGGTGGGAGATGTTTAACGCCTTGAATCATGTGAACCTGGGCAATCCGGCCACGGACGTTACCGACCAAGTCCACTTCGGAACGATTAACTCCGCGGCCTCAGCCCGCATCATGCAGGCCGCATTGAAGTTCTACTTCTGATCCGGGTCCCAGGGTCGTTGTGTGGCGCGGGGCGCTCAGACAAGAGCGCCCGCGCCACAACGGCCGTCGAGACTGTCCCTTTGAGAACACTTAACACAAGGTCCACGCAGTGGTTTGTCCACGAGGTCCCTGAAACCCTTTGGCGTCGAGTAGAGAGAGGAAGCGCACCACATGCTAACCACGCCGGTCCAACGTATTTTGGGGACGCGCACGCGGGGCACTCGTTTATCTTCCTCCCCCTCTAAAATTCCGTACGGTGAGTTTTCCCCAGTATGGCTTCAAACGGGAATTCCGCGGCGACCTTCGCCCACCCGGAGTGGCTCGAGCCGACACCCCGCGCCAGCTTATTATACGCGGTTAAAGTCCCTATCTCGGAAGAGAGCAACGAGCCGTAGCGGGACTTTCGTCCAAACGGCACTCTCCCCTTCTGACAGAACGCTCCCATCCAGAGGTCCTTGGCTCGCCAGCGGGTTCTGCTGTCCCGCCGGGTGGACGCTTACTATGACCTCATCCGAGACTCTCGGCTCCTCCAGGCCGACTTCTGGCTTCGCCGGCCGGTCAAACCTGGGCCGAGAGGTCCCCCAATTTACTCTGCCGGTCTGTTTCCTCCGTACCGTCTTCTGTACCCCGGCAGACCGGACGACTGCAACGGGCTGTTCCTTGGGGGTAAGTCTGCGGCAAGATCTTTCGCTTAAACCGAAGTTCAGAGCAAGAAATGTTGAGAGGCCCGCCTATGGCAAAGAGAATTCTACTTTTCCTCCTGTTTTCGTTCGCTTGTTCCTGGACGCCCTGCATGCTTGCCGCAGACTTCCGTCCGAACCGTATTCTGCTCGTCATCGGCGACCAGTGGGATGATCCTGCCGGCTTTCTGGTGCGGGAAGGAAGCGAGTTTCACGAACTGGTCAGCCTGCTCAAGAACTGGGGCGTACCCTTCGACATTGTTCGCCTGGACCAGCAGCGGCTCGACCGCAATACCTTCCTGGGCATTGATGGGAGGCCCCTGTATGGCGCAGTTCTCTGGGATGCAGACCCAACCGAATTTCCTGACCAGAACCTGAAGTGGCTCGCGGACGCGGTGGAGAAGTGGAATATCGGGCTCGTCGCTCTCTCCAATCGGATCCATCATCCCATCCTCGAATCGTTGCTAGGTGTTCGTTACCGCGGGTACTATCGCCTCAGCGCTGCCATCGTGCCCAAGCTTCCCGAAGACTACCTGCTGCACGGTCTTCCGGACCCGCTCGACACGAACGACGATCCGCGGACCGACTTGACCGCCAAAGGAGTGGACACCAAGATTCCCTGGCGATTTGATTTTTCCAAGAAGAGGGTCCTGGTAGACGAAGTAAGCGCCAAGGTGCTGGCCACCCAGGGCGGCGTACCACAGATCACCGACCGGGAAGTTCGTCCGGGAGTTCACGCGCTCTGGATCGGCAGCGAGTACTCGGCGTTTCTCCATTATCAGGCCCTGCGCACCGTGCTGCGGCGGGCCCTGGCACTGGCGGTTGGGTATCAGTTGCACAGGGAGTGGAGCCGACAAGCGGTCCTGGTAATGGACGATCCGGGCTCGGCAGCGAACGCCTGGCTCGAGAGCTGGCACTACGCCGCGCTGACGCAGGAGCAAATCGAGAAGTATCTGATCGCGCCGCTCGAGAAGAACCATGCAGTGCTGTCTCTCAACATCTGCCCGGGATTTGTGGATCAGAAGCTGCGCACCATCGTTCCGTCGTTTCAACAGGTCTTCACAGATGAATTTGGGACACGTCAGGACTACGTTTCGACGAGGCGCGGAATTGAGGAGGGGTTGAAGCGCGGCGTCTTCGAAATTGAGAGCCACGGCTGGACGCACATGCAGCCAGACCTCGATTCACCGCCCGGCCCGTGGTATGACTCCCCGCTGTACGAGGAGAAGGCCGAGATCGGCTGGTATCGCGAATTCGCCGACACGCGCCGCGAGAAGGAGATACCGGCCGCCGTTCAACGTTTGCATCTCGAGCGATCACGCGAGTGGTTAATCCACGAGTTCGGGGTCGAGCCGCTTTCTTTCGCCCCGGGCGGGTCCGCCGTCTCCAAGTCGGGCCCCAATAACACCACCGTCATCGCCGCACGTGTTGGATTCGGATGGTCCGGAGACTACCTCGGCCCCGATCTCGCGGTCGAAGCGCTGCCGGTATATGGCGGGGAATTCGGGGGAACGTCGGACGCTCCCCTCGTCGTGTGGGTCCCTCCCGACGGCCATGACCGAGGAATCTCGCAGCACCCTGAGGGGTTTCCAATCATTTTCGAGCAGCTTCAGGGTTGGCGTTCCATGGGCATGAATGAATATATTGCCTACTTGCATGCGGGCGTGCTGGGCACACCGGGTCCAGCCTTGGCGATAACGCTCACTTACGATGCCCACTATTGCCGCTTCTTCGGCGATCATCCTTCCCAGTGGGAGCTGGAATTGCCAGGAACGAGCGGAACAGAACGGGTGGAAGTCGACGGGAAGGCTCAGCGGGTTACTTTCCAAAAGGGTGTTGGTATCGTTACGGTTCCGCCCGGGCTGGGACCGCACTCGATCTCAATCCCTGGGGCTGATGCCCACTGAGCGCTGGGCGGCAATTACCAGCATCCCTGAATGGAGTGTGGCCAGGCCCTGCGCATGCAAATCGTTCAGAGGCACAAGGGTATTCTTCGGAGGCTGGACGCAGATTTGGAGTGTCTCCTAGGGGTGGAAGCCATCGGTCGTGGCGCGCACAGTGATGCGCAGCGGCGGGGGGGGCCGAAATTAGCAATATGGTCCTGATTCACGCTGAAGCCCTGAGATCGAGAGTTTTTCCTTGTTTTGGTTGCGGCCAATGGCCGCGCTGTGGTCTCTGTGTGAAATCCTTGGAAGAATCTTTCTCAAAAGCGTTCCTGATCCTAGCACTGTCTGCGTGGACGCTGCCTCCGGTATTCGGCGCGGGGTCGGTGGGGCGAGGCATCTCGCTGGCCGGCGATTGGCGCCTGCGCCTTGACCCGGACGATGCCGGCATTGCTGGACAGTGGTTCAAAAACACGAGCGGGTTTCCCGATTGCATCCAATTACCCGGCTCGACTGACGAACAGCACTTCGGCAATAAGAACGGCGCGCGGCCTGGGCCACCTTATCTACGACGCTCCAGAACTGGTTGACCGGCTGGTGGAGGTTTGCGGGAGCTTCTCACAGTACATTGCTGAGGTATTCGCTGAAAACCCGTCTGCGCCTTTGATGTTCATGGGCGAGGACGTGGCGGGCAGTCAGGGACCTATCTTCAGCCTTGACTTCATCCGCAAGAAAGCGTTACCCATTTGGAAGCGAATTGCAAAGCCGATGAAAGATACAGGCTTCAAGTTTCTCTACCACACCGATGGCAAGGCTGAGAAGATCCTGCCGATCATGGTGAACGCGCTGGGCGCTGACGGCTTTAACCCCATTGAGCGGAACGGTTGCAACGACATCTTTGAGATTCGGCGGAACTATCCGCGCACGCTGCTGTTCGGCAACCTTTGCTGCGAGACCACTCTACCTTACGGCACACCTGAGGAGGCCGAAAAGGAAACTCTGCAGCTGGTTGAGCGACTCGGCCCGTCAGGAGGAATCCTCATCGGGTCCTCCAGCGAAGTTCATGACATGGTTCCTGTCAAGAACGCCCTTCGGATGCACGCGACGGTCAGAAAATACGGGAGTTATCCCATCAACGTGAGGAGGTCCTGAGTTGAATCGCAGGAAATTCATGGAAGCGCTTGGAACATCAGCAATTTCTCCAGCGTGGATATTGGGGGGCGGAGGGGTTTTTGCGAGGCCGAATGGCGTCTCGCCCTCGAATGTCGGCCTCCCAACGGTTCAAGGAGGCGAGGCACCCCTCCCGCAGTCGTGGGACTGGCCAAGGCCGGTGCTTGTTCCATTGCCGAAAGAAGTCGCAGGTGTCCCCCAGCCTCTCGTGGACTTGGCCGGGACCTGGAAACTCACCACCTCTCCTCCTGCCGACTTTTGGACGAATGGCGTTGATCCTGCTAACTGGTCTGACATCGCCGTCCCTGGCGAACTCACGGCGCAGGAAATACCGTTCGCAAGGGACAATGAGTTTGTTTATAAGCAGCAGGTGGAGATTCCCGCCGAGGCAAAAGGCAAGAAGATCCTCCTGCGCTTTGACGGTGTTTACAGTTACGCCCGGATTTGGGTGAATGGGAGGTTTGTGAGAGACCACCATGGCGGCTTTACCTCTTGGGATTGCGACATTAGCGAGTGTGTAAGGCCCGGCCAAACCGCCTGGCTCACGGTGGGAGTAACCGATCGTTCCGATGAGATCTCCTATGCCAGCAACTATGCCAAGCACTCCATTGCGGGTATTTTGCGAAGTCTGAAGCTGGTGATTCTCCCTCCCGATTACGTGGCGCGGTTGCACGTCGAAACCGACTTCGATTCGTCCTACCAGGACGCGCGCCTGAAAGTCATGGCTATGGTGTCGATCCATGCGGGGCGCGGGGTGAAGTTGAACCTGCATTTAGCGGACCCGCAGGGGAAAAGCCTCCCTTTGAACCCGGCTTCGGTGGCTTTTTCTCCAGACCGGCCGGAAGCGTCCCTGGAGATTCCGGTCGCTTCGCCCATGAAATGGGACGCCGAACATCCGCACCTCTACACCCTCGGAGCGGAGTTGATTGTTCATGCGTCCAGCGTGGAGAAGTTGGAAAGAAGGATCGGGTTCCGGAAAGTGGAGCGGCGGAGGAGCCAGCTTTACGTCAACGGGGACGCTGTGAAGCTACGCGGGGTGTGCCGGCACGATACTCACCCCTTGCTCGGGAGGGCAACCAAGCCGGAGCTTGATGAGGAGGATGCCGTTCTGCTGCGCGATGCCAATGTCAATTTTGTCAGGACCTCGCACTATCCTCCTACGGAAAGCTTTCTGGAAGCCTGCGACCGTCACGGGATTTACGTGGAAGAAGAATCGGCGGTGTGCTTCGTCGGGGAGCAATGGTCGGTAACGGGCGGTGGAACCGAATCGGATGCGGAATTCACTTCCCGCTACATGAACCAATTCGCCGAAATGATCGAACGAGACCGAAGTCATCCCTCGGTCATCTTTTGGTCATTGGGAAACGAGAGCCCGTGGGGATCGAACTTCCAAAAGGAACATGACTACGCCAAGCAGGAAGACACCTCGCGGCCTGTTATTTTCAGTTATCCTCGGACAGTGCCCCAAGGCGTGGATTGCTACGACCTTTTCAGCGAGCACTACCCAAAGTTTGATGGGGACTTAACCAGCAAAGATATCCCGAAGCTCAACGACGAATCCTTGCACATTTCCTGTTACAACACCGAAACCTTGAAGCGCGACCCGGGGGTGAGGAACTTTTGGGGACAAAGCCTGAAGCGCTTCTGGGAAAACTGTTATACCGCTGAGGGTTGTCTTGGTGGAGCGATTTGGGCCGGGTTTGAAGAGGTGTTCATGCTGCCGGGATCACCCGTGGGTTATGGCGAATGGGGAATCGTAGATGGATGGCGCAGGCCAAAACCCGAGTATTGGCTTACCAAGAAGGCATATTCGCCCGTGCGCGTTCTAGAAGGGGAAATTGCTGGTCCGGGCTCGTGCAAACCGTTGGAGATTCCTATAAAGAACTGGTTTAACCACACAAACTTGAATGAGATCAAGATTGTCTGGCACGTCGGAAGTGACTCTGGGGAGATCAACAACTTATACCTAGTTCCTGGCGCGCAAGGGACAATTAGGATTCCCGCGCGTACTTGGCATAACGGGGACATTCTGAACCTGAAGTTCTACCGGGCAGGGGGAATTCTTGTTGACGAATTCAATCTGAGTAACGGGAAGCGAAAGAGGGTTTTTCCTGATGTGAAGGGTCCCGCACCGAAGGTAACTGAAGATTCGCAATTTATTACTGTTCAACGCCCGGAGTTCAGGGTCGCTCTCAGCAAGAGAACGGGGCTTATAGCCGAAGGAGTGCTCCGAGGCAGCAAGATTATTGAAGGCGGGCCGTTCTTGAACTTCGGCTCATTAGCCTTGTTCCCCTGGTGGCCCACCAGTATTCGTCACTCCGCGACCGCCGACGAGGCCGTGATAACTCTGGTTGGAGCTTACATCGCTCGTCGCGGGGCGACAGAAGAGCGTATGGCCGCCGAGTTTGAGATCAGAATTGACGGCCAAGGGTTGATCACCACACAGTACACAATTCACGACCGGCCCAAGGGAATTAGTGAAGTTGGGGTTGCTTATACACTCTCGAGCTCGGTCGACCGGCTGACGTGGGATCGAGAATCTTTATGGTCCAGTTATCCTTCTGATCATATTGGCCGGCCCCAAGGAACGGCTTTAAGGAATGTGGGAGGTCCAGTTGAAGCATACCGTACCACACCGATAAGGCCTTGGTCCCAAGACTCAAAGGATTTCTTCCTTTACGGGCCGGACGATCTTGGCGGCCGGGGCACGAACGACTTTAGGAGCCTGAAAGAGAACATTTGGCACGTCTCTTGTCTTTTGGCGGGAACAGATCTGCGAGTCCGAGCGGAATCTGACGGCTCGGCGGCCGTTCGAGTTGCAGTTTTACCAGACGGCAGGGTTCAGCTCAACATTAACAATCTGTGGGGGTATCCGGACCTGGACTGGGGGAACTACGAGCAACCCATTGCCTTAGAGCGGGGCTATAAGAATAGTGTGCGTATGCGTCTTACAAACACCGATGCAGGCTAGTTTGTCTATTTCCAACACAGCTACCACACGACGTTTTCCCTGCTCGACCCTTGGGTGCGCATGCGGTTGCGCAGTATCCTCCGCAAGCGCCGGGGCGGGGAAGGCCGAGGACGAGGCCGGGATCATCAGCTCTGGCCGAACGCTTCCTTTGCCAAACGTGGGTTGTTCTCCTTGCTTACGGCCCATAATTTGGCCTGTCAATCCTCTCGCAGGTAACACCATCGACTGGAGAGCCGGATTCGGGAGAACCGCCTGTCCGGTTGTGTGTCCAGAAAAAGCTGGTGTGTTCAGTGGGAGGTAAACCCACCGAGGCAAAAGTCAGAACCTCGTAGCTTGGATAGCGGAGGGTAGGGAAACCGAATCTCTGAAACCTATCGACAAAGCCATCTTCAGGATGGTGAGCGAGTCATCGGGCCGTAA
>DLMI01000026.1:10654-45338 GCA_002478145.1 Acidobacteria bacterium UBA7540
CCCGTAACCGGAGGGTGAAGGCAGCAGGGATCGTCGCAACCTGGCTGACGCGGCGGTTTCATTCTGGCGGGGTTGAAGCGACAGCACGATGACCAGGGCATGCTGAGCAACTGGAGAGACCCTCCTCGTCCCGGGGAGAAATCCGCGGAGCAGGAAGCCGTATAACCGGAGACACCGGGAAGTCGGCGGAAGACGAGAGGGAGTTGGAGGGGGCCATATTAGCGATGAAGCGGAGCAACGTCCGTGGAGCCAAGGGACCCTGCTGATTGCAGTGGCTCTGACAACAAGGGAGGCAAGGGTGGGATGACAACGACACCTGGCGTTTTGCAGGACCTGAGGAAGAGCCTATACATCAAGGCGAAGGCGGAACCGACCTGGCGATTCTGGGGACTATACGTTCATGTTTGCAAAGAAGAGACCCTTCGGGAAGCCTACGCGATGGCGAAGAAAAACGAGGGGGCACCGGGCATTGATGGTGTCACCTTCGAGGCCATCGAAGCGGGTGGAGTGGAGAGTTTTCTTCAGCAGATTAGGGACGAACTGGTCACCAACACGTATCAACCCATGCGCGTGCGGAAGAAGGAAATACCGAAAGAAGGCGGAACAAAGGTCCGAATCCTCTCGATACCCTCGATCCGTGATCGTGTGGTGCAAGGAGCACTCAAGCTGATCCTGGAACCGATTTTCGAAGCTGATTTTCAATCGGAATCGTACGGATACCGACCGAAGCGAACGGCCCATGAAGCGGTACGCCGCGTGGCCGAGGCGATCGTTGAGGAGAAGACCCGCATCATCGATCTTGATTTGCGCGCCTACTTTGACAGCGTCCAGCATTATCTGCTGCTCTCGAAGGTAGCGAAGCGAATCCGAGACGATCAAGTGATGAGGCTTCTCAAGATGATCCTCAAGGCGACCGGGAAGAAAGGAGTTCCGCAAGGAGGTGTGATCTCGCCGCTGCTCAGTAATCTCTACCTCAATGAGGTAGAGAAGATGCTGGAAAAGGCGAGCGAGGCCACCCGCTACCAACGATACACCGCCGTCCAATATGCACGATTTGCGGACGATCTGGTGATCCTGGTGGACTTTCATCCGCGCCATGACTGGCTCGTGAAGGCGGTAGTCAAGCGATTACGGGAAGAGTTCGGGAAACTCCGTGCGGAGATCAACGAAGAGAAGAGTCGAATCGTGGATCTGAGGAAGGGAGGGAGCTTCGGCTTCCTGGGCTTCGAGTTACGCCGCGTGCGGAGTTTGCAGGGCAGGTGGCGACCGCAGTATACGCCCAAGCTGAAGAAGCGGACGGCGTTGCTGGCGAAGCTGCGGGACCTGTTCCGAAGATTCGCGAGCCAGCCGGTGGGGGGGGTGATCGAGCTGATCAACCCGATCCTGCGCGGCTGGGTTAACTACTTTGCCGTAGGGCACTCGAGTCGGTGCTTTGCGTTTATCCAAGACTGGGTAGAAAAGAAGACCCGACGCCACCTGATGCGTGCCCGGAAACGACGGGGCTTCGGCTGGAAGCGATGGAGTAGGGAGTGGCTCTATAACGTGCTCGGCCTGTTCCACGGGTATCGAGTACGCCCATATGGGTCTCTGCCGAAAGTCGCACCTGCGCGATAAGTCTCATAACCCTTGATGGGAAGCAGGCGGGAAAGCCCAGTGCCCGAAATGGGCACGCTGGGTTTGACGTGGCGGGGGCTGGAAACCGGCTTACGATGCGGCTAGTGTGGTACTCCCCAGAGGAAACGGGGAGCAACAGATAGGCCCAACCTACGGAGCATGGCGCCAGTCCTCGACCCTACCGGAGGGAGGGGGACCCTAATCGGTTCTCCCTACCCCTATCATCAAACTGACCGACCACCCGCGAGATGACAATCCAAGAAAGGATGGAAGACAACCATGATGAGACACAGAGATAGAGTTCTCACGGCCCTTAGCCACGAAGAACCCGACCGGTGTCCCATGCAGATCAGCTTTACTCCTGAGTTCGCTTCCAGGCTCCACATGGATTTACTTCACAAGACCGGCTCCTCGCACAACCCTCACGGTGGCGGCAACACCTATGAGCTTGAACAGGCCCTAGGTGAAGATATGCTGTTGACCTCAGTGGGTTGGGCCAACTCGTACTACCTGGAAGCAGGTGATTATACTGACGAATGGGGCATTGGGTGGAAGCAGTGCGAGTACACCACAAGATTCGGCAAAGGCAGTTATACGGAGATTTCCGGCCATCCTCTCGCCAACGATGAGGCGCTTGAAAGTTACCGGCCCCCGGCCCCCGGCTGCCCGGAGCTATACCAGGAGGCCGCACGCACCATCCAGGCGTTCAAGGAGGAATACTGGATTGTGGGTGTTACAGTCACCACGATCTTTGAAACCGCTTGGGCCTTGCGAGGGCTGGAACGACTGCTGATGGACTTCGTTTTCAATCCCGAAATCGCGGAGAGGATCCTCGACATTCCTTATCAATACCATCTGACCGCGGCCAAGAAACTCGTGCAAATGGGCGTGGATATGATCTGGGTGGGTGACGATGTCGGCGCGCAGAGCGCGATGATGATCTCTCCACAATGCTGGCAGAGGTTTCTCAAACCCCGGATGGCCACTTTCATTTCTGAGATCAAAGCTATAAACCCGCAGCTCAAAGTCGCCTATCACTCCGACGGAATGATTAGCCCCATCATTCCCGATCTGATTGAAATCGGCGTGGATATCCTAAACCCGATTCAGCCTGCTTGCATGGATCCCGCACAAATCAAGCGCCAGTTCGGGGACAAGCTCTGCTTCTGGGGATCCATTGACGAGCAGCACACACTGCCTTTCGGTACGCCTGCCGAGGTCCGAGGGGAGATTTTCGAACGGCTCAATACCATTGGGAAAAACGGCGGTCTTATTCTCGCCCCAACGCATCATATTCAGTTGGACACGCCACTGGAGAACTTCTGGGCCTTGCATAAGACCATCATTGAAACGCCGTACTCGAGACTGAGAGGGGAGCAAGGAGGAATGCTGCGAAGGGGAAGCCGGATGTGCCGGAGGGGTTACCACCTTTAAACTTGAATGCGGCGGGGATTGACATGGGCAATGCGGAGCACACGGTGGCTGTGCCGCCGGCAAGGTTTGCTGGAAGTCCACCGCTTCTGGCCAAACGAGCGATTGCTTGACACCGTTAGGAGGCTTGCGGATTTGCGTCTAAAGACTTTTGGGCAGGGAGGCAAAAGTCTTGCTGGCATGAGAGAGTGCGAGGGTAGCTCCGCGACTGTGCTCTTGGATCCGATCATGGAACTCTTTAAAGCAACCAACGACTCCTGGTATTTGAACTTCGCAGAGACTATTGTTGATCAAATGGGGGACAGGCGAACTTTGGACATAGTCCACAACAGCCTAAAACGGCTCGACCTCGCTGAGTTCGCGGATGGCAAGATATACCAGCTAATCTGGAAGCATGTTGGTATTCTAAAACTGCATCAAGTTACTGGAAACCCGGACTATTTGCAGGCGGTCCTTAACGGGTGGGATGAGATTGTGCGATATCACCTCACGATAGGTGGAGGCCCTTGGGGCGGCTTCGGCGGCAAATGGCACGAGTGCTTCAACACGAGGGGTTTTTGGACGCCATATGGCATTGTCGAGACCTGCAGCACGATGTCATGGATACAGCTTAACCGCGAACTACTGCGTATGTTCGGGGACGCAAAGTATGCCGATGAAGTCGAGCGGGCTGCATACAACTCACTGCTGGGTGCTCAGTTCCCGAACGGTGAGGACTGGAGCTATTATACTTTACCGAATGGGTTTAGAGAACTCACGGGAACGTGGGCATGCTGCGCATCGAGCGGGCCAATGGCCTTGGAAGAACTTGGTCCCATAATGTATGGCGTTACACCACGCGGTGTCTCGATAAATCTTTATGGCGACAACCATGGAAGCTTCATTCTTCCAGGTAATACGAAACTCAAAGTCACTCAGCGGACCGACTATCCGTTCGCCGGACGGGTGATCCTTCGGCTTGAACCAGAGCATCCCGTCGAGTTGGCTCTTTCGGTCAGGATCCCGAGTTGGGCTGATGAAGTGGGCCTTACGGTCAACGGCTCGCCGATCCGAACAACTAGAGACAATCAGGGTTATGCAACTGTCGAAGCTACCTGGAGAGAGGGAGACAAGGTCGGCCTTGAGTTCCCGATGAAATTGGTGATGCACAGGAGCGTGGAACAGGAAAGTGTCGGCAAACGCAGTATTTATTCCAACCGTTGGAGTGCGTTCACGCGTGGTCCCTTGGTCTACGCGGTCAGCGGCCTAATTGAGGGTGAAGGCCGTGAGGACAGATTGCGCTTGCCGTATGTACCTGGCGATAAGGTGCTAGCGCCGTGTCCGTCGCCTTCCGAGTCTAAGGCACCGGCGTTCAGGATGCCGCTACCTAACGAACGGGAGATCGTCTTCTTGACATACTTCGAGGCAGACAAAAGAGTCCGCGACGAGTGGCGGCTGACCTGGATCAAGACGAGTTAGGTTTTCGATGCTCTAGTTCGCAACCTTGGTCCAAGCCTCTAGAGGCGATCGCGTGTATCTTACCAGACCGGAAAATGAAAATGAAATCCGTGCCAACGACCCCGGTCCTTGGCACAACAAACTCTCGGGAGGTGAAATTATGGGTAAGCAAATTCGTGTGCTTCAGTACGGGGTGGGGCCAATCGGCGCGGGAATAGTGCGCCTGATGCTGGAGAAGCCGCAACTGAAGATCGTTGGGGCCGTCGATGTGGACCCCGCGAAGGCAGGAAAAGACTTGGGACACGTAGCAGGTGCAGGACGGGACGTCGGTGTGGTGGTTGCTCACGATCTTAAGGCGTTATTGCAATCCCCAGCCGATGTAGTCGTGCATACCACCTCATCGTACTTGACGAACGTGGCGGATCAATTGATCGAGTGCTTAGAGGCGGGCATGCACGTGGTCTCCACGTGCGAGGAGCTTTCCTATCCGTTCCGCAAGCATCCGGCCTTGAGTGAAAAACTCGACCGCTGCGCACGCGAGCATAACGTGGCTCTGCTTGGGACGGGTGTTAACCCGGGCTTTGCCATGGACAAGCTGGTTCTAACTCTGGCTACGGTTTGCCACAAGGTGACCAAAGTGCAAGTCCAGCGGGTAGTCGACGCTTCGCGTCGCCGTCTGCCGTTACAGAAGAAAGTGGGGGCGGGAATGACAGTGGAGGAATTCCGTGCCGAGGTGGCTGCCGGGACGATCAAGCACCATGGATTGCCGGAGTCGGTAGCGATGATTGGGGATTCCCTGGGGTTGCCCGTGGAGCGAATTGAAGAGACCATCGACCCGGTGGTCGCGGCCGAGACCGTTCGCAGCGAATACTTGGAAGTACCTGCGGGCCGCGTGGTGGGCGTGCACCAAGTAGCACAGGCGCTGGCAGAAGGTGGGACGAATGTCCGCTTGGAACTGCAGATGTATCTCGGTGCGCGCGATCCCGTGGACGCGATCACCGTCAGCGGAGTTCCCGACTTGAGTCTGCGCATTGTCGGAGGCATCCACGGGGACCTCGCCACTACGGCCATTGCGGTCAATTGCATTCCCGCCATCCTGGAAGTCAAACCGGGGCTTCGCACCTCGCGAGACATCCCAATGTGCTTTTTGCCGGGAGCCTAATGCCGCCTCAACGTAGCTGGCTAATCGTGCCAGTGACTTATCTTTCGGGTCGTGCAAATGTGGGCGTCGCGATTGGATGAATTACGTTGGCAAAGCACTAGCTGGCGAAATAAGCTCGTGGTATTATTCGAGAAGGGAGCAGCGTCGCCCGACTCTGCTCCGCTGCAGTAGTTACTTGACAATGAACACTCTTCCAAGAGGTTCCGGCCCTCGTCGCGTGAGTTGTCTGCCGGAGGAAAATCTTCGCTCCATGCTGGGTCTTCAACCAGCCTGGACGATTTGAGGGGATCATGAGCGAAAACCTGGTTAACCCGAGATCAAGAATAGTCGAGGAGTATGTCCGGAAGACCCCCACCTCGGGACAGTTGTATCAGAAGGCGCAAGATCTGTTTCCGAGTGGCGTGACCCATGACGTGAGGTACCTTCTACCGCATCCCATATTCGTTTCGCGCGCCGATGGCGCCCGCAAGTGGGACGTTGACGGCAACGAGTACGTGGACTACTTCGGTGGGCACGGAGCTCTCCTTTTGGGTCACAATCATCCCGCAGTTTTGGAGGTGGTTCGAGAGCAACTTTCGCGCGGGGTCCACTACGGCGCTTCGCATGAATTGGAACTTGAATGGGCGACTCTGATCCAGAAGCTTATTCCCTGTGCCGAGCGGGTACGGTTCACGGTTACAGGGACAGAGGCTACGCTCCTCGCCCTCAGGGTGGCCAGGGCTTATACGGGCAAGAATATTGTGGTTCGATTCGTCGGGCACTTTCATGGGTGGCACGATCATGTGGCTTTTAGTGATGCTAGCGGCGCACCGGGTATCGTGAAAGGCATCGTGGACAGTGTGGTGATCTGTCCGCCCGGGGACCTCGAGTTCGTCAAGCACGTGTGTGAGACTCGCGACGACGTGGCGGCCATCATCCTCGAACCCACAGGGGCGACGTTTGGCAAGGTTCCGATCGATCCGCAATTTCTCATGGATTTAAGGAGCCTGACGGCGCGCCTGGGGATCGTACTCATTTTTGATGAGGTGATTACCGGCTTTCGCTGCTCGCCGGGCGGCGCCCAGGGCTTTTACCACGTGACACCGGACCTTACCACCCTGGCCAAAACCGTTGCTGGAGGATATCCGGGCGGCGCGCTCGTGGGCCGAGCTGAAATCATGAGGGTCATGGATTTCAGACGGGAAAACGGCATCTTGCCGCCGAAAGTACCCCATCAGGGAACTTACAATGCCGAGCCTGTTTCCGCCAGCGCAGGGATTGCTACTCTCAAGATAATTTCCACCTCTGACGCCATCGCAACTGCCAACCGCACAGCGGCGCGCCTACGAGAAGAGCTGAATGCGATCCTCCGACGGCTTGGCTCAAGTTGGTGCGTCTATGGGGACTTTTCCAATTTCCATATTTTTGCGAATCCTGATAACGAGCCTGTGGGACCTGAGGACATCATGGCCGGCAAGGTACCTTGGCAAAAGCTCAAGACGTTATCAGGGGGCGGTGACCTCCCGCACGTGATGCGAACAGGGCTCATTTGCGGAGGAGTGGATATAGCCAGCTGGCCAGGGGGTCTCTTGTCTTGCCGCCACACCCTCCAGGATGTTGAGCGGACGGCGGGCGCATTCGAAAAGCTGCTCAAAATGCTCGCTGAAGAAGGCCGGCTTCCGTAGGGTTATGTTAGTCATTACGTAATATTGCTAGTGAGTCTGATCGAGGCGCGGTCGGTCCGGAAGACCACCGCCACCCGAGAAACTCAAATTGCAAATCCCGCTGTGGAGAATTCAATGAAAAACGCTCCCAACCGCAGAGAGTTCATCAAGGAGGCACTGGTTGGCGTATCTCTCACGCCTCTCCGAATAGAGTCGTCTGATGCAATCTCCCTGGCTCAAATAGTGGAGAGTGCTCCCGAGACCAGCGTTACGAAGGTACTGCCTGCAGTGGATCTGTTTCCACTGTCAGCAGTACGCTTGGGGGATGGACGCTTCAAGCATCACCAGGAATTGGACCGAATATACCTGCTCAAGCTCGATCCGGACCGGTTGCTCTCATGGTGCCGCGTTGAGGCAGGTCTGGAGCCAAAGGCGCCACCTTACGGAGGATGGGAGTCGGAGCGTCAGTATGGTCACCCACTGCCTGGCGCGATACTCGGTTTTTATCTTTCCTCTGCCTCGATGATGTATCAGTCCACCGGCGATGAGACTCTGCATCAGAGGATTGATTACATCGTTAAGGAATTGGGGGAAGTACAGCAGGCCAACGGCAACGGCTACCTGCTCCCCACGGAGAACGGCAAGAGACTGTTTAAAGAAGTGGCAGGCGGTCGAATTGAAATCGGATACGACCCCTACACGCTTGCCTTTATCAATGGGTTGTTTGAGCCGACTTACGTACTGAACAAAGTGATGCTTGGACTTTATGCAGCCCATCGCTTGGCCGGCAACCTCCAGGCCCGCGAGGTCCTTATTCGTACTGCGGACTGGTTTGGTTGCGAAGTTTTGGATAAGTTGAACGAGGAACAGACACAGAAGCTGCTGGATTGTGAGCACGGCTCCCTCAATGAGTCCTTCGGAGATGTGTATGAACTAACAGGTGATCCGAAGTATCTGGCATGGGGACGACGGCTGTGCCATCGCGTGATGTTGGATCCAATGTCTGAGGGCGAGGATATCCTGAGTCGCTGGCATTCGAACACCCAGATTCCGAAATTCACGGGATTCCAGCGTATTCACACCTTCACGGGCGAGCAGAAACTCGCTAATGCCGCCAACTTTTTCTGGAAGACTGTGGTGAATAATCGGTCCTGGGCGAATGGCGGCAACGGCGCGGATGAGCATTTCTTCGATCCCATGAAGTCTGGCGAAGCCCTCTTGACTTTGACTGGGCCTGAAACCTGCTGCTCGGTAAACATGCTCCGCCTGACCGAAGCGCTGTACCGCGCCCAAGGTTCGGCCGCTATGGTTGATTATTACGAACGCACTCTGTATAACCACATTCTGCCCGCGCACGATCCTGAGAGGGGAATGTTTGTGTATTACACATCGATGAGGCCGGGGCATTATCGTGTCTATTCCGATGAGTATGATTCGATGTGGTGCTGCGTCGGTACGGGGATGGAAAGCCCCGCGAAGTATGGGCGGATGATATACGCCTCCGATTCTGAAAGCATTTACGTTAACCTCTTTATCCCTTCGGAATTGAAGTACACCGAAAAAGCCCTAACATTGAGGCAGGAGACTCGCTTCCCCGACGAGGCGAGAACGAGGATAAGATTCTCCTGCCAGGAACCCGTGAAGCTCGCTTTGAAAATCCGCCACCCGTGGTGGCTGGCGCCGGGAGCAATGAACGTTTGGATCAATGGCCACAAACAGCCTGTTGTCTCACAACCTCGTACCTATGCAGCTTTTGTGCGCGAATGGAGAAGGGGGGATACGGTGGAAGTTGAATTGCCCATGCGGTTGACCGTAGAGACGCTACCCAACGATGAGAGCTACGTGGCGGTGCTTTATGGTCCTATCCTCCTAGTTGGGGAACTCACCACAGAAGGATTGAGCAAGGAGAACTTCTGGAGCACAGCCGAAGAGGTTGCTCGGGTTGTGCTGCCGGAAGACAGGGTACCCGTTTTGGTAGGTACTCGAGATGAAATCTTGAGACGAATCGAACGAATCCCTGGACAGACGTTGGCATTCCGGACAGTCGGATTGGCTAAACCTAGCGACATGAAAGTTGTGCCTTTCTATGACCTGCATTACGAACGACACGTGATCTACTGGCGGTTGATGACGCAGGAGGAATGGGGTGAAGAACTTACCCGGCGCGAAGAGGTGTGGCGTCGTGCTGTAGAGCTTGATGCCCGCACCGTAGACAGTGTACTGATTGGCGACAAGAATTCGGAAAGGGCCCACGCAATCAACATGAGAAACGCCGTGATTGGCAACGCACCCGCCTCCTGCTATCGAACTTGGCGGCAGATTACCAATGGCGGTTTCCTTAGCTATCAGATGAAGGTTCTGCCGGACGTTCCTCTCGCCATCTATTGCGAGTACGCGGATGCAGAAAGAGGATCGCCGATATTCGATGTTCTTGTGGACGATCATGCCACGGCCACGCAGCCCCGCCTCCAGGCAGAAGAGAGAAAACCTGATCGTGCTGTGACCTATAGGATTCCGCCCGAACTGACTCGCGGAAAGAGCTCAATAACTGTGAAATTCCAAGTGCCTACGGGCGATGCTGCGGGAGGAGTATTCAGCTGTAAGATCGTTCGAGTTTGATCGCGAGGTTGCAACCAGGGTGGTGCTTCACCAAAAGCTAACCCCGTATAGTCAAAAAACTCGAACAAACTGAAATTGCACAGATAATCAGTCCCGAAGACAATCCAAAGTTTTTTCGTCTCCACTCCAATGCCTTCAACACATCGGAAACAACATGTGACCAATCTACACGACGGGCTAGCGATGACCGGCCAGGAGGTGGGCCGCTGGGTAAATTGCTGATTCTGCGAGCGGATCAGATTTTGGCGACGCACAGCTATTTGCTGGGCTTGAAACGGCGGAATCGCAAAGACACGTGGGCGTACCTCCAGCAGGCGGAAGCGCAGCGGGACTGGCAGGAATGTCCAGCGGGGATCGCTTCCGCCGAGAAGGCGGTAGTGCCGAGGACTCGCGTGGTCGAGGTGGCCGGTAAAGAACCGGGCGTGCGCGTGTTCGTGGTTCACAGTAAAGAGCGCGAACGGTATGAGCGCAGCCTGCGGGAACTCTCGATGGAGCGAGTGCGTAAGGAGCTGGAGGCCCTCGAGGCGCGAGTTGAGAAAGGCGAACTGAAAAAGCCGGACAAGATCGCGGCTGCCGCCGCCACCGTCCTACGCCGCCATCACGGTCACCGTTATTTTGACTGGGAGTGGCGCCAAGGGAAGTTTCGCTTCTTCGAGCACACGGTGAATGGGGCGCGGGAGAAGGCTCTGGAAGGCAAGTACGTCATCCAGAGCGAGGAGCGGAATTTGTTGCTGCCTCGGAAGGATGGCCTGGCATGGGAATGTGTCCGATATCACAGCCCTTCCCCAACCGACGCCGATAAGCCAGCGGGGTATCGCCCACCAGCTTCCGACATCATGCCGAAGTAGCTCTGGTTGCAGAAGCCTGTCTCCTGGTTGATGCTGTCCAAGGGTTTGTCGGTGGTGGTCAATAAGACTTGCGCCTTGGCAATGCGGAACTGGTTAAGATACGAATGGAAGGACTGCCCGGTCGTCCTCTTGAAGAAACTCATGAAGTGGGAGCTGCTGATGGCGCAAAGGCGTGCCGCATACTCCACCTGGACCGGCAAGTGGCCGTGCTTCTCTAGCGGGTGTTCACCGCTGAGCCGGAGTGACGTTTTACGTGCAAGTTGCTGCTTGCTAACGAGGTCTGCGACGCTCGGGCAGTTTCTTGCGCGTGACTACAACAATCTTCCGGTGCGGTAGCGCCTCCGGCAGGCGAAGGTCGGCGGTTTTGAGCAGCGCCCGGCAGGCAGCGCTGGGCTGGGGAATCCGCAAGCAACTGCCGCCTCCGTCGATCTGCATTTCCATCGAGCACAACGTCTGTAATTGATGCAGCCCCTCTTCCACGGTTATATCCAAATCCGCCCAGGCCCGGCTCAGTTCCCGGCGGACCAGGTAGGCCAGCATCACCACCAGCACTTGAGCGCGCGTATGTTCGGCCGTGCGCACGTGAATCGGACGGGTCTCCAGGTGCACCGTTTTACAGGTGCGGAAGGCCTGCTCGACTTGCGCCAGATCCTTGTAACGGTCATGCACGACCTGCTTGGAAGCCACGCTCTTGGCCAAGTCCGTCTTGATCACGTAACACCCATCCAACCGTGCGGCTTCTTCCCGCGCGGCGGAGTTAACCGCTACTTGCACGCTGCGCTCTTGCGCCTTGACCTCCAGCCAAGGCGCAATTTTCAACTGGGCGATTTTGACCCGCCCCCGCTTTTCCGCCGTCCCAACCCGGGCGCGGGGATGCTCACGCAGGTAGCGGTTCCGCTCCTCGCACAGACGCTCGACGCACGCTTGTTTGTCCGCCCGCGCAGCGGCCAATTGTTCGGCCCGCAGAGGATTCCGCCGCAGCACATAACGTACGCCTTCCTGCTGGACCTCGCAGATCTCGGCCGCAAACAACTCCATCTGCAACACGCCCGCCGCCAGCAAGGTCTCGATCTGGGGCTTGGTGATCGCCGTAATGTAGTGGAAGCCTGCGGCGGAGAGATCCTTCACTTGGCCGCTTTTAATCATCCCCCGGTCACCCACAAACGTCACCTGCTCACAACCGAAACGCACGCTGGCTTTCTTCACTTGTGCGGCGAAGGTCTTCGGGTCTTGCGTGTTACCCAGGAAGACTTCGGTGGATAGCGTCACACCTTGCTCGTCGCACAACAACCCGATGACAATCTGCTGCTTCCCCTTCTTGCCGTCCCGGGGGTAGCCATAGGCCCCGTAGGCATTCCTTTCACCTTCCAGGTAACTGCTCGTCACATCGTAGAGAAACAAGTCCGGTTTCTGCTGGCCGTGCCGGCTGGCGAACAGCCGGTCCTCGATCCGCTGCTGGTGCTCGCTGAGCCAAGTCAGGTTGGCGTAGAGGTCGTTCTCATCGAAGCCGCGCTCCAAGCCCAGCACATCGCCGGCGGCATGGACTTGCGCCAGCCGCACCGCGGACAAGCGCGAGCCCTGGTCGAGCACGCGAGCCAGAACTTGCCACAGGGCCAGTTGTGCCTGGAAGCCGGTACCGAGGGCTTTGAGGATGCCGAGCCGCCGGGCCATCTCCGCGACGGTCCACACGGCGCCGAGCGAAAGCCCCTGCGCAAGGTAGATCTGGCCGAGCGAGCGGAGGGCGGCCAGATCGCCCTTATGCTTCAGCGCCAGTTCGATAGCGGCAATCTCCTGGGGGTCAACATGGGTGAGGTTGGCGATGTTGCGCTTGCGGACGTGGGGGCCCTCGCGGTAGGACTCGCGGAGGTAGATGGACTCATAAACTTTGCCGTTGGAGGACAACCAGGAAGCACGCGATATATACATGACCACATAATTTATCAAAACGACCATATTGTCAAGGGTAAATTCGACCTATAACGTAATATGCGTGTCTACATAATTAGGGCCAAAATCGCACTTAACCCCACGAGGCAACACAAGTTATCTCAAAAATTCAGAGGTGAACATCGGCTGGAAACCGGCTTACGGTGCGGCTAGTGAGGCACTCCCCAGAGGAAACGGGGAGCAACAGATAGGCCCAACCTACGGAGCATGGTGCCAGTCCTCGACCCTACTGACGAGGGGAGAGGAAGTCGTGCTTTGGCATTGCTTACTCTCCTACTCTGCCGCCACCTTCATTTTCAACGTTGTGCCGCCAGGTGGGGGTGGGACCCCAAACTTTAGCCTCCAGAAGGTCCAATTCGAACCACTGGCAAATGCGTGCGCATGAAAGCGGAGCACACAATCTTGTAAGACAAGTCGCATCCCCAGACTTCCACCCGACCAAAGTCTCTGGGCCGCCATCCCTTTTCGCCATAGAGTTGCCCGTAGTGGGTCAATTTGGTGTAGCGGCCGCTTCGCGCCGCCATTTGGCGAGGTAAACTCGCCTCTACAGCATCAAATTGCCTCACTACCCTGTTGGGTTTGCAATGGCCATAGGAGCGTGCCGAGTAATGCTAAAACTGGCTTCTCTCGAATTCGGACACACTCCTCGCATTTCTTATAAGCCGCCAAAACATCTCCCCTCTTTTCGATGTACTCCGGGTTCAGTTCCGCCACGCACCACTCTTCTTTCCAGCCACGGCTTAGGGCAAAAGGTTACCTGCTTGTGCGATGTCCCCGATGAAGCCGTCTGCCTTGAGGGCCACGTTTCGCACTCTCCGCAGGTCATTGGCGAGAAGTGCGATATCCGCACTCGTAGCACCTTCCACGCGCAAGAAGCTTTCTACACTTCCCAGCGTCCGGCAATTCTGTATTACCGCGCCACGTGTATTACGCAAGCGGATCAGGGGCTCATCGCCGTTGCCTGGCGCTTTGAAGCCGGTCAGTTCGAGATCTTCGACGTCATCGCAAATGAGCGCTGGCCGTAGGTCCGGCTTCTCGAGTTCCAACCGCACATTGTGGAGCGCTACCCCTTTGGCATGCCGGAGATAGAAGCCGTACGCCGGAAGAACCCCGAACATCGTGTTCTCCGGGTAGGCCTTTTCTTGCTCCGGAACATCCCTCCGCTGCGCTTCTGCCAAAGTGCCGCTCCCCGGATAGGTCATATAGACGTTATCGATCATCACCCCCTCGACCGGATGTCCCGGGATACCAGCGATCAGACACGTATTTCCGGTCCGCCACCGGTCATTCCTACTTGCCACCGTAGCGCGAATCCCGCTGACCACGACATTTCGCAATCTCGCCACCGAACCTGGCCGTTCCACCTTTTTGAACCCATAGTCCTGGCCACGATTGCCTAGAACGATAGTAATTGGAGCGGAGACGTTGTGCATACTGATGTTACTCACAGTGATATCTTCGAGATCCCCTCCGTCGACAGTCAAGAACTTGAGGCCCCCAAGCGGGCACTCGTAACAGGCACAGTTTGAAATGCTCACATTTTGGAACCCGCCCAGCGATTGCGTTCCAAATTTGATCGCCGCACAGGTGGTCGTCAACACACAGTTGGTAATCGCGATGTTCTTGCACACGCGCGGGAACGAGGCCTTTACAACTATCGCGTCGTCCGAGGTATCGACGAAGCAACCGCTCACAAACGAGTCCTGGCAACTGTCCAGAAGAATGCCGTCTTCGTTATAAAAAAAGCTGCTATAGACGCAAATCCCCTGGACAAAGACCTTGTCGCACAATGCAAAATGTGCGGTCCAACACCCCGAGTCACACAGCGTGACATCTGTGATCCTTACATTCTGGCAGCCTTTCAGGAAGAGCAGCCTTGGGCGCGCACCGGTCGAAATATCCCGGTTTCCTACAGGCGTCCGAGGCGGGAAGGGTTTTCCGTTCCCATTGATGGTGCCCGGGCCCTCAATGCCGATGTTCTTCGCCCCGTCCGCATACACCAACGCCCATATATCGAATCCCCCGACATCCAGATCACGAGCGGGGAAGGGCTTGGGCGGATAGTCGCTGATGCTTTGACTGCCTAGCAGCGTCGCCCCGGGAGATAAGTGCAGGGTCACACCATCCTTCAAGGTGAGCGTGCCGGACAAAAAGCTCCCCTTCGGGAAGAACACTACACCGCCGCCTTGAGAACAGGCGTCGATAGCCGCTTGGAGTGCAACGGTATCCAGGGTCTTGCCATCACCCTGTGCGCGAAAATCGCGGACGTTCCACGCCGGGCCCGGCGTGCGCCCGCCGCTCTGCGCCATTGCCCCTTGCTGCGTGGCGAGCGCCGCCAAACCTATACCGGGAAAAGCTTTAGTAATCAGTCGCCTTCGATCCATCATCGGGTTCCTCATCCCTTCGCTTTGATTTAAGCACCTATTATTATTTTGTTACGTTCTGTCGGCCTGAGATCCACGAATGTCAACGGAACCGGCTCTGTCAGTGCAATCGGAGTCCGTCCAGAAGCCGGTGTCGTCCAAGTCGTTCAGACGCGCATTTCAAGGGACTCTGGCCATGAACCTAACAAAGTAATACTATTGAGCTGGGGGCTTTGCCTTCATCCCAGCGGCTCAGCACTTGCCACTGCCAAGTATCCTTGAAGTGTTTCTCTTGGTCAATCTCCACCGCTAAGTCGCATGACCCTTGCCCCGAAGCGAACAGGAGAGCGCAGTGCAGGAAATCTGCATGCTCCGTTCGATGTGGCGGGGACTGGAAACGGAGTCGTCAGACCACCGCGCCAGTTCCCGACCCTACCAATCTGCTCTGCGCACGCCTGCGGCCCTCGAATCTCGACGCGGCGGCAGGGTGTGTGAAGGAACTGGAGCGGATCATAGCGTAGATTCGCGCCGCCTGGCGGAGATGCACATCGTCGTGCACGGCGGTTCGTAATATCCCCGTTTGCCGGGCATTCGAATCTCACGTCATTTCTCTCTTCGGACTGGACTTTTGAGGCAGTGAAGCTGGGAAGAGGCACCGCAAGCGCTCCTCAGTTGAGCGTTGACCAAGAAAGCCCGCTCCGGGTCGGTAGCAGACTTTCAAAGCAGCCCGGTTATGCTCAAGACGAACAAGGCCAGCACCAGGATGCCCAACCCGAGCTGCATGCGGCGAAAGGTCGCGGGACGCGCGCCGCGCCACTCGCCGGTTATAATTCCCAGCGAGGATGACCAAAGGATGAGCGTGATCATAAAAACGGCGAAGCCGATCGAAGTCCCGAAGCGGCCGATCACAGCCGCGCCCACGCCGTAGAGCTGAACACCGCTAAGCCAGAACACCGCCATTCCCAACGAGAGGAGCCCCTCGCGAAACGGAGAGCGCGCGAACGCCGCCACCGTGTGGTTGCGCCGCAACAGGAACACCGTGTATAAGAGGTTGGGAATAAAGCCGGCCGTGAGGACAAACGGCCAGATCACGTATGTGGCCCGAATCGGAGTCAGGCCGAAGGCCACAGCCTGAGCCGCAATCTTGCCACTGAATGCAAACCCAAGGTTCAGCATGCCTCCTAGCATTCCGGCGATAATGCAAATCCAAAGTCCCACCCGGAAATCAGCGACACGTCTTGCGGCGGTGTCAGCGCCTGCGTCTCGTTCCCGCTGCGAGCCGGCTTTCCCGTATACGGTCAGGCCCGCCGCAAGGATAGCGGCACTCACCAGGAGCAACAATCCGCGCACCTGGAAGATGACCTCTGGCTGCATAACCACCAGGGGAATCAGACTGCCCAGCACCGACGACATGCCGATCACGATGGCAAAAGCCACTGCAGTACCGACTCTGTCAATCCCCAATCCAAAAGCGGCCTGACCGATACCCCACAAAAAGCCGAAACCGACAGCGGGTAGAAAGTCAATGGGCGGGAGAGCGGAGAGCAGGCGGAATAGTCCTGGCGCCGCCCGGAGGGCCACCAGCCATGGAAACACTAAAAGCGCCAGGATGCAGAACAAGAGCCACGTATTTTCCCACCTCCACGTCCGGCTGTATTTCATCGGTACTCCAAAGGTGGCAGCTAGTATTCCACTAAGGAAGGTCAAAAAAAGGCCCAACCAGAAATGTGTAGTCACGTAAGCACCTAACCCGGCGTAGCCGGAACCAAACAGTTCGGAGTGCCGGGTGCTATGATCCCTCCGAGGAGGTCGAATCTCGGATGGGGTTACAAATGTTGACCGAACGCCGGAGCTGCCAGATCGCGAGCGTGCTGTCCTGTTACGACCGCCTGTTGATTCAAGGCACCCTGCCCGGCTTGTGTTATGCCGACGGCATGACGGGCTATCTTTGCGCCCACCACGTTCGCATCTTTGACTACGCCCAGTGGGCGCAGCCGTTGCGCGAAACGCTGCGCAAGAACGCCGAACGTCTGGCAGCCGAGAATGGTCTGGAGATGGAGTTTATTCACCGCCCCAAGAGCTTCCGCAAGGATGAGAAGATTCATCAAGTGTTGAAGAACCGCGACCGATCCCAGCCTGGCGTGGATTTTCTCGGCCCTGGAGCCGTACTCCACTTATTCCCCCTGGCATGACAAGACCACGGGCGAGAACTACTTGCGCCCCGGTGACGGCAAGCGCTTGCATTACTACTTTTACTTCATCGATGAGGAGCTGGGACTGTGCTATGTCCGCGTCCCCACATGGTGTCCTTTCCGGTTGCAGGTTTATCTCAACGGGCATCACCCTCTGGGCTGCCGTCCGAAGCGCAAATCGATCGCGGACACCCGGCTCGACAACGACTTCGTCGCGATCGCGGACTTCGAGCGCACGCAGAAAATCGCTGACGACTGGCCGGTGGAGAAGCTGCATGGCAAGCTGGACGAGTGGGCCGGGCGCTATTGCCCGGTGATCGGCCAGTTTGATCCGGAATTTCCTTTTTAGCTCCTAACAGCCCCATATTATACACTCCTCAAGGGATTCCAGTGCTGATTTTTTCATTGTCTGGGTCCAGGGGCTCGGGACGGGGCCCCGTCTGACCCATCGCGAGTCCTGAACCTGCCCGGCCTCGGCCTTTCCATCCGGTTTTGTCAGACACCTCTCCGCACCTGGAGGACTCTGGATCGTTTTTCACTGGCATCAGGCTGAGCTATCCCGACGGAAGCGGCAGTTCGGCTATTCGCCCCAGCATACTGGCAAACAGACGCCGAGTCAGATGACTCTCCGCCAGGAGCACCCTTCCGCGGCGGCTTGCCCCTCTGGCCCTGCAGAACAACAAGGTCATCTACGATCTCTTGTTCCGGATCTGCGCCCAGACCCTGCTCGAAATCGCCCGTGATCCCCGCCATCTGGGCGCCGACATCGGCTTCTTCGGGGTGCTCCACAGTTGGAATCAGAAGTTGGAACATCATCCCCATGTCCATTGCGTGGTCCCGGCCGGTGGCCTCTCCCCCGATCACCAGCGCTGGATCCACCCCCGCTATCGCTTCTTCCTCCCCAGAAAGGTGCTGGGTCGTGTTTTCCGCGGCAAGTTTGTCGCCGCTCTCAAACGGGCCTTCGACGACGGCCAACTCGGCTTCTACGGGAATCTCAAGCTTCTGGCGGAAGCGAAGGCTTTCGCTGCTTTCCTCCGCCCCCTCTTCCGTCACGACTGGGTGGTCTACTGCAAACCGCCCTTCGGTGGCCCCCAACACGTTCTCCGTTATCTCGGCCGCTACACCCACCGCGTGGCGATCTCCAATCACCGCTTGGTCTCCCTGGAGGGCAATGAAGTCACCTTTCGCTGGAGAGACTCCGCGCACGGCAACCAGCAGCGCCTGATGACCCTGGCGGTCGAGGAATTCTTACGCCGCTTCCTTCTCCACGTGCTTCCCCCCGGCTTCGTGCGCATCCGCCACTTCGGCTTTCTGGCTCACCGACGGCGCGGGGCTCTCTTGCCACTTTGCTTCCAGTTCCTGGGACGACCGACCGACTTGCCACCCGCCCCAGAACTGCCGCCAGGCGATGAGGAAGGCTCGTCGATCACGTTGCCTTCTACCTCCTCGTGGCCCTGTCCCCAGTGCGGCGGGCCCATGATTATCCTGGAGCGACTAACCGCAGCGGAAATGTGCCTGCGCTCTCCACCGCTCACCCTCACGAGGCTCTCATGAAATACGGCATCCTTACTCAACTCCAGCGCGTCTGCCCACCACGCCCGCGCTCTCGTGTGCCCGGTCACATGCTGGCAACCCATCCCTCCTCACCCTATCCCTTGACATCATCCCCAAAGAAACTCCGGTCGACGGGTAGCACTCGCTTTCTGGCCCGCAGACAGCCATTCCACTTATCTCTCCATCCACCCGCGGGGCCGCTGAACCCCATTCAAAACCCATAGTTTGCCCGCGTCCGCCACAAACACGGGCGGCTCCGTTCAAGTCGCTGTATCGGAAGCGCGCCGAACGGCGTGTCTGCTACTCCGGAAACTGGTCCAGCCGGCGCGCTTCCGATACGCATTATAAAAGGGCGCCCCTTTTGGTGTAGGTTCTGAGCGCGACCTCATTCCCTACGAAAAGGAGCACCCCAATGGATAAAACGAAGTATATCGGCATGGACGTTCACAAAGAAACGATTTCAATTGCCGTGCTGGATTCTGTCGGCAAGCAGGTGATGGAGTCAATCGTCGAAACGAAGGCAGCGACCATTCTGGAGTTTATTGAAGGGCTACGCGGAAGTTTACATGTCACGTTTGAAGAAGGAACCTGGGGCGCTTGGTTATACGACTTGCTAAAACCTCGCGTCACGAAGGTCGTGGTGTGCAATCCGCGGAAGAATGCCTTGCTGAAAGACGGCAACAAGAGTGACCGGATTGATGCGCGAAAGCTGGCCGAGTTGTTGCGCGCCGGACTGCTGTCGGCGGTCTACCATGGAGAAACTGGCATACGAACCTTGAAGGAGCTGTCCCGCAGTTATCTGACGATCAGCAAGGATCTCACGCGGGTCATGAATCGGTTGAAGGCGCTGTATCGAAGCTGGGCCATCCCCTGCGCCGGTACATCTGTCTACGCACCGCGTCATCGTTCGGAATGGTTGGGCAAGATCACAGAAGCCGGCGTGCGCCGTCGGGCCGAGTTCTTCTATCAACAGCTCGATGTGCTGCAGGCTTTGCGCCGAGAAGTACGACGCGATCTTTTGGCCGAGAGCCGGAAACATAGCGCGACGAAATTGCTAGGTCAGATTCCTTGCATCGGCGCGATCCGGGCCGCTCTCTTGATCGCGCCGATCCAAACACCTCATCGGTTCCGCACCAAGCGGCAACTGTGGGCCTATAGCGGCCTTGCTCTCGAGACGCATAGCAGTGCGGAATACCACTACGTGGAAGGTCAGTTACAACGTTCCAAGAAACAGCCGGCGCTTCGTGGTCTCAATGACAACCACAACCATGATCTCAAAAACATCTTCAAGGGCACAGCCACGAAGGCCAGTAGTTGTGCCGGGCCCTTCCACGATTTCTACCAGGCTTTGCTGGCCAAGGGCATGAAGCCTCCGATGGCTCGTCTCACCTTGGCACGCAAGATTGCGGCGATCACTTTAATCGTCTGGAAGAAAGGAGCACGTTTCGACGCTGAAGAACTGAAACAGCAAGCGGCTTGAGCGTCTCGGGTAGAGAGTCCGTTCCATCCCCTGGGATCAACCTGGCGGTGGGCCAATCGGGTTCTGGAGACGTTCGGGTTCGAGGGCAAGTATCTCTAGTGCTGTTAGGCCCTGTGCACCTTTGCACATGAGTCTCTACCGATACCCTATGCTCCCTCGGATAACCCAAGAAAGCTATAGGCCACGAGTCTCAGATAGAACCATGGGTTGCCAGTTGGCAACCGCTTCGCTTGTCAAGTTTCAGGAGCCGAGTGGCGTCGTCACGACAGGAAGATGCAACTAAGGGGACGGAAAAGCCAGGCAGCCTCGTCGCTGCTCGGGACGAGCCGAGTTGATAGGTCAGAGAGCCAGAGCAAAACCAAAAGGCTCCTAGTAGGCTACAGGGTCTCGATGCCGAGGTCAATATTCCCTCGGCCTCCAGTCGAGGGGGAATTATTTCTCTTGACATCGCCTTTTATAGAACAGCCCTAAGACTTTTCAGGCCGAATCCCGCGCTTGAGGAGAAAGTGTGCTTTCGGCAAGGCTGCATGACTTGGCCTGAGGGAAGTTGCTAACGTCTGTCTTTTGCCCCAAGGGGGGCAAGGGGGACAGACAATGACCAGCGAGTTTCCCGTTATTCCCCCTAACATGCGGAAGGTTTACCGACGTCTCAAACGCTGGCGGAATGCGCACACGGGCCGCTTGCCGATTCTGGGACCTTTGTGGGCCGCGGAGGTCGAACTGGCTCGGGAGGATGGGATCTTCCCCACCGCGAAGGTTTTGCGCTTGGAGTATGGCAAACTGAAGCATTGGGTGGAAGCGGCAGATCCGGTGGCAAGGAAGGGTCGGGTGGCCAAGCTGGATTTGCACTCCGGGGAGCTGTTCCCGCGAGTCGGACTCATCGTGACTAACCTGGTGATGGACAGTCGGGCCGTGGGGCCTTTCTACAACCAGGGGGGGCACGGCGAAGCAGTGGATCAGAGAAGGCAAACAGGCGGTTAAGATGACGCGGCTGAGTTGCCATCGGTTCCGGTCAAATGAAGTGCGGTTGTGGCTGAGCGTGATCGCCTACAATTTGGGGAACCTGTGGCGGCGGCTGGCTCTGCCCAGACGGATCGAGAACTGGTCGCTGACGAGTCTGCAGCAGCGTCTGGTCAAGACCAGGGGGCGGCTGGTGAAACATGCACGCTACTACTGGCTTTTTCTGGCGGAAGGTCATCTCAACCGGCGGCGGTTCGGAGCCATGCTGGGCCGGATCGCGCTGCTACCGATACCGACGGGATAGGTGGATGGTGGTCCAGTCAGCAGCGGAATCCGTCTACAGCGGGTTGGGGTAAGGAGAGTTGTTGCAAAAGCAGGCCACAAATGGGGCAATTTTAGGCCGTGCTGGTGTGGATGGCCGACCGTCGGGAGTGCTCCCGATGAAAATCGCGTTACAGTATCGCGAACAAGCGAGACGGGTGTATCATGGCGCTGTTTTCGAAGCCAAAAAGGAAATCCTGGCTTAACCGGTTGTCTCAAAAATGGGGACAAGTTCAACGCGTCGCCAGATATGTGCAACAAAATGCACAATCAAGCACGAACCTAAGAGTTAAGCTGTTGGAAACAAAGTGGATGTAGCTTATTTCCTTTGGTTCTGCAATTGCCTGCAAGTATCCCGGCGTAGACTGGAAAGGAACAAGCAGACAACACGGAGGAATTTAAGATGCGTACGATCAGGGAGAAGGCACGTGTCTGGCGTGCGGTTGCGGTTGCGGGAGCAGTCTTCCTGACGGGCTTGTCCCTGGTCCCGTACGCTTCGGCGGATGGCATTGTCGACCCCGAGGTGAATCTCATCACTGCGCCAGATCTTCAGCCACCGTCAGGCGACCTGAGCGCTGGCACCAACAACATTCTCGACATTTTCACGTCGTCGTTGCCAAGTGGCTTCATGCTCATGCCTCCGGGCGGGATTCTGGAGCTTCAAAACGACACGGGCTCGCCGATCACAACCTTTAGCTTCATGCTCGTGGGCACGCCCGATTCCGCCGACGCCAACGGGGTCTTGACGTGTGCGTTCAACCAAAGCAACTACACTGGTTGCAGCGCATCGAGCAGCGCGGGGACTGGCAATCCCCTAATGATGCCGGGGCAGCCGCCTTGGACGTGGAGTTTCACCGGCGGCAGCGTCGCTGCGGGGGCAGACTTCGAGCTCCAGTTCGGCTCTTTTAATAACAAAGATACCCTTAGCGTATCCCCAGTACCCGAACCTGCCACGCTGACGTTATTTGGAGCCGGGCTTTTGGCCTTGGCGGGTGCTGCCAAGCGCCGTCTGTGGTCTGGGATCGGCAAAGGCGAGTAACCGCGATAAGTAGAAAGCCACTGCGGGCACGTCCCGATAACTCGCGCTGATGCGCCCAAGCGGGGGTCCTGACGGTGAGCCGCCAGGCCTCACAAGCCACCCCCCAGTCGACCCCTCCAATCAAGCAAGCGTAGCCCGGACCTCTCTTGTAGGTCCGCGGCTTGGGGGTTCAAATCCTCGCGTTGCCATCGACTGGCAAACGCACTCTTCCCAATTTAGATCAGTTAGGAGTGCTTGCGCGGCAGCGGGGGTCAGGCCGGCATCCACAACCATCACGTCGCGGTCGTTGACTATAATCGGGTGGTTGCCGCCGGCACTCGGCCCATTTCTAGTGGCATTGGCGGCCGTGGCATAATAAATCCCCTCGGCGATCTTATCGAACTTGTACATCTTGCCAGTGACGGTGCCCGAGGGAGGACTTCCCGCTTTCTGTTGGGCGTCTGCCTGGACCGAGAAGCATCCGGTGATCAGTACGGCTAAATCTAAAGCAAGTGCTCGTAATTTTATCATCTCGCAAGCCCCCCTAATAATTAGCCTTCGTTGCACCGCAGGTTGGTGGGTCAGAAGACAACCTTCAGCCCAAACAGGCTCTGCCCGCTTGGCGGGTGTGCTACTCGTAATATAAGGGTGACTTCTTCAGCTTATGGTGGAACGCGTAATCGTGCTCAATCCACATTTGCGCTCCCATGCTCTTGACGTAGTCTTCGATCCTGGCTCTCGACGCGAGGTCTTCCTCTTTGTTGTAATCGAAACTGGGAGTGGGGGTTCTCGCGGCCCGCTCTTCCGGGTAGTGGTAGAGATCTCCCACCAGCGCAACCCAGCCAGTCCTCTCCAGCTTTACCATGAGGATCTGGCTTCCTTCGGTATGCCCGTATGCAGGCTTTATGAGGATTGTGCCGTCGCCGAACACATCGTATGGATCGACCTTCAGAAGGATGATCGTTTTGGAGTCTTTCAGCTTGTTATACCCAGGCATAGCCTGGAGTATCATTGGTGGTGGTGTATCGGAAAACATCGCGTCGCGCTCAGGTTTCTGCACGATCCAGATCGACGACGCAAAGGCATTGGCATTGGCTGAGTGGTCGCCATGATAATGGGACAATGCAAGGTACGTAATGCTGCTCTCCGAATATCCGATCTCTGCGAGTTGATCCTTAAGGGTACGTTTGCCCGCGCGGTCAGCACCCTTAGCATCGGTGCCAACCTGCTCGTCGGGCACGACCCCTGTATCCCAGATGAGTGTGCCTTTAGGATGGACGATGAGGTAACCAATGACAGACATCCTTGCCTCTCCTAGTTGCTCTGGTTTCAAACCGTAAGTCTTATAGGGATCAGCTGGCGCCGCTAACGTACCGAGATCGAAGACATACAATCTTGTAGACCTGACCGTCTCTGCCTCTTTCGGCGCCGCAGCGGGACACTCCATAGACGGCCACAGCGCGCCCAAAATCACCCCGGCGGACGCTCTCAGCACCGTCCGGCGTGGCACAAATTGTTTCGCGTCAGTCTTCGGCACGACATACCTCCTTGGCTAGCAACGCGATTTCGGTACCCAGGGATGCGGCGATTACACACCGAACCGATTCTGCTGGCTCCTTTTTCATCAGTCCTATCTCAACTTTCATATTATTTGCAATTTCTGTTTCCGACAAGGAAAAAGCCAAAGGCTCCGAATCCCCCTACTACAAGGCGCTCCTGGCCGTTGGGGTGAAGCCGGAGGAGGTTGAGGTGGTCTCGCCCTCCCACCCTTCCATCCCCGACATCAAAGGCTACGATGGGGTGCTATTTACCGGCGGGAAGGACATCAACCCCAAGTATTATGAGGAAGCGGTCAAATATCCAGGCCTCGTTCAGATTGACGCGAAACGGGATGCCTTTGAATTTGAGCTATTTGATCGGGCACACCGCCACGGGCTCCCGATCCTGGGCATCTGCCGCGGCCTCCAGATGATCAACGTGAAGTTCGGCGGAACGCTCTACCAGGACTTGAACTCGGAAGCTCCGGTCGAGCATGAACACATGCAGTCCGCACCACGCCCCGAGCCGACTCACGCCGTCACCCTGACTGACCCCGAATCGCGGCTGGCGGAGACGTTCAAGGGGAGTTGCCGTGTGAACAGCCTGCACCGCCAGGCCATCAAGCGTCTGGGGCGGGGGCTCAAAGTGACGGCTCATTCCGAGGATGGACTGGTGGAGGCGGTGGAATCCGCCGATGCCTATCCGTTCCTGATCGCCGTGCAGTGGCATCCGGAAGAGATGGTTGACCAGCCCGAGCCGCGCAAGCTATTTGAGAAGTTCGTGGCCAAGTGCCGCGAGTTGGCCGCGCAACGCAGCTAGGGGCGGCCGCGTACGGCCTGAGGCCGCGACAGCAGAAGGGTAGAGCCTCCCTACAAGACTTACCGCCTTTCAGTCTTTTGCTTTTCTCGTCCTTTCTCTATCGTTGTTCTTGTTTTTTTGTTCTCTTTGGAGTTGTTGTCGTGGTCGAATCAGGTGGTTGGTCCCGGCCTCCGAACCTTGCGAGCACGCCCCACAAGGACTAGAGGAGATCGAAGTACATGCGATAAGGAAATCCTTGGCCCACCTCATAGAAGGGCACGAAGGCTCCCCACTCGGGCCTGAAGATGCTCTTCGGCTGGGCTGCTACCCGGAAATGCAGCCGGTCCCCAACGCGGGTAATTCCGAGATCTCCCCCGCCGGGCACGCTGGTGAGTCGCTGGGTGTAGCGTCCATCCTGGACCAAGACCACGGGGCCGCACATCAAGGCAACTCGTTGCGGATGCTGTTTGTCAATTGGCACCAAGCGGAGTCGCATCGGAATCTGGATCGCGACGCGATCACCCGCATTCCACGCCCGCTCGATAGTGGCCCACGATCCGGGGTTGGCAGGCACGTCGAGCTTGTTGCCGTTTACACTCACCGTCGCCCCCTGCGACCATTCGGGTACTCTGAATCCAAGCTTAAACGAGACGCTCTTTTGTGGCCGAACGGTCAGCGTGACGGTATCCGATTCCGGGTAGGCCGTCTCCTGTTCGATCTGGATCTCGTTTCCGTCGAGGTTCCAGGTTGCTGTGGAGGGCACAAACAAGTTGACGCACAAACTGCGCTCGCCCTGGAAATAGATGATGTTGTGATAGTCCGCCACCGCCTGAATGTACGTGCCGGAGCAGCAAGGGTAGGGGTCCCAGTAGTAGTCTTTGCGCGCTGAAGCGATATGCGTGTCGGAGCCGAGCAGGTAATCCGAATAGTAGAAGGTCCTCCCTCCGGAGGCCATGGGCAGCGCCGCCCCGATCCCGTTGTAGAGTAGCTTCTCCATCCAGTCTCCATACCGGGCTTCGCCGGTGAACTCGATCAAGTAGCGCCCCAGCTTGAAGACCGCCCACGCCCCACAGGGGGTCTCAAACGTGTTCGCCTCGCGTTCGAGTGACCTGCCCAGTTCGCCGTCCGGCGCTACCAGCCTTTCCGCCGGACCGTAACCGCCTGTGGCGTAGCATTGCACCTTTTGAAAGTGGTCGTAGGCGTGTACGATGGTCTCGAGATACTCGGGCTTGCCGGTAAGGGCGTAAGTCATAGCAGCGCTGCTCAGGGTGTTGACGTGGCTGTAAGCATGGAAGTGGGCCGGGTCAAGTGGGACCTCTCCATTGAACATACCCCAGTAGTGGTCGTAGCGCCACAGGTCACCGAAGGTTTTGTAAGTGCTGTTTCCGGTCGAGCGGTAGGCGCGATAAAGATTCTCGGATAACGTGTACCACTCCGGAGAGATGCCCTGAGCGTCGTCCACGGTGGCCGCCTTTCGAGTGCGGTCGAGGTTCCGCATAGCCCAATCAGTGATTCTCTCCAGCACCGGGAGTGAATCCTTCTCGCCGCCGTACTCATAAAGATCCACCAACCCACATACCAGCTTGTCCCAGGCGTAGTGAGAGAATCTCAGCTCCTGCGCCAAGGTCGGAGAGTAGGGCGTGCCGTCCGGCTCGATCGTCTTCGCCCACTCGCGCATCAGACGGACAGCCTTGGCGCGCATTGCCGTGTCGCCGGTGGCTTTGTACATTCGCGCCATGCCGCTCAGCCATTGGCCAAAGACCATCCCGGTGTCTTCCGAACCCCAGGCGCCCATGTCGTTCCCCGGGGCCAGCATGCCGACTCTCTTGCGGAAGCCTTTAAGGATGTCATCGTCCGGGAGATTGTAGAAGTAATCTCGCGTGGCATCATATTGTTTCTTCAACATGCCATCCCCGAGACGCACTCCCTGGTAATTGAACGTCGCCAGGTACACTTGCGGTTCCGAAGCGCTGGATGGAAGCGCGGTTGGGGGCTCAAAGGCGCGCAGCGCATAGGGAGCCAGGGGAGCCCCCACCAAGAGGTTCAGGAACTGTCTTCTGCTGGAAATGTGGTCCATGGGTAACCTCCCATTCGTAAATCGAATCACCCGCGCCGGTCTCGCGGTGTTCATCCGGAATTTCCATTATGGGCTTTCTGCCCGGCCGATAATATACACCTGACCACCGCTGAACGCAATTGTCAGTCGGATTTGCAGTGCCAGGTGCTTCCACAGGCCACGGAACGGCCAGCTTTGTTCCTCCGGACAACCCCAAGGCCTTACTTCGACCCTTGCCTCCTACACTTTTCCCACCCCACCCTCCCTGCTCACTGAAACCTGCTCGTTCGGCAGCTCACCTACCCTGCTGGCACGGACAGCGAGCCGATCCGCCGCACCATGGCCCCGAAGAGTCGCCGGGTCAGATGGCTCTCAGCTAGTAGTAACCAGTAATAGCGGGCGTGTTTCAGCAGTCGGCCGCCCCTTTTCACCAACCGCTGCTGCAAACTGGTCAGCGACCAGTTGCCAATCCGGTTTGGCAACACCAGCCGCCGCCACAGGTTCCCCAAATTGTACGCAATCACGCTCAGCCACAGCCGCACTTCATTTGACCGGAACCGATGGCAACTCAGCCGCGTCATCTTCACCGCCTGCTTGCCTTCCTTGATCCACTGCTCCGCCGTGCCGCGCTTGTTGTAGAACCGCACCACGGCCCGGCTGTCAGCCTCCAGGTTGGTCACGATGAATCCGACCCGAGGGAATAACTCTCCAACGTGGAACTCCACCTTCGCCACCACCCGCCGTGGTATCCTCCAGCTCGCTGCCTGATAGAGAAAGCTCTTGTACCAAACCACCGGCTTATGCCTTGGACATCCCACTGGACGAGTCAACAACCCCTCGATGTCCCGCTGCAGGCTGTCGTTGGCCGGGATGCGAATCGCATACTTCACGCCACGCTCTTCCAGCGCCTCGTACACCTCCGGCTTGGCGAAGGCCGCGTCGGCCCGGAACACAACGTCCTTGCCCAGCTTCTGCTGCCGCTCGATCTCTGGCAGCAGCAGTTCTCCCCACTCTTCAGCACTGTGCACATTGCCGGGCCTCAGCTTTGCCGCCAGGCAGTCGCCTTCACGATTGAACAGCCGCAGCGGGTGATAGCAGGTGGACTGGAAGTGGCCGTTGTACGCGCTGTTCTCCTGCTGGCCGTACACTGGAATCTCGGTGCTGTCCATGTCCAGCACTATGTCCAGCACTATCCGCGGTGGCGTATCGATGGCCTCGGCCTTGGCGATGAGTTCGCGGTTGATGCGGGCCAAGCTACGGAAGTTGTCCTCCTCGGCCAGCATCTCGGTCTCAAAAGTCTGCAAGCGGGAGGTCAGCGCCGCGCCTCGGTCCCAGATCCTCTGCGAACTGACCAAGCGGAACGTCGGGTCGGCGGCCAATCGTTCGGCGTCGTTGAGGTCCTCATAACCTGCCAAGCGGCTGTAAACCGACTGCCGCACCAGATCGGTCACCGTAAATTGTTTATTCAAGCCCTGTCGCGAGTCGCTCAAGTGTTCGTCGATGAGCTTCTCCAGACCCAGTCGCTCATCCAACTCGCGAATCAGAATCAGGCCACCATCGGAAGTCACTCGCGATCCCTGGAAATCGACCTTCAAGGAAGCATTGAACGAGAGCTAAAAGGGCTGATTTTGTTTCTCACCCATAGGGTGTGTACCTCCGAGACGTCTTCAGTGCGTTTAGACCCGCATAAATACTGATGAAAGATATCACCCGCAGGCTCGCTGGAATGCCTTCATTTCGGAAATGTCCTTTGGTTTGTATTTGTCTCATAGCGGTGGCGTGGATCAGGTGCAGGTTTCCGTCGTGCCGTGAAACTGCTTGGACTCATTTGTGTTGGGGGTTTAACGTGAAAGGGGTATAATCCCATATTTCCATTTTGAACTCCACCTGTGAATCTTCGGATGTTGGCCGTCATCAATATTGATGCGGGTTTGAACGTGATGAAGACATGCCGGAGGTCAACACCCAATGGGTTCTATAAGGGGGGAAGTCAAGAGAAACAGTTCCCCCACGGCTGGACGTTCTCTTCCTTCCAGCCCCACGTGATTAAACAGGGTCGGTTCTGACCGACCGCGCCATCCACGCGAAGGCTGGACACTGCGGCCCAGCAGTTCCGGTTTTCTCTCCCAGCGGTTTTCATCGCCTCTTCGCGACGAAGCCAGTGCGCTCTGAAACCAACAAGCAGAACGGTTGTCAGGTGGCAACCATGGTTCTATTAGGGACTCGGGTAGTGGCGTCATTTGAAATTCACTGAAAAAGGGAGTGGCAAAAGATGGAGGGATTGTATCAGTTGGCGGTTGATTTCGAACGGAAACCGCCGTACCCTGTAAAACCTACCGAGAGGAAGATAATTGTGACAGCGGTCGTGGGGATGCGGTGTAGCGATGGCATAGTGATTTGCGCCGACCAGCAGGTTTCGGCACCGGATTACCACAAATACTACGAGTGCAAGATTTTCGTTGAGTGTGGGGAGAAGTGAGTAGTTGTCATGGCCTACGCCGGGCTGCCTCAACTTGCCAAGGAAGCCAAGGATAAGATTGCCAGGGCGCTGGAAGACATCAACATCGGACTCACCAAGGGGCGAGTGGATGCAGACACGGTTTATAAGATCGCAGACGAGGTTCTTACCGGGATGGGCCGTCACTACGCTGACCTCAATCTTCAGATGCTCATCGCTGTTTCCTCTCTCTCTGATATATTCACGCCATTGCAGATGTTTGTTTTCGACAGCAAAGGACTTTATCCAGCGGATACTCTTCAGCTTCTAGGGCTCGGAGATTCTTCTTTGCTGCGTTACCTCTACGATACGGCGTACCCCCCAAAAATGGATACTAGGTTGGGCGCTCGCTTAGCAATCTATATGGTTGAAAACGCAAAGAAGTACATTGACCACTGCGGCGGTAAGACAGACCTAATCATTATCAAGGAAGGACGCAAGTGGTACTCCGCTGACGATTTCGCAATCGAGGCCATTTCTGAAGCCGCATCCCGAAGTCAAGGTGAGGCCCTACGGAAGATGATAGAGAATCTCCACCTTCCCCACGGATACCCAGACCCGTTTCAGAAATTACCTTGACATCAGCAAGCGGATGCTGTAATATAACACTATGAAAAAGAACCCTGCCGCTGTCGCCCTCGGGAAAATGGGTGGTAACGCAACTGCGAAGCGCGGCCCTGAATACTTTCGCAAGATTGCCGCCATGCGCAAAACCTATGCTGGCGGAAGACCTCCAAAGAAGAAATAGGTTCGATCATGTCGTCGGGCTTGGACACAAAATTAGTGCTTGACAAACAGCAAGCGGTTCCTGTATTCTAGGTCTGAAAGAGAAAGCCCCGCCCTCAGCGCTAACTGAGAACGGGGCCAAATCAGCACGCGGAGTGAGCCGCAATGCCGACCTCAAAAACATTATCGGCTCGCCTCGCGGGAAAGGCAAGCCGAAATGAATGTCCTTCCAGTAGAAAAACAAATCCAGATCATCAACGGACTCATCGAGGGTTGCTCGATGAGAGCCACGGCCCGAATGGTTGGAGTGGAGCGCAATACTGTTGCGCGGACACTGCTGAAAATCGGCGAACGGTGCGCGGCGCTGCTGGACACCAAAATCCGGCGCGTTCCTGCTCGTCGCGTCCAAGTGGACGAAATCTAGACTTACATCTTCAAGAAGCAAGCCCTCATTACCGACGACGATCCGCCGGAGCGCGGCGACCAATACGTGTTCATCGGCATGGACGCTGACACGAAGCTCGTGATCTCGCACCTGATTGGCAAGCGAGACGCGGCGACGGCATTCCATCTAATCTCCGACCTCAAAGAGCGGTTGGCGTACCGCGTCCAACTCACAACGGATGGATTCCGCCCGTACCTTAATGCCGTCGAAGATAACTTCGGAGCGGACATTGACTACGCCATGCTGGTGAAGGTGTACGGAACCGAGGAGCGAGAGGCAGGGGCGCCCGAGTGGTACGGACCTCCTAGAGTCATCGCAGCGATGCCGACACCCATCACGGGGAAGCCTCACCCGCGTTACATTTCAACCTCGTACATCGAGCGCCAGAACCTCACCATTAGGATGCAAGCGCGAAGGTTCACGCGACTGACGAACGCCTTCAGCAAGAAATTGGCGAACTTGAAGGCCCAGGTTGCGCTACACTTTGCCCATTACAACTTTGTGAGAATTCACCAGACCTTGAGGGTCACACCAGCAATGCAAGCTGGAATTACCGAGCATGTGTGGGAACTTGGTGAACTTCTGACGGCGAACACAGAGCCGAGTGCCGCATAAAATCGCTTTCCACGGGCGGGGGTACGCGATACAATCCCCGCCCGTAATGGAGGACTACTCGAAGAACCCGATCAAGGCCGGATTCCAAATCATCGGCGATATGCTCTACCTCGCGTTATACCATGTAGAGGCCAGCATTCGCTATGTGGGGGACTGGCTCTCAATGAAGATTCGCAAATACAAGCTAACTCTCGCGTGCATCATCGGTTTCGTTCTCTTCTGTGTTTTTGTGTGGCCGACCGCCTATCGCTTCGACCATATCCAGGTGTCGGTTGGTCGAACCTTTCCGGTTAGGATCAATCGCTTCACGGGATCTACCGAGATTCTGTATCCGAGTGGTTGGACTAGGGTAAAAGAACCTCAGTCGGAAAAGGCCTACAGTCCTTTTCTGCCGACAGAAGATGAACTTAGCTCAGACGAATTGGCCAAGCTGGAGATTCGCGGTGCCCTGGAGGACTGGGTGGAAAGGGAAGGAAGCTGGGGCATGATCCGTTTCGACGTTTACAACGGCTTGCCCAATGTCACCGTGAAAGAGATAACCGTAGAAATCAGCGTGGTTAACTCAAAACAGAACAAGTTGGTTGAACGTAGACAGTATCGAATAAGAGGATATTACCCAGTAAGCCAAGAAGCGCCGATTTCCCCATTACAGACTGGTGCTTTCGCCACTCAGTTGGGGTTTGATGTCGCGCACGACGATCCCTGGTCTTTTCGGGTTCTCAGTGCGAAAGGTGTGAAGCGCTAGCGCGTTCTTCTGCGCCGCTTGCTCCGGTCCCGGACAATTCTTTGCGTTTCTCCTGGCCTTATCCACGCTGGTTCCAAGTGTGTCCCTCGTATGGGACGCTCGGGTTCTGCTGTCCCAACTTCACCGGGTCGAATTGGTCTCGTCTGTTTGAATGATTTTTGTTCTGGCATCGGGCACACTCCTATGCTACCCTTGGAATTGCGCTCGAAGAGTTATCATATGCCCCGACTGCAATCGGGGCATTACATTCTTCCCATTATATCAGATTAGACAAACCAAAGGACTATGCCACAAGGATGCTTCTGGCCAGAGGAGTAATTATGACGTACGATCTATGCAATGAAAACGTGTACATTGCCAAGATTTCAAAAACTCCCGATGGGAAATTCACTATCTCGACGGCATTGGGCAGTGCCTTTTCGCAGGCTGAACTTCGCCAAGAGCTGATGGCAAAACACCCGGCCGCACTTGTCTCCGACCTCATGTATCGAGTGAGCCGATTGATCTAGCAAGAGCCTGGGAAAACCATTGACGCAACTTTCGCCCACTACCCCAGGTCAAGAAAGGAAAAATCGAAATGATCTGCAAAAATTGCGGCAGGGAACATGAAAATACCCGAGGTAAATGCCCGTTCTGCCAACCTCACCGTTTGAGGAAAAGGCGTAAACAGGATTCTGCCGAACGGGACGAAGCTGAAAGGATTTCTCGGTTAACGGAAGAAATTGACAGGAACTGGCGTGCTGCAAAACAGGAACATCGAGGTTAAAATTCCCGGAGCAACATGGCACGTCATACCGAGCGAAAACAGCGTCGCAATGATGCTCCAGCATTTTTCCTTCCACTCGACTAAGAATTCCAAATGACGCCACTACCGGGACTCGTGGCCCATTGCTTTTTCGGGTTATGCGAGGGGGCCTAGAGTGAGATTGAGACTGGGTGCCCGAGGCACGCCGAGCCTACCTATTGGGTTGAGACTCACCCTCGAACCCAAGTGTCCCAGAAGCGGACTCGCCACCGTCAGGAAAGATCCCCAGGGATGGAACGAATTCGGGGCAGAAACACTCAAGCTGTTTGGGGCTTCAGATATTTGGCGTCAAACGCGACTCCTTTCCTCCAAACGGTCAACGTGATCGCGGCAATCTTACGCGCCAGAGTGAGACGGGCCATCTCGGGTCTCATGCCTTTCGCCACGAGAGCCTCGTAGAACTCCCAGAGAGGACCCTCCCGGGTGGCGGCCTGGATCGCCGCACCCTTGAACAAATCCTTGAGATGGTGATTGTGATTGGGGTCGAGCCCGCGAACCGATACCGGTTTCTTGGATCGTTCCAGCTGCCCGTCGACATACCGGTGATCGGCACTGGTGTGCGTCACCACCCCAAACCCGCTGTATCTCCAGAGCGGCCGCTTGCTGCGGAACCGGTGGGGCGTCTGGACAATGCCCATCAGCAGGGCCACGCGAATCGGACCCAGGGCCGGAATCGAGCGGAGCAATTTCCAGGCACGGTGCTTCCGGCTCTCGGCCAGGAGTTTTCGCCGCGCTTGCTGGCGCAAGGAAGCCAGCGCATCGAGCTGCGCGTAGTAAAGCTCCGCCCGGCGGCGCACGCCAACTTCCGCGATCTTGCTCAGCCACTCGTCACGATGGCGCGGGTTGTAGACACTCTTGCCGCCACAGGGAATGCCCCAGCTGCGAAAGATCGCCTTCACCCGGTTCATGACCCGCGTGAGATCTTTGCCGAAGGTCAGGTAGCTGCGGACCAATTCTTTCACCGTACGCAGGCTCTTCTCTCCGTGATAGACCGAGCGGAGAAGATTGGCACGCAACAGCTCGGCCAGCTTCCGCGCATCGATCCGGTCGCTCTTATTGCCTTCTTTGAGCAGGGGGTTGCGGCGCGGATCGCACACCACGATCTTCGTGACGTAGAGCTTGAGCAGGTCATACAGCCAGGCCGCCCAGGTGCCTTCTTCGAACGTGACGTGCAGGTCCCCGCGCAATCCCTGGATCAACTGGAGAATCGTGCTGGCCTTGGTCTCGATGACCGATTCCATGATCAGCTTCCCGGCGACATCGAGCACGGCGACGGAAATCGTTGCCGTGTGAACATCCATGCCGATGTATTTGACACTATTCATGGAGGGCACTCCTTTCTAGGTGAAGTGAGACAACGCTCAAACCTTACTCCAAAGGGGCGCCCCCTTATAATGCGTGAGACATAAAATCAGCCATTTCAGCTCTCCTTCAACGCTTCTCTCAAGATCGATTTCCAAGGCTCCCGGGTCACGTCCGACGGCGGCCTGATTCTGGTTCGTGAGTTGGACGAACGTCTGGGCTTCGGTGATCTCGTCGCCCAGCATCTGGCCGACTCACGACGCGGGAAGAACACGCAGCTTCCGCTGGCGGACCTGTTCCGCCAGTCCGTCTACAGCCGTATCGCGGGCTATGAGGATGTCAATGATGCCGAGCGAGTCTCGCAGGATCCGACGTTCCGGTTGCTCGGTTCCGAGAAAACTTGGGATCGGGGTGCGGCGCTGACCTCCCGCTTGCAGACTTTTGAGACCGAGATGCTGGCCGAGGAGGACAACTTCCGTAGCTTGGCCCGCATCAATCGCGAACTCATCGCCAAGGCCGAGGCCATCGATACGCCACCGCGGAAAGTGCTGGACATGGACAGCACCG
>DLMI01000026.1:45520-51669 GCA_002478145.1 Acidobacteria bacterium UBA7540
CTGCTGCCAGAGATCGAGCGGCAACAGAAGCCGGGCAAAGAGGTGGTTTTTCGGGCCGATGCCGCCTTCGCCAAACCGGAGATCTACGAGGCGCTGGAGGAACGGGGTGTGAAGTAAGCCATCCGCATCCCGGCCAACGACAGCCTGGAGCGGGACATCGCGGAGTTGTTGACGCGGCGGGTGGTGGCGAAGGTGGAGTTCCACTTCGGGGAACTGTTCCCGCGATTCGGACTCATCGTGACTAACCTGGTGATGGACAGTCGGGCCGTGGGGCCTTTCTACAACCAGCGGGGGCACGGCGGAGCAGTGGATCAGAGAAGGCAAACAGGCGGTAAAGATAACACGTCTGTCCTGTCATCGTTTTCGGTCGAACGAAGTGCGACTCTGGCTGAGTGTGATCGCCTACAACCTGGGCAACCTGTGGCGGCGCTTGGTGCTGCCCAGCAGAATCGATAAGTCGTTGACGAGTTTGCAGCAGCGGCAAGACGGGAGAGGTGTCCGGGAAATCGCTTCGAGATGAGGCAGTGGCCGGTGGCAAGGAACATTGAGCACCGTCTCAGAGACCCTTGGGGGCCAGTTGTATGGAGCCTAAGAAGACTCGATTGGACTTGCCTTCAAGGGCGGTCGGGTGTACGTTAGCGGTGCGCTGGAAAATGGAAACGCAAATCCCCATCAAAGGCTTTGGGGTGGCCGTCTGCGAAATTCCCAGCTTTGGGACAATGTGCTCATCCAAGACCCTTGGTCTTGCTTGATTGTATCTTGGGTAAAGGGCCATTTTTCTGTCTGCCACGAATGAACGCCTTGCGCAAAGTTCTGTTTTTACAGAGGTTTTAAATGGATCTGAAATCCCTGACCGAAGTTAATCCAGGCCGCCGCGTATTGATGGGGCCCGGCCCAAGCGATGTTTCTCCCCGCGTTCTTCAGGCAATGGCTTCTCCCTGTATCGGACATCTCGATCCCTATTTTCTTTTGATGATGGACCAGACGCAAGAGCTTCTGCGCTATGTTTTTCAGACAAGAAACACCTTCACCATCCCGGTGTCGGGCACGGGCAGCGCAGGGATGGAGACCTGTTTTGTTAACATGCTGGAGCCGGGCGACGAGGTGGTGGTCTGCGTCAACGGCGTCTTCGGAACCCGCATGTGCGACATTGTTAAGCGGCTCGGCGGTAAACTCACCATGGTCGAAGCGCCGTGGGGGCGCGCCATCGATCCCGACGTGGTCCGTAGGGCCGTGGCCAAGAAGAAGCCCAAAATCGTGGCGCTCGTCCACGCCGAGACCTCGACCGGCGCCTGCACGCCGCTGGCCGACATCGCCAAGATCGCGCACGAAGCCGGCGCGCTCCTGCTGGCCGATATGGTCACCTCTCTTGCTGGCATGGAAGTCAACATTGACGATAACGGAGTCGATGTCGTTTACAGTGGCACGCAGAAATGCATCTCCTGCCCTCCGGGCCTCGCCCCGGTCTCGTTCAACGACGCAGCGGTGAAGATTTTCACCAGCCGCAAAACACCGGTGGTCAGCTGGTACCTGGACATGAGCATGGTGCTAAATTACTGGAGCGCGGCGCGCAAATACCATCACACCGCACCCATCAACATGATTTACGGCCTTCGCGAAGCGCTGCGCATCGTCGCCGAGGAAGGGCTGGAGGCGCGTTTTGCTCGGCACCGGCTCAACCACCGCGCGTTGGTCGCCGGCGTCGAGGCCATGGGGCTCTCGATGCTGGTCCCGCCCACGGAACGGTTGCCCATGCTGAATTCGATCGTCATCCCCTCAGGGGCGGACGATAAGATAGTGCGCGGGGCCTTGCTTGACAAATTTGGCATCGAGATCGGCGGGGGACTGGGCAATCTGGCGGGCAAAATATGGCGGGTGGGCCTCATGGGCCACGCCTGCTGCCAAAGCAATGTGTTCCTTTTCCTTTCGGCGCTGGAAACTATTTTGAAGACCGAAGGGATCAAGGTCAAACCCGGGGCGCTCTCTGCCGCGGCCGAGGTTTACAACGAAAAATGATTGAACGCGGCCTGCTCAAGGAATTGGGGCGCATCGTCGGGGCCGGGTATATCACGACCGGCGCGGTCTCGGTCGAGGTTTATTCGTACGACGCATCGCTTGGCGTTTCGCGGCCCGGCGCGGTGGTTTTCCCCGGCAATACCGCCGAAACCGCGGCGGTCGTCAAAACGCTGACCCGGGCCGGAGTTCCCTACGTTCCGCGCGGTTTCGGAACTAACCTGTCCGGCGGAAGCATCGCCCTGCAAAACGGGGCCGTAATCGCCCTCTCGCGACTCAACCGCATCGTTGACATAACGCTCAAACGTCGGATCGCGCGCGTTCAGTGCGGCGTCACCAACCTCGAGGTTCAAAACGCCCTTTCGCCGCTCGGTTATTATTATGCGCCCGACCCGGCCAGCCAGAAGGTTTCGACGCTCGGCGGAAACATCGCCGAAAATGCGGGCGGGCCCCATTGCCTTAAATACGGCGTGACGACCAACCACGTCATTGGCCTCGAAGCGGTTCTGCCGGACGGCGAAATCCGCCATTTCGGCGGACCATGCTTTGATTCGCCGGGCTACGATGTCCGTGGGCTCCTGGTGGGGAGCGAGGGAACCTTCGGCATCGTCACCGAGGCCACGCTTCGAATCATGCCCAAACCGGAATCGGTGATCACCATGCTCGCGGTGTACGAGCAGCTTGAAGATGCGGCCCGTTCAGTGTCCGCGATCATTTCGCAGGGAATCGTTCCGGCCACGCTCGAGATGATGGACACGGTGGTCATTGGCGCGGTAGAGGACAGCATCACCTGCGGTTACCCACGCGACGCCGCGGCAGTGCTCATCATCGAGGTGGAGGGCCCGGTCGTCGGACTCAAAGCCCAGGCAGATCGCATCAAGGGTATCTGCATGGCCCAGGGCGCGCGCACCATCCGCGAGGCGAAAGACGATGCCGAGCGCAACCAGCTTTGGGCCGGACGCCGCGGGGCCTTTGGCGCCATCGCGCGGGTCGCCCCCAATTACATGGTCGCGGACTGCACGGTCCCGCGCACGCGCCTGCCTGAAGCGTTAAGGGAAGTCACTGCACTTTCGCAAAAGCACGGGTTCAAATGCGGAAACGTTTTACACGCGGGCGATGGCAATCTCCATCCGCTGCTTCTGTTCGACGCGCGGGATCAGGGACAGGTCAAAAAGGTCCATGCGGCGTCGTTTGAAATCACCCAGGCGTGTGTGCGCCTTGGCGGCACCATTACGGGGGAGCACGGAATTGGCACGGAAAAAATGGAGGCCATGCGGCTTGTTTTTTCGGACGATGATTTGGAATTTCAACGGCAGGTCAAAAAGGTATTTGACCCGTACGATAAGCTGAATCCCGGAAAGGTTGTCCCGCCGAATGGATCGGACCACGCCCCGCTTGCCGCACCGGCGAAATGGGAGCGCGAATGGATTCCCGCAAGCCCGGCCGAGGCGTGCGAAGCCGTGCGCGCGGCGATTGCCGCGGGTCAAGCGCTTTTGCCGCTGGGGAGCGGGAACCTGGCCAGCTTCGGCAATCTGCCGGTGCGGCCGGAAACAAATTTGCGAAGCGATAAACTTTCCCAGGTTATTGAATACGATCCGGCCAACCAGGTCGCTGTTTTCGGCGCCGGCGCAAAATGGCCGATGGCCCAGGCAATCCTGGCCGAAAACCGCCAGTGGATTCCCATCCGTCCTCCCTTGGCCGACGCCTGCACTCTGGGCGGCATGGTGGCCCTGGGGGCGTGCGGCCCGGAGCGCGCCTATTACGGCGCGCCGCGAGATCGGCTGCTTGGCCTCAAATTCGTGTCAGGTTTAGGCCGTCACATTTCAGCTGGCGGCAAGGTGATGAAAAACGTGGCCGGGTACGACATCACGCGCCTGCTTTCCGGCTCGGCCGGAACCCTCGGCTTTCTGACAGAACTGAACTTCTGCATCGCCTCGGTTCCGGAAACCTGCCGCGTTGTTCGCGCCAGGGGTTCGCTGGCGCAATGTGCCCAGGCGGCCGCTCTGCTATTGGATTCGGGCTTGGATCCGGTTTTTGTAACGGCCGTGTTCTTTGCATCCGGAAGGGAATGGGAATTCAAGGCCGGCTTCGAAGGGTTTCACGATACGGTTCTGGCACAGGTTCAACGCGGCAAGGAGAAGATGGAGCAAAGCGGGCTTCGGAGCCAGGGCGAATTCGATTATCCGCTGCTGCCAGGCGCTCATGCGGATGATTTCGGCCGGTTGTGCGGGGCCGATTTTTGTTTGTGCACCAACCTGCGGATCGATGCTATCGAGAGCTTCTTGAGCAAAAGCGAATCGAATCTCCCCGACGCGTTTATTTTGGCGGATTTCGCCTGCGGTCGCGTGTCGGCTGGGATGCCAGCGCTTGGGCCGGAAAACTGGCGTGCGCTTTTGGCGTCATCAAATGAATCGGGAGGAAGCGTTGTCTTGGAAAAAGCGCCCTCGGAATTCAAAAAAGGCTTCGATGTTTTCGGTCCGCCGCGGCCCGAATGGCAGCTCTTTCACCGCCTGAAGGCCACGCTCGATCCGCACGCTGTTTTTTGCCCGGGCCGTCTGCCGGGCAGGAAGTAATCATGCCGATACGCGAGCAATACGATGAAATCGCCCGCTGCAACCATTGCGGCTTCTGCCAGGTGGCGTGTCCCATTTTCCGCGCCACGGGCCACGAGGCGGGAGTCGCGCGCGGACGGATTGCCATGCTACGGGCGCTGATTGAAGGACGCGCGACATGGTCCAAGGAGCTCGAAGATCCGCTTTTCGCCTGCCTATTATGCGGGGCGTGCACGGCCAATTGCTTTCCGGGCGTGGCCACGGCCGATCTCATTACCGCAGCTCGGACCGAATATCTGGAGAAGGTGGGGCGCAACCCTCTGCATAAGATGCTTTTTGATTACATGCTTCCCTATCCCGGCCGTATTAGGCTGGCCGGGCACGCGGCCGGGCTTGGCAAGAAAACAAAGGCGTCAAAAGCGGCCAAGGCGTTGGGGCTGTTGCGCTGTTTCGGACGCGACCTCGAACAATCCGAGGAAATCGTCGAGCATTTTCCGTCAAAGGCCTTCCGGGAAATCACAAAACCGGGGGAACTTCCGGGCGAAGGCGATTCGCTCTGCATCGGTTACTTCGTCGGCTGCGGCACGGATGTCATGTGCCCCAAGGCGGGAGATGCGGCGCTACGTCTTCTGCGGCAGATCGGCAAAACGGTAACCGTGCTTGACAACTGCTGCTGCGGGTTTCCGCCACTGTGCTACGGCGAGCAGTCCTCCGCGCAAAGGATGGCGGGAGAAAACATTGCCCTGCTTTCGTCAAGTCAGTTTGACCTCATTGTGACCGACTGCTCCAGCTGCGCTGCTTTTCTTAAAAAATATCCCACGCTCTTTCCGCCAAACGACCCCAGAGGCAAGGCGGCCGGGTTTCTTGCGTCCAAAGTACGCGATCTTCTGGAGGTGGCCACTCTTCCGGCCCAACCTCTTTTCAAAAAAGGGGATCACGTAACGGTCACCTACCACGACTCCTGCCACGCCGTTCGGGGACAGGGGCTCACTTCGCACCCGCGGAAAATTCTAAAATCCCTCAAGGGTGTCGAATACCGCGAACTTCCGGAAGCGGATTGGTGCTGCGGCGGCGCCGGCTCCTATGCGCTTTCGCATTACGATTTATCGCGCCACGTCCTTGATCGCAAAATGGAGAACGTGGCCAAAACCGGCGCGCAAATTCTTGCCACTTCGTGTCCGGCCTGCATCATTCAACTTTCGTACGGCGTGCGTCTGCACAAGCTTCCGGTCCGCGTCTGCCATTTTTCTGAGCTGCTGACCTCCGCCATCGAATAGCCTCCAACCGTTGCTGGCCTGATTCGACCTCTTTCCATGTTCGCAACATGTTTTCCCACTTCGACCCTTATATTTATCCTTGTTCACCGATCCCTTATAGCCCAGTGCAGAAGCAAATGTCCCCCCGCCAACGCTCCGGGGCACACTCGACGGGTTGCCCAACTTGGAAACTTGCCCGGCGCCTTGCGTTTGCTCCTCATGGGCAATCCGAAGTTCTGGGCGAACCAAGGCGAACTCGGAAAGTATGCTGAGTGGGTACTTCACCGGATTAGGCCCGAAAAACGTTAGTGCTGTTCTATAAAAGGCG
>DLMI01000068.1:0-21366 GCA_002478145.1 Acidobacteria bacterium UBA7540
ATTATTTATGACGTTCTGTATAACTATTTTACTGACGCTGTTTCTTTTAACGCTCCTCACCGGAGGGGCCGTCTATGCGCAGGTAGGAGCTGACCGCGTAGCCGTGACGGGCCTCGTGACCGACCCGACCGGGGCCGCTATTCCCAATGCGACCATCACGCTACTGAACCAGGAGACCGGCGTAAAGACCGTTGTGGCCACCGACGGTGCCGGTAATTTCACAACCCCGGCGATGATTCTGGGCAACTACACTCTGGAGGTGACAAAGGAAGGGTTCAAGGCTTACAGCCAGCCCGACATGGCCCTGAATATCGGCGGAAGGACTTACACGCAGAACGTCACGCTCCAACTGGGCGCGGTGTCGTCGACCGTCGAGGTGAAGGCGAGCGCACAGCTCATTAACACTCAGAGCACCGAGGTCTCTTACCAGGTTGGCAAGCAGTATTATCAGGACCTTCCGGACGTGATGGGCGCGGACGTTCGCTTAGCCGAAACCAAGCTCGTCCTGTCACCCGGCTACGTCCCCACCGCGCCCAATGGCGATGCGATCTTTCGCGGCGACGCGTTTCAATCGCGAATCAATGGCGGCCAAACCGTCTCCTGGGAGAGCTGGTTTGACGGCGCTGAATACGGTTACGCCGAAGGTCATCAGCAAACTCATGAAAGCTCGATTCCCTATTCCGCGGTGCAGGAAATGACCACCACGGTGAACAACTTTTCCGCCCAGTACGGGCACACCAGTGGCGGCATAGTGCTTTACACCACCAAGTCCGGCACCAGCAAGTACCACGGCAGCGTGTACGATATTCTGACCAGCGCCAAGCTGGACGCAAACAACTTCTTCCTGAATTCGTCAGGTATAAATACTCTCCCCCTGACCCAGAATAACGGCGGCGCTACCTTCGGCGGTCCCGTTCCCAAGCTGCATAAGACCTTCTTCTTCGTCAACTATGACCGGTTCGATTACCACAGTACGGTCAACACCGGGTTCCAGAACACCCTTCCCACCCCGGCTGAGCGAGGCGGTAACTTCAGCCAGTTGCTGTCCCCCCCGACCCTCCCCACCGGCTGCGCCAGCGCTCCCTGTCAGATTGCGACGGATGCGCTGGGCCGCCCGATTTACTATGGGGAAATCTTCAATCCGGCTACTACGCGAACGGTTAGTGGAGTTCCCGTCCGTGATGGTTACGGATTTGACCCAACAACCGGGTTGCCCTTGGCGAACGCGAATATCATTCCGGGGACCGATCCGCTGTTAACGGCGAATGCTGGCGCGCAGTATGTTGCCTCCATCGTCCCCGCGCTTGATCGCAACACGCTGTTCACTCCTAACGAATTCGGGGGCACTTCGGACGACAATGACAAAATCAATGTCTATACGTTGTTGTTCAGGATCGATCACACGTTCAGCGATAAGTGGTCCCTCTCCTTCACCTATTTTCAGAATCACCGGCCTCGCACTGCCCATTGCGGCGGACCGGAGGGGTGCAATACCGTGAATAACGGCGAAACAGACCCCGAGGCGAACGACACCTATCTCGGGCAGGGCTTCTACCAGCTAGTCACCAACCACTTTGCGCACCTCCAGATCAGCACGGTGATCAAACCGAACCTGTTTAATCACGCCACGATATCCTACGACCGTTGGCTGATGCAGGGCCACCAGTTGTCCTCCGGGGTCGGCTGGAACGCGAAGTTGGGCCTTGGACTGCCAGACGAGCCTGAATTCAATAAGGCGGGCTTCCCCTCGCTCAACTTTATTGGCGGGCCGGTCAGCTACACTTCCTATGGTACAAATTGGTACGCTGATGGAGGTGACATTAACAACCGGTACCAGTTCTATGACGACCTCACCTGGATTGTCGGCAAGAACACGTTGAAGTTCGGAGTTCAATACGAGTACCACACCTACCCGCAAACCGGCTGGGCCGTCAACACCGGTGGCCAGTTCAATTTCGCCTCCGGCTTAGTTTCTGGGTACAACGGCGCGGGAACTAACTTGAGCAGCACGACCGGTGACGCGTTTGCTGCCATGCTGCTTGGCCAAGTCGACTATGCGTCGTTCACCGCTCCCACCTTCTACATGCCCAAGTTCCATTACGCCTCTCCCTGGGTGAATGATTCTTACAAGGTTACGCCTCACCTCACCCTCGAGCTTGGCCTGCGTCTCGATTGGAATTCGGGCCTCTCCGAGCAATACGGGCGCTTTTCTACCTTCTCGCCCACCGCTACCCAGACCATTGGCGGCGCGTCTGTTCCGGGCGCGATGGTCTTCGGCAGCCAAGCCTACGGCAACGGCTCTACCGGCTTGGCTCCTCGCTTAGGATTTGCCTACCAGTTAGGGCAAAACAGCGTAATCCGCGGAGGATTTGCCGAGTATTACGGAGCCACCATCTCCGGCTCCTGGGCTGGGAACCCCTACCCGGTGAACGGCTTTTCGACAAGCCCAACGCTGTTCAATACCAACGGGGATGAGTTCCCGACTTTCCAGTTCGCCAACGGATTCCCTAGCTCTGCCATTACGTTTCCGCCGAACACGAGTCCAGCGGTCGAGAATGGGGCCTCGCCGGTGGGCGTCCTTCCCGACTCCTACGCGATGCCCAGGTATCTGAACTACACCGTCTCCTTCCAACACCAGTGGCACGGCAACATGGACCTCAGCGTGGCTTACGTGGGGAACCACGCAACGCGTTTGCCCATCAACGCGGAGAACCTGGGACCGGAGGCCAATGAAAACGCCGGTAGCGTGCTGCAGTATGGCTCTCTACTGACGAACGGCTCCTTCGCCAACGGCGTCCCCAACGCCGGCTTGGTGGCCGCCGGGATCACAACTCCTCCTTACCCGGGTTTCACGGGAGACCTCGCCCAAGCGTTGCGGCCCTGGCCACAATACCAAGACATCGCTTGGCGCATGGGGCACACCGGAGCCAGCCATTACAACGCCTTGCAGGTGCAGTTGAATAAGCGCTGGCGGAGCAATCTGGTCACCGCCTCCTACACCTGGTCCCGGCTCATGAACAACGCTGCGGAATCCGGCGAGGGACAGTCAGGCATTGGGTCGGGGTTTGATGCCGCTCTCCAGAATCCAAGCGATATGCACGACATGTGGGGGCCAAGTGTGGACGACGTCCCGCAAACCCTGGCCATCAGTGAGGTTTACACTCTGCCCTTCGGCCACGGCCAGTACTTTGGCGGGAATGTTTCATCAGCTGTGAACAAGTTTATCGGCAACTGGAACATTTCCGGTATTCTCAGCTACGAGTCGGGCCGTCCGCAAACAATGACAAGCAACAACATCTTGAATAGCCTTTTGTTCGCCGGCGGCGTTCAATTCCCCAACACCGTTTCCGGCCAAGCCCCTGTGAACTCGGGGTCGTTCACGAACCCCTTCTCTCAGGTGTATTACAATTCGTCTGCCTTCTCGGATCCCGGACCGTACGCCTTCGGCGACTCACCGCGGTCAACGTCGAGTATCCGAGGGTTCCACTTTTACAACGAGGACGTCTCGATCTACAAGGATACGTACTTCGGCGAGAGCAGGTATGTAAGAGTCCAAGCCTCGGCGGGCAACATCTTCAATCGCGTGGATTTCTGCTCGCCGAATTCGGACATTGACGCCGTGGGATCATTCGGGAAGACATTCACCCAGTGCAACGTCCCGAGGCGCATCCAGGTGAGCCTGGAAATCTTCTTCTAAGGCCGATTCTCGCGTCTTTGCTGCAATGGCCGGTCCCCTGTGGGGCCGGCCTTTTTTTTATTTGGCGTCTTGGGGTACCGATCCGCGGGGAGGGCCCGCAGAGTCTGAACCAGCCAGCATCATTCGTTTCACCGACCTGTAATTTGGCCTGCGGAGAACCTTTCTCTGCGAATGATTCCCTGGCCTTCTTGAATGTAGATTAGTTGATTGGCCTCGACGTTCGGGAGCCGCTCCACCAGGCCGGAGGGCCAGCGGACTTCAAGCGAGTCCACCTGTTTTGCCCGGCCAAGCCCGAAATGGAGGCGAAAGTCATTTTGGGAGAGATAGCTTGAGCCGCTCATCACCTCGTCAATCTGGCTGTGATTTCCCGTCACGATTTTGACGCGCGCTCCGATCGCGCTGCGATTCGATTTCACGCCGATGCATTTGACTTTGATCCAACTGTGTGCCCGCGTGCAATCATTGCGCAGCAGCGACGGTGGCCCATTCATATTGATCACGATGACGTCCACGTCGCCGTCGTTATCGTAGTCGCCAAAAGCACAACCGCGGCTGGTATGAGGCTGAAGGGCGCCCGGCCCGGCCCGTGGCCCCGCGTTTTCGAATTTTCCGTTCCCTGTATTCCGATAAACAACCGGGGGTGACGCGTAATCTGCCATCAGACCGCGCCCCGAGATTTCCGGGTAAACGTGTCCGGTAGAAATGAAGATGTCGCGCCATCCGTCGTTGTCGAAGTCCTGGAATCCTGGTCCCCAACCGACATTTGCCGTTGCTGCTGCAAGGCCGGCCTGATAAACCGCGTCGTAAAAGGTGCCATCGTGATTGTTGTGGTAAAGGCTAACATTCTCGCCCGCGAAATTGGGCTTCAGGATATCGAGCCAGCCGTCGCAATCATAGTCTCCTACCGCCACTCCCATCCCACCTTGGGTAGCGCCGTTCCCATTGAGCGCGCAGCCGGCGGGCGTGGCGATCTGGGTGAATGTCCCGTCGTGGTTGTTGTGGTACAAGAGGCTGGGCGCTTCGTCGCACGAAACGTAAATGTCGGGCCAGCCGTCGTTATCGAAATCCGCGGCCGCGGCGCCCATCCCATACGAGCCTGCCGGAATCCAGTTGTCGCTGACAACATAAGGGTCTGGAAGCCCGCGCGGAATGGCGATTCCGGATGCTTCCGAGACATCCTCAAATTTGCCGTCTCCCCGGTTATGGTAGAGGATATTCGTTCCGCCGCCCATACCTTGAGGCCCGCAAGCAACGGGGACTCCGTAATACTTACAGAGCGCAGAAGCGCCGGGCGCAGGAGCAATGTTCGGGTCGAAGTTCACATAGTTCGCCACAAACAGATCGAGGTGCCCATCAAGGTCGTAGTCCAGAAAGCAGCACGCGACATTCCACCTCACATGAGGACCGTGCTGGACAAGACCTGCTTTCTCCGTAACATCGGTGAAAGTACCATCGCCGTTGTTGTGGTAAAGGACATTCTGGCCCCAATAGGTTACGAATAAATCGTCAAAGCCGTCGTTGTCGTAATCGCCCACGCAACAACCCTGTCCCCAGCCTGTCCGGACCAAACCCGCTTGCTGCGTGACATCGGTGAAAGTTCCGTCGCGATTATTGTGGAAGAGGAAGTTGGAGGGTGGCGGGCCGGAGGAAGGCGCGTCAAATGCAGTTCCATTCACCATGAAAACATCTATCCAACCATCGTTGTCGTAGTCAAAGAACGCTACGCCACACCCCATCTCCTCCAAGAGGTAGCGTTTCGTCATTTTTCCGCCGGTGACGTTTATCGCTTGGCCGAGTCCTGCGTGCGTGGCAACGTCTGTGAACGAAAAACCCAACCTGGCTGCCGAATGCTCCGGGGGCGAGCTTCGCAGCTTTGACCGTTGGCCAGCCCTCACACCCTGGGATTCGAGGGCGAGAATGGATGCCGGCACTAAAGCGCCGAAGCGCTTAAGAGACCGGAGAAATTCGCGCCGTGACTTCAAAAGGCCGCTTTCGAATTCAGTGCTCATCATCGTGCGTTGGTGGAGCTGGGGGAAGGTCAGGTTCGCGTTCGCGGTTGGCGTCTCGCCAGAGTTTGGCCATGGCATTCTCGTCGTTATGGATCTCTTCGAATTTTCTGAGAGCCGCCTCACTTTCCGGGATTTTCCCTAGCTTTCGCAGGGCCTTACTGAGAAGGTAGAAATACTCGGCCGTGCTGGAATTGATCGCGATGGCTTTTTGAACGGCGTCCTCGGCTTTCTGCCACTCGTTCTCGGTTTGAAACGCCTTGGCGAGATCATAGTAGGCGAGATCGCACTGCGAATCGATCCATAGCGCCTTGTTTGCAAATTCGATTGCGAGATCGGGCTGTCGCTGTCGATTGTAATGGGCGCTGAGATATTCAAAAGGCATTGGTGAGTTCAAGTGTTGCGCCTCATTCATTTGGGCGGCCGTTGTGTAGTCCTGAACCGCCTCATCATTCTTCCCCAGTGTTTCCATAACCAGACCGAGATTGTTGTACGCTTTCATGTACGCAGGATCGAGCTGGATTGCGGTCTGGAATTCCTTTTGGGCGAAAGAGAAAACCTGCCTCGTGTAGTAGACTCGACCGAGAAAGTAGTGAATCTCGGGCGATTTCGGTTCCAGTTGTGCCGCAGCTTGCAATTCCACTTCGGCCAAATCATAACGACCCACGAAGGTGCAGACCAAGCCGAGAATCTTATGCGCCTGGGGGTCCTTGACGTTAAGCTGCAGCGACCTGGACAGCTCGCGGACAGCGCCCCCTATTTTATGGGTACGGAAAAAGACATAACCAAGGTCATAGTGCGCCCGGGCCGAGCTGTCGTGATCTTTAACGTAGCGCTCCAAGCCCGGCATGGCTTGTTGATACTGGCCCAGCTCGATGAGGTCCTCTAAGGGCTTAAGGGTATCCTTATCGGCAGCTTGAACCGGAGTGTCGAAGGCGCGTGCCTGGGGGCTACTCGTCCCTTTATTCTGGTTGGGCGCGTTTTCCTGAGAGCCGAGAGAAAGCGGAGCAACCGCAAGGGCGAGCAGCAGACACGCAATTTGGCCAGCCCATCCGAGGGCAGAGGGCGCCGCACAGCCCACATCGGGCGGCGTGACCGCCCTGCCAGGTTTCATGCCAATGTTGGCCAAAATGCGTTCGCTCCGGTTAACGATGACCTACGGCTGCAATTTCAGTGTGCCACGTTCGCCTTCGATGCGCCAAGCTGCTTGAGAGTGGCGGTCAGGTTCTCTTGCGCTTCGTGGTATTGGGGATTGAGTTTGAGAGCTTGTTGAAATGTTGTGACGGCCCTCTCCACCTCGCCTTTTCGGGCGAGCGCTACCCCCAGGTAGTTGTAGGCCTCAGCCCATGACGGACGCAAGCGGATCACCTCCTCGAACTGCTGGATTGACGCCTCGAGGTCAGCTTCGTCAAGCAATGTTTTTGCCAAGGTGTATCGGGCCTCAGAATCGCCGGGCTTCAACCGCACGGCTTCCCGCCATTCTCGAATTGCGCCTTCGGAGTCGCCCTTCCTGAACAAAGCTTCTCCAAGCGCCTTATGAGCGCTCGCGGAGTTGGGCTCCAAGCGGGTGACCATCCGGAAATGTTCAATGGCGGCATCGGTCTGCCCCATGGCTAATTCCTCTTCCGCCAGGCTGAACTGGGAATCGGCAAACTGTGTCCTGGTCTTCGTCGCGTTGAATTTTTGGCCGAGTTGAAATTCCTTGGCGGCTTCCTCGGTTTGTCCCATGCGCCCTAGGGCCAATCCCATCTGGTAGTGGGCATCGCCCCTTTGTGGCTCCAGTCTCACAGCTTCACGGAGGTGCACAAGTGCTTCCTGCAGATTCTTCTGATCAACCAACAGTTTGCCGAGTGTGTACTGCGCATCCACGGACTGGGGGGCCATCGTCACCACTTTGCGGAGCTCCGAGATTTCCTGCTCCACGTTTCCCTGGCGGCCGTAGGCTACGCCCAGATTGTAGTGGACGCTGACCAGGGTGGGATCGAGTTTCACCGCGGTTTGAAGTTCCTTGACCGCCTCATCGAGGTCGCTCTCAGTCAGAACGGCGCCGAGATCGGAATGAGCTTCTATGTAATCCGGTTTCTCTTGAATAGCCTTGCGGAATTCTTCGATGGCTTTTTCGCCCTGATCGGATTGAACGTACACCAACCCCAGCGCGTGATGGGCTTCATAGAAATCGGGTGCTTCCCGAATCGCGGTCTGGAGCTCCTGCATCACCGTATCTTTGTTGGCGCCCTGCAAGCCCAGGAGACGGCCAAGCACGAAGTGTACCTCCGGCAGGTCGCCCTTTCCCTGGGCCGCCTGCTTGAGCTGGGAGATTGCTTCCGCCAAATCGGTTTGGGCCCCTGGAGCCTGCGTATCTAGCCGCAGAGCCGCCTCGAATTGATGAAGCGCCGGATCGAGCTCACCCATCTTCAATAGAATAACTGCCTGATCCATATAAGCCGAGAAGTCATTCGGGTTGAGAGCCAGCGCGCAGGCCAAGCTATCCAAGGCAGACTCATCGTCGCCAAGATCTTTCAGGCTCATGCCCAAAAATGCGTATGCCGCGCCCGAAGCGGGATCCAGTTTGACGGCCTCCCTCAATTGGGTGACGGCCTCGGCCCTCCGGCCCCCATACCATAACGCAACGCCAAGATTGTAGTGTGCCGCGGAGGATTGCGGGTCCAGCGCTACTGCTTGGTTCAATTCCGCAATGGCGTCCGGCAGCTTGCCTTGCTGGCCGAGGACAAATCCGAGTAGGTTGTGGGCATTTGGGTAGCTGGGGTCGGCACGCAGCGCCGCATCGAGCGCTTGGACGGCTCCCTCCAAGTCCCCCTCCACAAGTCTCCGGCCGGCCTGATCGCAAAACTTCTTAGCCTCTGGGTCGGCAGGCGCAGGGGACGTGTGACGTGATTTCGAGGCAAGCTGATTCAAGACCGAACCAAGCGCGTAATAGGCTTCGCTCATTTGCGGCGCCAGGCGAAGGCTCGCTTCCAGGCATCTCACCGCTTTCTCCAAGTCCCCCATCTGCCGGTAGGTCTGGGCACTCTCGTACTCGGTCCGATAAGCGACCGCGCCCGGGGGATGAAGCGCCAGAACACGCTCGAAATGTACTAGCGCGCCCTTGGGGTCACCTTTGGCGCGCATGATCAGACCCATATTGAGATGAGCCTCAAAGCTCGCCGGACGCAGCGCCAACGCCTTCCGAATCGCCGCGTAACCCGCATCAAATTGCCCTACGCTGGCCAGAGTTGAGCCGAGATTGTTGTAGGCACGAAAAAAATCCGGCTTCAGTTCGACGGCTTTTCGATATTCTTCAATTCCAGCGGCGATTTGATTATTCTGAACATAGGCGTTCCCAAGACCATTATGGGCCTCGGCAGATTTGGGATTCCGTTTCAGAACCGTTTGGTATTCTCCGATTGCCTCCTTGATCTGGCCGCTTTCTTCCATGGCCAGCGCCAGCGCCAATCGTGCCTGCTCGAATTCGGGCTTGAGTTCAACCGCAGCCTTTAACTCCCTCGTCGCATCCTCCAAATGCTGCGCTTCGGCGGCAATAAGGCCGAGGTAATAATGGGCCTGCACGTTTTTAGCGTCGAGGCGAATGGCCTGAGCGAAGGCTGCCTCGGCATCCTTCTGGTTTCCTAATCTGGTCAGCGCTACACCCAGTCCACCGTACGCCTGACTGTTCTTGGGGTCACTACGGATAGCCTGCTGGAATTCCGCCGCCGCTTGCTTCCACTTCTGCTCGGTCAGTAGAACAACCCCTCGGCTATAGGGGTCCGCACCCGATTTCGCTCCCGTCTCGACAGGGAAGCATGGGGTTGAAATCCAGCAAACAAGTAGGAAAAGGATTGAACCGACGAAAGCGGTTCCGGACCAGCCGCGTGGGTGCATTCTCCCGGCCTTCGGGGTCTCGCTGCGCTGAGATCTTTCGTTCATGGCAAGGTTCTACTGCCACCGGGCGTACTTCCAAAAACGCGCTTTGCTACTATCGCCAGCATCAAAGGTCTTCTGAATTATACACGAAACACATGTCTTCACGGAGTGATCACGACGTGCCCGCCTGCTGGGAGCACGGGCATCCTGCCCGCATTCCCGATTGCAGTTCCGCGCACGGTGCGGGCAGGATGCCCGCGCTCCCAGCCATCGTTAATTGTGCTGGAGTTCCTTTAAGCTTCGAATGGCGTAGGTCTCAATCACTGTTCCCTTGCCTAGTTCCGCGGCCTTGGAAAAGGCTTCGATGGCTTCCTGCTTATTCCCGGTGGTGGAGTAGATTTCTCCCAGACGAAAGTAAAGTGAAGCCTTGGGAGGTTGGGATAATGAGATGGCTTTCTTGAATTCTTCGACGGCCTCGTTGTATTTGTCTTGCTGCATGGCGACCGAGCCGAGGGCGGCATGCGCGCTGGATTCGATGCCGGCCTTTCGCGTCGCGAACTGTTCAGCCGTCTCATCGGGCCTGATCGGCAGCTTTGCCAACAAGTCGAGCGCCCGTTGCGCGTCGGTCTGCGCTTCTTCGAGCGCCTTTGCGCCGTTGTCTGCGGAGTTACGCACCATGCTGGGTTCGGAAATCGCCGTGGCTACAATGAGCAGACTGTAAGTGTTGTTGGCATCAAGCTCGAGGCTTTTTCGGCCGGTTTTCACAGCGTTCGGGAAGTCGCCCTTTTGCTCGAAAGCAGCCGCCGCCTGCGTGAAGACGTAAGACAACAACTCGCTGGTTGGAAAGGTCTGAGCGAATTCCATCACCATGCGAATTTTGGTGTCCGGATCGGAGGCCTGCTGCAGCGTCTTGTAGCCCATGGCCTCCTTGTAAGTAGATGTCAGGGGGGCGCCGGTCGCACTCATGAGGGCCGCACCTTTGAAATTCCGAACCGTAGGGCCTGCTGCCCAGATGGCCTGGAGAATTTGATCGGTCGCCCCGGCCTTCCTCATCCTCTTTTCAATATTAGGATTGAGGTCGAAATCTACACCCTGCTCACGTAAAGTCTTTTCAAGAAGGTCCGGTTGTTGCTTCTCCTGTTCGATCAGGCGGTAGACTTCGTCTTGATTCAGCAGATGTCGCCCGGTTTCCTGGGCCGGCAGAATCCCCGCTGATAGTATTGAGATAACAGTTAGGCTAGCCAACCTTTGCCACATTTTGTACCTCACGCTACCCGCCACCCGTAGGGGTAGGGCGTGCCCTACCCTCGTTGTAGCTGAAAAGTGAACTTCACCACTATTGCGGTGTCGTTGCCGGCTGCGGGTTCGACTTGCGCATTGCTTCCGCTTCCTGCAGCATTGATTTGGTCTGGCCGGCCAGCGGCCCGTTAGGAGCGATCCGGAGATAGGTCTGCATTTCAGTATAGGCTTGATCGTACTCCTTCTGCTGTAAATAGGCGTCGGCAAGCCGGACGTGAACTTCCGGGGGCACGGCGGCACTCAAGGACATAGCCTTCAGGTACTCTTCTTCCGCCTCCTTGTACTTACCCCAGTGTTGGTGCACGGCGCCCAGCCGGTAGTAAGGTTGCCAGTCGCTCGGCGCCACCCGCAGTCCTTGTTGCAGAATGGATTCGCTTTCCGAATACTTTTTCTCCGTATCCAGAAGGATTCCCAGTTGAAGGTAGGGTTCCAGAAACTCCCCGTCGCAGTGAATGGACTTTTGGAATGAGCTTTCTGCCGAAGAAAGCTCCCCTTGCAGCGCGAGAACCACTCCCAACTCTGTGAGCGCCCGCGCGTAGCACGCATCCACCCCAATGGCTTTTTCAAAGTGCTTGCGTGCGCTTGCCAGGTCTTTGGCTTGCAGCGCGTGGTGGCCCTGGTCGTATTCTTTGCGTGCTTTCTTTGGCGCAGCCAGATCCGTCGTGGTCTCCGAAGGAGTCGGAGGAGTTTTCTTTGCTCCTAGTGGCGCTAAGTAGAGCGCCGGAAAGCGGCTGGCATAATACTGCATGTCCACATGTGCGCTTGCCGGCTGATACCCCTCAGCGGTGGCGATGACCTGATAATGCTCGCCGGCCAAATCGTGGAACGCGAATTTGCCCGTTGTGTCTAAGATCTGTTGAGCGACGACAACATTCTCCGCGACCTCTAGTTTCACGGTGACGGGAAAGGGAAGGGGCCCACCGTTAGTCACGCGAACCTGCCCTTGAATCGAGTTGTCGCTGCCTTGGCAGACTGGCGCGGCAAGGAGTGTGGCCATTCCCAGAAAAGCCACGATCATAAAGCGCGTCGTGCCCCCATTGCGCGTCAGCCCAAGCACCATCTTAGCCTCCTCTGAGCCCGTCAGTCACCCACGCGAAGATGAGAATATTCTACTACATGGAGAGTGGGGGAGGGGAGCACCACTTGCAGCCGCTAAACTCCCCCCAGTTGCGCACTCTCGTTCGCTCTGCCACCAGGGCCATGTGCGATTCGGCATCGAGTTCTAATTATCGGATTCGGTCGGTGCAACCGCTTACAAAACGGCTAATCTCTTAACGCAAGACGTTTGCTGTGTCAAGAGGAAAAACGAGAGACACAATGTTCGCGGGCGCCCGCCTAATGCATCCGAATAGGCGCGGTAGTGCGACTATACTACGGCAATGAATCCGCCTAGCTACATCAACCTACTAAAGAGAGCCGCAGAAATCGGAGCGACACGACCGTGTAGAGGGAGATGGCATGCAAACGCTTGCAGGGATCGCCCCTTGGCTTAACTGGTGTTAGATTAAGAAAATGTTCCGAAGACGGATCAGAAGCGGATCGCCCCAGTCAGCGCATACCTCCTTGGACAGGGGCTTTGTTTGCCTGGTCTCGCTTGGTTTTCTGCTGGGCCTGCCGGTGTCGCGCGCCTTCCACTTTTCGTCTGCGCCCGCCTCTACAACTCCCCGAGAGGCAGCCGGCCAAGTCCGACATTTCCACTCCACAGAGCTGGCGCTATCCGTGGCGGCTCAGCGGGAGAACGCGCGCTCGCAGGTGGAGAAGAACGCCGTGAGTGTTGATGATGACCCGCAGCAGATTGCAGAGTTCCAGGACCGGATCGTCAAGCAAAGCTTCCAGGAGGTCGAGCCGCTGTTGCACACGTATCTGGCCGCGCATCCGCGATCTTGGAAAGCTTACTATTTCCTGGGCTATGTTCAGTTTCGACAGCGCAGGATAGGAGACTCCCTGAAGGCGTTAGCCAGATCGCTCGAGCTGAATGCGGACAACGCTGATGCGCACAGGATTCTGGGAAGAGACCTGTCCATCATCGGAAGGTACGACTTTGCTTTACGGGAATATGAACAAGCCTTGCGCCTGGATCCGAGGTCGGCGGAGACGCACTACAATATTGGCAGAATCTATGCCATTCAGGACAACTTCCCCAAGGCCCGGCGGGAACTTGAAGCGGCGATCCAACTGGACGCGAATTACATGGAAGCATACAACGCACTGGGGTTTGCCGTGGAGACTCTGGGCGATGATGCTGCGGCGTTACAAGATTATCAGACTGCGATGCGCCTCAACGAGGATCGCCACGGCAAATTCGAGGCGCCCTACGTCAATTTAGGTGGCTACTACAACCGTCGCGGCCGTTGGATCTTGCCGTCGAATACGCAAATAAGGCGCTCGCCTTGAACCCTCGATCGGACCTGGCTTATTTTCAGATTGCCAAAGCGTGCCGCACCCGGAAGGATTGGAAGGGAGTCACTGACGCTTTGGAGAAAGCGATCGCCATCAATCCGTCGAGACCACAATACTTTTATGTTCTGGGAGCAGCGTACCGCAAGCTGGGGAAGATCCAGGAAAGCGATCGAGCCCTCGCAAGCTTCCAGCATCTGGAAAAAGGGGCTGCCGAATTCGAGAAGCAGAGGCGGGAGGCCGATCGTGCGACGCGCGGCCTCGAACTCCGGCCGGAGGAATAGGGACTTTGCGGCAAGAGTGGGGCTTCCCGGCTGCTCGGCGCCTAATCACCCTGCGCCGGCAACCACCGCGAGGTTCGGGCTCTGCTCAAAGCAGGACTGATAACGTTTGCACAAATGTCCGACCGCATCTCGGGCGAGGTACAGCCAAAATGGGGGCCAAAATGGGGGTTTGACTTCTCGTGGCGGCCAATATAAGCTTACGCGGCGTTCTTGGGACCCGATGTGGAGAGTGCCTGGGTCAAAGCCGCCACGGCTGCGTCGTGATGGCAGGTCTAAGCGCTTACAGTATTGCTGTGGCTGACACGCCACCCACCTCGAGTCCCCCGACACTTCTTGCCGTTTGGAGGAGGGCACTATGGATTTCTTCTCAAGACGTAGATTTCTCGGCAGCGGTTTGATTGCAGGCGCTTCGCTTGCCGCAAGTTCTTCGTGGCTCGCGCGCACCGCTCGAGCGGCTGAGGGTGCTTCCGGGCAGGCGCGCCTCACCATCGATTCAGATCGTTGTATTTCTACGCTCGACCGCAATATCTTCGGGTCTTTTATCGAACACTTGGGACGCGCGGTCTACGAAGGCATCTATGAACCTGGATCAAAGTTTGCTGATGCGAATGGCTTCCGAACAGATGTGCTCAGAGAGATCAAGGGACTGGGCGTTCCGATCGTCCGCTATCCCGGCGGCAACTTCGTGTCCGGGTACCAGTGGCTGGACGGGGTTGGTCCCAAGAAGGATCGACCGCGCGTTTTGGACCGTGCGTGGAATACGATCGAGACGAATCAATTTGGGATCAACGAGTATGTGACCTGGTGCCGCGCCGTGGGCACGGAACCCCTGATTGGAACCAACTTCGGGACCGGAACTCCCGCGACCACCGTGGCCCTGCTCGAGTACTGCAATGTGGACAAGGGAACGAAGTGGAGTGACTTGCGCCGCCAGCACGGCTACGACAAGCCACACAACATCAAGTACTGGTGCCTCGGCAACGAGATGGACGGCCCTTGGCAGATCGGGCACATTCCCGCCACTGAATATGGGAACAAAGCCCGCGACGCTGCCCGCCAGATGAGGACGGTTGATCCTTTGGTGAAACTTATCGCCTGCGGGTCGAGCAACAACCAGATGCCCACCTACCTCGAGTGGGACCAGCAGACGCTCGAGCAGTGCTACGAGGAAGTGGATGGAATCTCTCTGCACAGGTATTTCGGCAACGATGAAGAGACCGGAGGGGACACCGCGAAGTACCTGGCTATGAATCTCGACATGGACCGGCAGATCGAAGAGATCATGGCTGTATGCGATCTGGTGCGAGGCCGCAAGCGGTCCGACAAGACCCTCTGGCTATCGTTCGACGAGTGGAACGTGTGGTACAGGGCTCGCAGCGGAAAGGCGGTAGACGGCGAGCGGCAGGTTGCTCCACACCTGCTGGAGGAAACCTACAATCTGGAAGATGCCCTCCTCGTGGGTGGACTGCTCAACACCCTGATCCGGCGCTCAGACCGTGTACGCTTGGCATGCCTGGCGCAATTGGTGAACGTCATCGCGCCCATCATGACCAACGAAAACGGCTTGTTCCGCCAGACGATCTATTACCCATACTCCTGGGCGCTGCAGTACGCCCGCGGCAAGGCCCTTGACCTGGTCCCTGTATCGCCTACTTACGAAATATCGAGCTTCCAGCCGCCGGCGTTCGGCAGCGGGGGAAAGATCCCCGTGCCCTGTCTCGATGTTAGTGGCACGATAGATTCCGAGAGTAAGACTGCCAGTCTGTTCATCCTGAACCGGGATTTGGAGAAGCCGCGAGACCTACAAGTGGTCTGGCACGAGGCAACGCCCACCCGGGTCAACACCTGCTTGGTGCTGACGGGCTCCGACCTCAAGGCCGTCAACGGGTTTGATGCTTCGAATCGGGTGGTGCCTGGCGCGCTTGAGGCCCCGCCGGTGGGTTCTCGCATGACGTTCCAATTGCCCGCGCACTCGTATACGGTGGTGAATGTCACGCTCACGTAGGAGGCTGCGCGGCCAGCAGTGCCCGGGATTTCGACCCATCTACGGAGGGAAGACATGCGGACAAGCTCCTCAAAGGGCTCCTTTTTGCCGTTGGTAAGCGGTTTCCCTTCCCCGTTGAAGAGATAGCTCTCCATCTGGCGGGACTTGGGATCGATCTTGAGAAGCGACCGGTAGCAGGCACCGTTAACGCTGAACGTCAGGTCGATTCCGGGCTGCGGATGGGTGGCGAAGTCATAGAGCGACCTCTTCTGCCCCGGCAGTTGGCGAAACAGAGCCGCGAAGACCGATCAGCGTGGACTTGCCGGCCCCGTTCTTGCCCACAATGGCGATTAACCCCTCACCCAAACTATCGAAGTCGACGCAGACTTCATTTGGGAATGCCTCGGCGATTCCCCGCAGCCGCAGGTGATGCAATTTCATGGTCAGTTCTCCCAGCGGTACTCAGCCTTACGGCGGGTATATATCTTCGATTCCCGATTTGAATTGTTACTGTTTAAGACTCTTGGACGTTGGCTGAGAAATCGCCGATAATCCGAGATTGGTGGTTTCAGCTGAGCGCTCAGGCATAATATACGCGTTGCCAGAATGGAAATTGCTGCTGAAGGACCTCTCGCGAGTTCTGCGGGACCTGAATGTACGTACCTTTAGCGACAGCGAGTTCAGCCACGATCCAGATTGAAAGGAGGCAAGATGCCCAAGCCTACGAGTCGTCGGAATTTCCTTAGAATCACGAGTGCAGGAGTAACCGCAACTCTTAGCGTGAAACCATCGCTATCAGAGGTTTCCTCGGCCCTGCTGCAAGAGCCTCCCACGGGAAGCATTGCGGTCCGGGTGACCGACGCGACCCGGAAGTTCGGCGTGGCACCCTCGCTCAACTGGCGGTCAGCAGCAGGAGCGTCGCTGAAGAGCGAGGCGATAACGCTCGATCCGGGGAAGACATCTCAGAAGTATCTCGGCATCGGCGGTGCCTTCACCGATGCTGCCTGCTACATGTTCAATCAACTCTCCGTCTCTGCGCGCGAGCAGCTGTTTCACGAGATGTTCGATCCCTCGGAGATGGGCCTGAGCGTGGGACGCATCTGCATAGGGTCGAGCGACTACAGTACGAAGGTGTATAGCTACGACGAAGGTGAGCCGGACCCTGAGCTGAAGCGGTTCTCCATTGAGCAGGACCGGACTTACATCTTGCCGATTCTGCGCCAAGCACGAAGAGCAAACCCAAACCTTTTTCTGTTAGCGTCCCCGTGGAGTCCCCCTGGATGGATGAAGCCCAACGGCTCCATGCTCGGTGGGTGCATGCGTCAGAGCACCATGCCGGCTTACGCAAACTATTTCCTCAAGTTCCTCCAGGCCTACGAGGCCGACGGCGTGCGGATCAACGCTGTGACTTCGCAGAACGAAGTGGATACGGAACAGGATGGAAGGATGCCGGCTTGTGCCTGGCCACAGGAATATGAGATTTCCTTTGTGCGTGATTTCCTGGGCCCCGTGCTCCGCAAGAATGGAGTCGAGACCAAAATCTGGCTTCTGGATCACAATTACAACTTGTGGGGACGCGCCATTTGCTGCCTGGACGACCGCGGACTTCGCGACTTTTCCAATTCCGTCGCCTGGCACGGATACGTCGGCGTCCCGGAGATGGTGACCAAGGTCCATGAGGCACATCCTGATGCGGAAATGTTCTGGACAGAAGGTGGTCCGGACCTGTCGGCGAAAGACTACTCGACGGATTGGTGCAACTGGGGTAAGACCTTCACCGGCATCCTTCGCAACTGGTGCCGCTCGATCATCGGTTGGAACCTGGCGTTGGATGAGTTGGGCAGACCAAACGTCGGTCCCTTCAACTGTGCCGGCACTGTTACTATCAACTCGCAGACCAAGGAGATTACTCGCAGTGGCCACTTCTGGGCGATGAGTCACTTCTCCCGCTCGATTCCCCGTGGCGCCCGGCGGTTCGACTCCGCGCGAGGCCCAGCCAATGTCTACCATGTGGCCTTTGAAACTCCGGATGCTCAACGAGTACTTATCGTCACGAATCCCGGGCCTGAAAGGAGCATTCAAGTGGTGGGGCCCGGAATAGTGGCCGATGCTTCACTGCCCGGGGATTCGGTAACTACACTGACGTGGCGGTAGGAATTTAAGTGGACTCGTTGCATGCCTGCTGATGCGGAGGAGAATTACATGAACCGTCTGTGGACTTTGTTATGCTTGTTGGCATTCATGGCGCTACCGGCGTCGGCGCAGTACGACACTTACGGCGGCTGGACCAAGATCAAAGGACGGAAAACCGGGTTCTTTCACGCGGAACGCATCGGGGGACGGTGGTGGCTGGTGACACCCGAAGGGAACGTGTTTTTCTCCAAGGGTGTTTGCAACATCAACGCCAATCCCGAGAGCAAGTCTTCGCCTCCGCCCCCGGCGGACGCGAGCAAGTGGGCCGCCGAGACGGCGCGGCTACTCAAGGGCTGGAACTTCAACACGGCCGGAGCCTGGTCCGTGGAGCGGATGTTTTCCCAAGGGCTCGTCTATACGCCCGTATTGGATATCGCGGCCGGAGAAACAGATGAGGTCTGGCTCAAGGGCGGCATCCCGGACTATTTCAGCCCTGAATTCCGCCAAGCTGCGGATCGCGCCGCCGCCCGGGGGTGCCAACCGCGGGCCAACGACCAGTGGCTGCTGGGCTACTTCACCGATAACGAGTTGCGGTGGGGAGCGGACTGGCGCTCCAAGGAAAGTCTGCTCCAAACCTACCTGAAAATGCCGCCCACCGCGCCCGGATATCAGAAGGCGATCGAGTTCTTGAAGGCACGGGGCCACACTCCTCAGAACCTGGACCAGGACGATCAGTCCAGCTTCCTTGAGATCACCGCCGGGGAGTACGCGCGCATTGCCCGGGAGGCCATCCGCCGCTACGACCCGAATCACCTCATCATGGGCTGTCGCTTTGCCGGATACGCCCCCGAGGCCGTGCTGCGCGGCATGGGACCGTATTTCGACGTCATCTCCTACAACAACTACTCGCCCGATGCGCCCGTAGAGAAGCTGCGGCAGATCTTCGATCTGACCGGCAAGCCGACGATGATCACCGAATTCAGCTTCAAGGCCATGGACAGCGGGCTTCCCAACACCAAGGGCGCGGCCAAACCGGTGGCCACGCAGAAGGACCGGGCCGAGGGGTTCACCCGCTATGTCGAAGCCCTGGCGGCGCTTCCCTCCTGCGTGGGCTACCACTGGTTCGAATATCGCGACGAGCCGGCAGAGGGGCGGTTCGACGGCGAAAACAGCAATTACGGCCTGGTGAAAATCGACCTGACCCCGTGGACCGTGCTGACCGACCGCATGAAGGAGGTCAACAGCCGGATCGAAACGCTGGCCGCGAAGAGCGCAGAACGAGGCCGCTGAGCAGCCGTGGAGCGCCGGGACAAGGCAGAGGTGGTTTTGATCAGCCACGACCATTTTGATGATCTCAGCTAATATGCGACGTGGGGCCGCCCCGCCATGGCGAAGGGACGGCCGTACATTCAAAAGGACAGCCTTTTCGCGCCCCGAAGGCTGCGGGAGCTCGGTCTGGCCATCAGATCGACGAAGAAGGCTCGCCTCAACAAACGTCCATTTAGCGCGTGGGGAAACGGCCGTTTGGCAGAATACCGCGCCCGTTGCGCCAGTCGCGCTGAGTTTCGTTCCTATTGTTTGACAGAAGGGGATTTGTCGCCATTAACCCCCTCCGGATGCCGTCAGTACACGCTGGGGCGGGCGATCGTCACAGACCGACTCGTCCCGAGCGATCCCTCGGTGCCTTGTCAGTGGACGTGACCCGCGAAACGCCTGCAGGGGGGCGTTGCGATGAAGATGTGCGGGCGATTCTCTGGACTGCCCCAGGGACTATTACTCACAGACTCCGCCCAGAATGCCCCAGCCGTGTCCGGCCTGGAATGACAGGGTGCAGTGGGAACCGCTCGCCAGGCGGATGTTGGCCAAATACCACGAATAAGCCTTGTCGGGAGCGAAAGTGATGCTCCTTGAGTTTCCCCCACAGCAGTAGGATCGACCGGGATGAGGCTTGTCGGGAGCGACAGTGATACGGGAGTTGCGCAGCCAGCGCCGCGTACGTTCCGAGAGGGGAGAAGCCTTGGCCAGATCTTCCACCGTGAGTTGCAGCGGATGCGTCGCGTCCAGGTTCGCGGTGCCGGGTCGGATTTTCTCAATCGCTTCGTGGGTTTCATGGAACATTGTCCACATCTGTAGCTTGGCGCGGTCCACGAAGACATAGGAGGCCAGCAATAAAAAGCCACTGATGAATGCCAGCAAGGCCAAAGGCAACACATTTCGGATCATAGACAGAGTCCTGTCCTGGAGCTGTGTCCGAAAAAGCCGGTAACTTTGGATCACCGCGAAGAGCAACGCCGGGACCAACAAGAGCGCCAAAAACGGCATGGGAGTTGCTCTTATGACGAAGAAGTTGATGTTTGAAACCGCGTTGGTGAATCTGAAATCTGCGAAGGGATCGAACCTGGGAAAAGAGCGGTCCATGAGTTCGCGCGCAACCCATTCGCTGAATTCAATTGCAAGAAGGAGGGCGCCCATCATGGGAAGAAGCCACAGCACCGCGCGCACTGTCCCGTTCACCGCGCACGCGCACCAGAATGAGGCAAAGGTCAGGAGTGACGCCATGAGCAGCCAAACCATTGCGGTATGCACATCCACAAACATGAAGGGCGATCCGAATCGGAATCCACCCGCGATCAACAGCAAGACGGGAAGCAGCACGGCGCAAGAAATACCTGCGAACAGGGCCACGAACAGCTTGATGAGCCACTGGCGGCGGGCCGACACCGGCAAGGTCATGTGCCAGGAGTGCGTCCCCGACGTTCTTTCTTCCCCCAGTGACAGGCTTCCAGCGAGAACCGCAATCAATGTGCTGAACCCACCCAACATGACCATCGCCACTGGGAATTCCTTGGTTGATCCGCGCTCCGGCACCAACCTGAACATGGTTACGCAAGTCTCGCCCAGGACGTACAACAGGGTGATTATCCAGACCGGGCGCAGCAAACGAATTTCCTTGCGGATTAAGTTCAGAACCGCTCCGGTGGGACGGCAGCGAAACCAGTCGGCCAATGCTCCCGGCATCACGTCCGGTCCGGCGACCAGTAGATCATCACCCGCCATCCCCCCCGTCACCTGAAATCGCGATAGCTTTCGCCCACCAAGCCAGAGCATTACTCCTGCATAGCATAGGAAGACAAAGGTGATCGTCAGCGTAAAGCCCAGCAGCGAGGAATAACCGTGATGCCAGTACTCGAAATTCACGGCAGTAATGATGAAAAGGTAGACTGCAATATTCAAAACGACTCCACCCAGCGTTGATCTTGCGAAAAGGGTCCAGAAAGTGGCCGATGCAGTGGTGGCAATGATTCCCGCGCCGACCGACACCAATACCCACGGGGTTAGAAATTTGGCCCACGGCCAGGCGAGGGAGAAAACCAAAGCCGCCGACAGGACCGCAAGCACTGTAACGCTCAGTTTCTCGCCCCAGATTTCCATCCGGTCGATGGGCTGAGAAAGCAGGAGGGAAAGCGTTCGGTGCTGGAATTCGTTGCCGAGCGAGAGAGTGGCCAACAGCGGGATGCCGAGGAAAAACGCGATCGTGCTGACCCACGCCATTGAATGCGGCGGGTGAGCAAGCGGCAGCGCGCCCGCCATGGCCACGGCACACCAGGGCCAGAAGAGCGGGCGTGCTTCCTTGAGGATTCTCGTGGTTTTGGCGGTCATTCTCGTCTCCTACGATTTCAAGCGGGTGTAGCGCGGACCTGTTTT
>DLMI01000068.1:21470-33877 GCA_002478145.1 Acidobacteria bacterium UBA7540
TACAAAACAGGTCCGCGCTACCCAGCTTTCAAGGTCGCGACGAAGATTTCCTCCAGGGTCAGTGCCTCCGTCGAGAGCGTCTCCGGATTGTGCTGCCGCAGGCGCTCCAGCAATTCAGGGCCGGCGCCATTGACGATCAACTCCAGTTCGCGCCCCTCGCGGCGCACGCGCAATGCCGCTTGGAGGTCGAGTTCCGGCGGCGATTGGGCAAAGCGCGCGCGGATCTTCTGATACCGCTCGCGGGCCTGGTCGGCGTCGAGCGTAAGCACGGCGCGGCCTCGATCGATGATCGTGAACTCATCAATCAATCCCTCGAATTCGGCGATGAGGTGGGTGGAGACCAGAATCGTGCGGCTGCCCGGAATGCCTTGCTGGTACGCGCCGATCACCGCCCCAATGAACTCGCGGCGAACGATGGGGTCCAGGCCCGAGGTCGGCTCGTCGAGCACAAGCAAGTCCGTCTCCGGGCAGATCGCCGCGATCAACGCCACCTGGGTTCGCTGACCCTTTGATAGACTTCCGGTGCGCTGCACCGGATCGAGCTGGAAACGCTCAAACAACTCCTGCTCGACCTTCCGGTTCCAATTCGCACGAAATGAAGCGAGGTAATCCAGGGTCTCGCGAACGCTCATCCACGGATAGAACGCGACCTGGTCCGGCACGTAAGAGAGGAGGCGCTTCACCGGGACTTCGTGCTTTGCCGGATCGAGACCGAATACGCGCACCTGCCCCCGCTGCGGACGGAGCAAATTGAGCAGACACTTCATCGTGGTTGTCTTGCCCGCGCCGTTGCGGCCGAAGAGTCCATAACAGCGGCCGGGCTGCACGGTCAGGCTCAAGTCATGGACGGCCTCGGCGCGCCCGTAGGCGTACGTGAGATTCTCGATTTGGATGACAGGAGTTGGAGAGTTCATGGCTGGTCAATCCTCCTTATGGTCTTCATTGGCGCGTCGTTTGTCGTCGAGCACATCCAGTCGCTCATGGATCAATTCGAGGAATTCATCGCGAGGCACCTGCAAATGGTGCGCTTGCACGATGGCCTGGTCGACCTCCTCGATCAGCAGGTCGCGCCGGGCTTTCTTTCGCAATGCCGATTGATTTTCTTTCAGGAAACAACCCCGCCCCGGCAGCGTCTCGATCACGCCCAGGCTTTCCAGCTCGGAATAGGCTTTGGCGACCGTGTTGCGGTTGACGCGCAGTTCCTCAGCCAGAGGACGGATCGAGGGGAGCGCCTCACCGGGCCGCAGCGCCCCCGAGGCGGCCACGGCCTTGATCTGATCCACGATCTGGAGGTAGATGGGCATGCCGGACTTGAAATTGATTTGGAGTATCATGTGCGGCCCCCTGTCATAGGACAGTATGACAGATGGCCGGTCGCTGTCAAGAGGAATTTTCGAGGGGCCCGGAGGTGATTGAATCACAGTGACATTGGGGAGCTGGCATGGACATCCCTGGGCGCCCATAGTGATTACGCGACGCATCCAGGTTAACTTGGATGGATAGCCGGCGGACTCGGAGGCTACTCCAGCGCCTTGGGTTTACTCCTATGCAGTCAGGGGTCACTTGGCCGTGCAGGCGTAATGTGAGCCTTGCGTGGGCTGCTGGGGGCATGGTTGTCCCCGAACGGCGTTCGAGGGAATAGCCCCTCGTTGGTCGCCCTGTCTTTGTCGACGACTCTGCAGAGGCAATCCGCCGTGCTGGCCGAGTGACGGCGCACTTTAGCCAGTGAGAGACTGCCGCCGGGCGCAGCTCGTCTCGCCTCACCCTTAGCTCTGGAACAACCCCAGTTGATCAGAAGTCGTGGCGGCACTCGAGGGCCTGCGCGAGGCTTTACGCCTGGGTACACTTTCAAGTGAAATACCGAACATGAGAAGTTGTGTCACCACTGCCGGGATCGGTGCTGGCGGTGGAATGATGATTTCTGGTACATCCCTCTCCGGAGGTTCAGCTTCCATTTCCAATGGTGATGTCTCCACGGCCCGAACTCCGAATACTTCCGCCTGCTTCTCCATGAGCCGCTTCCAAACCGCATCTGCACTCTCCCCGATGCCCTTCTCCGTCACCAGCTCCCGCGCCATCGCCATCAGGATGTCATCACCTTCATCGATCGCTTGCAGGCCATCAGTTGCGAACTTCCCTTCCATCGCCAGTGAGACCAGCAGCTTCTTCCCCATCAGCCTCAAACACGCTTCCTGCATAGTGCCGGCATAGTAGAAGAACTTGACGTTGACGTTCGACCACTGTCCAATTCTCCAGGAGCGCCGGCTGGCCTGCCGCAGGAGCTTGCTGATAAGGGGTGACGGTGGGTCGTCGATGGAATGCAACTTGGGTATGATTCAAGGATTCGGTTTCCTAACTCTTGGGCATGGGCACGCAAGTACTCGGCGATTGTCTCCAACAGAGGCAAAGTCTCCTCCTTTCGCTTTGAGTGCAACGACTAAACCTGTTTATCCATCCGGCCAGTTTGCCGCATTCCTACAGGAACTTCTTGCTTTGCCGGAAGAGGATCTTCTTGCTTCGCTGCGACACAAGAAGCGGCTTGCCTTGCAAAAAGGTCATTATTTCCTTAAGATGGGCGCCCAGAAGTCAACAGGTAGTACAAACTCTTAGTCTGGGAGGGAAGATGAAACGAACCATTCTGGCCGTCATTACCTTACTCACCGTTTTTGGTTTGGGGATGCTGACCGGAGTCCCGAGGGGGCATTCCGTTGGTGAGGCTCCGGCTCTAGCCGCCCCGGTGCCGGCAGCCTTGGCCGTTCCGATGCCGCGTCGTTGTCCAGCCATCCATGAGGCCGTCCATGCTCTCGAAGTAGCCATGCATGACATGGAAGAAGCCGGCCACGATTTTTGCGGCAGGAAGAAGGAGGCCATGGAATCAACACGCCGTGCGATCCATCATTTGAGAGAAGCCGAGAATTGCGATAGGTGCAGGGAATAGTAAATAACGCACTACTGGTTGCTCTTGGCAGAGAGCCATCTCGCGAGGCGGTTGTTTGCCAGCATGCTGGGGCGGATGACCTTTAATGCGATTCGCATGATGTCGTGTCCTCCCCCTCCGCCGGGATGGCGGAGCTCTCTTTGCTTGCCTTCTGACAGCTCTCCTCTTCCAGGCCGGTTTCGCTAACTCGAAAGAAACTGTGGGCCAGGCTCCAGCGGACCGGCCCATTGCGGTCAGGAACTTCAATACGCTTCTGCCGCAGGGCGCGTCGAATCCATTTCAGGAACAACTTCTTCGTGCCGCTGACCAGCACCGGAGAGCATCCCAGACCGATAAGCGGTTTGATCGCTCCACGGCGGTTGAGTTCCTCGTTGAACCAGGCGGCCCACTCCGGCACGACCGGCAATCCAAACCGCTGGGCGATGCGATAGAGCACAAACGTCGGGTCGTTGTCACACAGGATGGTGCGCCTGCCTTGTGGGTCTGCTCCCGGTCGCGTTTTGGCCAGTTCCGCAGAGATTGCCACCAAGTGGCGGACCGGTCTGCGACCGGCGATAGTGATAGTCCCGCGGAAGCACTGGGCGTTCTCACCCAGATTTGCCGTCACCGGCTCGATGCCTGGGGCTTCCACGGTAAATAGGTTCTGCTCGACGACGGCTGCCCAGATGGCGCCAACACGCCGCTGACAGTGGGAGCAGATTCTCGATCTCATCCAGGAGCAGGCCACGGTAGACCAGTTGTGCTGGTCCGCTTACGGGTACGTTGTATCGCGATTCGGGCTCAGAAGGCAGGACGGGGATTTGGGAGGGATTCCTTGCCAAGCTGGCGTAGTAAAGCCGTGCCCGGGTGATATCGCTGTCCGTAAGACGCTCTTTCTCACGTCGGCTTCGTCGTGCTCCGATCACCACCACCTGCTTATAGCGCACACACTCAGGTGCTTCGAGACGGTAAACCCAAACATCACGGAAATGCGTGGAGAGAATCTGACTACATTCGGCCAGGCGGTCGCAGGAGAAACCTGCGAATCCGCTGGGCCTCGGACAAGGGCAGCGGGTAGAAGCCGAGCCGACTTTTGCCCTCAAAGCGCAAGGGTGGCCTCCTTTCTCAGACAAACTCGTATGTGTGACTGGATTCACAACTTTGCCGTGCGGGCAAAGTTATGGGGGTCGGGTCTGCATCTGTTGGCGTTCTTGCACACCCAGCACTGAAAGCTCGGCTGGACATTGAATTCAGAGGCACTCGAGTGCACATTACCGGTCGTGCGAAAACTGAAAACGGAAATTCTGGTTTACATGTCAGAGGCCTTGCGTCTACGCTCGAATCTTGCTTAAATAAGGCCCTCGCACGCCCTCCTCCCCGACGGGATTCTTCTCGTTTGGAAGGAGCCCCACCTTACTGCGGAGGATTACGAGTATGACTATTAATCCTAAGATCTCCCGCCGCCGGTTCATGCAGGCTGCCGGCGCGGCTTCGGCGGGCCTGGCGCTAGGACCCTACTGGGGGTTCGGCAAGACCACCGTTACCAAGCCCCTGCGACGCGACATGGGTCGGATGCACTTTGAGGCCACCACGCTCGGCCTGGGTGGACAAGCCTCGCTGCAATGGACGCCTCCAGGCGTGGAGCCGGTCAAAATCATTTTGAAGGCCTTCGATGTGGGCATCAACTATTTTGATACTTCCAACGCCTACGGCCCCAGTCAGACAAATTACGGGAAAGCCTTTCACCAGCTCCAATTGATCCCCGGCGAGACCGGGTACGACGAATCCCGCCGCCAGGGGATCTTTCTGACCAGCAAGACCATGCTGCGTTGGGGAAAGGGTGGCTGGGCGAAAGAGAACTTGCGAAGCTTCAGCAACGGTCCGGAAGGTTCTCACGCCGTAGATGACGTGAAGCGCACCCTGACACAAATCTTTGGTGACGGAAGCGGGTCCTATCCTTCCGGTTCATATCTGGATATGGTCCTTGTCCACAATGTGGCCACCATGGCGGAAGTCGAGGCGGTCTACGAGGGGTTGGACAATCCGGACCCTGGCGCCGAAAACATCGGGACGCTGGCGGCGCTGTTGGATTATCGCGATGGCACTAATCGCACGGGACTCAATCCCAAAGAAGAAAAGCTGATTCGCCACTTGGGATTTTCCGGCCATCACTCTCCCCCGGTGATGATCGAAATGATCCAACGGGACGAGCGCAACATTTTGGATGGCATGCTGGTGGCCATCAACGCCAACGACCGGCTGAACTTCAACATGCAGTACAACATCATTCCGGTGGCGGCGGCAAAAGGCATGGGCCTGATCGCCATGAAGGTGTTTGCGGATGGCGCCATGTACACAAAGGAAGCCGCCTTTTCGCGCAAGCCCGAACACGTCATCCGAACCGTAGGCAGCGACTCGCTCCCGAGCCGGCGGTTAGTGGAATACACGTTGTCGACGCCCGGCATTGGTACGCTCATCATCGGTACGGGGCAAATCTCCGAAGATCCCAAGGCTTGCCAACTGGAGCAGAATCTCTCCGCGGCACAAATCGCCCCGAACGGGCTCAGCGCCTCCGACCGGCTTGCCATCGAAAAAATGGCCAGCGCGGCGAAGGATGGCAAGACGAACTATTTCCAACTTCCTAAGCAGGAACTGACGCCCCCACGGGAAGCCTGGGCCGGGCAGGCAATGCACGAGGGGAAACGCGTGGTCGGCCTGAAGTGGCAGACGGCCTTTGCCGGCGACGAACCGATCACACACTATGAGATCTGGCGGGATCACCAGAAGGTCGACCAGGTGGTCCACCAGGCGCAGACCAGCAAGAAGCCGTTCGAGTTTGCCGATGCCGTCGGCGACAAGACTGCGCACACTTATCAAATTGCTACCGTCGACGCGGCGGGGCGCAAGGCCATGACAGGAGATCTCGAACTCTCAGGAGTTGCTTAGCAGGCGGGGGCGGAAAAGTCGACGCGCGAGGGCGCCCGAGGAAGGGGGGAAGGGCTGGTATAAGTGAGCGGTGTACTGAGAGCTGGGTTCTCGTCGGCCTTTGCCTGGGTGGGAATGACATTGACAGGAATTGTCTTGTCATCCACCTTGGCCACTGTGATGAGCACAGTGCGGCCGGCAAGAAGCGGCATGAGTTCAACGAACACAGAACCTCCTTTGTGGCACATGTGCTGACTTTCACCAGCGCCACGTGTATTGTTAATTGGGAAGAAGATTAGGTAGTGGGTCGCTTTGCGCGAAGTGACGCTTCGTCCGTGTGGCTGAGTTAAAGGGGCTACGGCAAGTAGTTTCCGAGTTGCCGACCAACCGGGAGTTATCTCGCCAACCCTCCAAAAAGAGCGGGACCGGTGCCGTAGAGCTGAAAGCTTGGCCTGTTCTTTTCGCTACCGGTCGAACCTCTGCTCGACGACCTCCACTTCCTTGCACGCCTGCGGTACTGTCTTGCCCTGGCTCAGCAACACTTCCATCTGCCGCAGCTTCGCTACGATCTGCTCTGGCGTAAACGTCTTCTTTGGCATTTCCCGGTTCCTTTCTGTCTTCCAGTCTCTCTATTCGACTGCTACAGAAATCCCCGGTCAGGTCAGCGTTCCCAACGGGACACGCACTTTTGTGGAAGCCCGAAATCAATGGAAAAGTGTGGATTGCAGCATAGTGCACGGCAGCAGGCTTAGAAACGCAAAGGGCGACCCCGAGAGGTCGCCCTTGAACCTACAAAGACGTTATCGTTACTTTTTGCCTCTACTTCTTCCGCTCTACTACCCACTCGCAATGCGAGTCGCCACGGACCATATTCTTGGTAAGTCTGAAAGTAAAATTGGGGTTTAAACTTTCGACAGCTCCATCACCCCATCTTTGATGCCCTACGCCGCAAGTATCCATGTCAAGGCCCTGCTCCTTCCACCTCTTGTGCCAAGGACACTCAGTAGTCTTGCCCACACATCTGTCTTTGGTAGCTTCAACAATTTCGAACTTAAACTCCGGCCCCATAGACGCTTGCGCAAGGAGATGGGTGATCCCTTCGACATCGCCGGCATTCTCAGTGGCTAGTCCGAGGGTATCAGCAAATTGCTTCGCTCCCTTTCCTGCTTCATACCAGAGGGACCCATTGAACTCCTCAAATTTCTTCTGTCCTACAGCCTGCTTTAAGGCATTAGAAATTGCAATGTATGCACCAGTCAATCCTTTCGTTGCAATCTCCCACCTCGTTTTCTCAGGAATCGCTTCAATCGTGTTAGCCATCGAGACCCTCCCCTTTCGTGGACATTTCCTTGTGTTGTGCCCTTACTTTTCAGAGGGAAGAGTATATCACCTATCCAGATGTTGCGGCTAAATCCAGAAAGCAGAGGAGTTATATGGAACGTCTACTACACCCGCCACTTCCATGGCGATGTATAGGGCGAATTGATTTAAAGGGGCTTGTGTGAGGCTATTGTCATCCTTCGTTGTCGGCCCGCAAGGCCGCCGCGCCACTAACGTTACCCGACTCAGTCGCAGTGCTCTACGTCTCACCGACGGCTAGCCCATTAATTTGCCCAGCGCCCGAACCTGCCCGAGAATCTTCTGAACCAATGAAGCGCCGGCCTTGTCCTTGGCGAACGATAAGAACATTGTCGCCAATGACCCGACCCCGTGGATCGTGGCGATATTCGGATGATACAGCGAGGCCAGCACCTCGGCCTCACGCTGGAATCGGGCCATGCGTTCCGGATCGTGCGCGAACACCTCGGGCAGAACTCTAATACACCCAGCACCGATGGCCGCGAGGATCTCGTAAGTGCCGAGTTTGTCGCCGACGTGGAGCGACATAAGGTTCTAGGCAATTCTATCGCAGAGTTCCGCTATCCGCTCATTTCGCAGGTACTTGGAAGCGCTTCCGTAAATAGGTCCTGTATCACGGCGTACTCGGAAGTAATCCACTTGGCTGCAAACGCCCATTCAGGAAACGGACCCACTCCCTAAGATTGAGTTGATCGGGACGGATACTCGAAGTGATGCTGACAGGACAGCACGTCAAGAGACACTTCTCCCAGGCAGGGATGGATTTATGGGGAGGATTCCGTACGATTGCGGGCCATGATGCGTAAGCAGTCAGCAGGTTACGTAGTGCTTGTCATCAATGCCGGTCTTCGTCAAGTGCGGTGGTGCGGCCACAGTCTCTTGCAGTCCGCGCTTGCTACGAGAGGGAGCCAGGACGCAAGATATCCTAACCCGGGGTTGCAGAGTGTGAAGGACGCACAGTTTGACTTTGATTATTCCAGACTTGGCCCTTGGGAGCGGCACACCACCCGGTCTGTGATGAGACTCGTCACTTAGGAGCGAGGCCGAGCCACAGTTCGACTCTGGCGAGTGCGGTGTAAATCGCAACCAAACCGGCACCATAAAGCGCGGCGAGCAAGGCCAACCGAACGAATAGAGTTGGGGGCTCTTTCTCATTCATGGGTTCAAAATGTCCCAAGTCTCCCTTCCAGGCAATGGTACGGGGGTACCAGATCAGCCCTTGGCATCCTTCGGCCATAAGCAGAGGCGGCTTTCTCTGCTGGAGTATTCCAATCACGTGTAGGTCGATTCAATCATATCGCGAGTACTTCGACTTGATGCTCTTTTGGTTGCGCTTTATGTTCGTCACTTCCACAATTCCTGGTATGACCATGCCTAACATTCCATCCGTGGGCGACGAACTCTCTACCACAGGGGCATCTGCATAGCCACCAATCTTTACCCTTTGCCGGCTCGGCTCTCAGCACGGTTATTCCGGTGGTTTTGATTGTTCTTCCTATCATCAAGGCATCACGTGGATCGTTCATGTTCTTGTCTCCCGGCCATCGCTGGAGCGCTTCCCTGCTTGATTCTATCGTTCCTGCCCGCACACGTCTTGCCAAGTGACAGTGGCAAGAACGCCATCCAATGCCCAAAAGCAGCCCTTAGAACCTGCCGAGGAACGTCTGCCCTCGTCGGGTCTATTGTTGTCTTTGTTGAGTAGCCAGCTCAACATACCCCCCATTAGCCCTGTTCAGGACCAGCTAGTCCTTAATCCATTCATCAACAACTCGCAACCCATGCTAACACGCTCTGCTTGCTAGCCCCTTGCCCAGGCACCCTGTCTCTCTTGCTACTTGTCACGAGCGGGGGTATTAGCCATGATAGCCGAAGCCTACGCACGTCACTTCGCTGTCGCAGCCGTTCTTCTGACTGCCGGGCGGTACGGTCGAGTCACCAACGCCGAATGAATTGGTCGTCGTTGATTGCATGTGATACGTTGCCACATTGTTGGGAGCTTGTGAGCCAGAGGCAATGAGCTCCCAGTTCCGGCAATGCACACGACTTCATTGCCCGTCCTTGCTTGCAATCCAGTTCCGGGAAGGTTCAAATGCAGTCAATTGTCGATGTGACGAGTCGGCATACATCTTAGCTTCCCGATCCCCCCTGTTTCTCTGCCCCCCGTAGAGGGGAGGCCGGCAGCTACCGACTACCGGCCCTGAAACAAGGGAAAACTGAACTTCTGTCTTACCCTCCTGGTTAGTATAGGGTTCCGGGGAGTCTCGTTCCAGGTTAAGAGGAAAATATATTCGCCTGGATTGATGGGTTGCGATTCGCTGAGGGACCCAGTGCCAGGAGGGCTCGACCAAGCCAAGATTCGGAGTGCGGGACTGGACTCTTCCGTGTCGCTCCACCGAACGCAGGGACGGGGGGCACATTTCGAGTACGCTGACGGGCAAGCGGCTGCGCCCTGCACCTGACCATCTAAAGGGCGGCCACTTCCATGTTGACGATGCAGGAATTGAGGGACTTCGGTCTGCGCGACGGCGTATCTATCCGGCATCGCCAACACGTACCAGATTGCCGAGGGTTCGTGCCCTCCACTCGAAAGATTGATCGGGCCTCTGACCTGAGATACCCTTAATGATGAACGCCATAGATTTCCCGGGGCCGGATGCCATGACTAACCCCACCACGCGCCGGCCGAAATTCGTAGTCCGGTCGACGGGCTTTGAGGCAATCGAGGGCTTTCTATGCCGACCGGTATAAAACGCCATGATAAAACATGCCAGGGGCGACACAGGGTTCTTAAAGAAAGAGTTATGGCATCCACGATTGCACCGTCTATGGCGTATTATGCAGACGGGAACACGCGACTCCGCATCTTATCCGGATCAGTCTAATTATTGTTAGGAGGCTGAAAGATCGTGGATGTCGTCACTGGCGCCTTCGGGTACATCGGGAAGTATATTTCGAAAGCCCTTCTCGAAAGAGGCAGAACTGTTTGCACGATCACAACGCATCCGACCAAACCCAATCCATTCGGCCCGGCCGTCAAGGCGTTCTCTTACAGCTTCGATGATGCAGAAGCATTGACTCGAACGCTCAACGCAGCGGATACCCTATACAACACCTACTGGATTCGCTTCCCGTTCGACGGTCAGACCTATGAATACGCTCTGGAGAACACTAAGACGCTATTTCGGTGCGCCAAGGAGGCGGGTGTTAAGAGAATCGTTCACATTGGTGTTACCCGAGCTTCCCTCGATTCCGACTTGCCTTATTACCGCGGCAAAGCGATCCAGGAATCGATGCTCAGGGAATCCGGCGTTCCTTTTTCCATTGTCCGGCCGACACTCGTTTTCGGAAAGGAGGACATTCTCGTTAACAACATCGCGTGGCTGATTCGAACAAGCCCCGTGTTTCCGATCTTTGGATCGGGACGTTATAGGGTGCAGCCGGTCTTCGTTGAAGATTTGGCAGAAATTACCATCCGCCAATCTACGAGCACGGCGGGGGCTACGGTGGATGCGATCGGACCGGAGACATTTACGTTTCACGAGCTCGTGGCATTAATCGCCGAGAAGATTGGGAAGAACCCGATATTCGTGAAAGTTCCCGCATCTCTTGGTATCTCATGTGGTCATATTCTCGGCATATTTTTGCGGGACGTTTTGCTCACCCGGAACGAACTAAAAGGGCTGATGGACGAGATGCTAACATCCGAGCAAGCGCCAAATGGCACAACAAGATTTTCCGATTGGTTAGAGAGGAACAAATCGACGGTTGGAGGCTTTTATTCATCGGAGGTGGCGCGGCACTTCCGGTGGTCAGCCTCCTAACCAATCGTTGCATGCGATGCCGCCAAGACCGCATGGATAGTAGCGATAGGCGAAGACGATCGCGCACCAACTGGCCACGGCACTTCGTGCTCTTGATTGGCCGAACCTCATTGCCGACGCCCTTCTTGGGTCTGTGCTGGGGTTCGTCGTGTGGATCCTCACGAGCGCATATGAGTCGTGGATTGGGTCAAGAGATCCTCATTGCCCAATCGGTGGAGTTTGGTTTTCTGCGGAATTCGACCCGAAAGGCGAGGCTGCCCGCATTGAACGAAACGCGCGAGCCGCTCAATTGTGGGAACTGCCGGGGGAAGCCCATCAGAATGGGATGTCTGATTCGGCGCTCTCGTCGGCCACCTCGTTAAAGGGGTTGTCGCCCTCATCGACCGGCTCCGCAGTCTTCGAGGATTCAGCCGCCTTTGTGCCGTTGCCGTTCTTGGGCGGACCCAGGAACCTGAGCGTGGTGACGACTGCTTCCGTCACGTCGTGCTTCAGGCCCTCGCGATCCTCGTAACTCCGTAACTGGAGTCTCCCTTCAACGTACAGGAATTTCGCCTTGCCCACGATTTCACCTGTAATTTCCGCCCATCGCCGCCAGGCGACACAGCGGATCCACAGCGTGTTGGTCTTCTTCTCTCCGCCGCCGTTCTTGTAGGTTTGCCTCCTGCTCCGAGTAGTACGAGTTCAATTGCACTCCCTCCGGGTGGACCTCAACCTCGTAGCCCATCTCCTTCAGAGCCTCCACAAGGTACTTCTCCTCGCGCAAGACCGTCTGAGTCTCACCATATTTCGACATTCGATGCCTCCTTCTTCTGCCCATGTAAGGCATGTTGGACTGGTCGCGGGCAGCCCACCGCTGCCCGAATCAGGTCTCTCGTGCAGCCGGCCCAGCAGATGTACTTGCGAGGCTCCTCGATCGAGATTGAGAGGTTATCCCCGCTGCGGTCGTGCCCCTCTTCAGCGCAGGAGGGGCAGCGGGTCACATTGTTGTGCCCAACAGTGCGGAGCTTGGTGTTGATGTGATCGAGGATCCGGAATTCTGGCCCAGCCGCATGCCTCCTCATCTCCGGTTCAGCCTTCGGCTCTGGTGGAGCGAGCTGAGGTGGGATGGCCTTCCCAGCAATCAATCTGGCAAGTTGGTCACCTGTCATCTTGGGAAGCGAATTCAGGTAGCACATTTGCTTCTCAAGATCTTCATCGGCATCGTCAAACCAGAAGCGCTGAGCTGCGCCCCGGTGAATGCCCAGCGGTCCACGCATGGCATTGCCGTACCTGCCGGGCTTCAACGCATCGTGCTTGGGGAAGACCTCGATTCCTTCCCGCCCCCTGCCTCCCTTGACCGGGATACCCAACCGCAGGGCAAGACCGCAAACGTAGATCCGGCAGTC
>DLMI01000007.1 GCA_002478145.1 Acidobacteria bacterium UBA7540
CACGCCAAGGGCATCATCCATCGGGACATCAAGCCAGCGAATATTTTCGTCACGACACGTGCCCAGGCGAAGGTCCTGGACTTCGGCTTGGCCAAGCTAGCACCAAAGCCCAGGGGGGTGGCGGAAACGGTGGGATTCTCTGCGCTGCCCACCGCCTCCATCGAGCCCGAGCATCTCACCAGCCCCGGCGAAGTGATGGGAACGGTCGCCTACATGTCGCCCGAGCAGGCGCGGGGGGAAGAAGTCGATGCCCGCACCGACCTGTTCAGCTTCGGCGCCGTACTTTACGAGATGGCGACGGGCCATCCGGCGTTCCCCGGAGCGAGTTCCGTCCTCATCCTTGACGCGATACTCCACAAAGCCCCGACCTCGCCGGTGCGTTTGAATCCGGAAGTGCCGCCGAAGCTGGAAGAGATTATCAGCAAGGCGCTGGAGAAAGACCGCGACCTGCGTTACCAGAGCGCCTCCGAAATGCGCACCGACCTGAAGCGGCTAAGACGCGATACCGCTTCAGGTCGGCAAACCGCTACGGCTGACCGCACGCCAGCCGCCGCAGGGGCTGTCAGCGAGCCGACCGCCGGCCCACCTTCAAGCGCGGCCATCCTTCTCAGCGAAGCTAAGCGGCACAAGCTTACGCTGGGCCTGTTCATTGCCGGCATGGTGCTCCTGCTAGGCGGGCTGGGTGTTGCCATCTACAAGTTGAGCGTGCGCAGGAGCGAATTGAACCTCCAGAACATGAAGATCGCCCAGATCACACAAAGCGGCAAGGCCACGGATGTAGCTATTTCTCCAGATGGGCAATACGTGGTTTATGTGCTCCGGGAAGGTGAAGAATACAGTCTCAACGTGCGCCAGGTGGCTACCGGCAGTGACGTGCAGGTCCTGCCGCCGGACGAAGTGCACTTTCGTGGCCTGGCCTACTCGCCGGACGGGAACTATATCTATTTCACCCGCTCCGACAAGAGCAATCCCATTTACAGCTACCTCTGGCAGATGCCGGCATTGGGAGGCACGCCACACCAGTTGGTGCGCGATATCGATTCCTCCGTTGCTTTTTCTCCCGACGGCAGGGAATTCGCCTTTCTCAGGGGAGTTCCCGACAAGGGTGAGGTCCACGTCCAGGTGGCAGGCGTGGAGGGAGGCAGCGAACGTATACTCGCTAGCCTCCCTGCGGCCGGGTTTTACGGGCCCGACTGGTCACCGGATGGGAAAACAGTTGCGATCACGACCATCGGGGGCACGAAGGTCACGCGCCGAGTGATTTCAGCCATATCGGTCTCCGACGGGACGGTGCGTGAGATCTACTCAACCCCGAACTGGCTGGGGCCGCCTCGCTGGCTCGCGGATGGGAGTGGCCTGCTCGTGACAGTATGGGATCCTGCCCTGGGGTGGCGGGCCCAGCTTTGGCAAATCTCCTTTCCCGGCGGAGAAGCGCACCGATTTACCAACGACCTGACAGATTACCGGACTTCTGACGGCGCGGATCACGGGTCTTCCCTCGACATGACGCGGGATCGGAAGACCCTGGCTACTATTGAGAGCACGACGGCCGCCGATCTCTGGGTGGCGCCCGCCGGCGATGCCGCGCGCGCCTGCCAGATCACCAACGGGGCGCGGGCGAACAACGGTCTCGCCTGGCTCGCCAGCGGCGCGCTTGTTTATGCCGATTTCGACGACGAATTGCTCAGCGTACAGGAGGATGGCAGCAAGCGGATGTTGTTGGCGCCGGGCCAGAACGACAATGAGCAACCCGCAACTTGCGGAGATGGGCGCTTCATTGTCTTTCAGGCCTACCGGAACGAAAAGGTGAACGTGTGGCGAATGGAGGCCGATGGTTCCAATCCGGTCCAGTTGACTGATGAACCATTTGCCTACAACCCTGAGTGTTCACCCGATGGCAAGGCAGTGCTGTATACCCGCATCAATGGCATGACCGCGTGGCAAGTGCCTATTCAAGGCGGGACGCCCACCCAGGTGGTCGTGCCGAACTGGGCCGGCCGAACACCCCAAATCTCGCCGGACGGTAAGCTGCTCGCCTATCTCGCCATGCCCGCGACGATGTCGAGCCCTGCGGTCCTTACCGTGGTTCGTTTCGGTGGCGGGTCGCCATTGTATAGGTTCGATGTGCCCATGGGCGCGTTTGAGGTCCACTGGGCTCCCGATGGCCAGGCGCTCGACTACGCATTGACTCGCGGCGGGGCAACCAATATCTGGCGGCAGGTGCTCGCCGGTGGTGCGCCAAAGCAGATCACCAATTTCAAATCCGACCTGATCTTCTTCTTTGCCTGGTCGCGCGACGGTAAGCAACTCGCCCTCGAGCGCGGCAATACGCCCAGCGACGTCGTCCTCATCAGCAATTTCCAATAGCCCATCCCCTGCCCCCGCCCGCCACAAGGCCAACCCGTAGAGGAGGGCCCCATTACCCGCGATCAACGGCCCAGTGTTTGGCAACGGACTTTCACTTTGTCGTGCAGTTACCACAGCACCATTTTGATTTGGAGCTCGACGGCGACAGACCAAAAGCTTGGGTAGCCCTTTTACCAGGCCCGGTGCGATTAGCTCTCCGCGGGTAATTTCGAGGACCTCGGTGATGCAGTATAAAGGCACCAAGAAGTCGATGCCCGAGATCGCGCGGGAGCTGAAGGTGGATGGGGTGATCGAAGGCTCGGTGCTGCGCTCGGGCGATCAGGTGCGGATTACAGCGCAATTGATCCAAGCGGCTACCGACACGCACCTCTGGGCCCGGAGCTACGAGCGCGACCTACGTAATGTCCTGGCCTTGCAGAGCGAGGTGGCGGGTGCGATTGCGAACGAGATCAAGATCAAGCTGACGCCCCAGGAGCAGGCGCGCCTGGCCAGCGCCCCCCCCTGTCAACCCCGACGCCCATGAGGCCTATCTCAAAGGCCGCTACTACTGGAACTTGCGCACTGAACAAGGTCTGAAAAAGGGGATCGAGTATTTCCAACAAGCGATTGAAATGGACCCCGGCTACGCGCAGCCCTACGCCGGGTTGGCTGACTCCTATCTTCTCTTGACGGCCTGGGCGCTGATTGCGCCCAGAGAAGCCTATCCCCGTGCGAAGGCAGCAGCCTTCAAAGCCTTGGAGATAGACGAAACCTTGGCTGAGGCCCACACCTCGCTCGGCACCGCCGTACTCACGTATGAGTGGGACTGGGCGGGTGCGGAGAAGGAATACAAGCGTGCCATTGAGCTCAATCCGAGCTATTCAACCGCCCACAATTTCTACGCCCAGTATCTATCGTTCACGGGGCGACATAATGAGGCCATTGCAGAGATAAAACGAGCGCAGGAGTTGGATCCCCTGTCGCCCATTATCAACGCCATGGGGGGCTTTGTTTTCTTTTTCGCGCGTCGGTACGACGAGGCCATTGCGCAGTGCCGGCGGACGCTTGAGCTAAATGCAGTATTTCATCCGGCACACCTCTATATGGGCTGGGCATATGAACAAAAGAAGCTATACGACGAAGCCATCTCAGAATATCAGAAGGCAATGGCCCTTGAACAAGGCAGCCCAAGACTGGCAGCGGGCCTCGCGGGCGCCTATGCGGCAGCGGGGAAGAGAACCGAAGCGCTGAAGATTATCTCCAATTTGAGTGAGCTCTCAAAGCGAAGGTATGTCCCACCCTACGATGTAGCTCAAATCTATACCGCTCTGGGTGATTTCGACCAGGCATGCGCATGGTTGGAAAAGGCCTACGAGGAGCGCACGTACATCCTCATTATGCTCAAAGTAGATCCAAGAAACGACCCCCTGCGCTCCGACCCACGCTTCCAGAACCTCCTGCGCCGCATGAATTTCCCGCCATAAAGGAGCAGGTGGTCGACGGTAGGTGGCATGTAGGGAAAGAGCAGAAGCGCACACCTCGCTGTTAGCCCCCTCGGCCTTTGGCCCCCCCATTTCTTGCGTGCGCCTCCGATGCGATTCCGTTCCGGACATACGCAGTTGCGGAATGGACTGGCATTCATGACAGCAAGGGAGAACAGCCCTTCTGAGTAGCCAAGCCGGATTGTGCCTGTGAAACGCCCTT
>DLMI01000143.1 GCA_002478145.1 Acidobacteria bacterium UBA7540
ACTGTATGACATCCCTTGAGTTTTCCATCTGCGCACCAGATCAGTTGCCGAAAGGTACCGTGCTTCCTGCCGCCAAGCCTTCGGGAAACGACCCCATCGCAAACTACCTTTGGCATTTGAGCCAAGCTTACAAGAACAAACTGTACATCGTTCTCTATTCCACCAAGGGAGCTGGTCTGCTGCGGGAGACAGCGATCCTGTATTGGATTCAAGAGGGGGATTCGTGGAAGTTGGCAGCCTTCAAAGGCACGAATTGGTAAATCCCCGCTATTCCCTCACTGACTGATGTGCCCGTCGCATGGGCGGTTAGCGGCCGCGTGGTAGCCCTTGTCCTGGGCTTCTTCTTGCGTCATGTACACGCCTTCCTTTGTCTTCCCGTACCACCGCGCCCCGGGGCAATGGTAAGTCCCGGAGTTCGTGTTGACCCAAACTCTTACATCGGGATTACCCCGTGTGGCGGCTGTTTGAGCCTTGGACTCGGGGTTTTGCCCATCTGCGTTGAGCATCAGATTGGCATCCAACAGGTATGCCAGCCTGACTCCGGCCTTCTCCAACTGAAGCTCGATCACCGGTTCGGCCTGCCGCTCATACTCGGGTGTGATCGGAGATGGATTGTCATTGCTGAGGTCTCCGTAAGCAACCGTTTGAGCGAGTCGGTGACCCTCCATCACCCAATCCTCAATGCTACCCCTTTGCCATTCAGCCCGGTCCTGGGGTGTTATCCGGCTCTCCAGCTCTGCCGCGAATGCCGCTGGATTGCCGTTGATGTGTTGGAGCAGGCCCGTGTCCCACACCCAATGAAGGTTATCGGGATGACCATCAAAGATCACTTGACGCGTGTTACCGCCCTTGTCGTCGTTGTCTTCATCATGCAACGGCTGGTGCAAGTCGCCGACGAAATGAATCACGAATCTCAGGGCCTGCGCCTTGGCGTTTTTGTCTGCGTTCAGGTCCTTCAGGACGGCGAGGAATTGTTCCGTCTTGGCGATCACGCAATCACCGTTAGGGCACTCGCGGGCCAAGTCGATCTTGGAATCCGCAAGGGGGATGTCGATGTAATGCCACGGGGCGGTCTCGCGGTGGCCGTTGCGGTAATCGTCCGCCCACACTGAGGCCTCTTCGGGACTCTCGGGCGCGAGTAGCTCCCGCATGCGAGTGGCGGTCTCCGGGTGCATGTAGTGCTCTGCGACAATCACTATGGTTTGATGGCCTTCACGACCCCAGGCGAAAGCCCCTTGCGGTGTCACCATGATAACCGCAAGGTAAGCCACCGAACGGCAGATTGTTGAGGCTCCAACACGCATCTAACTCTTCTCCACCGCTGGAACGGGGTTCTTCCTCAGATTCGCGCTTTCGAACCCGATGCCGCGTCCTGGAGTTTTGTTCGCCTTGCTTATGACCAGACACTCGATGGGAGGAACATTCTCTTTCCACTTACGGCCGAGTGCCTGAAGCTCACGCCCCACCGCTCCAAGGACATGGTTGAGATTCAGAGGGTGCGGCATTTTCAATTCGCGGGCGAGTTGACCGTAGGTTACAGTGCGCCCCGCCTTCGCTCGTCCGACGAGCAGAGGTAGTGCTTGCTTGGCCCGCCTCTGGTACAACCTTAGGCCGTCTCCAAAGCCTCTTTCCATAAACATGCCTCCCGGTCTAGGCAAGAAACGCTAAGGCAGATGGATGTTCTCAAACCACTCGGTATTTCGGTCGACACCGCTAGCCACCAATTGTCTGTGAAAAACGAAGTGTGGGAAGCGTTCAAGACGCTCGCCGCGATCGGGATTCTGGTGGTCGGTGGTGTTAAGTTGCTTGAACCGAAGTGAGCGAGGGACCGATTTCCCGTGCGTCGCGAAACCAATAATAGTGTTCTCTATCCTGCAGAATTTCGACGATTTCAGAGTTGCCTTGCTGTTCCGCTGCCTGTATGAATTTACTATAGCCCTTTTTGGTTAGTAAGTAGCGTCCGCCAGGCATAGGGATCGCTTCTTCTTTGGACACCATTTGATCTAAGTCGAATGGCAGGAGTTTTTCTAGAATGTCTACCAATTCTTCGTCTAGTTTGTATATTGCCGTGCCATTCCCTTTTTGCTGGCGATATTCCCAGAAAAGACAATTCTGATTATTTTTCATAGTGCCCCCAAATTAGAGAGTTTTAACCAAGCGATTTTTCAACCGTTATGCTACCGTCCCTTACAGCATCCTGTACATCAGCCGCTTTCCCTCGTCCAACTTGATTGCGACCTCTGACTATACGTGATCATAGACTAGCAGTGACTACGCAACCACGAAATGCCGGGCTCAAAGTGTGGGTGGTATAGACCACCTGGCACGGTGTGGCCTCCTAGTGAAACTTCAATCCGACAAGGCTACCGCCCTGCGAATCTGAGACTAATACACCTCTTTTTGCCAAGATGCGCCCGCTCGAAGATGGTTCCATCCCCTCCGCCTGGGCGGGATCACAGTGTCCCCGCTTTTCCCGGTGTAAGTACTGTGTATAAACCTATGGCCGTTGGTGTGCCAAGTACGGATGGCCCGTGACCCAGCGTCGCTGCACATTCAGTGTGAATTCATACTGTTCTGCCGTGGAACGAAGTGCTTCAAAAACCGGGCCTTCTGCCACCGCGTACCCCGCCTTATCAATCCACGTCCAGCGTCCATTTAAGAGGATGGGCGTCACATACATTTCCTCATATAGATAATCGCCCACATTTCGTGTCAATCTCACGCGTTGGTCGAATTCCGGGCTTTGCGGGCGAGCATCCTCTCGGGGTCTATTACCTTGTGCCCACTCCCGGATTGCTCTCGGATCAAGCAAATCATTAGGCACGGTTCCAGCAGGTCTTGAGGCGTAGTACTCTTGGGCTTCGCGCTCTGCCTCAGGTCGCGTTTTCGCGTCGCCGCGAGCAAGCAGGAATGCCGCAACCGGCTCCAGCGTTCCCCAAGTGAACAGCTCCTTGAGCCAGAAGGCAATCCATGGCAATCCGGCGCGTGGCCAATCGTCAATTTCGAGAGGCATTATAGGATCGTTTTCATTCTCGTTGAGAACAACAGCAATCAGACCGCCCAGCCCCCAAGCGCTGCGATAAGCGAAGTTTTTGGACACATAGTCAAACCACACCGTAATCTGCTTCGGCGTCGGCTGCTCATCAAGTGTTTGCTTGCACAGCCACCATCTAAGCAGCCTGGGCCAATCGGTAAAATTCTTTTTCGATCCCAGTTTCGTGCTCAATCGGAATGAAGGTACTTGGCTCAGCCGAGCGATAACATCGGCGACAAAAGTGAATCGTTGCTCGGATGACCACCGGCCGTACTCAGCGCCCGCAGTAAGCTGCTCGACCATCGCCGGAGCTTGTTCCAGCAGGATGCTTGCAGATCGCGGCGTCAGGCTCGTCTTGTAAATCCGCCCCCGCTCTTGAGGGTCCGGATAAAGCCTCGGGATAGCACGGCCTCGACCGAGCCAGATTGCACTCAATCGCGCTTCCTGAACCGCCGAAGCATGCGCGTATGTTGCGCGCCAAATTCGGCTCAGTTCTGCTTCGAGATCGGCACCTTCGAGCGGTGAATTCCCCAGTTGCTCGACTTCGCGTAGCGCGCACAGTAAGAAGTAATCCAGCGCATCCAGGTTACGGATCGCAGCACTATCCGGCGAGGAACTCACGCCTGTTTCTTCGAGCCACCGCTCAAACCCAGCTTGTGTTCCCCGTGGACTCAAATCCCGCCATGTGGACTCAATGGCCCTCAAAAGTGCAATAAGCGCGCTAGCCGCGGAATCCTCCGCACGCTCCGTACTACCTGTAGATACCTCAAGCTCATCCCGAAGCTCTTCGTAGCCCCTCCGTTGGCGATAGCTTGCAGCATCTTCCGAAAGCACGATGAGCGCGTGTCCTTCTGTGGCGACCCCTGGCCGGCCAGCCCGACCAATCAAATTAGAAAACTCCTGCAGATCAAAGCGGGTCTGGCCGCGATAAATACTGGGCATCAGAATGTAGTTCACCGGGATGTTTACGCCTTCTGATAAAGTCGACGTGGCAATGATGACGCGCACCGTTCCCTTATCAATCAGGCGCTTCAGGCGTCGACCAACGGGCGCCGGCAACTTACCATGATGGACCGCTATTCCTCGGGCCAATAATCTGTATTCGAACGACTCTTGGGAAAAGTAATCCGCCATAGACGCGAGACAGTCGGCCAGTAAAGCATCATCTGTCGCGGCTTCAAAATAGGCAGGAATGTTATTCGGCCGCCATTGATCCAGAATGTCTAGGCAAGCCTCAGTGAATACGTCTATTTTTTGAGCGATTGATATCAGGACGGTCGGTCTAGTTCCTCCGGTTCTTTCTGAAGCGAGATTCAAAGCGGCCCAGAGTGTGGGGGCGCGCATTCTCACTTCCGGCTGGTTCCTCGAGCCTAGTCGCTCGGGCATCCTAGGGAATGGCTCAGCCACATAGGGAGATGATGTCGTCCTGCCCTCCCGGAATTTGAGCGACTGGCCGTTCATCAGGTCGTAATGAATCGTAAAGGAGCCCTGAGCGCTCACCTCCAAACGACCCAGCATTTGACGGGTACTGCGGTGACGGGATTCCGTTGGTGTGGCTTCCTCGTCGCCAGAAATCCACCGAGCCAATGACGGAGCGGCGGCGGCCGCTACAGCCGATAAGGCTATCGTACGAAAGGAGTACCGTTCACGAGCTAAGTTAAGACGCGTTCCCAAAAGTTCGAGACGGTACGGCCTGCTTGCTCCTTCCTGCAGCGCCTCCGGTTCTGGCTTGCCATAATTCACTGTGTGGGCTTCGTCGATGATGACGAGCCTGACGCGATTAAGAAACAGGATGCCCAGGAAGCGCAGCAGAGCATCGGCTTTCTCGAATGTGCATATCAAGATCGTTGGCTGATCCTGAGATATCCAGGCGTCCGTAGGTCCCCAGTCCGTACCCCCATACAGGCCCGTAACAACGATCTTTTGCGCTGATATCCCACGGAGATCTTGATCAAGGCGTTCTTCAACCTCTGCTGCCAGCGCACGAGACGGCACTAGGTAAAGCACAAGATTTCCTGTGCGCCATTCCTCCAGTCCTTCAGTCACGTTGGGATTGGGTTCGAAAAGCGCAGGGATTATTCCCAGCGTGGCCACCGTCGTCTTACCCGATCCAGTCGGGGTGCATAAAGCAAACGATTGCCCCTCGCGTAACCGCGATATTCCGGCCGCCTGCGCGGGCCAAACCAGTGCTCTTCTATTGGAGAACTGTGCCCTGGCAAATTGGGTGAGCGCGTCGGCGGTGTCCCTAGATGCCTCGTCCTGCATTTCCGAGATCCTCCGCCACAACGACATCTCGACATAGTTACGGGCAACAGCACCAACCAGCCTCGCGAGAATAGCTGAATAGGAATCCCGACTATGAAGAAAGCCATCGGCCAGCCGATCCAGTTTGTTCATTGCCCTCGCGACCATGTCATCCTTGCCGAAGCGCAAGTATCCAGAAATCGTGCCGATACACCTAATTACATGCTGAATAGCTGTGGCCGAAAACTCAATTCCGCTATCCGTAGTCCCCGGTGTACCCGCCAATTCTTGTTGCCAGTATTCAACAGTTGCTCTTAAGACTGCGGGGAAGTCCGCGCGCAAGAATCCGGCCAAGATGTCTGATGCGGGGTCTTCGACCGGCAGCTCCTTAAGCTCTCCAAGAGCCATGGCGGGATAACCAGCGAGTTGATAGGCAGCGGCAGAGAGCAGATGCAGAGGGGATCCCTCCGGCCTCAGGTCGGCCCTCGATAACCACTCTAGAATCTCGGCGGCACGTTTCACGCTATTTTGCCAAGATCCGTTTGCTTCATTATTAGTACGTACAAGAAAAGCGTATTGAATCAGGAGAAACGCCTCTTCCTGCGCCCTAGCGATGTCTGACGGAGTGAAGCTTACGAGTCCGTCGCGCCCCATCTGCCTGCGCATGCTTTGGCTATAGAGTTTGGCCTGCGCTTCAGTCAGGGCCGTTCTGGCATGCCCATCCTGATACTCTCTCGCAATGCGGATTGACTCAGGTGTCGGCATATTGCTACGTCCGGTATATCCGGTCCACTAGTCCATTCAGGTCATTGACCTGATACTCAAGCCCGACCAGTTGTCGATTCAGCGTGTAGGCACTATTAGCCGCCGTCGGAGACATCCAGCTCGTTCTGTCTCTCGCTCGGGGCCGGTCACCGCAGACGTAAATTACGCCATCGTATCGGGCGACCCGCCGGCCCCCCGATGCCCGGTATTTTATGAGAGCTTCCTGCCATGCCTGCGCTTCCGGAGTGTGGTAGTGGTTCAGCAATTCGACCAGCTCGCGGATGCTGTCGGGAATAGACGGACCGGCATTCAGCTTGCTGTGTGCTTCATTCAGTTTGTCGGATCGATGGTTGACGAGACACTTGGCTTCGAGTGTCAACACATGAGTTATGGAGTTTGAGGTGTCCTTCACGAAAGCGATGGCATCGTCACCGGTTCTTCCCGGTCGTTGCTCCCCGATTGCATCCGGGTCGTGACTGTGCCCGTCTCTCAGCCGTTGATTAATGCGTTCGAGATGCTGGAACTCGACATCGTGAAATCTAAACAAGAGAGCAGGCACCTGCCAATCATCTCTGCCATGGATGTCCCAGTGTTCCACGGCCAACGCCGCGAAACTTTCCCCTAGATATCCTTGCAAAGTTATTCGATGCAACATGCCGGGATAGTTGACTGCCGGATCTAATTCAGGACCAGTGAAGGGTGATAGTTGATCTTCAAAACCGCTTCGAAGGCGTGTCCGGGCATCCTCCAATGCCTCCTGAAAATACGCGTGAAGCTCTGTGCTCACTGTGTCGCGCATCGAACCATCTTCGCGCCAAAGGCGCAGGTGGTAAGATCCATTCCGCCCCATCCTCGGCTGCTCGACGAGCCAAGCGTGCAAGACGGCGCGATTAATTCGGCAAGATCGGAGCATGGGCGGGTTCCAGCTTGTTCGGGAAAGGGATCATGAACCTGAATTTGCCCCCCTGTAAGCTTCAGGATACGCTCAAGCGCCCTCTGCCTCAAGGCTTGCCATTGACTTATCGTCTGGTCAGCATAACCCCGCGAATCTAGCGTTTGCCTAAAGTTATAGCGACCGCGTCCTCTCCGGTTAGAAAGACCTCTTCAGTCGGTGTCTTCAGAATTTGCAGAAAGCGACTCGGAACGGCCATACATGCCCCCCGCCAGTGGTGAGCGATCAAGCTGCGGATGGCTTCGTCCCCTCCGCCGGGGTAGGAGCAGGTATCCCGCTTTTCCCGGCGCAAGGACCTCTTGCCCGACCCGAAACATAGGTAACAGATTGTACCGGACACATAGGTAACATCTCCCGCTGGTTATAACCAGCGGGAGATGTGGAAAATGCCTTGGAAGGAGTGTTCGGTGATGGATGAAAGACTGCGTTTTGTGGCGCGACTGCTGGAAGGCGAAGAGACCCGCACGGTGTGGATACCAAGTTATTGGTAGCTGATAGTTTTGCCGTGTTTGAACCGAGCCTAAGTTTCCTTAAGTATTCTTATCACTCTACAGCGCACAGCGAGCGAACGCGGTCACTGTGATTGAAGGCTATGCCCCCGGACGGGTTCGAGGAAAGATTTGGTTCAAAAGGTTCGTCGGACCACGATCCAGCAAGTCTGCGGCAAAGTCCAGCAGAGTGCCCGTGATTTCTTCGCCGGGGCCGGATTCGCGCCGCTTCCATCGGTAAAGCTGACCGCCCGTCAAGACATAATTGGCAAACCGCAGGGCTGTCGACGTGTCCTCGTCGATCCGGCTGTCCTTGAGCAAGATGCAGACAAGAACCGCCAGCGGCGACAATTGATGCGGATAGACGGCGGCGGGAGAGGCAAAGATCTGGCGGAGCTTTGAGATTGGAGCGAACAGCTCCCTTACCGCAGCCGAGCGACCGGCGCGGCAGGCCGCCAGAAAACAAAACTCCGGCTCGAGTTGGCGAAGCCAATTTCCCACCACGCCCCAATTGCGAAGACCGTCCGCCGTGAGGACGAGTCCTGATTCGTTGCTATGGCCGAGGACAAGAATGGAGCGAAATCGACCGTGCTCCTCGAAGACCCTGGCGAGGTCCCTTGCGAGTTCTGGCTCGGAGGAGGTTTGCACAAAGGCGATGATTTTATCTGGGAATAACGTTTTGAGAAACTCCGCGAATGGGCGGCCGAAGTTCAATCTGTCGGCGGCAAGTTGCCGGGAGTCGCACTCGATGACGAGAAGGTGGGCGCGGGCGGGCCGTCGCGGCCTCGCGGCGGACCGGCGCGGCTTTATCCGGCGTGACATTTGAGCTGATTTTCGACGCGACGGCATCGGGAAAAGCCTTCCTCGCCCGGAGCGCTATTGTACTAGCTTGATCGCTGTGATCGGGATTCGCGAAGGGCAGAGAAACGGCGAGTGACCAGCCCAGATGCTGTTTGCGACTTGGGTCGTACCTGTTTCATTCTTCCATGCGGCCGTCGGAGCGGCGCGAGGCTTTCGCTTCTTCGAATTCTTGAAGTTCAATGAGCATTCTCTCGTCTTTCCACCAGAGCAAAGACAGAACCCAGCCGGTGCGCGGGCGGAAAGAGTGTTCCTGGATGTAATATCGCCCGGCGGTGGGGTGATCGAACCAGGCCCTGGCCGGAACCTCGCCGTTAAGCTCCCCTTCTGCGGCAGAGTTGAGGAGTTGAAGAGCGAGCGTGCTCTTTTCGGGCTTCCCGGAAGGCCAGAGCTGATCGGGAATGCTGGGAGCACGCACGAACCATTCCCTGCCCTCGCTGCCGTAACAGACGAGCATCGCCGGAAGAGGCCCGTATTCGACGACGCGGATTGCCGTGGCCGTGAGGCTCGTTGTGAATTTCTGCGCAAGACTTCTTACGGCAGTAAAATCCACAGCCCTTAAGGTTTTTGCAATCGGCACGAAAAGCGCGACGGGGAGCAGAAGCCCGCTGGCGTAGCGGTTCGCCAGCGCTTCGGGATCGCTGGCGGACCATTCTTTCAGGAACTGGGCCTCCTGACAGCTCAAGGAAGCCTTGCCCCTGTCGTACATCCAGTGCCCCAATTCATGGGCTGCGCAGAAGCGTTGCCTTGGGCGCGGGGATGCGGAATCGACGGTAATGATGGCGTTGTTGCCGTTTCCGACGATCCGGGCGGCGCAGCCGGTCAAGGAACGGTACCTGACCGTGGCGCCACAATGGAAAGCGATGGCCTCAATGTCAATCTCATCCGGGGCCGTTATGCCCAGCTCTTTCAGAAGCTGGTCAGGAAACTTGAAATAATCCTTATTCTCCATCGGTTTCGTCGCGTTGAAGCTTTTCCAATATACCCAGCTCAGCCAAATCCTCAAGATAGGATTCGATGTCGTTGTCGGTGAGCTTGTCCAAATCCCGGTACTGGGCGGTCACGAATTGCGTGAACTGCGGACGTTGAATAAAGATCGAGAACAGCCTACGGCGCGCGGCAGGCGTTTCGGGAATCGCGTATGACTTGCGCTCCATACCCTCTATCTGGTGGCTGTACGCCGCACGGGCGGCATTCAGCGCCCGCTGCCGAAATGCCTTCACCGTCGCAAGCATCATTGCCTTCATACGGGCCGCTTCGGCATCCGGATCGATTCCGGTCAGGCGGAGCTCCTCAATGACTTCGGCGTCGCTCTCCTCAAGTATCGAGTCAGCCAGTGCATCTGTCAGGGCCTCCAGCCTTTGCTCGTCGGTCCTATCTTTGCTGGCCATTAGTTTCCCCCTCTGCCAAGATGTGCGGTCATGCCGGCATCATCCAGACGGCGGCGGATTCTGCGTACAATGGTGTTGTAATCATTCTGCGACAGCTCCCAAAGCTCGCGAACCCCGGCAGGGTCGCACCCTTCCTGCCAGGCCATCAACACCATCTGCGCCTTCTCATCCCCCTTGAATAGAGTCTCGATCCGCTCCAGTGTTTGATTCTGGTGGCGTGTTTGTTCAGGGTCTGGACGGCGGGATGGCACGCTGTCGAGCGGACTGAAGACTTCTCCTTCAACGTCCGTTCGAAGGACATCGGCCTCGGTCACGGGCGTTTCCGCCTGCTTGAACGATTTTGCCCAGTTGCTCGAAATGCTCGTGATCGCGCCGGCGAGGAATCTGAAAAATCCAACCTTGACTTTGTTCCATCGCCGCGTGTCTTCCAGGAGGTCCGTCAACGCTGTATTGAGGAGATCATCTCCCGTTCGGCCTTCCGCCTTGGGACCTAGGCAGAACGTGCGGTAATCCGCATAGCGCCGCAGTTTCGCCCACTCTCCGGGCGTAAGCGCCTCGATTGCCGCCGTAATTTCCTCAAAGGTGGCCGCCGCTTCCTCAGGGACGCGGCGCGGAGGCTTGGTCACCATGTGCGCTCCCCCGAAGATTCTACTGCATGTCCCTCCATCCAGAAAGTGCTCGCCGGGGCGACTCCATTGACGGGACAAAGAGCGTTTTTTTCGTTGCCTGTGTCGATGGCGCGGCGAAAACGAGCAGTGATCTAGTAGGGGCAGTCCAAATCCGCCCCGTCACGGCGTCCGGCAGCGTAAACATGACGATTCGCGAGGTATGAACAATATGGCTGAGCGCAACTGGAAGAGGATTTTTCGAAAAGTACCCGATCCAATCATCAGGAAGGCGTCGAAGATTCCGGGCGACAATGTCATGGCGGCATGCGTGAGGAAAATTCCCGCCTCCGTCCTTAGCTCCGGCACGTACAAGCATCTTGGCATGCGGATGAATGGAAACAGCCCGGAGTTCCCCAGCCGGCTCATGCCACAGCCCAAATTCGGGCCGTGCTCGCTCCGGAATGCGCAGGGCGAGGAGATTGTGCGCAAGGACCTGCCCATGAAGACGAAGACCTACAGCTTCGATGCGCCCAACTGGGGCGACTGGAGCAATGGAACGCACGAGGTCTCGTGGGACCGGCAGGTCTACCAGCGCGAGTTCGTCCCGCCGAAGGAGCTGGAGATTTCCATCACGTTGCTGGCAACGGAGGCCGGAGGCGACCCGGTTTTTGTCTTCCGATTCCGCGTGGAAGAAGTTCTGAACAAGCGGGCAGCGGATTTCGGGAAGGCGCTGTTTTTCAATCTGAACCTTCTCCAGGAAAATACGGGCGCAGCAGACGTGTTCGCCGCAGACGCTGACCCCACTCAGTATCTGAATACGATTTCCGTCCACTGGGAAATCCTTCCTCCCGGAGAAGGCAGGGATGTGCTGGTGCGCATTCTGGCGAAGTTCCGGGAGCCTGGCAAGGAATTGAGGGAAAAACTGGAGGACCGGTATTCGTTCCTCGAAAAGCTCAAGCCGGTCGCCTATGTCAGTGGCACGAGCGGTTTTCAGCGCTATTTCGGGGCCAAATTCGCCGACAATCTTGTAGTTTTCGAGAACCTGGAGTACGGGAACGCAATCTATGTGATGTTCGAAGATTGGCAGGAGCTGAGCAAGCTCAGCCGCTTGGAACTGCTCAGGGACCGCCGGGGTGCGGGCTTTGAGCGCATTATCCATCGAAAGGGATGGAAGGACGAGGTCAAGAGGGCTGTCGAGGCTCGTCTCGTACCGGCGTAGTGATCTGCGACAGCTTGCAATTTATCAAAACCGACAGGAGGCCGAGATGGCAAAAAGCGCACGCATTCGCTGCATCAACAAGACCGACCGTCTAAACCCGCACGAGAGGATTCGCAATGTTGGCGGGGTCAATCCCGACGGCGGGCGGTGGAAACAGAGCCAGCAGCAGACGATTCAGGAGATCGAATCCGGGGAGTGGGAATTCTACGTCAGCCAAGCCGGCAGGACCGTGAACGTGATTGTCGCCACGCACAACGGCAACAAGTACATCAAGACGGAAGCCGACGGGATTCACCCGGACAATCTCCTGGCTCTTCCGGAGTGCCCGTAATCGCTCGCTGCGGGTGGAAACCTCGGACGCGAGTCATGGAAGAAGAGGTGCGCGTGCGGGAAGTTGAGCGTTTGGGAGAAGCCAGTCTTCGAGAGTGCTGATAACGTTCAAACAGATTGCGGCAAACCGGTTGATTTCTTCGCCAAGCAAACGAACCGTTTCTCCGGGCTGTTCGTCCTGGGCGAGCTGGAAATAGTGTTCGTCCGCAATCCCCAGATTGTGTCCTATGACATGGCGCTTCTGTATATTGATAGTCAGGAATGCGAGGTCCCCGCCGGTGAGCCTAGAAAAAGGGTCGATGGCGAGGATCTCGAAATACTTGCGGACGCGGTCAATGTTCTGAAAGATCGTTATCTTTGACAGCAATTCGACCGTCTGTGCAGGCCGGTGCTGCCTGACAAGGTAGCGGTAAACGGTCTTCAGGGCTGTTTCAAAGGCGGTGAGCACGTCCTCGTGGGCGTTGCCCATGAGGCGATATGCGAGTTCGGGTTGGCCGGCTTCGTTCGTCTGATCGGCCAAGATGACTTGGTCGCGGACAAGCTGTACTTCGTGCTGGAAGTGCAGCGCCAGATTCGGGGCGCCGCAATCGGGACAGAAGAGCGCAATGGCATAGACGCCATAAGGACGGCGGCAGATGCCGCACTCAAGATTGCGAAGCAGGTCATTTCTCAACGGTGCGGGCTTGGGACGATATGGGCGTTTAACGTCCATACTGGCGGAGATGAAAGTGTTGCGCGGCTGGTGGCGGTTGAAATCCCTGGCGTGTTGTTCAAGAAAGTCGCCGATGTCCTGCTCGGCTTCCCACATAATCAGGTTTTTGATGGCCTCGATGTCTTCGAAATGGACGAACTCCCGGTCGGCAGCAATGTAGCCGGAGTAAGGACATACGGTCTGGCCGGGACCGGGCGGGCGGCGGATACGCGAACGGTGCTCCTCAGAAATGGTGCGGTCGGCTGGTGCCTGGCCGATGAGAAAGAGGCGAGGCGAAGCATCGGGATTGGGCGAGTATTGATACGCCTTGCCGGAGCTGGTCAGGGGTATCGGCACCGAAAGAAGCATGTTGTTGGGGTCGCCCCCGACTTTGTGACTTTCAATGCGGCGCAAGCGAATGTCGCTCATCTGCTTTTTCCCTTTGAGGGGGTGCACAGTGTTGCATCACGCATCATAACATTGATAGCGAAGAAAAGGGGAAGACGATCGGCGGATTCGGTCAATGATGCAAAACTTACCAATTTCGATATGTTTCTGAAAGCGCCAGAATGCGCCCTATGTGGGAAAACAACAAGGCGGAAACCGAGGGCGGGATTGATGCTTTCGAAAAAGCGATGATGCGCAGAAAATATTGTATTCTGTATTCTGCTGAGGAACAAGAAATGCATGGCAATCCTCACCTACCATTGGGTGCCTGCTTCGGAACGCGAAACTTTCGGCTGACGTTCTGCCCAGGCGATGTCTTGATCAGCAGGCTAGATGCATACAAGGAAGGTACAATCCAGGTAAAGAGGTGATGAACCCATCTCTGGAAGTGCTGGAAAAGTACGGACTCGTCGCTGATGAGGACTCGTTTCGGGTTCTGGAGTTCGGCAGAAAAACGGCAGTGAAACTTCACCGGGAACTGTGGGAATTGGTTTTCTCTCGGCAACAGGAGCCTATCAGCGATAACGCTTCAACTGATCCGTTCAGTTTCTTGGCGAGTGCTTCAATGCGCGGGCAGTCAACCTGCTCATCGCCGTTCTGTCGGCTTCAGAAACTGGACTTCCTCGCCCGCTACACGGCCCTCTATGCGAACAAGGTGCTGTTTCCGCTACCACTGAGCCATCCATCCAAAGTCGACACGGTTGCTGAGTACAGGGACGAGCTTGCGCAGACGGCCCTTATATTGTTGCGCCTGCGAACGCTGATAGACGCTGGAATGGTTGTTCCTGTCGTAATGCGCTCTATTCATTGCACCCACATGATTCGCTGGGTGCGCGAGATGACGAGCCTAATTCATGAAATTGCTGACGACGCGACACTGGAAATTCAGAAACATTTTCATGTCATGTACCAGACTGCCGATAAAGCACCTACTGGGCGAGCGACCGTTCACGTTGAAGGGCCGGAGGATTTTCTAGAACATGGCGGCGGAGTGCTGCTCGTTAACAACGAGAGAATGTGGAGGCCAAAGAAGGGGAAGCCAGACCGTGACGGCAACATGCAAATCCGAGGACCGATGAAGCTCCTCGCCATCAGGGAGATGCTTGACCACATCGCCAACGACACTACTTTCTACCTTGCCTATGGTCGTTCGCAGAATGTCAGATATTTAACAGACCGACCCGGCGAGACGTTCTTCCTCGATTGCTTTAACAATGATGAAGAACTCGCGGCGAGCAGTGCGGCGATGAATGCCTATCTTACTCATTCACTGCCTTTGCTCGGTGACCTTTCCATCGCGACCTTGCTGAGAATCAGGCGGGAGGAAAGAGATTCGTTCCTTCGTTATCGTTCTGCTGTTGAACTCATCCTGAGCGACATCATCAACAAAAAGAAAAGAGTTGGAAAGCGCGAGATGCAAGAATTATTCAGGGAACGCATTGAGCCTCAGCTGCTGCGAATGAAGTCAGAATTGCACCAAGAAGGAGGGCGGCAGCGTCGCAGAATCCTCGGAGGAATAGGAACCCTGGCTGCGACTGTGGCATTGGGCGCGTTCGGCGGCGTGCTCCCTGTCTTGGCGAAGGGTGCTGCGGTAGCCGCCGGAAGCATAGTTGGCGGCAGATTGCTCAGCAAAGCCGCCGAGGCTACTTGCGAACACGGGGCGGCGTTAAAGGAACAGAGCGATTTCTACTTCCTGCTTCGGCTGTGCCAAGAAGCTGCTCAGTGAATGGTTTCGCTGTAATCTGGCGGTGCTGTGCCGGAACTGGCACGGACTGGTCACCGCGAAAAGTAATTTCGGCGCCAGCTAACAGTCCGTCATTGACCGACTTCGGGCCTCAGTTTCTGCCAGGGAACGGTCGCCACAGAATGCGGAACTTGAACCTTTCGTGGCGTTGGGCAAAAAAACTCCAAACAGCGCCCGTTGACTCACTTGGTCAAGCGTTTTTCCAACCATCGACAGCTCTTGTACGCGATCTCCGTCGAGCGCTTGTAAGCGGCATTCGTGCGCATGAAGCTGAAATTAGGCAGTTTCAGGAGTCTGGGATGTGCTTCTGGGGCACTCCCTACCGGCTGTCGGGCGCTGAAAAGGTCGTTGGTTTATTTGAGGCAGCCAGCCTCTTCGAATCCTATCTCGGGTCTTCCCACCGCGGTAGCGGGTCGCGCGCGGCCAATCGAAGAAGGAGCTCACCGCCGTTGTCTACGTCGAACAGCTCCTGAATGAACTCGTATGTTTTCTGGACTACATCGATCATCAGAGTCTTCATCTCCTCGTCATCGAATCGCGAGAGCTTGGACCAGGGAATTTCCCCAAATGGCGTAGACACCACGACGTCTGAGTAATCGCCCGACTTCGAATCTGGTGCTATGCCCGCGTGTAAGTCCTCGAGCACGGAGTTTCGAAAACATCGGTGAACGAGGTACTTCGCCAGTCTCTTTTGCAGAACCGAGTCCGCGACGAGAACCTGCGCGCCGCCGTGTGCCCTATCCATGTCAGCCTCCAATTGCAATCCCACTCTGACATCCGAAAGGGCTTATTACAAGGTCAACACTCCATAGGCCTGAAATCCCCTTTGATATCAACCACATCGACGACCTTATGTCGGAAACCCTGCTGAAAATTGCATAAAGTCGCCGTCAGATGTACGTTTATTGGTGGAACAATAAACGACTGATTTCTCCGATCAGGCCTTGGTGAGTGGGTCACCCATGTCTTTGACCCGAGGTCGGCGGGGCAAAGTGGTCCATGTGCCTGTCTGCGCACTGCTCATCGTGTCGCGGACAGGCACTTGACATGGGAGGCCATGAAAATGCGATGTGTCGCTCGAATGGGCTTGAGAGCCATCCTGGCACTGGCGGTCGGTCAATGTCTGGGCTTACGAGCGCAGCAGGTCCAAGGCAGCTTCACAGGAACGGTTAGGGACCAGTCGGGTGCCCTCGTTCCCGGCGTCAGGGTAACAGCGTTGGAAGTGCAAACAGGCGGCAGCCGAAGCGCCGTAAGCTCAGCTGATGGTTCCTATACGATTCCCCTTTTGCTGCCCGGGTTGTACCGGCTGACGGCAGAGAAGACGGGCTTTGAGAGGACCGTTCGAGGCCCCATTAACCTTCTCGTCGATGCGCATCCGCGGGTTGACTTTAAGATGAATGTGGGCGCGCAGACAACCAACGTCACGGTGGAGTCGACCGCACCTGTGCTGGACACGCAGACCGCCACGGTGGGGACAACCGTCGAGCAGGCCAAGATCAGTCAGCTTCCTTACAACGGCCGCAATTTCCTCCAAACGTTGCTCTTTACGCCGGGAGTCGTACCGGGGGTCCAGGGGTCGGAACTGAACAATAACCGAGGCGGGTCCATCAACGTCAACGGACTGCGTGAAGACATGAACAGCTTTCTGCTGGACGGCATGAGCAACACTTCCATCGCCATTGGGACCTACGCCGCCGCGCCGCCGCTCGATTCTATCCAAGAATTCAAAATGGAAACCGGCATCTATGATGCCAGGTTCGGTGTGTCGGCCGGCGCCCAGGTGAACATTGTCACGAAGTCCGGAACCAACCAGTTGCACGGCTCGCTTTATGAATACCTTCGCAACAACAATCTGGACGCGAGGAATTTTTTTGAGCCCAACGTGCCGCCCTTTCATCGCAACCAGTACGGGGCCAGCCTGGGCGGGCCGATTGTGCTTCCGCACGTCTATAACGGCCACGACAAGACCTTCTTTTTCTTAAACTACGAAGGTTTGCGCGACAACCACTCCTTCTTCAGCCGCGCCCACGTGCCCACGCTCGCCGAGCAAAGCGGTGATTTTTCTGACCTTGCGCCGGGGTCTCCATGCCCCCACACGACAGTTCTTCTGGATCCCCTGTTGCTCGTCAATCCTGCCGCGCCGCTGACAATTCCCGGCAATAACCTGAGCAACATTGCTTCAACTCTTCCGGCGGGCACGCTCGACCCCGTTGGTCGAGCCCTCGTCGGCCTTTACCCGTCTCCTAACATCCCCAATGCCTCATGTGGGGCAGAGAATTACCAACAGCAGGTGCTGCGCCTAATCGATACGAACAGCTTCGTCGGCCGCGTCGACCACCGTTGGGGATCGAAGGACAGCCTTTTCTATCGCTATAGCCTGACTGCCGAATCCTCGTTGGCTCCTTCGGGACTGCCCACAGGGGTGCCAGGCTATGGTACGCGGCGCGTGGACTGGTTCGACCAGACAGGGATCGATTGGACCCACATATTCACCCCGATGCTGCTAAACGAAGCGAAGGTCGGCTACAACCGCTGGCAGTACCGTTGGAACAATGAGGACCAAGGGAGGGACATCAATCAAATCCTCGGCCTGAAGGGTGCGCCTACGGCCTACCGCGACACCGGAGTGCCCAACCTCAGCTTCGCCGGCTATGACGGTCTCGGGGCGGCAGGCATCTACCCCCAATTCGGCGCCGTCAATTCCTTTCAGTACGCGGACACGCTCACCTATATCCACGGCAACCATTCCTTTGATTTCGGCGCGGACATCCGCCCGATCAAGCGCGGAAACTTCTTTCAGGACATCGATGCGCGCGACGCGTACAGCTTCAATGGGGTGGCGACGGGTAGCGTGGTGTTTGCAGGTCTGCCCTCGAGTGCTCAGACGGCGCTTTTGGCGGCCTGTCCTCCGCCAAGTTGTGGCTTCGGCAACGGCGTAGCTGACGCCCTGTTCGGCCTGCCCACGAACTGGATCCGCGGTTCTTCGGGCTACATTTCGGGGACGGGCACGGAGTACGATTTCTTTGTGCAGGACCGCTGGAAGATTCACCGAAACCTCACGATGACGCTCGGCCCCCGGTATGAATACAATAGCCTGATCACGGATAAGTACAACCACTTCGGCAGCTTCGACTTCAACAAGGGCTTACTGCTTGCTGCGGGTACGAGTGCGGCCTCCCTGCTGAATTTTGTCGGCACGACCGGGGCCTCGGGATTGCCCATTGGACAATTCGAACAGGTCGGGACGGAGAACCTGGGAAGCACTTCGGAAAACCGGGCGCTGCAACGCCCCGACCACACTGACTTTGGGCCTCGCCTCGGCCTTGCCTGGATGCCCTTCGGAAATGAGAAGACCGTCATCCGCACCGGCGGAGGCGTCTACTACGACCAGATGGTCGGTCAGCTTTATTTCCAAAAGAGCTTCAATCCACCTTATTTTCAATTGACCCAAGGCGATCTGCTGGACAATGAGCGGGCCGTTTTGACCGCAGTGTCCACAACGCCCTCTGCGGGCGGGCTGCCGCTGGCCACTGGTCTGCTTCTCCAGAACCTTTTCGTGGCACCCTCGCTCACGCAGGCGCTTTTCCCGGCCCTTGACCCGGTCAACCTGGACGTCAAGGACGCAAGGATTTTCGAATGGACGTTCGACGTGCAACGACAGTTGGGATCCTGGCTCCTCGACGTGGGCTATGTCGGCACTCGGGGACTAAGATTGCCTATCGAGTGGGACCCGAACCAGCCGAACAACGCCCTCTACAGGGGCGGCTCAACCTGCATCTCGGGCACGCCTGCGGATACACCTTGCCCGCGGCCCTACCCTAATTTCCAGACGATGTCCTACACGGATCCCATCGGCACATCCATTTATCATTCCTTGCAGGTCAAGGTGGAGAGGCACTACAGCAATGGCTTGGCGATTATCGGCGCCTACACCTGGTCGAAATCCCTCGACGACGACTCCGCCTACTTCGGGACCAACGCCAGCCCAGGGTTCCCACAGAATTCTTACGACCTCGCTGCGGAGAAGGGCCGCTCGGACTTCGACTACGAACAGCGCTTCTCGGTCGCTTATGTGTACAACCTGCCTTTCGGCGACAAGTTCGGAAAGCTGCACAACCCGAAGGCGAACTACGTCATTAGCGGCTGGGAAATAGCGGGGATCGCCATGCTGCAATCCGGGGCGCCCTACACGCCCACCGTCGACGGCAACCCCAGCAACAATATCGACAACTATGATCGTCCGAATGTGGTTCCGGGCGTCAGCTTGTATCCCGCCCATAAGAGCGTCAACGAATGGGCAAACCCCGCCGCATTCTCCTACCCTGCCCCCTACACCTTCGGAAACGCGGGACGAAATATTCTGACCGGGCCGGGTCTGGTCGACTGGGACTTCTCGCTGATTCGAAATTTCAGACTGTGGGAATCGAAAACTCTCCAGTTCCGAGCGGAGATGTTCAATATTCTCAATCGGCCGAACTTTACGTTGCCCAACGCTGACTGGAGTTCAACCTCCTTTGGTGTGATCGGGAATACGGTGCAGCCCATCGCCGGCGAGGCTTCAGGCGGACCGGGCGACCCGCGCGAGATCCAATTCGCATTGCGCCTGACATGGTAGAAGCGACTCTTGTGTTGGCTCCGCGGTTGAGGCTGAACCACATTCTCCAAGCGACGACCTCCTCGCTAAGCTACCGCCGCGCAGCTCCAACCTCCTGAGCTAAGCAGGACTCCATCCGGGAAGGCGACTCAGGCCGAATACCCAAATCCAAGCGGAACTCCTTTGTTCAGGGTCGGCTTTCGTATTTCAGGCCGTCTGCCGTGGGCACAAACTCGATTCTTTCCGGCGAGACTGCGATACCGTCGAGATATATGTTGCCAGACTCGATACCTACAACGAGTCCGATATCCGCGGGCACTAGGTGTATCTTCTTCAGGTCCCTTTTGAGATAGGTGATCGTCTCAACGATCGGGCTGTAGCTGTTGAACCCTGGGAGTGATCGCCCGCACACTTTCGCGATCTGTTCCTTAGTGGCGTGCTCCAACCCCCATTCGGAGACCAGGACCAACAGGTGCCCCTTGTAAGCACACCTGCATAGTTGACCATCCATGTCGATGAGGATCTCCCTCAATCCGGGTAGATACAAGTGCTTGCCCGATCCGTGCTTGGACTGCGATGAGCCGATGTGGAGAACGGCGACTGCGG
>DLMI01000097.1:0-8410 GCA_002478145.1 Acidobacteria bacterium UBA7540
GGAGCTGGCGCATAAGAACCCGGAGACGTATCTGCCCGACGTGGCATTGGCGCTGAACAACTTGGGCGCCCTTGATCACGACCAGAACCGGATGGATGAGGCTCGGCAGGCCTACGAGGAGGCGCTGAAGACCTACCGGGGACTGGCGCAGAAGAACCCGGAGACGTATTTGCCGTACGTGGCATTGGCGCTGAACAACCTGGGGCTCCTTGATGGCGACCAGAACAGGAGGGATGAGGCTCGGCAGGCCTACGAGGAGGCGCTGAAGATTCGCCGTGAGTTGGCGCGGAAGAACCCGGAGACGTATCTGCCCGACCTGGCAACGACGCTGAACAACCTGGGCATCCTTGATCGCGCCCAGAACCGGATGGATGAGGCTCAGCAGGCCTACGAGGAGGCGCTGAAGATTCGCCGTGAGCTGGCGCAGAAGAACCCGGAGACGTATTCGCCCTACGTGGCACTGACGCTGAACAATCTGGGCATCCTTGATCGCGCCCAGAACCGGAGGGATGAGGCTCGGCAGGCCTTCGAGGAGGCGCTGAAGATTCGCCGTGAGCTGGGGCAGATGAACCCGGAAACGTATCTGCCCGACGTGGCGACGACGCTGAACGAGCTGGGTATCCTTGATCGCGACCAGAACCGGAGGGATGAGGCTCGGCAGGCCTTTGAGGAGGCGCTGAAGATTCGCCGTGAGCTGGCGCGGAAGAACCCGGAAACGTATCTGCCGCACGTGGCGAGGACGCTCAACGAGCTGGGCGTCCTTGATCGCGACCGGGACTGGAGGGATGAGGCTCGGCAGGCCTTTGAGGAGGCGCTGAAGATTCGCCGTGAGCTGGCGCGGAAGAACCCGGAGACGTATCTGCCCGACCTGGCAACGACGCTGAACAACCTGGGGCTCCTTGATGGCGACCAGGACTGGAGGGATGAGGCTCGGCAGGCCTTCGAGGAGGCGCTCAAGATTCGCCGTGAGCTGGCGCAGAAGAACCCGGAGACCTATCTGCCGGACGTGGCAGAGACACTGAACGGCCTGGGCAATCTCCATCGCGCCCAGAACCGGAGCGAGGAAGCTCGGCAGGCCTACGAGGAGGCGCTCGCCGTGTACCAACGCCTTGCGCAGCGAGATCCTGAGCGATTCCAGCCCGAGGTTGCGCGGCTTAGCAGCCTGTTAAGGGCACTGACCAAGTAGCCGGGCGATGCCGCTGCCTGTGGTGCCTGGCGGCAAACCAAGTAGGGCGGACCTCCCTCTTTGAGGTCGGCGGGTTTTCTGGTCATCACATCTCCGATGCTGTATTCTAAAGAAAAGGGTACCTGACACCCTTCCCCCCGACAGGCGGCGAAGCCGCGGGTCGTCGGTGATTAGATCCAGGGCAATTTCGACAAGCCAGACCGGCGCTGGCCCAGGGCCGAACGCCGTTCGGCCCTACACGACACAGAAACGGAGGCCTGCTCTACCTTTTCGTCGCAGGGCCCTTGAGGATTTGGGGAATTTGTGAGAAAAGGCTCGCGGCCTTCTGGACCTGTGGGTCACCTTTTGTTTCCACTTCCTCACCGGCGGAAAGGCCGGAAACCAGATTGAGCAGTTCGACCTTGATTCTTAGCCTCAGGTAATCCTGGTTTCTGTCCCAGTATTCCTCAGGCGTCCGAACTCCCCCTCGGCTCAGGAACTCCTTGAAATCTCCGAGCATGACGGCGTCCGGTTCGAAAGACCTATTCGCCCGCCCATGGAGTGTCAAGTACTCCGAGGCAAAGTTGGTAAAGGCCCCAGCCTGGTTCAAGAAAGCAAGCCAGGGGTCAAGATTGCGGGAGGGGATTTCAACGTCCGGCGCGATTCCCCCGCTGGGCGCCAGCGGCCTACCATCGTCCGTAAAGAAGTGGCCGGAGTTGGACCCTGGGTCGAGCTCACGGCCAGGCGCGGCCAGGGCAGTCCCCGGAAGAGGCCGTTGAATGGAGCGGCCGCTGGGGGTGAAGTACTGGGCCGTGGTCAGCGCAAGTCCTGTACTCTCACTCAAGGCCGTTACGGATTGTACAACACCTTTCCCGTAGGTTGACTCGCCGGCGATGACGGCGCGATCATGCTCTTGCAAAGCCGCCGCGAGCACCTCTGCCGCACTGGCTGTATCGCCATTGACCAGGATGATCAAGGGCAAGTCGAATTGCTTTGAAGCAGGAGTTGTACGGTGGGCTTTTTCCGGCGATGACCGGCCGCGCGCGGTCATCACCAACGTGTCGGGTTTCAGGAAAAGACTGGCGACGCCAATTGCTGCGTCCACCACGCCGCCGTGGTTGTCACGCAGGTCGAGCACCAGGCCTTTAAGAGGCGGCGTGGCAAGCTGGACCAGGGCGTCCAAAACTTCCTGCGGGGTTTTCTCCTCGAACCCGCTCAAGTGGATGTACCCGATTCCGGGTGACAACAAAAACGATTTGTCCACGCTGGGCAGGGCCACCTCCGCTGGTTTCAGTTCGAAATCCTGCGAAACGAACTTCCCTGGGTGGATGACGCCCAGGCGGACAGGGTGTGAGCGGGAGCGTTGCAGGAGCTCGACCAACGATTGAAAGCCTACGCGGTCTACGCGAGTGCCATTGATTTCTACTATTTCATCGCCTGGTCCCAGCCCCGCGCGCCACGACGGGGAGCCTTGGGCGGTCTGGAGCACCAGTATTTTCCCCGGCGTTACATAGAGGATAGAACCGAATCCCAGCGCCTCACCACGGGCCTGTTCCTGCAAGAGTTCGAATTGCTCGCGGTCGAAGAAGGCAGAGAAGGGATCAAGAGTGGAAAGCATGCCCCGGATGCCCCCATCGAGAATCGCCCCATCGGGATCAACCGCCTCCGAGAAGTTTTGTTGAACGGCGCCGTAGGCTTCTGTAAACCTCAGGCTTTCGACGGTGAGATCGTCAGAGGGGAGAGGGTTCTGAGGTGAAGCGTCGGCAACATTCATGAAGATTGCAGCCGCGAAAAGACTGTTCGTAACGAACTTTGCCCAGCACTTCAACTTGTCAGAACCATCCTCCCTATTCAGTATAACCCAGATGCAGTAGGTCAGTTTGCTGCTGTAGCGGCGATCCCGTGCGCGATCGCCAGATGGCGGCGTAAAGCCGCCTCTACGTCAAACTAACCCACTACCAACGCAGATGCAATCTGCCCATCGCGAGTGCTAAGATGTTTCTGTGACCAATATTACCTTTCATAGGAGTTTCGGCAATGGAGAACGAGCGAGACGTAACCCGCCGCGATTTCTTGAAGACGGCCGCCGCCGTGGCTGCGGCTTCCGCACTCCCGAGTGTGGGAGCGCCCGCCATTCTGGCAAATCCTAGTCCCAATAATGTTGTCAACTATGGAATGATTGGCACGGGAACTGAGGGGTGTACCTTGCTCAAGTTCCTCGCGACCATTGCAGAGGGCCGGTGTATCGCCACCTGCGACATTTATCCCCCCAACCTGAAGAAGGGCGTTGAAACCATCGGGTCGAATCCTCAGACGTACGAAGACTACCGCAAGATGCTGGAGAGGAAAGATCTCGACGCGGTTATGGTCGTGACGCCGCTGAATCTCCATGCCCAAATGGTGCTCGATGCCTTGAGTGCCGGCAAGCACGTCTTCGTCGAGAAGACCATGTACTTCAAGGAGGATGAAGAGGATAAAATCCGCAAAGCATCGGAAGAACATCCGAAACAAGCGCTGCAAGTCGGACTTCAACGCCGCTCCAGCCTCCTCTACCAGGTGGCTATCGAAATGATTCGCAAAGGCGCGGTGGGCAAAGTGATGTTCGTGCGCGCGAATTGGCATCGCAATAGCAACTGGCGGCGGCCCGTGCCCGACCCCAAGTTCGAACGCCTTCTCAATTGGCGAATGTACAAGGAATATTCGGGCGGATTATTTGCCGAATTGGCGTCCCACCAGTTGGACGTGGCAAATTGGGCCATCGGGGCGGAACCCGTCTCAGTGGTTGCCACCGGTGGAATCGACTATTGGAAAGACGGGCGCGAAGTCTGCGATAACATCCAGGCGATTTACGAATACCCAGGCGGCCAGAAATTCTTGTGGAGCGGCGTGCTCTATAACGAGCATTTCCAGTTCGAGGAAGAAATCATGGGTGATCAGGGGACGCTGATTATCACCCTGGGGAAGGGAATGTTCTATCGTGAACGAGTGGCCAAAGTTTCGAAAGCCGGCTTGAAGGAAAACTGGTGGGCAGGCGCCACCGTGGCCAAGGCGGCTACGCAGGAAGGTATCCCCATCTTCCCCGAGCACGCCGGCAACGGAGAGGCAGCTTTCGTTGACCGCGAATTGCTCTATGCCAAGCGCTGGCTGGCGTCGATGGGGATCTACAAGTACGAGGAACCGCATGACCCCTGGTGGAGTGAGATGTCAAATTTCCTTGCTAGCGTCCGGGAGGGGAAACCGGTCGTCGCTCCGCTGGAAATTGGCGTGGCGGATGCGCAGGGCGTCATCTACGGCAATCGCGCGGTCGAGACGGGCCAGAAGGTCTTCTGGCCAAAGAAAGCTTAAGAACAGGTGTCAGGTGCCAGGTGTCAGGTGTTAGGGAAGAAAGATAATCCAATAGTGAATCATGAATTGCGATCTGAGGGATGGTAACGGGCGTGGCGCGCAAGATAGACCCTGCGTCCGCAATTCACGATTCACCATTCACTATTCACCATTCACTATTCACCATTCACTATTCACCATAATCTTGCTCGTCACTTGTTCCCGCCTTGCGGGATCACTCGTCACTGCCCTGGCGATTGCCACTGCTGTGGGCGGGCACGGGGCGGAAAATGTGGTCCGCTACGAGGCCTCCCACGAGAGCATGGGCACCGTCTACACCGTGGCTGTTTACGGCCGGGACCGGACTTTCCTCTCGGAGGTAGTGGAAGAGGTCTTCGAGGAGGTTGACCGGCTGGATGAGCAGATGAGCAACTACAAGCCGGAGAGCGAACTTTCAGCCATCAACCGTGAGGCCGCGAGCCATCCCGTCGTCGTTGAGCCTGGACTGTTTCATTTGCTCGAAATCTCTGTCGGCCGTAGCAAAGAGACGGACGGCGCCTTTGACATCACCGTCGGCCCGCTGATGAAGTCCTGGGGTTTCTTCCGCGGCCGCGGCCGCCTGCCGTCGCGGGCTGAAATCAGCCAGGTCCTCAAGCGAGTTGGATACCAGCATCTGAAATTGGATGCCGAGCGGCGGACGATCCGATTTGACAAAGAGGGGGTCGAAATCGACCTGGGGGGAATCGCCAAGGGTTACGCGGTGGATCGCGCCGTGGAGATTCTTCGCTCCAATGGGATCACCTCGGCGCTTGTCTCTAGTGGCATGAGCAGCATTTACGCCCTGGGCTCTCCTCCCGGAGAGCACGGGTGGAAGATTACCGTGCGCGCTCCCTATGACGCACGCAAGGCTGGGGATGTCTTCCGCCTCCAGAACTATTCGCTTTCCACGTCGGGGAGTTACGAAAAGTTTTTGAGGATCGGTGGCAAGAACTATTGCCATATTATGGATCCGCACACTGGTTGGCCGGTTGAGAATATGCTCTCCACGGCGGTGTTGGCGCCCACCGGTACGGATACCGACGGACGTTCGGCCGGCTTTTTCGTGATGGGGGTCGAGCGTAGCCGGAAGTACCTCTCTGTCCACCCCAATCTCGCGGTTGTTTTCTATCTTCCGAGCGGAGCCCCACCCGAGTACAAGCGCGTCATGCTTCGCTCTGATTCCTACAGCATTCCTGCCGATAGTATCGTGGAGATCGACCGTTAGTAGGTCACTGCCTTAATCCGCCGGCCTGTCCTCCCTGGAGTTCAGATTCCATCGACTCCAGGGGGGCAGTGCCGGGCACGCGGTGCTGGTCATCCCAAATTTCTTGTCGGCGCGCAAAGATTTTGCGCGTTATGTAGGGGCGAGCGGCGCTCGCACGAGGGCCGAACGCCGTTCGGCCCTACAATGCGTGTTTGGTTGCGGCGATGAGCCACGCGATGCTACTTGCTTTCGATTCGCAGGTTGTCAGTCAGATTGAAATAAGTGGCCGCCAACCGCGCGTCCATCTCTGCCTTGGTGCGATCCATCTGCGAGGCGACCACGCCTTCGAGGGTCACATTACCGTTCTTCACGATGATGTGGATAGGCGGAAGGGCTTGGTTGCCGTAATGAATGAAAAACGGGTCGTTGTAAATAGCTCGCGCGATGGCTTGGCGCAAGCTGTCGTCGTATTCAGAAGTTGGGAGGACTTCCAGGTTGTTTTCAAGTTCGGCCACTCCCTTGACGTGGGCAAGGAAATTGCCAATGTCTTGCTTTTTGAAGGGCTGTGTGACTTGGCCATTCACAGCCAGCCGCTCACCCTCAACGTCCAAGGTGATGTTATCGAAAATGGTATACGCGTAGTATGTAACGATATCTTTCCGCGCCTGCTCACCGATCTGACGAGGGGTTACGTCCTCGGCGTGAACGTTGATGTTGTCGACGACGCTGGTGACATCGTCCACCTTGCGGGCGGCGTGTTCAGCATCCATCTTGACACCCAGGCTATCCAGTATCCCGGTGAGTGTGGCAACGCCGTTTTCAAAGCTCACCTGAACGTCGCCGTGCTTGAACACCTGGGCGTGGTAAAGCTTGTCCTGAATTTCCGCCGTAATCTGTGCAGGGGTGATGTTGTGTTTTTCAGCAAAGGTTACTTGGACCGCGATCGCCAGCATTATTGACGCAAGAAGTAGTTTTGCACTGCGCATTGTTATCCTCCTTGACCCTCCGCTTTGCTCGATCCGCGACGGGTCATTCCTGTCCGGTTCCGGGGGTTCCCTGCCACATCGCTTTCGCCGATCCCGAGCCCTGGCGGAACCAGCAGTCACCCATATTGACGTGTCAGACTGGGCAGAGGTTGCAGGCCGAAAACCGAGTCGGGGCCAAAGTCGCTATTTACGCGCAAGCATAATATGTGGCGGGTAATTAACGCGCGGCCTCCAAAGCCTGGAAGAATCTCTCTGAGGACAAAGTGCGCTCTGCAATCGCACTGGGGGCTTTGCCTTCGCCTCACATGAGGTCAAGCGCCATCGCTGCCGCGCCATGCAGAGGCGAGTAGGGCCCAAGCTCGGCGATAACAATCCCTGTCGAATAGCCAATCGTTGGCGAGGCGAGCTCCGCCAGATGCTGATGCAGGGGAGCGAGCAGAACATGGCCGGCTTGAGTCAGTCCACCGCCAAGGATAATTCTGTCCGGGTTCAGAATCCGGATGACCGTCAGCAAACCGCGTGCAAGCCAACGAGCAGCTTCTCGGACGATGCGAAGCGCATCCGTGTCGCCCTCGGAGGCCGCTTGCACGATTTCCTTTGCACTAATACCCTGGGGCCTTTCACCGCTCGGGTCGCCGGTGCGGGTGAGACCATCCCTGCGGCGCCATCCCCACTCCTTGCCTCGCTCCGCTATAGCTGAACCCGAACAGAGACTTTCCAAACATCCTACAGCTCCGCAGGAGCACGTGATTCCTGAGTCGGAGATGGGAACATGCCCCAACTCCCCAGCTAACCCGTCCTTGCCTCTGTAGGTCTTACCATTCAAGACCAGCCCCGCTCCAACACCTGTACTGAGCGTGACATAAACCATTGATTGTGTCCCGCGGCCGGCGCCATAGCGGAACTCGCCGAGCGCGCCCGCATTTGCGTCATTGTCAATCAGGCAGGGCAAGTTCAAGTTCGTGCCAACCCATTCGGCAAACGAGAAGTTCTTCCAACCCGGGGAATGGACCGAGGTGACCCGTTGATGCTCGAAATCCACGGGGCCGCCAAAACTAATTCCGCACGCCCCAACGGGGTAGTCGGTCTGGTCAAGGAGGGATCGGCTAAATTCGCGGATCCGGTCAAGCATCCATTCACGCCCGCCGGAACGCAACGTGTCGCCCTCCGAAATCACAAGCCGACGACCCTCGTGATCGAAGAGGGCGACGCGGAAATGCGTGCCCCCAATGTCCATCGCTAGTGCGTTATTCCCCACCTACTCTCACTCATGCCCGATATCGCGATGCGAAACTCTGGTCTTATACCCCGCACCGACCAGGGCGTGACCTACCTTCTCTGCGATGGCGACCGAGCGGTGGCGCCCACCCGTGCAACCAATCGCAATGGTAAGGTAGCTCTTGCCTTCCTGCACGTAATTGGGAAGAAGGTAGATAAGTAGATCCATCAAATGCTTCATGAACTCCTGGGTCTGTGGAAAAGAATCCATATAGCGTTGGACAACCGCGTCTCGCCCCGTTTTGCTCTTCAGCCTCGGGATGTAGTTTGGGTTGGGGAGAAAACGCGCGTCGAAAACCAGGTTCGCGTCGGCAGGTACGCCGAAACGAAACCCAAACGAAACCACGGAAACCAGGAGGGCTCGGCGTGCCGACAATCCGCCGAATTGCCTCTGGATGAGTTCTCGCAGTTCAT
>DLMI01000097.1:8544-31509 GCA_002478145.1 Acidobacteria bacterium UBA7540
TCCAGCCGGATTCCCTCGCGCACTGGCAACTCGCGCCCCAAGGGGTGAGGGCGGCGGGTCTCCTCGAAGCGACGGATCAAAGCCTTGTCGGAGGCCTCCAGGAACACCAGTGACAAATTCAAGTGGCGGTTTCTGAGGTCTTGATAGAGGGTGGGGAGTTGCCCGAGCGCCGCGCCTTCTCGAATGTCCACAACCACGGCCGCAAGCTGTATCTTGCTCCCCCCTCGCTGACTCGTTTCCGTAAAGCGGGCGATTAAGTCAATGGGCAGGTTGTCTACGCAGTGATAACCGAGGTCCTCGAAGGCCTTGAGAACTGACCCCTTGCCGGACCCGCTCATCCCCGTGATCAGAACGAAGTGTTTCCGATGCTTTTTGGCGGCCGCAGTCATAGAAAAGCAGAAAGCAGAAGGCAGAAAGCAGAAGGCAGTGACCAGGATGTTCCGTTGCTAGCTCCGCCGATGGTTTGCCGTCCCCTCGAGCAAGGTGATGGCCTGCAAACCTGGCTTTCAGTGTATTTCTCGCCCACTACCTTCTGCTTTCCGCCTTTTCAGGGTTCGGGTTCGATCAATCCCAGGTTGCCATCTGGGCGGTGGTAAATGACGTTGACGCGCTCGGTCTCGGGATTTCGAAATACCACAGCGCCGGCGCGCGACTGGTCGAGAGCGGAGATCGCTTCTTCGATGCTCATAGGCTTGATCGGAACTCGCTCGGCCTCGATCGTGCGGCGTTCTTCGTGGTCAATGCGCTCCAGGCCCAGAACGTTCAAGACGACCGTGGTGGCAGGCTTGGGACGGCGCTTGCGAGTGCGCGTTCTACCCAGCAGGCGGACTGCCTGGCGTTCCAGCTTGTCCAGGGCCCCGTTTAGGGATATCCGGGGGTCACCCGACTCTTCAACGCCCACTAGGGTGTGATCGCGAAATTTCAGGGTGACTTCTGCGACGCGGCGGTGCTTTTCCGCCGTCAGGATAACGTGCATCTCATAGGCATCGCCCAGAAGGCGGGTAATCTTTCGCAGCCTTCCCTGCGTGTACTGACGCAAGTCGTTGCCGATCTCCATCTGTCGTCCGGTAAAGTCAACGTTCATGAGTGGACCTCCTCGAGACTTGAAGGGAGGAACAAGCGAGCGGCGGAATTCTTCAAGCTTTTACCCTGCGTTGGTGGGTACTGGGAATCCGCATGTCCTCGCGGTACTTTGCCACTGTCCGGCGGGTTACGCAATAGCCGACCTTCTGCAACTGCTGCGTAATTTGCTCGTCGGTAAGAGGCTTGGCGGGATCCTCTTCCTCGATCATTTTCTTGACAAGGCGCTTGAGGTTGATTAAGGAAGTCGCCGCTCCCGAGGGTCCTTGCACCGCTTCCGAGAAGAAATAGCGCAATTCGTAGACACCTTGCGGGGTGTAAGCATACTTATTCGCGACAGCACGGCTGACGGTGGAAGGGTGAACACCCACTTCCTCTGCAACCTCCTTAATCATCATGGGGCGAAGGTAATCAATTCCCCTGTCCAGGAATTCAGTCTGCCGGCGAATAATCGTCTCACAGACCTTGACGATCGTCTGTTTGCGCTGCTCGATGTTCTTGATGAGTTGAATTGCCGAGGTGAACCGCTCTTTGACGTAATTGCGCACCTCCCGCGTCGTGCTGTCCTCTCCCAGCAGGCGGCGATAATGGTGGCTGAGTCGCAATTGGGGAAGGCCGTCCTCGTTCACGACCACCTGATAACTATCTCCTGATTTCACAAATGCCACGTCGGGTTCGATGAGCCGCGCCTGCGCGTTGTTGTAACGCTGGCCGGGCCGCGGATCCAGCTTGCGGATAAGCTCCACGCAGCGCTCGACGGTTTTAACGGGACGGTCAAGGGCCCGGGCGACCTCCCGGTACTGCTTGTTCTGGAGCTGTTTGAGGTATCCCGAAACGATCTGTTGCGCCAACGTATTGTCAGGGGCAAGCGTGTGCAGTTGGATCAAAAGGCACTCACGCACGTCCCGGGCTGCCACCCCCACCGGATCGAAAACCTGAATCAACCCCAAGGCTTCCTGAACATCTTCCAACGAGTGCCCGCCGGTTTGCGCAATCTCTTCCAGTGGAGCTGTAACGTAGCCGTCTTCGTTCAAATTGCCGATGATGGAATAGCCTGCCTCACGGACGGAATCCGAACACACGGAAAGGCTCAATTGCCATTCCAGGTGAGCAGACAAAGAGGTGGGTTGGGAGAGAAAATTCTCGAAAGAAGGTCTCTCGACAACCTCGGATTCAGGAGATCTAAATCCGGGGTCAAGGTAGTCGTCGAAAAACGACCCGAAATCGATCTCCTCAAACGAATCCTGATGGTCGCCGTTTCGGGCCACATGCTCCAAAGAGGGTGAAGCTTTGTTAGCGCTTTCCGTCTTCTTGTCGACTTCATCGATGGTCGGAACGTCCTCCGGGACCTCTTCCAAAACAGGGTTGGCAACCATCTCCCGGTTAATCATCTCCCGCAACTCGAGCTTATTGAGCGCAAGAACGCTGACCATCTGCACAAGGCCCGGGGTCAAAATCTGCTTCTGCGCCACCTTGAGGTTCAGCCCGATTCTTGGAGAGGGTCCACCGCCCATAGGATTCAACAACCCGGGTATAGCGGCTAGAGACTGGCGCTATACAACTACATTGTCAACCGGAAATTGTCGCCCAGGTAAACTCTTTTCACCTCGGCGTCATTGCCCAATTCTTCCGGCGTCCCTGCACGGAATATCCTTCCATTATTAATGATGTAGGCCCGATCCGTCACCTGCAAAGTATAGGGCACATTGTGGTCCGTCACCAACACGCCAATACCGGCGCCTTTCAGGCGCACGATGATTTTCTGTATATCCTGAACCGTGAGCGGGTCGATGCCCGAGAACGGTTCGTCCAGAAGAATGAAGGAGGGCGAAATCACCAGAGACCTCGCGATCTCCACACGCCTCCGCTCCCCTCCCGAGAGCATATACCCTTCGCTTCGCCTGACCTGCTGCAAGCCCAGATCTTCGATCAACTCTTCCAGTCGCTCACGACGCTGGTGAGGGGTGAGCGGCAAGGTCTCAAGCACTGCCATGATATTCTCTTCCACCGTAAGTTTTCTAAATATGGAGGGCTCTTGGGGAAGGTAGCTGATTCCATTTCTCGCCCGAACGTACATCGGAAAGTCCGTGATGTTCACTCCGTCGAGGAGGACCCGGCCTGAATCTGGGCTGGTGAGCCCGACAATGATGTAGAAGGTTGTGGTCTTGCCAGCTCCATTTGGCCCTAGAAGCCCCACCACCTCTCCCTGAGCAATCCTTAGGCTGATATCATCAACGACTTTACGTCCCTTATACGATTTCGTCAACTCGACTGTGGAGAGAATCTGCATGGTCGCTCATTGCGCGACGCGGTGCTGCGATAAAGAGGGTGACCCCTTACCTCCGTCCACAAGAAGCCTATCATCGTGCACAAACAGTGTCAAACGCTGGCCTGTCGTGAAGCCCTTTTCCACATCATAGATAGTGGGAGGGCCGCCCGTCAGGACGATCTTTCCTGGGCCAGCGAAGTACTCGCCGTGCTCGCCTGTAGCTCGCCTTCCCGGCTGGACGACCACGACGTGCCCTTCAGCCATCGCGCGCTCCACCTCTGACTCTTGAGTTGTCCCAAGTTGGGAGAAATAAACGTCCATTTTGTCGGCTTCCATGGTCGTCGCCTCTGTCTGTAACTTCACGTGACCACGGTAGCTCGCTTTGCTGCCCTCGTCGAAATACTCCAGGAAATCGGCACGAACCGTAAAGGGCCGCGTTTCGCGCCGGGGCGTTTCAGAGGATGGCGCCGCCCCCGGCGCATAGGAAGCCGGTTGGAGATGGGAAGTCAGCACCTGAGAGCCGGAGCTCAAGCGTTTCGCCATCCTGTAAACGTCCAGGCTGGACGATTCCACTACGTCCGCGCCCCGCCAGGCACGCACACTCCCCTCGTAGTGCACCAATTGGCTGCGCCGCTGGGCTACCATGCGGTCCGCCAAGACATTTGTGGGGTCGGGAGCTTGACCGTCTGGCATCTTATCTCCAGTTTCCAGGTGAGTACTCTGCACCTTGCCGGTTCCTTCTGCGGTGTCATTGCGAAGGTCAAAGTAGAGACGCTCGCACCTCGCCCTGGTCTCTGCATCCCATACCTGGGGACGCCCTGTCAGAGTCACACCTTGCGCTGCAGCCACGTAAACTGAATCCTGCGCACTGGCATTGCGGTCGGCGTCACGGAACCTGTAATTCCCTGATTGGCTGACCTCCTTCAGGGCGTGCGTTACCTCGTCAAATGTGGCTAATAACTGATCAGCCGTGCTTTCTTGGGCGACACTGCCAGGAGGTGCGTTCCTTGGTGGCTGGAAAACAATATGGGTCGGTTGGCGGCCGCGCAGCGTCTCGAGGCTGCCCATCACATCGAAGGCCATCAAGAACTGTCCGGCGGTTATGATGCGCTGGCCCACCTTGGGATCGGGAGGGTCTATTTCGAGTCTGCCAGGGCCGACGGTCTGGGCATCCTTAAGACTCTTCCCGTCCGGCCGAAAATTGAACTTCAATTCTGCCGCGGTGAGCGCCTTCTTCTCCGTCGTCGGCCGCTTTGCCTCCGCAACAACCTGGCTCAGGGAAGATGATGATTCAACCATGAGTTGTACGTTATCCGATGCATCCCCGCTTTGAAGTTTTGCGGGGATGCCGGCAAGACTGAGTTCGACTCTCGCCGCCACGAGGCGACTGATGCTCCCTTTTTCCTGGGATAGCCCCGCCACATTCCCTTGGGCTGAGAGAATACGCAATGCCCCTGATGCCGGGTCAAAGTCGCCCTGAGCGTGATCAGCCGAGAGCTCGACCAGCCTATCCGCGGAAGATTCCGAAGCCTTAACGCTGCCTTCCATATCCCCCCGAGTGACCCGATTTGCTTCATTCAGAAACACCTTGCCGCTGTCAGCAGAAACTTTGCGCTCCCCTTGCGTTACCCGGATTGGACCCCAAAGCATTATCTGCCTGCTTAGCTTGTCATAGCGAAGGCGGCTGGCTGTAAGCTGCAGGGGGGGATCCGAGGCATGGCCGATGTGTGGTTGTAACTGCACGACCACGCCTTTCTCAAGCTCCAACGAACCATCCCTCGTTGCGTAAACCATTCCCTGGGAGGTTCCGGTAGCCGGTCCGATGCGAAAGCGCACCTCTTGCTCGCTCACTACCAGCGACCCCTCGTGTCGGTAAGACACCTTCGAAGTCTCCAGATAGACTGTCTGCCTTCCTTTCAAGCCCGCAGTCGGAGCTTTATCAGGTTCGGCATTCAGTTCAATGTGGACAGGCCCGGAGCTGAAGAGGTCTCCATTTTGGCCGTTGTAGTCACATGTTTGGGTGCGCATGATGTCGCGGCGCTTTCCGGTTCGGCCGAACAACTCCACCAACACGTCTTCAAGGACCGTTGTTCCTCCCTGCTTGAAGGACACCGTGCGAGCCGCATGAACGGTGAAAACACGCCGGTCCCCGTCCGAGTGCGTGAATGTGTACCCGGAAAGCTGTTGATGAACATCGATGGGGACACTCTGGGGCAATACCACCGGTTTCTCTTTGTGGGTGGTAGCGACCCAGTAAGCCACACTGATCACCAGAGTAGTGACAGTCAATGCGCCACCCACCACCCAAGTGATCAGGTCCTTGCGCCGAGTTCCTCGTTGTCCTATGCCGGTCGTTCCCACGAATCAAGCACCACGTTGGTTGTCAGTGGTCCGTTGTTGCAGTAAGCAGTCAGAAGCTCGTTGTCCGTTGTTGCCAATCCCCAGCTTTCCTCCCCCCTTACACCCGCTCTTCTGACTTCTGCCCCCCCCCTCAACTCCGTATCTCACTAACCACCAGTTGCAGCCTCCTCACATCTTGGAACACATTCTGGTCCAGGGTGAAAGCCATGTCGAGCGATTGTCCGGAGGCGAGTGTGGCGGCTCGCTCAGCCATTCCCCACCCTATGGCGTCAAACGCCCTCGGCCCGCAGGCTACTCTTAGCTTTAGATGCTTTTCCTGCAGGATTCGAGGCCCCAGCAGGAGGCGAAGATCCCGCGCCGCCAGGACAGGGGTGGGATTGCCGCAGCCAAAGGGGGCCAGCGTCTCGAGCGCCTCGAATAGACTCCAATCGATTTCAGCCCCGCTCACCTCGGCGTCCACGCGCAGGACCGGTTCGAGATCATGCGGCTTCAGCACGGCACGGGCGTATCGCTCGAAGCGCGTTTCCAACTCTGCGATTCTGGCCGAGGGCAGGGCAAAACCCGCCGCCATGGCGTGGCCGCCAAAGCGTTCAAACAAGTCCTGCACGGCGCTCAGGGCGTCGAGGAGGTGAAGTGCCCTAATCGAGCGCCCGGACCCTACCCCCAATCCATCCCCCACGCCTATCACCAGCGTGGGGCGGTGGTACCGCTCCACGACACGCTGGGCCACGATCCCAATCACCCCCCGGTGCCATCCTTCGCCAGCCAGCACGAGCGAGTAGCGTTCCCTTTTTTCAGGGTGGCGGTCCATGATCGCTTCAATCTCACGCAAAATCCCGTCTTCAACTCGTTGCCGCTCGCGGTTGAGTTCCTCCAGGCGGCCGGCAATCTCACGCGCCTTCTGCGGATCGGAGCACGTGAGCAGGTCAATCACATCTCGCGCATTCTCCATGCGGCCCGCCGCATTCAGGCGCGGCGCAATGCGGAACCCCACATCCCCTGACGAAATCTCGCGGCCTTCGAGCCCGGAGACCTCGAGTAGCGCCTGCAAGCCAGCCTGTGAGGGTTGGCGCAATCCCTCCAGGCCGAAGCGCGCAATGACGCGATTTTCCCCGACCAAGGGCACGACATCGGCAATGGTCCCAATCGCCACAACCTTCAAGTAAGACTGTAGAACGCGACCTGAGAGCCTCTCGCCCAGCAAAGCCTGCACCAGCTTGAAGGCTACGCCCACCCCCGCAAGTACCTTTTCAGGATAGCCGCACTCCGAGCGGTGCGGGTTCAGGATGGCGCACGCGGGGGGCAAATGCCCGTCCGGCAGGTGGTGGTCCGTGACGATGCAATCGAGCCCCAATTCGCGCGCCCGCGCCAGCGCTTCGTGCTCCCGGATGCCCGTGTCCACGCTGATCACCACCCGGAAGCCTTTCGCCGCCGCCTCCTCAACCGCCGCCACGCGCATCCCGTATCCATCGCTCATGCGATGTGGGATGAAGGCTTCAACCTGTCCACCAAGTCCCCGCAGCGCGGTCAACAGGATCACCACCGCCATGGTTCCGTCCACGTCGTAGTCACCGTAAATCAGGATCTTCTCTCCCTGCTCCAACGCACGACGCAAGCGCGCCACGGCAGGCTTCATGTCTGCCAGCAAGAAGGGGTCGTGAAGCTGATTAAGAGCAGGATTCAGGAATCGCTGGGCTGACTCGGCATCGGTGACTCCCCGCAGCACCAACAGCCGGGCGATGATATTCGGAACGTTCAATTCGCGGGACAGGCGAGCGACCGCGTCCCCGTCGACAGGGCAGATTTCCCAACGCATGTTGAAAACTCATCCTGACAGAAGATGCAGAGGGTTGCAAGTCGCAGAGGTCCCGCCACGGCGGGTCAGCTTTCAGCCTTCATGCCGTATCCTTACTTCAGGTCACTGCCTTCTGTCTTCTACTTTCTGATTTCTGCCTTCTGCTTTTCGCTTAGCCCTTTGGGAACAGTTTCCTTCCCTGCGGCCCCAACCCGCTGACCCATCGCCGACCACGCGCCGGCTACGAGGAAACACGCAGAGAACCCTCTTGTTCCACGCGGACTGAGAGTTTTAGGACGTGGGGTAAAGAATCTCCGCAAGAATGAAGGATCGAAGCGGGAATTTGCACTAAAACAGAGGGTGAATCTTGCGCAGCTCGTGAACCAACCTGGAGTCTTGTAGATAGCAAAGGAGACACGCTTTTAAGGCTGGAATGTTGTTGAAAGGATAGGGGGTTGAAGGTAATGCGAAAGTCAGGAGGTAGAAGATGAGTTCCAGGCCCCTGACAAGGGAGCGCCCCGACCTGTGGGGGCGGCTCCCCAGAAACAGAAGGCAGCGAGGAAGGGAGGAAGGAAGCAATTTAAACTTCAATTCAGATCCAAAGTTCAGAATTCACAATTCAGAATTAGCCTCACCGCGCTTTTCGACGAACGACTAACGCGGCCGGATGCCTTCGCCCGCGAGGGCGATATCGTCGCGGGTGGTTTTCTTGACGAGGTACATGGCCTCGTCAGCCATGCGCAGGATTTCCCTGTGGGTGCGGCCATCGGCGGGGAATCCGGCCACGCCGAAGCTGGCGGTCACCTTGATGTTAAGATTCTCCTCCCGGAAGAAGACCTTCGAGTTAAGAAGGTCCTTGAGGCGGCGCAAGACGATCAGAGCGTTTTCTTTGGAGGTCTGGGGCAGGATGATCACGAATTCGTCGCCGCCATAGCGAAACGCATAATCAATCAATCGCAGGTTACTCTTGATGAGATCGCCGATCATCCAAAGGAGCTTCGAGCCCACGAGATGGCCATGAACGTCGTTGACCTGCTTGAAGTGATCGAGGTCAAAGAAGATCACGGAGAACTCGTGACCGTAACGGGTGGAGCGGTAGATTTCCGCATCCAGAACGAATTTGAGGTGCCTGGCGTTATAGAGGGCGGTGCAGTCATCTAAAATGGTGAGTTCGTGGATGCGTTGCACGTAGCGTGCATTTTCGAGTGCAATGGCTGCGTAGTCGGCGAGGCTCTCTAAAATGGGTATATGCTCGTCCGAAAACCTCTGCTTCCCAAAGCAGTTCACGAGCTCAATAACGCCCAGAACCCGTTCGGGGCCTTTAATAGGGACGCAGAGCACGGAGTGGGTATTGGACTGGGTGAATTCATCGATTCTGGGGCTGAAGCGGGTGTCGCTGTGGACGTCTTCCACTAACACGGACTCTTCATGCTTGGCCACCCATCCTGCGACGCCTTCTCCCAGCTTAAGGCGAACGTCTTTCAGCGTCTCAGCGCCACGTCCAATGGCAATCTCAAAATACAATTCCTGCGCCTTCTCATCCACCATCAACAGAGACCAAGTGTCGGGCTGCAGCAGCTCACTGATCTTCTCCATGATGGTCTGGAGGATTTTCTGCAGGTCGAGGGTAGAAAAAAGGGCCTTGCCCACCTCATGGAAGAGGGAAAGGCGTTCGACTTGGCGCTTGAGTTCGTCGACCTCTTCCTGCGGACCCATAGGTATCCCTAGGCTTCCAATCTCGTCTTCTGCCACTCTTAGATTATTAGGGCACCCTTACCAAGCTCAATGGTACACAAGTACCGTTCATTCAGCGTCATCATCTGGTGCGATTTTCTTGACCCTCCCAAATCAATTGACACCTTTCAAGAGGCCCAATAAGATAAACTAGGTGAAATCTTGGTGAGCCGAAGCGAAGAAACCATTCCGATGGCAGGATTCGGTGAGTATCTACGGCGGGAACGCGAAATGCGAGGCGTATCTCTGGAGGAGATATCTACCGCCACGAAGATCAGCATTCGCTTTCTCCAGGCCATCGAGAACGAGGAACTCCCAAAACTCCCCGGAGGAATTTTCACCCGCAGCTTCGTACGGACCTATGCGCGATACCTGGGTTTGGACGAGGAACGCGTCTTGGCGGATTGCCAGCTTGTAGGCCAGCAGAAGCCAGAAGTTGACATTCGCCGCATTACGGCGAACCGGGCGCCGTCGAACGGCGCTGCCTCACGGACTCGGCTCATCGCCCTCCTGATGGCGGGTGTGCTGCTGGCCAGTGGTTATGCGCTTTTCCGTTACTCGCGCCGAGTCATGGAACAGCAAAGCAGCACGCCGATGGTCACTCCGCCGAGTACTACCGCACGCGGCACGAACCCGCCCACTATCACCGCACCCGTACAACCCTCTACACCGTCCCAGCCGGAAAACAACCCGTCGCTATCGGCTACTTCCGCCTCACCCACGGCCGGCGCCGCAACTGCCCCCGGAACACTTCAGGGCGGTCCGCCTTCTCCGGGTGCCAAGGCGAACCCACCAAATCAGAGTGTGACCTCTGAGGCTACCAGCGCGGTTGCGGCCCACACTGATTTGGTCCTGCAAGTGGCCGCGACCGAGCGTGTCTGGGTGGCTATTGACGCCGATGGGAAGACCGTGCTGCAAAAAGTGCTGAACCCCAACGAGGTTGAAAACCTGAAGGCGCTCGACTCCTTTGATGTCACCGTCGGAAACGCTCAGGGCGTCGTTCTGACTCTGAACGGAGAGACCCTGAAACCCCTGGGACGGCGCGGCGACGTGAAGTCGATCCACCTTACGCGCGACGACCTGAAAAACGCCGCCCCCGAGAGATAGACTATTTCCGAGCGACTGGTCGAGACAATTCGCGGAGGAGCTATCCCTGAAGTGGTGCGCCGCAAAGCGTGCCGCGGCGAACTGCCTGTTTCCTTGCAGGAGAAGATTGAAATCCTCGTGCTCCTCGCCGTCGACAGGGACGAAGAAAGCCGGAATAGCGCTTTTCACACCTTGGAATCCTGGCCCCCGGAGGAACTTCAGCGAGAGCTCTCAAACCCCTCCACTCCCGTCGCAGTGCTGGAATTTGTGGCGTATAACCTTGTGCCCGGCCGCAAGGAATTGGGGGACGCTCTCCTCCGAAACCCAAGCCTGCCCGGCCAGCTTCGTGAGTGGATCGAGGACACTGCGGCCCTTTTCGCAGAGGCTGAATCCAGCCAATCTTCCGAAGCCCCTGCCCCCCTTCAGTCCGCCGACGAAGATGGAAATTCAAGCCGTGAGGAGAGACCGCAGAAGAGAACAACGGTCCTGCAGAGAATCCGCCGCATGTCCGCTGTCCAGAAGGTCAAGGCCGCTCTCACCGGGAGCCAGGAGGAGCGGATGATACTGGTCCACGATCCCAACAAAGTGGTGGCGCGCGCCGTTTTGCAATCACCCAAACTCTCGGGCCACGAAGTCGAAAACCTCGCCTCCATGAAAGACGTCAGCGAGGAAGTCCTGCGGCGCATCGTCCTGAGCCGCAAGTTCATGAGGAGCTATGCAGTGGTCCGGGCGCTGGTCAACAACCCTCGAACACCCATCGACGTGGGCCTCCGGCTGCTCCGCCTCATCAACGACGCCGATTTGAAGTGGCTGGTCATTAATCGGAATGTTGCGGACGTCGTCCGCAATGCGGCCCAGAAAAGAATCAAGCAGAAGGAAGAGGCCAACAGGCCGAAGCTCCCGGGCAAGCATTAGCAGCGCGGCACGGCCACAACCAAAGACCGGGTCTTCATTGACCCGCCGTGGCGGGTCGATTGAAAAAGTGGTGTGGCAGCTTCCTCCCCTGTCAGTCAGTCCCGCCGAGCGGGATCAATCGAAAACCGGCAATTCCAACCAACTTCGGCCGAGCGATGATCGCAGACTCATCCACCTTTCTGCGCTAGGGCCGGCATGACGGCGTCGATGAGGCGCGCCAAGTCCTGCGAGGCGGCTTGGCCGGTTTTCAGCACTTCTTCGTGGCTCAGGGGGTTTCGGCTGAGCCCGGCCGCGCGGTTCGTGATTATGGCCACCGCCAGCGCGCGCACGCCCATCTGATGCACGGCGATAACTTCCGGCACGGTGGACATGCCCACAGCGTCGGCGCCAAGTGTTCTTAGGGCGCGGATCTCCGCCGGCGTCTCATAGCTCGGGCCCAGGAGCGAAGCGTAAACGCCCTCGAAGCACTTCAGCCGCATGGCGCGGGCGGCCTTCAGGGTGCAGAGCCGTAAACTTGGATCGTAGGCCTGGGTCATGTCCACAAATCTTTCACCCCAGCCTTGGTCATGAAATCCGGCCAGCGGATTTGCTCCTTGAAAGTTGAGATGGTCGGAAAAGACCATCAAACTGCCGGGCGTGGCGCGCGGCGCAATGCCGCCGGCAGCGCACGTGGCGGTGAAAGAGCGAATGCCAGCCAGTGCCATTACCCTAATCGGGAAAACAACCTCCCCGGGCCCATAACCTTCGTAGAGGTGAACGCGCCCGGCAAGGACCGCCACCGGCACCTCCCCCCAGAAACCGAGATGCAACGCGCCGCCGTGACCTGCAACAGAGGGCCGGGAGAATCCCGGAATAGAGGCCAAGGGGATTCTTCGCACCCTACGCAGACCTCGCACGACTTCGCCCAAACCTGAGCCGAGCACGATTCCCACCTGCGGGGCTGCAGGCCATCGAGCCGCGATGTATTTCACAGCTCGCAATGCCTCGGGATAACCCGGAGTCTTTTCAGATTTCATAGAGTTGTCTCGATTCGGCCGGAAGCGGCAGGCACCCACCGCAATGCCGGCTGCCGTGAGCGGCTCAACCCAGCCGCAGGCAGGCAATCGCGGCCGCCAGGTAGTTGGCCAGGGTGCCTGTGAACATGGTTCGCGGGCCAACCTCTGCGCTGGAAATCACTATTTTCCCGCGAGGCGCGAAATGAAGAGTTCAATGAACCGCTTGGAGTCCGATTCCACAGCGACGTGGACGTTAGGGTGCACTCTCTCGACGCCCTCGATGACATAGCGATCTCCGCGCAAGACCTTGCGGTCGGAGGAATTGTGCCGGCTCGCCACCGTTTCGCCCCGCGTGAACTCACCCCGCGTCTCGACTTCGACCCGCATGTCCTGCGTGGTAATCAGACTGCGCTCGATCACCGCACCTACGGCCAGCGGGTCGTGCATGGGCGTCCCGTCGGCGCCCAGCTTGCTCGCCAAGTCGACCATGAAACTCAGTACGCCGACGGCGAAGTCGTTCTCGCGCCCCCGTGTTCTGGCAAGCCGATTCAGGTCAGCCCGTGTGAACAGTGTCTTCTCAGTCACATTGAGGCCCACCATCGTTAGCGGCCAGCCGGCCTCGAACACTCCGCGCGCTGCTTCCGGATCATTGTGGATGTTGGCCTCCGCCGCTGCGGTCGCATTGCCTCCGGAGATTGCACCTCCCATCAGGACGACTTCCTTCACGAGCGGAACGATGGAGGGATCTTTCCGCAGCGCCAAGGCGATGTTCGTCAGCGGCCCCACCGGGACGAGCGTGATTTCGTGAGGGTATTGGTGAATGAGCTTAATGATGAGGTCGGGAGCGAAGCTTGTATCGGCCTGGCAGGCGGGCGCAGGGAGTTCGACATTGCCCAGCCCGTTGGCCCCGTGAAAGAACTCGGCAGTGACCAGTTTCTGGACCAGAGGGTGCGAAGCGCCCCTGGCCACAAGCACGTCGCATCTTCCGGCCAACGAAACCAGCTTGAGCGCGTTCTCGAGACCCTGCTCGACAACCACGTTTCCCGCCACCACCGTGAGGGCTTTTACGTCGAGTTCGGGCGAGTTTAGCGCGAGCAGAATCGCCATGGCATCGTCGGTCCCGGGATCCGTGTCAACAACCACCTTGCGGGCTTCCGGCGCCGCCGTCATTCCTGATACGACCCAGACGACCAAACACATCACCAACACGGTGAAACGCCACACCCTCTTCATAAGAACCTCCTGAGCAGAGTCACACAGACTGGGGCCTCGGGAGAGAGCACATCAGGAGAATCGCCGTAGGCGCAGGCAAGTAATCTCCGGCGGGCAGCCGAAGCGAAGCGGGACAAGGACTTTGCCGATACCCCGGCTTACGTAGATTTGTGTTCCGTCGAGCCGATTCCAGCCTTCCACAAAGCGCTTGCCCAACTTCGACCGCCCATAGACTGAGCCGACCATGGGAAGGCGAACCTGTCCGCCATGGGTATGGCCCGATAGCATCAGGTCAATCCCGTGCGCCGCTGCCAAGCGTATGCCAAGCGGGTTATGGCAGAGAAGAACTTTGGGGTCGCGCGCAGGGACAGAACGCATAGCGGCGCGAATATCTGCTGCTTCCCACCAAAGATCGTCCACCCCCACCACCCACAGGTTGCCGGAACGAGACCGCAAAGCGCAGTGGGAGTTTCGGAGCACGCGGATGCGTTGGGCGCGAAGCGCGCGCGTAACCTCCTCCGGGTCCACCTGAAAATCGTGGTTGCCCAAAATAGCGAACACTCCCAAACGGGCGCGCAGTCTCCCAAGCGCTCTCGCTACCGGCCAGATGTAGGCAGGCGAAAGCGTGACGTAGTCGCCCGTCAGGGCAACCACATCCGGCCGTAAGTGATTGGCCATATGGACGGCGCGTTGGATTTCTTCCAGGGGAGTGAAAAGACTGTGATGAAGGTCGGTCAGTTGCACGATCTTCAGCCCATCGTGGGCAGGGCTGAGGCGGCTCAACCACACCTCGGTTTCCGTAACCTCAGGGTCAGGCGAAAAGGCAGAAGCGACGGGAGGTTTTTCGCGGCCGCTCAGAGAAAGTGTAATCAGCCCCCTGCGCCTGGGGAACCGCCCCGGTCTTAGGAGTCCAGCCAATTTGAACCTCTTGAAATTCTGAATGGCAGCGAATTGGGTCCTTGCCCTCTCCCGGCTCTCCCGCCACTGCGGGATCGCCACCCTCTCCCCAAGGGAGGGGGCTGTTTCCGCATGACTTCAATCCGAAAACGTCACCGCAATTACGAAAGGCTGTTAGCGCCCAACTCCGCTGCCTCCCCGCTGTTCCAGGATCTCGCTGAACACGCGGAGCATTTGATCGTGAACCAGACCGTTCGATGCCAAGATATCGTCATCGAGCAGATTGAACGGTTTGCCGGTCATGCCGGTGACCAGGCCGCCTGCTTCCGCAACCAGCAACGTGCCGGCGGCTTTGTCCCAGGGGTTGAGTTTCAACTCCCAAAACCCATCGAAGCGGCCAGCCGCAACGGAGCAGAGATCCAAAGCCGCTGAGCCGGCGCGCCGAATACCGTGTGTAAGCTGAGTGAAACGGAAATAAAACTCGACGTTCAAATCGTGATTCGTTGCGAAGGGTGGGAAACCCGTTGCCACCAGGCATTCCGCCAGATCCCCATTGTTCGAAACGCGAAGGCGCTGGCTATTCAGAAAAGCTCCGGCCCCGCGCTCGGCCGTAAAGAGTTCGTCGCGAGTAGGGTCATACACCACCCCGGCCACGACTTCACCACGGTAGGCCACACCCAGCGTAACGCTGAAGACGGGAAAACCGTGGGCGAAATTGGTTGTCCCATCGAGCGGATCGACGTACCAGCAGTAATCAGATCCCGTTTCTTGGCCGCCACCTTCTTCCGCCACTATGGCGTGGTCGGGGAAGTGGCTTCGCAGCCGTTCCACGATTAAAGTTTCCGATCTCCGATCCGCCTCGGTCACCAGGTCCGAGCGTCGCTTGTACGTGATCTCGAGAGGCTGCCGGAAATGTTGTAGGAGCAAGCCGCCCGCCTCACGGGCAACTTCGATTGCGGTCTTTAAATGATTTCCCATCGTCATACTTGAAACCGGCAGATCCGGTGATCGGGAGAACACATCAGGCATTCACCCGATCCGAGACCTGGAGATCGGGTGATCTGAGGAACAGGTCCAGTGATTCACCCCCCTCTCGATTTCCCGATCAACCGAAGAGATCCGTCATTCACCCGATCTCCCGATCATCCGATCTCCCGATCACCCGATCCCTCCGCCCAGAGGGACCCGTCCTCAAAATACTCCTTCTTCCAGATGGGCACGATTTCCTTCAGCCGGTCGATCGCCAATTGGCAAGCGCCAAAGGCGGCGCGCCGGTGAGCCGCAGTGACGATAATCGCCACACTGGTCTCACCAATTTCGAGCCGTCCCAGTCTGTGAATCATGCCGATGTGGTCAATTTCAAATTTTCGCCTTGCTTCGCCACCGATCTCCTCCATTTTGCGCATGGCCATCGGTTCGTACGCCTCGTACTCGAGGTGAAGAGTTCTGCGCCCACGCGAATTGTTCCGCACCACACCCTCGAAGACCACCACGGCGCCATCCTCAGATGCCTTCTGTTGGCGCACCAAATCCGCGGTGGGAATGGGAAAGCGGGTAAGCAAGTAGTAGTCCTTGCTCGAGCCGCCACTTACCGGAGGCAGGAACGCCACTTCATCTCCATCCTTCAGGGCTCTTGTTCCCTCCGCGATCTCTTGGTTCACGGCCAACAAGAGCACCTGCGAGAGGTCTTTCAAGCGAGGAAAGCGGGCTGCGTAACGGCCCCACAGGCCGTCCAGGTTCAGATCCTCGGGAATCTCCGTTTGCTCTTGTTGAAGCCCCGTCAGGTCTCGTGTAACACCAAAAAAAAGTACTTTGATCTTCATGATAACCAGTATACACGCCGGGAGCATACAATTACCCCCTGCGCAGCAAATGTCGCAACGCGCCCTCAAGTTCCGGAAAGCGGAATTGATACCCTGCGCTCAGTAGTCGTGCAGGTTCGATGCGAGCGCTGGCCAGGAGCAGTTCCTTCCCCATTTCGCCGAAAGCAAGGCGAACGACGAAGGCTGGCATGGGGAAGATGGCAGGGCGTCCGAGGACTCGGCCAAGCGTTTTGGTGAATACCAGATTGGTGACGGGGTTTGGAGCCACCGCGTTGACCGGACCGTTGAGCGTCTCGGCGGTTGTCGCGAATAAAATGATTTGCAGGAGGTCGTCAATTCCAATCCAGCTCATATATTGCTTTCCCGATCCAATCTTCCCACCCGCTCCCATCATGAAAGCCGGCAGCATTTTGGCAAGCCCTCCGCCCGCACGGCTCAGGATGAAACCAAACCTAAGGTTGACAACTCTAAGGCCACCCCCAGCGGCTGCCTTTGTCGCAGCTTCCCATTCCTGGCATACCTGAGAGAGAAATGATGAGCCCGCTCCACTATCTTCCCTCAACACTTCATCGCCGCGGTCCCCGTAGTAACCACTGGCTGATGCCGCGACAAGCACTCGGGGTCGCTTTGCAAGCCTCGCCAGTGTTTCACACAGGAGGCGCGTGCCTTTGACTCTGCTCTCACGGATGGCAGTCTTTTTGGTGGCATTCCACCTGCCGGTGATGGGTTCTCCAGCGAGGTGGACCACCGCATCGAATCCTTCCAGCTTGGGCGCGTCAATATCCCCGGCAGCCGGGTTCCAGTACACCAGGGATTCTCCGCCCCGCGGCTTAAATCTCACTAAACAAGTCACGCGATGCCCACCTGTTGTGAGGACTGGAATGAGCGCTTGGCCGATCAACCCGCTTGCCCCGGTAACCAGGATATTCATGGGCGGCCCTCCGTAAGAAGAACAGGTGTCGGGTGTCAGGTTTCAGGTGACCGGTGTCAAGTGCCACTTGCCTGGTGGCAGGCGCCCGGCTTCAGGTGCCCGCAGCTATCGGGACGTGGGTTCGCGACCACTGACCACTGACCACTGACCACTGACAACTGACTACTGACTATTGACAGCCACGCTCAGCCTTCCACCCGGATGCGTTTCAGTTCCGCCTCCGACCGACCGTCCTTGCGAAGCCATTCAATGGTCTCGTCGAGAACCGCGCGCATGGCCTCCAGGACTTCAATGGCGGCGTTGCGAAGGTGCTTTGTCGATCGGGTGCGCGGAGGTTTAAGTCTTCGAAGGAGTGGCGTCAATTCCCGCAACATCCACACGGCGCATGACGGAATTCCCGCGCTATCCGGCTCACGCCGGCGGCGGGCTCTCCGGTTTCGTTTCGCGTTGGGCATTGTTCCTCCCGAGTACCACGATAAGTTCACCGTCCTTGACACGAGCGCTCAAAGGTTCGCAGTGGGCGATCCTTTGCGGCAACGCTACGTACCGCTTAATCCCTCCCACGCGGATGATGAGCTCGTCCATCTTCTTGTGAAGGTTAATATCATCGCCTGTAACAAAAGGCAATTTGAGGTGAAGCTGGTAGTTTCCAGATACCTTGCGGAAACGGTAGGGCGACTCGTTGAAAAAGCGCTTGGCGGGGTCCTGGTCTCCATAGAGCGCTTTGCCCAGCCGTCTTAGCCTTTCTACGCCCAGAACCTCGTCCTCGAACAGGGGCACGCGCCAGACAGGCACGGGCGCGAAGAACTCCTCCACCGATTGTGTCCAACGCTCCTGGGTGTCCTTCCAGGAATTGAAAAACGTATCGCGGACCCTTTTCGGCAGAATCCGGTTCACGATGACGGCATCAATAGTCAATCCGAAAAGGCAGAAATAGGTAAAGGCTCGTTGCGTTTCCTTGAGGACGACCTTTTCCGGGTTGGTGACCAGACGCACCGTGGTAATCTTCGGGTCGGCCATGAGCTGGTCGATCCCGGCCAGCTTGCGATGGAGCAGTTCCAGGTTCTCGAAGTAATCGTCCTTAGGGATGGGCACGCCGGCCACCGTATTGAGCATCGGGCGCACCATCCCCGCCAAGCGCCGCTCCACCTTAAAGAGCTTGGACATGTACCACTCGAGTGTGGTTGGGATACTCACGAACCGCAACGATTCGCCGGTGGGAGCGCAATCCAGCAACATTACGTCGAAAGCCTTTTCGCGCACATACTGATTCACGTAAAGCAGCGAACTCACTTCTTCCATGCCCGGAAAGATGGCAAGCTCTTCGGCCAATGTCTGCTCGAGCCCGGAGACATTCAAGAGGGCTGAAACGTAAGCATAAACAGAGTCCCAGTGGCGCGAAATCTCCTCCTGGACGTCCACCTCCTGAATCCAGAGGTTTTTCGAGATATTCACGAGCTTCCCAGCCTCGTGATCCATCAATCGCTTTTCGAGGTCGAAGGCATCGCTTAAAGAATGGGCGGGATCGATAGACATCACGAGAGTCCGGTAACCGCGCCCGGCGAGTTCGAGACCGGTAGCAGCGGAGATGCTGGTCTTGCCCACTCCACCCTTTCCTGTGTATAGAATTATGCGCATGGCATTGCCTCGCGATCCGCCGCTGCCCCCTGGAATCAGCTTAGCATAAAGGCAGGATTCAGGATTCGGGATTCAGGATTCGGTCCAATGAACACAGAACCGCCGATAAGGGTGAAGGGTAAAGGGTGAAGTGTGAAGTGTCCTTCATCGTTCGCCTTTTAAGAGATGGCGGAAATTCCTTTACCCCTTACCCTTTCTCTTTACCATAATCCTGAATCCTGAATCCTCTCTTCGATTCCCGCTTGAATGCGGAATATACTGTTTCCATGGCCAAGGTCTTGCTTGTCGGCAAGGACTGGCAAGCTCGGGCGCTACTTCGAGCGCAACTGATCGAGGAAGGCGCCAGCGTGGAGGCCTATGAGACAGTTGAGGAAGCCTTGGCGCAGCTCGAATGCCGCTCTGTCCTTCCGGCGCTTCTCATTGCGGACATCTCCGCAAGCGACCACCCCTCGGCAGATATCGAGTCTTTGACGATCTGGGCGAGACGCATTCCCATCTGGATCATCGCGAGCCACACCTTGAGTGTGAAAGGCGGCCTCGAAGGGCGCGGCTTCGAGACGCTCCTCTTTCGGCCGGTGGACATGGGAAAACTCGTCCAACAAATCCGGCAGCGCCTCGAGACGTAGAACAGGCCGTGGAAGACGAGGCTGAGGATGAATTGTCATTCTGAGCGCAGGGCAGCGTAGGGATTTCCATTTTTCCCACGCATCCCACTCTTTTGAAGCGTTCTGCGCCAGCGACATCATTTTCCCATGTGTTTTCATGTAGTTAGAAGAGTGCTGGTGACATATGGAAAAGCGTATGGGTGTGGCATGTTGCTACACTTTACGGTTCGCCCGCTTAATAGTACGCTACATAAGTAGCCGACTCTAGCCAGGCGCAAAAGACAACTGCGGACCCGCCGCGGCGGGTTCGCCGCGACAAGTCGGGGCTCAGAATGACAGGCGTTTCATGATGAGTCGGTCAGCATGAAGTTCTTCGGCCAAACCCCCGCCCTTCGGCAAGCTCAGGGCAAGCTTTACGCGGGAGCGACGACGATGATTTTCATCTCCATGGGTGGGCCGAAGGCCCATGTCCACTTAGCATGACAGAGGCCGCCCAGGGTGTGGCCAAGGGCGGCCTCGGGAATCAGGCACCAAGAAACAAGCCTGCCAGTTTCCGATTTCTGATTTCCAGTTTCCGCTTTTTACCTCGCTGGCTGTTCGTGAGTGAGACAGTGGAGGGTTCCGAGGCCCCAGACGAGGTCCACGGCGTGTATGCCGATCACCGGACGGTCGCGAAAAAGTTCCGCGAGCGTGCCCAGGGCGATGCGGTCATTCGGATCGTTGAAGGTCGGGACCAGGACAGCGGCGTTTGAAATGTAGAAATTCGCATAGCTGGCGGGCAATCGTTGGCTGTCGAGGAAAAGCGGCCTTGGCATCGGCAACGCCACCACCTCGATGTGGGAGCCGTCTTCGAGGCGCATGCCTTGCAATCGTTCGCGGTTTTGCTGTAGAGGCCGGTAATTGGCCTCGCTCGAATCACTCCCCTGGCAAAGCACGACAGTACGCGGGCCGACAAACCGGCACAAGTCGTCCACGTGGCCGTGGGTGTCGTCACCGGCGATGCCTTTTCCTAACCAGAGCACATTCTTGAGGCCGAGGTACTCGCGAAGCGCCTCCTCAGTCTCTTGACGGGTCAAGCCCGGATTGCGCACCTGGACTTCCGGGTCGAGCAGACACTCCTCGGTGGTCAGCAGCGTTCCGCGCCCGTTCCCATCAATGCTTCCACCCTCGAGCACGAGGTCGCGGCCCTTCACCTTAACCTGAAACAAACGGCAACCGAGTGCGCCCGCGGCAAGCGAAGCCACTTTATTATCTTTCTGCCAGTTCGGGTACTTCCCCCAGCCGTTAAAACCGAAATCAACAATGGCTACGTCCGGCCGTGGCGCATCGCGCTTCACAAAAATCGGGCCGAAATCGCGCGTCCAGCCGCGATTAGTTGGGAAGCGGAAGAATTCGACGCAGGAAAGGTCAACACCCACGCGTCTCAGAATTCGTCTCGCCTGTTCTTCGTGGGCTTTCGAATTCACCAGGATGCGCACCGTCTCAGCGGGAGCAATTTTGCGGACGATCTCACCGTAGACCCAGGGGATGGGAGTGAACTTGCCGGGCCAATCGCTGAGGTTGTGCGGCCACCCGATCCAGGTGGCTTCGTGCGGTTCCCATTCGGCGGGCAAGCGGAAGCCAAGCGCGGCAGGCGAGATTCCTCGCTGCGCTCCGTCGAAAGTCACGTCATTCCCGCGAAAGCGGGAATCCAGGCCCTTCCAGACTGACGTGGACCCCCGCTTGCGCGGGGGTGACGACAGCAGGCGATTTTCGTCTCTATGGGTGGGCGACACCCGGCTTGTCTTCCTTACTCCTCTTTGCGCCACGTTTTCTCATCCAGAAATCGTTGAGTTATCCCTGCATAGGCATCGATCCGCCGGTCGCGGAAAAAGGGCCAGTTGCGCCGCGTCTCTTCGACGCGCGCCAGGTCAACTTCCGCAAGGACCAGCTCCTCTCGGTCCGTCGAAGCCTCTTTCAGCACCACCCCGAAGGGATCAGAGACGAATGAGGTGCCCCAGAATTCCAGCCCCGCTCCCTGCGGGTCAGTCGGCTTCTCAAAACCGACTCGGTTGACCGCCGCCACATACACCCCGTTGGCGATGGCGTGGCCGCGTTGGATCGTCCGCCAAGCATCACGCTGTGCGCCGCCGTGCTGCTCCTTCTCGTGCGGGTGCCAGCCAATCGCGGTGGGATAGAACAGAATGCTCGCGCCCTGAAGCGCCGCCAGACGCGCCGCTTCCGGATACCACTGGTCCCAGCAAATCAGAGTCGCGATGCGTCCCACGCGCGTGTCAAAGGCGCGGAAGCCAAGGTCGCCGGGCGTGAAGTAGAACTTTTCGTAATAGACCGGATCATCCGGTATGTGCATCTTCCGGTAGATTCCGGCTACCTCCCCATTCGCATCGATAATGGCAGCGCTGTTGTGATAAACGCCTGCGGCGCGCAGCTCGAAAACCGGCGCGATGACGACGACTTGCTTCTCTCTTGCTATTTTCCCCAGTGCTTCCGTGGTTGGGCCGGGCACGGGCTCAGCGAGGTCGAAGAGCGCGGCGTCTTCACGCTGGCAGAAGTATTGCGAACGGAACAGCTCCGGCAGGCAAATAACCTCGGCGCCTTGGTCCGCTGCCTCCTTGGCGCGCAACTCCGCCCGGCGCAAATTCTCCTGCGGGTCAGGCAAACACGCCATCTGTATCAGGCCGATAGTGAATTTCCTTTGCATTTGCATGAGCGTACACAAGTTCGATTGCTTTGCCAAGGAGTTGTGCGTGCGGCAATCTTGAATAGTGAATTATGAATAGTGAATTAACCCTCTCCCCCCTGGGGGAGAGGGTGACCCGCCGTCCCGATGCACTTCATCGGGAGGCGGGACGGGTGAGGGGGTCGGGAGCCTGGTCCCCTGCGTTTGCGGATCACAACTGGCCGTTGGAAGTCTCGGGTAATCACCGCCGTTGGTGGCACGAGCGGAACACGAAGCCGCGCCGAGGCGCGAAAAACCATTTAGATACGGGTTTTCCAGTAGCCGGGGCGCCGATGGCCATGAGCAACGGCCAGGATTTGGATAGTGGAGGGCAGCTCACGGTAAACCACCGCAAAAGGAAATCGATGCAGCAGGAATTTGCGGGTACCATGCGGACCGGCGGGCCAGCGTTGCGGCGCTTCAGCAATCATGCCGATGGCTTGGGCAAGGTCGCGGGCAAACTTCGAGGCGCTCGCCTCACTGCGTGTAAGGTACCAATCAAGAGCCTCTTCGTATTCCGCACTTGCTTCCTCGAGAAACTCGACGGACTTAGCGGCCATGAGTAAGTTTGGACGAAATGCGGTGACGGACCTCTTCCCAGGGAACGGTTCTTGCTTTGCCGGAATCGAGGTCCGCGATGCGGCGCGCAATTTCTTTGTTCCAGGCGGCTTCGACGGCTTCGGGATCGTCAGGGGCGCCATCCAGACTCTCCAGCAGAGAACCCGCCAATTCGGCGCGTTCTTCCGCACTAAGGGCGAGGGCGCGCTTCAACACTTCAGTGGCGTCGTGCGTCATGGGATCATTATACGCCCAGAGTCAGGATACGGGCCAGAGGTTACCGGAAAAAACAGAGAGCCGGTAGCCACGGTCAGTGCAGTTCTGACCGCGGGCTGGCGCAGAGCGCA
>DLMI01000041.1 GCA_002478145.1 Acidobacteria bacterium UBA7540
CACCACCCAAGCCCACAAACTTGTCACACCCTGAGAATGGGCAGAGATTTGCCGGTTATGTCGGCAAACCGTACCTTTGGTTTGCGCTGTCATTGCTGGGGGTCCGGTGCGGGGAAGGCCACAGCAGAAATGTAGAAGCTCCAGGCCCCCTCCTCATCTGGGGAGGGGGTTGGGGGGTGGTTTTCTAAGCTCGGCTTTCTTTGCTTGCAATTGTGTCGCCTCCGGTCGTCCTTTATAAAAGGAGTCGAGCGGATAGCATCCCGAGACTAAACCGAGGCGTGGCGCGTTGGTGCAATCGCTGAATGTGCGGCAGATTTTTTTCCGCTCCAGCCGGCCTTTTTCCAGCACGTCAGCCGGCAATTCCGGGTAGGCCAGCATCATTCGCCCCAGACCGACGAAATCTGTCCATCCTGCCCGCAACACCGCCTGAGCGAAGTGCGGGAGATAGTCCTGAAAATACGTGCCGCCTGAAGAAACGAAAACCAGGTCGGGTGCGGACTTCTTCAATTCTGCTGCCGCAACCCACATTCGGACGGCCCCTGCGAGCGGGTCTTCGGGCGGCAGATAAGCGTCCCAAGGTGGAAACAATGCCGGGCGTTGCAAATGCGCGGAGTAGTAGCCGCTGCCGGCGCTGATGTTGACGAGGCGCACGTCCAGGGAACGAAGAAGGGCGAGCAGGAGTTTCGCCTCCGCAAGATCGGGGCAGCAGGGATTTTGGACATCCACACCGAAGCCCCATGTATACGGAAGTTGACCGGGCGCTTTGACGGGCACGCCCCGGCCGGTTTGAGGGTCCGGGACAAACGGGATGGAGTCATAGGCGCTCACTCGGACTCCGATCTCAAGAGCGGGCGCCCGGGCGCGGACCATGCTCACCAGTTCCCGCAAGAAGCGGGTGCGATTCTCAAATGAGCCCCCATAGGGGCCAGGACGATGATACGCGCTCAAGAACTCATGTCCAAGGTAGCCGTGGCAATGCTTCAAGTCCACAAAATCGAAGCCGCTGTCTTGAGCAAGGCGGGCGGCGCGGCCAAAAGCCTCGACAATTCGGCCTACCTCGGCATCTGAAACCGGCGTCGTGCTGGCGCACGCTGGATATCGTGCATCCAGAATCGGGTGATGATAGGCAATTATCGGCTCCAGCCGTGTTTCCGCACGCGGCCGGCAGAAGCGTCCCGAGTGTGTGAGTTGAAGGCCGATAACAAGGTCCCGCCCTTCGTCGAAGCGTTCGCGGTGAGCCTGGACCATCTGTTGACGCAGGTCAGCCAGCGACGGGGCGGTCCGCTCGTTCAAAAGCAACTGGTGCGGGTTGGCACGCGCCTCAGGGAGCACCGCCACGGCTTCTCCTCCCCAGATCAGTTTGGCCCCGCTGCGGGCGAACCGCATCCAACGCCGGCGGGTCAAATCTGACGGCGTACCGTCCGTCTGGGCGTCCCAACCCTCCATCGGTTGTACGGCAAAGCGGTTTCCAACCTGGCGCCATCCCTTATGCCAGGGAAGTTGGAAGGGCGCGGCGAGCGGCGAGTCAGGAGCGGAGAGGATGGCATCGTCAAAAGGAACCTCCCATCCCAGCCCCTTTATATGAGCCGCCAATTCAGCAGCCGTGCGAAAACTCGCCACGCGAGGATACGAAGACTCCGCCATTCGGATGAGATAGTAACACGGACGAGCTTACCGAGATCGTGGTTTGGCCCAGGATGGCTTGAATTGCCGATTTTCGATTGATCCCGCTCGGCGGGACTGATTGGCAGGCGACAAAGCTGCCACACCACTTCTTCAATCGGCAATCGGTAATCAGCAATCGGCAATCGGCGATGAAAGCTTGGTCTTTGGTTGCGGCTTGCTTCACACCCGCCGCTGCGGGGAGACAGTGTAGATCGTCGCGGCGCCCAGCACCCCCGCCAGAGTCATGATCGCCCAGGCGGCATCGTAGCTTCGGGTGGCATCGAAGATTCTCCCTGCCAAAACAGGTCCCATCCATTGACCAACGGAATAGCCCATAATAATCAAGGCCAGCAACTTCCCCAGCCCGCTGATTCCAAAGCATTCAGCGGTAACAAGGGGGATAAGCATATAGTCTGCCCCCATCGCCAAGCCGAAAAGCACTGCGAAACCCCATGCCGCCGTCGGCCGGCGCGCCAGGAAAAGCAGTGGAATGCATAGCGCCGCGAGAAGGTAGAACAAAGCCATCACGTTTTTCTTGCCAAAGCAGTCTGCACAATAGCCGGCAATCACCCGGCCAACAAGACTCGCCATCAGCAGCACACTCATCACGCGGGAGGCGTAACCGGCGGAATATCCCTGGTCGCGGAGGAAGAGGATGAGGTGCTGGATTACAGTTCCAATGGCGCCGATAACCAGCGTGCAGCCTGCCAGGATCAGCCAGAAGTTTAGTGTACGCACGGCGCGCCTCACCGTCACCCCCGGCTCGTTACCGGCCTGGGATGGCGCAGTAACAGACGATAAACCATCCGGGTTGAGACCCAGCTCGCTCGGTGTGGAACGCGTCACCCACTGGGCCACTGGAAACAGTATCACCAGGATGGCAGCGCCAAGGATTACAAACGTGTTACGCCAGCCGACCCGGTTTATTAAGGTGTTGATCAGGGGCGCGGAGATTACACCGCCCATGCCAAGGCCCAGGTACGCATACCCCATGACGCGACCGCGTTTGGTTCGGAACCACATCGAAATCAGGACTTGGTTGGGAATAGGCCCGGCTAGCGTGTAACCGACCACCTCGACGACGCAGAGGAGGTAGTATTGCCACAAGTGGGACATTCGTCCCATGAAGACCAGTGACAGACCTAGAAAGCCGATGCCCCAGCGGATGACTTGACGCGGCCCGATCCGGTCAATGAGCGCTCCGGCAACGAGGCTAAACAACAACCCTACAAATACGAACCCAAGGAGAAACCCCTCAGTGGTCTGGGCGCGCGTGAACCCGAGTTCGTTAACGAGGGCAGGGTAAAAAACAGGAAAACCATAATAGAGAATACCCACGGCAAAGAAGAGATTCAGGAAGGCTGCGAGAGCAATCCACCAGCCGTAATAAATTCGCTTCACGCTCGGATTCTCCGTGTCCTGTTGTCAGCCGCGAGGTGTCCTGCCGCGGCGGGTCAGCTACCAGCCGTCAGCTATCGGCCGTCAGCTATCGGCTATCAGCCGTCAGCCCCTGAAAAAAAGGGCTGGGGGCAATCTTGAATTTTGAATCTCGAATTCTGAATTGCTTTGTTCCCTCTTACCACCGCCCACTGCCATCTGCTCTTGACGAGCCGCAGGTCCATAGAACGGGACCTGCGCTACATCTCCTGAGTTCTCGGGCAGCAACGAGAACTTCAAGCATGTCCGTCCACTACTTTGCTTTCCACCTCCTGCCTACTGCTTGCTGCCTACTGCCTGCTGCCTGCTGCTTACTGCTCACTGCTTACTGCCTACCGGGGCTGGAGTCCCGCTCAGCGGGATGGAGCATCCCCAAATTATGAGGCTATTGGGAGATACACGAAAAATTAGGGGCGATTCCAAAACGGAAATCCCGGTCGAGACATTATGCATCAATAATGACGTAGGTCAGGGAACAATACTAGGGGCGATGCCAAGCGACGGAATTTTTGCATGGATTTAACATCCGATAAAAATCTTTCACCTGGGAAAGACCGTCCAAGCGAGAGCAAAGGGCGGAGACCGACGGAAAGGCAGGGGTTTAGTATATGAAAATCACTTTGGGAGTCCTGCTCATGCTGACCCTGGGAACTGTCCCCGCGTGGGCGGTGCTAGGTCAGTATGAGTCGTCAGTGAGTGTGGACCAGCAGTATCTGCGGAGTGAGGATCGTGTCCAGGCCTTCCAGGCCTACAAAGTTCACCAACTCACGACTGCAAACGGCACAATAGTTCGAGAATATATTTCGCCGCAAGGTCTGGTCTTTGGGGTCACTTGGCAGGGGCCCTTCATGCCTAACATGCAGCAGTTGTTGGGATCCTACGTTACGAACCTCCAGACAGCCTTGCCAGCTCAGACCCATGTCCGGCACCTCAGGGGGCTAACCGTGAAGACGAATGATTTCGTGTTCGTCAACAGCGGTCACATGCGTTTTTGGAAGGGAAGCGCCTACGTGCCCAGTCTTATTCCCAGCAACGTCTCCGCGGAGGTGGTGCGATGACTCTCAGGAATGCTTCGAAGGCGACGCTAGGCCGTTTTCTTGCGCTGGTTACGGGGCTGATCTTTTTGGGTAGTTGTGGCGGCAGTAGCAGCAGCAGTAGCAGCACATCGACTCCGGCTGCGAACAATACAGCGGCTTTGACGGTCGGGTTTGGCCCTTTGGGGGCTGCTGGCGGGTACGTCAATGGGATTTTCACGAGTGTCACCGTCTGCGCGCCTGGCACCAGCAATTGCGAGACGGTGGATAACGTGCTCGTGGACACGGGTTCCGCAGGCCTGCGCATCCTCAACTCAGCGCTCACCACCGTTCCAGCGAGCTCGCTGGGAACGATTACGGACAGCAACGGCGATCAGCTCCAGGAGTGCGTCCAGTATGGAGACACATCCTACTCCTGGGGACCCATGTTGGTAGCAGACGTCGAGCTGGCCGGGGAAAAGGCCTCCTCCCTTCCCATTCAGGTCATTGGTGACAATTCATTCGCGGTCCCTTCTCAATGCCTCGCAACCCCAGTTCTTTTCGGTTACGGGAACGATGATACGGTGGCGGCGCTTGGTGCCAACGGGATCCTGGGCCTGGGTGCTTTTGGTTACCCATTGGATTGCGGCAGTTACTGCACCTCCTCAAGCGATCTGACACAATCGGGTTATCCCTATTACGTTTGCCCCACCGGCCAAGCCTGCTCGGCAACCACCGTGCCAACACAGGACCAAGCCACAAACCCCGTCGCAGCGTTTTCCTCGGCGGACAACAATGGGGTGCTGGTCACCCTGCCGTCCATTCCCGCGTTGGGAGCGGCCAATGGGACAGTCTCCGGGTCGCTGATTTTCGGAATCGGAACCCAAACCGACAATGCCCTTGCGACCACCGCCACAGTTTACGCGCTCGACGAGTACGGCGACATCCCAGCATTCACCTACAATGGTGTTTCATATACCTCTCCCACTAACTGGAGCGTTCTCGACACCGGCTCGAATTCGCTCGAATTTCTGGATGCCAACACCCTGGCGTCAGTGGGGATCATCGAGTGCGCGGATGCCCCCGGTTTATATTGTCCAACCAGTACCATTCCATTCACCGTAACCGCTTCAGGGGCGAATAGCACGTCAGGGACGATAATGTTTAGCATCATGAATGCTGATACGTTGTTTAACACCAACAACGCAGCGTTCAACGATCTCGGTGGCGATAGTGGGACTAGCCCCGCTAATGATTTTTTCGACTTTGGATTGCCGTTCTTCTTTGGTAGAAGCGTGTACATTGGGATGATGCCAGGGGTGTTCGCGGGTGAGAGCTCTGCGCCGAGCGGCGCGACGAGCGCGACGTACGGGTATTACGCGTTTTAGCGCCTGCGTCGAAATGCTCTATTCACTTGTAGGGCCGGGGCCTGCTCCGGCCCAAATCTTGTAGGGGCGAGGGGCGCTCACTCCTTGTGGGCCGAAGGCCGGTCGGCCCTACCTAGGGCGTCAGCCTCCCGGGGCTGGAGACAATTTTGAATTTCATCTCGAATTCTGAATTGCTTTGATCACAAAATCGAAACAATTTGTGGAACTTTTCGAAGCTCCGAAGGGAATACTTAACGATGGTAGTGGACCACAGGAGCTCATCAAGATTAGGGAAGTCGGGGTACATCGTA
>DLMI01000157.1 GCA_002478145.1 Acidobacteria bacterium UBA7540
CTTCCGATACAGCACTAAGACTTATCATTCCCAATCCATTTTGTATGCGCCCCGTGCTGGCTCCGGTTTAATTTCCCACATATCTAAATTACTGCTGGACCTCAGCCGGCGCAGGTTTTGTCTCGACCGCCGGACCTGGCGCTTTCGCAGCAGCGCTGGCTCCCGGCCTCGTCAAGAGGAACAGGACACGCCCGCTGACTTCCTCATCGAATTCGACATCGCCTCTCTCAAATGCCAGTCTTACCCCTTCCGTCGGGTGTTCGTCAGGCACTTTGCCGAGGGCGCAGTTCACTTGCAGCGTCGCGTTCTTCGATAACCCCCACACCGGCAAGAGGCGGATTCGGAACACGGCCAGACCGCCTGCGGGCATGGAGCCTGAAAACATTCGCGAACGCATGGGGCCGAACCTTGGGGGGCCGAATGCTTGGCCTTCGCGCATAAGCGCACCTGGCGCGATCCCGTAGGAGTCGAAGCTCACGAGTTCGCTCGCGATCCAGACGCCTGTTTCGAGCACATTTCCACTGGCGGACTTGTGGGTGAAGGTTCCGGCTGCCGTTACCGACTTGCTTTGCGTGGCAAGCGTCCCGGCCGCGCTTCTCAACAACTGCCCTTAGTCCTACGTGAGAGAAAGCAAAGCCCCCCCCGCGCATCACACGGCTTAGCATTTGCTTCGACCCGTTCTATGCGCCCAGCCGAACCGATTTAGATTCGTTCTAAAGAACTAACGCGGGCCCGGTATTGCGCGGCCATGTCCAAGCGGATTGCGCAACCGGCCCCCTGGTCCGGCAAGTGCCGGAATCGTCGAGCCTGCGTGTGTAGGCGCGACCAAAGCATTCTGAGCTTCGTCGATCCGCTGCTGGCAGGCTCGCTCGCAATCGCTGCTGGGAACCAGCAGGGCCGCATGGATGTCGCCGGTGGAGAGCATGCCTTGGGCGAGAATCTCTCCCGAATCGTTGATATAAGCTCCCCAGTACAGATGCAGGTCTGTAGGGTTTTCTACGAGCGCGTTTAGGTCAACCATGGGGCCGCCCTTTTGCCAAAGAAAAGCACGCATGGTGGCCCACCCTCTGGGGCCCCACTCACCCGAACATTCGTTTGAAATTCCCACGATTTGCCCGAAATCATTCATGCCCGTGGCCTCGGAGCAGACGTCCTGTCCAATGGTTCCCAAATCTATGGGCTTTCCGAACCTCCAGAGGATGGCGTCATTACCTTGGTCCCCGGAGAGGGTAGCCCCCCCCACCACGTCGCCAAGCTCGTTGATCCAATAGACCCAGGAATAGTTTCCGCCATTTGCGGGAGGCAGCAGGTCCCGAAGTACCCCACGGTCCCAAAGGAATCCATGAGAATATACGTCGCCAGCTAGGTTGGAAATGCCTGTCACCTGTCCCCTGTTATTGAGCCAAATTGAATAGCCAATTGTGCCTCCCAAAGTGCCCAAGTCGATCATCTTGCCGTTAGTCCAAAGAAAGGGATCCTCCGTGGGGATTCCAGTGGTCGAATTGGGGGTGGAAGACGTGTACGACTGGCCGGCGATCTGACCGAACTGATTGATCGCTATTGCGAAGGCGTCGGGGCCGCCCAAGGTGCCCAGATCCCGCATCACGCCCTTTCGCCAGACGAAAGCCCGCACTTGGGTCCTGCCGAGAAAACCAAGCAGGTCGAATCCGTACACGAAATCGGCCGACAATGGGTCCTCGGTCGTGTTGAGTGCCCCTCCAACTACCTGGCCGAGGTCGTTCACGTCCACTGCGGAGCTCTGAGTTCCGCCCAAGGTGCCCAAGTCCCTAATCTTGCCGTTATCCCAGACCACAGCGTGGGCTTCTGGGTATCCAGTATCCGCATCAAGATTTCCATTTTCTGCAACCCCTGCGATCAGGCCGTGGTTGTTGATGGCACTAGCGACGCTGCTATTGTTGCCGTCGTTGCCCGGGAGCGCACCCAGATCAGTCAGGATGCCGTGGTTCCACAGGAAGGCGTGCATCACGTAGCAGTCGGGGATGTCGGCGTAGATGGCATGTCCGAGGCAATTGGGGTTGAACGGATCGGGAACTGCGGTTTGGGCGCCGCCAATCGTTCCCTTGCTTGTAAGACTAATTACAAAAAAGGAAGTGATGCTGTCGGGGCCTCCGAGGGTGCCCAGATCATAAAGCGTGTACTGGTGATACCTGGTGTGTGTTTGCGCCTGCGGGAGTTCATAGACGTTGGGTTTTTGAGCCCAGGTCAGTTGTGCGCTGCCGATGAGCAGCAGCGCCGCCGAAAAAACGATGCCTAATAGTTTACGCATAGATTCACCTCCAAATGATGACGAAGGCTGCCGACTGGGATGGACCCATATCAGGCCTCGACCTGAAATGCCCATCTCGTTGGCAACCACCAGAACCGCTGACCACGATTTTGCCTTGCCTAGACCACTAGTGTCGTGCTGTTAAAGTTCGCTGCATGACTCAGCTCCGGAGGAGCGCAAGAAGCTCGCCCGCCTTTCTCATCACGCGCTGCCGTTTTGAGTCGGCAGCCGGAAGGGCGAGGGTTTAACCCGGCCTTTCTCACCACGGGTTTGGAAGGGCGGGGCTTCACAGGTTGGGGAAAAACCCTTCCAAGCTGTCATTCCGAGCGGAGTGAGGAATCTCGCTCTGAGTGTTTTCAAGACAATGCGAGATTCCTCGTCGCCTGCGGCTCCTCGGAATGACAGGCGAGGTGGGTTTTTCAGCATCCTGCTAAGCCGTCTTCCTTACAACAGAAGATGCGTTCTTATGCGGGGGCATCAGGGTGGCTCAGCTTTGGCCTGCTGTCCCAATTCTCTTGAACACGGGCAGGAGACACGACTGTCCCCCTCTTAGAAAGTAATCCGGCCGCAACAGGGGCAGCGCCAGACGGCAACAAACAGAATCTGCCCGAAACGATCTTGCGCTTGTCTGAACTGGGGCGCCATCGGCTTCCCGCAGACTTGTTCTTAAAGTCTGCGGCTTGTGTCTTCCCAAGGTACGAAGCGCAGAGCTACAGAACAACTCTACGCTGCCTTGCTTGCTCCGCCCGGCGATCTTGAAATTGAGGGGCCCGCAGCACTTCGCTTGAGGCGTGCCCCCCCTTTTCTGGACTATGCGATCAGTCTCGTTTTTCGTCACGATCCTTCATACCGCAAATCATTCCCTGAGACGGGCCGACCCAAGACGACGACGCGCCCGCTGCTTCCGGTGGCAGTGTAATGTCGGGCGGTAACGTTACACCCGGTCCAAACGGTCCCGAAGAGATGAGGTTGCCGTAGGCGTGCTTGAACACTCCCGTTCCATTGGCAAATGTGCCTAGTTCAATTACATGAAACACCCCCGACTCGGCCACAGCGTCAGTCATGTGCTCCGTCACGAAGTGGGTCATCACTTGAATTGTGTCGCCCCTGCCAAAATCGAGGGTCCACGTCTCGGTGCCGTAATAGATGTCCCCGTCGTCGATAAACGATGTGTTGACGACGAGAACTGTGGCATGGTGAACTTTGACGCCAATCGTGATATCCGCCACCGCGTGCCAAGTGTCCGTTGCCCCGCCGTAGAATGTGCCCGAGAAGGGTTCGCACTCACACTGACCCTCAGCCTGGGCTGGGAGCGCAATCAGAAACACTACCCCTATCGTCAGAACGGCCGCTGATAAGAGCCTGCATAGTAAGTTCCGCATGGTTGGAATTCTCCCTTTCTCTCAAGATAGTAACGACGCCTTTCCGTGGGTTGGGTGAGGAGCCGCGGGCTTAACGTCCCGATCCCCTGCCGGAGTCCGGCCAGAGGACGCAGTCTCACCCAACCCGCGTCGCCTTGTCTGCGCCCACCGTGGTCCAGGCGCGTGCTGATGTCAATGGAAAGTGGGTGACAGGGAGGTGGAATGTTTCTGTATGGCTAGCTCCCTGAGGAGAGGCGGTTTGTCCTCCAATATAGTTCAAGTGGTTTGCCTTTTATGGGAACGCATCTAGTGATACACTTGCCGTCAAAAGGGGGGAAGCGACCCCAATGAATGATAGTGACGGCAGACCGCGCCTGTTGCGCTTCGGTGTTTTCGAAGTTGACCTGCGCACCGGGGAGTTGCGCAAGCAGGGACTGAAGGTCAAGCTACACGGTCAGCCCTTTCAAGTCCTCTCCATGCTGCTGGAGCGTCCAGGCGAGTTGGTGACCCGCGAAGAGATTCGAGAGAAGCTCTGGCCGGGGGACACCTTCATTGATTTTGAACAGAGCGTCAACAGCTCGATCAAGAGGCTGCGCGAGGCCTTAGGGGACGATGCGGCTGCTCCACGCTTCATCGAAACCTTGCCGCGCCACGGTTATCGCTTTATCGCGGCGGTGGAATCCGTAGTCCCGCTGCCCTCATCGGCGACGGGGGGCGCCGGTGAGGTCCGATTTCAGGTCCGATCAGATCGGACCATCCGACTCCAGACACCGGAGACACCACCGCTACGGAACCGGTGGATCGTCCCCGCTAGCGCCGCGGTCATCGTGGCCCTGATGGCTTTGCTGGTCGCCCTGAACGTCGGCGGCCTGCGCGAGCGCGTTTTACGGGCCGTAGGGGCGGTTCGCCCTGCGGCCCAAAGCCTTCGGGCGACGGGTCGCGAACCGCCCCTACAAATCCAATCCATCGCCGTCCTGCCGTTCGAAAACCTCTCCCACGACCCCGAGCAAGAATACTTCGCCGATGGCATGACGGAAGAACTGATCACCAACCTTGGCAAGATCAGTGCCCTGCGCGTCATCTCGCGCACTTCGGTGATGCGCTACAAAAAGACGGACAAGCCGCTACCGGAGATCGCGCGAGAATTGAACGTCGACGCGGTGGTTGAGGGGACCGTCCAGCGATCGCGCGACCGCGTGCGAGTCACGGCCAACTTGCTGCACGCCCCGAGCGACCGGCACCTTTGGGCCGAATCCTACGAAGGCAGCTTAGGCGATGTTCTTGCCTTGCAGGGCGCGGTGGCCCAGGCCGTGGCGCGGGAGATCAAGGTCGCGATTTCCCCGGCCGAGTCCAGTCGTTTGGCAGCGGTGCGCTCCGTCAAGCCCGAGGCCTACGAACTCTACTTGAAGGGCCGATATCACTATTACAAGTGGACGCCCGACGATTTTCGGAAGGCTATTGAGTACTTCCAGAAGGCGATCGAAGCCGATCCGGGTTGGGCTCCGGCTTATGCGGGGCTCGCCACCTCCTACGGCTGGCTTTGGACTGAGGGTGCCTTGCCACCTCAGGAAGCCCTCCCGCGATTCAACGCCGCACTCAAGACAGCGCTCGCCATTGATGACACCGATCCCGAGGTGCGTTACGCCCTGGCGGCGAGCGCGTTCTACTACCGCTGGGATTGGGAGGAGGCGGATCGGGAATTTCAACGGGCCCTCGCGCTCGATCCGAACCTGGTCGAGGCCCGATTCGAATACGCTTGGTTTTTAGCGAGTATGGGCCGCTTTCCCGCCGCCGTCGCCGAGGCACAGCGCGCAGTTGAGCGCGATCCCCTTTCTGTTTCCGCCAACCTCGCCTTGGGCAGTGTCCTCTTCCTGGCGCACCAGGACGACCGGGCCATCGCGCAGTTGCGGCGCACTGCCGAACTGGAGCCGGAGGATTCCAGAGCCCGCGGGTTCCTGACCGGGATCTACGAACAAAAGCAGATGTACGGAGAAGCCATTGGGGAGCGCAAAAAAGTAATGACACTACGGGGAGTTCCTGCCGAAAAATTAGCCGGCCTCCAACACGCTTACCAAAAGTCGGGACCCGAAGGCTACTGGAGGTGGCAACTATCGGAGGCCAAACGGCGCAACGCCCCCTATGAAATCGCGCTGGTTTGTGCCCGCCTCGGCGACGCAGGTCAGGCAGTTGCCTGGCTGGAAAAAGCCTACCAACAGCACTACTGCTATATGGTCCAATTGAAAACATTCCGCGTGTGGGACCCAGTTCGCTCCGACCCGCGCTTCCAGGATCTGCTGCGCCGCATGAACTTCCCGCCGTAAGGTCACCCGCGGCCTTTGCCTCCCCTGTTTCCAACGTGCGCCTCCGATGCCATTCCGTTCTGCAAATGCGCAGACGCCGAACCGACTCGCATACGTGACAACAAAGGAAAACAGCCCTTCTGACCACCTCTGCCAGATTGTGCCTGTGAAACGCCCTGCTCGTCACGTATCGCTTCATCCGGCTAATCATGGACTAGCGGATAAGGAGACCGCTAGCCATGAAGAGTAAAACCCCTAAAAAGAAGCTGGCCCGTCCAAAACGAATCCTTCGCCTTCCCGATTTGGACCACGCCAAGGTAGCCGTCCTGAATACTCTGAGCTCGCCCGATTCTCAACGCTCCTACCGGTTCGCCATCGACGATTTCATCGCGTGGTATTGTTCCGAGCCCAGACTGGCCTTAAACAAGACCGTCGTCCTGCGTTACGAACTGCAATTGGAAGCCCGTCAGTTGGCGTCGTCCACGATCAACCTGCGACTGGCCGCCGTGAGAAGACTGGCCTATGAGGCCGCCGATACCGGCCTGCTGAGCCCAGAGTTGGCGGCTGGCATTCGACGCGTGAAGGGAGCAAAAAAACTCGGTGTTCGGCTGGGCAATTGGCTCAGTTCCAATGAGGCCAAGGCGCTGTTGGACTCCGCCAACGTCCAAACGGTCCGTGGCAAACGCAGCCGAGGCATCCTCGCGGTCTGCCTCGGGTGCGGCCTTCGCCGATCGGAGTTGGCACATCTTACGGTCGAGCACCTGCAAAGAAGGGAAGATCACTGGGCCATTGTCGATCTGATAGGAAAGGGAGGGCATATTCGAACAGTGCCCGTGCCGAATTGGGTCAAATCCGCTCTGGACTTATGGATGGAGGCCGCCAGTATATCCAGTGGGCGAGTCTTTCGCTGTGTGAATAAGAGCGGATTCGTATGGGGTGCAGGAGTCACCGAAAAGGTCGTCTGGTCTGTTGTGAGGGAGTGCGCAGCCAAAGCAGGAATAGCTAAGCTGGCGCCTCATGATCTTCGCCGCACGTGTGCCCGGCTCTGTCATGTCGCGGGTGGGGAGCTTGAGCAGATCCAGTTTTTGCTCGGCCATGTGAGCGTACAGACGACGGAACAGTACCTTGGATGCAGACAGAGGTTGAAGAACGCAGTGAACGACTGCATCGGGATTGAACCGGAGGAAGATCGCCTTGGCGGGTGAGCATCGAGGCTCACTGACATAGGCGAAGAGCCGACTTATCAGGCCGAATCCGATCAGGATGCTGTCGATCGCCCAGAAATTATTGGTGGGAAGGGGATTTCACGACAGGTTTCCTTGATTCCTCTCAGCGTGGCCAACTTCCGAGTGGCCGACCACTCGCCCAGAATCACCGGATCGGCCCCACACGGATGCGAGTTGCCTATTGGGAATCGTCACGATAAGATGTGACGTGGGCAGAGAATTCGCAGCCGAACGCGCGATACAGAATAGTGGCGATCCGCTGACAATCAGGCTAACGATGAGGGCCGACTCCAAATTGCTGACGACCTTCTTCCGCAACCAGGGCGTCTACTTGTTTATCGCTTTCGTGATTGGCGCCATTTTCTGGGCCATGGGCGAGCCCATACATCCTTTCACCGTCATCTTGTACTCGCTGTGCATCGGCAATTTCCTTTCGCCTCCCATGCAATGGCTGCACGCGCTGTACGAAAGGCCGGCTCCTTATGACTGGCTGATCTTCCTGGTCTTGCTGTGC
>DLMI01000085.1 GCA_002478145.1 Acidobacteria bacterium UBA7540
CAGACGAAACACATGACGCTGGGCATCGTGGAGAACGACACCGAGGAATTCAAACTTCACCACAGAGGCAAGAAACCGGGCGAGGTTTTCCAGCACCCCATTTAGGTCTGCTTGCGAGGCAATAACGCCAGATACTTGTCGCAGTGTCTCGTAACGCGTTTGCTGATCTGCCCCTTCGTCATGGTCTTTGAATTCCATGCCACCCTCCTGTGGCTGCCAAGAGCACCATTACTCTAACATGGGAATAAGGTGCAATTCCAAACGCCGCGGGCGACTGACGCGTCCCCAATTCGCGGCTAAGGTTGGCGAAAGCAGTAGACACTGGGTTCGGGGGCGGGAGGTTAGCGCCGACGGACCATGCCGAGCGTAGCCGGAAGGGGCTTTACCTGCTTTTTGCGCGCCCAGAACGCCCTCGGAACGGTCCATCCCTGATCCCCGCAGGGGATCCATACAGTAGCCGGGGGCAACGCCCCCGGAAGATGCGCCCCCCACAAGGTCCGATCCCGCAGACGCGGGATCGATTTCGGGTGACGTCACCCCCATCTTGCGGCACGCGGCCCAAGGGAATACGACCCCTCCAGGGTCGGGGATCGAGCGTCGCGCATTCCGGGGGCGTTGCCCCATAGGCGCTAAGATAAGAACTATTTCTATCCTTCCGGCGCCATTCCCGTCCCGCGAAGCGGGACACCGTGAGTAGCCGTAGGTGAAACCTACGGAAACAGAAGCCCAGAAAGCATTCCGGCCCCGGAGGGGCCGAACCATTGACCGGTCAACCCCGTTGGGGTTGCGTAATTCTGTGCGGTCCGTTATCCGCAGGTTAAAACCTGCGGCTATTCACCGTTGGCCCCTGCCGGGGCCATTTGAACACGGCTGTGCCAAAATGCCACACATTGGGCCAGGGCACGGGCATCTTGTCCCTTGGAGTCCCTGTAATAGCTTGATTTCATTGGGCGAAAATAAATATTCACAGACGTCCCAACTTTACCCACCGTTCCATTTTCATCTGATAGCCTAGTAGATTTGGCTTCCGGACGAACCGCTGGCGGCGCCGGCGGAAACGGAGAACCGGGCTGTGGCGCCGCTTCAGGGGCGGCGTTCAGGAAGCTCGCCCGTCACCGACGGGCGCCACAGAAAAAAGGAGAAACCACATGGCTAGCCAAACCGAAAACCTGACGGCGGTGCAACTTGAAGCGCGGAAAGAGAACGCCCAGGAATCCACCGGCCCGCGCACGGCGAAGGGCAAGAGGCGCTCGAGCCAGAACGCGCGCAAGCACGGCCTCTACTCAAACGCCAATTTCTTCTGGGACGCCGCCATCGCGCTGGGCGAAGACCCGCGGGACTTCGAGCGTTTGTTGAAGGGCTTGGTCCTGGCGCGCCAGCCCGCTGACACCTTGGAGATGGTGCTGGTGGAGGACATCGCGCTGTTAGTCTGGAAGAAAGCCCGCCTGGACAGGGCGGAAGCCGCCGTGCAGGTGTGCAACCTGCAAAAGCACGATCTGGAGCGGCGCAAGCAGTTCGTCCAGGTGGGGCGCGAGATCAGCGACGCCTTGCAGTCCGAGGTGCGCGAAAAGGGCCTGCGAACGACGCTCGATGCGCCGGGTAAGTTCGAGCAGATTCTTTCCATTCTGGACATCCTGGTGGAGATGGTGGAGAAGAACGATTTCTCCTCCAACATGAAGGAGTTTCTGCGTGGCGTGTACGGCGAGGGACCAACCCTGCGGGGCGCCGGACTCTACAACAACTACTTCAAGTTGTCGGAGATGAAGCCGGGCAGCCAGGAGTTCGAGGATGCCAAGACCTTGATGAGGGCGAGACTGGCGGAAGAAATCTCCGATGTCGCGCAGGAATACGAACTCTTCCTGCACGAGCACGTGGAAAACACGCGAGCGGCACGAATGGCCGCGACGGCGCCCTCACATGCTCAGTGGGCGGCGATCATCCGCCAGCAGAATGCCCTGCACCGGCAATTGCAACAAAAGATTCGTTTGCTGGCGGAGATCCAGGAGAAGCGGAAGAGAGAAGAAGAGCGCTTTCTGGATAACTGCGAAGCCTCCTTACGACGGAACCCTTCGGACGCACCGCGCGGGGGCCGGCAGGCCTCAAATCGAAAAAAGATACTAAATAGAGGGAACGAACCTAAGACTTTATTGAAAAAAAACGACTTAGCTGATACAGCCTCCTCAAAACGAACTCCTTTTTGGCCAGGAAATGCAGCGATCAAAGCGAAGAAAAGGGGCGTTTCAATGCAAGAAACAGCAGGCACAGGCGATTTACTCGCTGCCGGCGGCCAGTCCCCGGACCGGTCCGGTGGCGCGGGCCTGATTTGCAGGGCGGCAGCTCGTTCGAGGGGGAATAGCCGGAGAGCCAAAGAACAGGCCTGCGCCACGCGCTCGCCCCGGAGCGGGCTGGGATGTGTTATCGTAGGCAGGTTGGTGAAGAAGCCAGGAGTCAGGAGAAGATGTCGCATCGGGAGACGGGCGAAAAGCTCGAAGTGGTTTACGGCATTCATGCTGTCATGGAGGCCGTGCGCACTCGCCCGGTTGACTACGTGCTGGTCACGCAAGGCCAGCACAACCCACGCGTGCAGGAGATCATTGATGCCTGCCGGGCTCGCGGCGTTGGCCTGCGTTTTGCTCCCCGGCCGGCGGTGGAGCGCGCGGCGGGTAACACGCAACATCAGAACGTTGTGGCGGCGTGCACGCCTCGAACCTATGACGACATCCAAACTCTTCTGGCACATTCCGCGAGGCCCCTGCTCGTTGTCCTTGACGGAGTGGAAGACCCTGCCAACCTGGGGGCCATTGTGCGCACGGCGGTGGCAGCCGGTTGTGACGGGATTGTGATTCCCCAGCGCCGCGCCGCAGGAATATCGCCCGCGGTGGCGCGAGCTTCGGCCGGGGCGCTCGAGCACGTGAAGATTGCGCAGGTCACCAACCTGGTACGCACGCTGGAGGAGATGAAAGAGCGCCGGGTATGGGTTTACGGATTTGAGGCCCAAGCCGGGAAGTCTTACCTTGATCTGGACTATGCGCAGGGCTGCGCGCTGGTGTTGGGCGGAGAGGGGGCGGGCTTGCACCGCTTGGTGCGGGAAGCGTGCGATGAACTGGCGCATATCCCCCTGCGCGGCCCCGTGCCTTCGCTGAATGTCTCGGTGGCAGCCGCGGTGGTGCTCTACGAGGCCCTGCGGCAACGCGCCAGGGAATGACTCGAAAATCGAAATTCGAAACTCACTGCGAATTTCGAATTTCGATTTTCGATTTTCCTGCTAACGACGCAAGGAGGAGTCTTCGCGAGGTGAGAAGAAGCCGACTGTTGCTATTGCAAGTCGACCGGCAACGCCAAGGCACATACGCACATCCTACAAATAAGTGGGGCTATGCGAGGAGGAACGAATGCCCATGAATTCCACTTCTGCTTTTCTAAAGTCCGCCTTAACCCTGGTTCTCGCGGGTGGCTTTTGTGGCCTCAGCCTGTTTCCCTCTGCCCGCGCCCAGGAAGGAGTAGCTGGCGATAACCCCGTGGTCTCGAAGCCCAAGCAAGAGCCGCCTGCGGACACCAAATCGTCCAAGAACGAGCCGCAGATTCGGGTCACGGTGAACTTGGTGACAGCGCCGGTGACGGTGATTAATTCCAAAGGCGACTTCGTTTTCGACCTGGAGGAAAAGGACTTCGAGATTCTGGACAACGGCGTGCGCCAGCGCATTGAACAGTTCAGTCTGGAGCAGCACAAGCTGCTAGCGGTCATTGTGGTGGAAGCTAATAGCACCTCGGAGCCGCTGCTCGGCGAGATCCGCCCCCTCGGTCCGGTCTTCTCCAGCCTGATGCTGGGGCCACAGGGAGAGGCTGCGGTGGTCACTTACGGCGCCCAGATTCGTGTTGTCCAGGACTTGACCCAAGACAGCAATGAGCTGGAATCCGCCCTGCGCGGTCTCGAGGCGCGTGGCAGCTCGGCGCAGTTGAATGACGCCTTGGCGCGCGCCATCTCGCTGCTCGAAAGCCAGCCGAAGGAAGACCGCCGAGTGATCATAGCTTTTTCGGATGGCCATGACTTGGGGAGCGAAACCCGTAAGGCAGAGGTCGTGCAACGCGCCGTGAACGCGGGGATCACGATCTACGGTCTGGGATTCAGCCCGGGGCGTGCGCTGCTGGCCCGGCAAGCGAAGGCTCCCCCACCGGACCCCCTGGACGTCAACGTGGCACGCCCCTTGCCTCCCGGCACTGCGCCCACTCCCTCGAACGAGGAGAAAACCTGGGATGTGCCCACCCTCCCGATCGTTCCACTCATCCTGGCGAGCGGGGAAATGATCCGCTCCACGGTGGCCAAGAGCGCCCTAGAGTTCTATGCGGGGTACACCGGCGGGGTGTGTTATGCGCACTGGTCAACGAAGGGGGTGCAGGATGAGCTCAACCGGATTGCCAACGAAATCCAGAGCCAGTACGAAATCGCTTACGTGCCTCACGCGCCCGGCAGCGAGAACGGTTTTCACCGCATCCAAGTGCACGTGCACCGAAGCGGGGTCAAGGTGCGGACAAGGGCTGGATATTTCCTTGGCGGGACCAGTCCTTAGCAAGGTGCTGGAAAACCCGTCCAGCGTGTCATTCCGAGCGAAGCGAGGAATCTCGTAAGTCTCTTGATTCCAGAGCGAGATTCCTCGCTTCGCTCGGAATGACAATGCTCACAGACTCGTTTCAGTACCCTGTTAGGCTATTCCCGAGCGGCGGGGTCATCAGTTCCCTTCAAGAATAATCCTCGTAGGGCATCACCTCGACGCGCTTCCCTGATTTCAGCTCGATCTCGGCAAGATAAGGGCGCATCGAAAGGGGATCGACTCTCAAGACCACCACCTGAGTCACGCCCTGCTTTTTGCAGACAATGGTGAAGTATTGGTTTTGCTTGCCCGTAATCAGAGTATTGGGGTAGGTCGTCCACTTGAGCTTCAGCTTGCGCACGCGGCGGCTCACATCCGGGCGAAATTGCATCAGCGTGATGGTCGAAAAAGGCATAACCACCGAGCCCCCAGGACACTTGAAAACCAGACTCTCCAGCGTGACTTCCAACTTGCCCGCACAATCTATTTCGATCTTCTCGGTTCCGCCCGCATATTGAAAAACTGCCTCCCTGGTGGGTTCTTTTCCAAAAGCCGCGCTTGACGGAACTAGTATCATGAAGACCAGGGGCCAGATCTTCCGGGTTCGTTTTGCCCAATCTAATTTCATTAACCATTTGCTCCACAAGCATCAAGGGCCACGCCGGCGGTTCACCTCCGGCTCACTTCCCAATTCTAACGCGGGATTACCCTCCGGGGGAATATTTCTCTCGCGGCCACGTCATGCTGCCTCGGGCCTTCACCGCCCGCTCGGCAAACGCGTGCCTGCCTGGGAGGGGGCGTTGTAGACGGGGACGTCAACGTCAAGGTACCAAGGAACAGAGAGAGCACCCCAGCGCGCCGGCCGGAACGACCACCCCTCGATGCTCTTCCTTGCCCCTTCAAACATAGAGGGAATGCCTTTTAGGATTGCCGAATCGATCACTTTGCCTTCCGCGTTTACGAGCAAGCGCAAGCGCACCGAAGGATCAGTGGAGGCGGTCTTCTCCGGCCCCGTCAATACTTCGGGAGGTTTGACTTGGCGGCCGAAGTCGGATTCCGCCTGCAGGGGAGCAAGATCCATTTTCCTTATCCGCAGCGTGAATTTAACGTCCACCGCAGTTGCGAAAGAGGTGGCACCACCCTGTGCCACACACGGGCGATAACGCCACATTCGAACCCTGTCCAGCACGGCCGCCGCCAGAAGGGGGTTGCCGCTTAGCACGTGCGCCCCCACCACCGACCCGGCGGCGGAGACCTCAAGGCGCACGCGAACTCGGCCCTGAATGTAGTTCACCTTGGCCAGGGCGGGGTACTCCGGAGGGGCTTGGTTCAAAAGCAGGCCTGTAGCTTTCTTGGCATCCAGGACCAGGAGTTGCTGCTCTCCCTCTGCACGCTGTGCCCAGGCGCGCGGCAACTCAAGAAGGCAAAGCAGCGCGATGCTCATACCTTTCAAGTAACGCCAGCCCGATTGGTGTACGCTAGCCATCGGCCTCAAAAATAACCTGAGCGACAACGTAACGGTCAGAGTGTGAAATCGATACCGCGGTGCGTGTTACTCCCATGCGGCGGGCAATTTCCTCCGCCCGACCCCGGAGGATCAACTCCGGCTTGCCGCTCGGCGAGTGAGTTATTTCCACGTCCACCCAGCGTACCCCCTCACCCCAGCCGGTCCCCAAAGCCTTGAATGCCGCCTCCTTGGCCGCGAAGCGGGCGGCAAGCCGCTCCGCCTGGTTCTTGAACTTCCCGCAATACGCGATCTCCGCGGGCGTACACACGCGCTTGGCAAAACGCTCGCCGTGCCTCTGGAGAGCTTCCTCGACGCGAGAGGTCTCCAATATATCGACGCCAGTCCCAACTATCATGACCAAGAAGCCGGTGGCTGCTCCGGGCTCAGCGCGCTCTCTTAACAGCGCCGGCCGCTTCCTTGTGGTTCGCCGCGCGCTCGTAGGCCCTGACAGTGTAGTAAATGGCCTTGTCGTAAAACTGGCCTAACACGCGCTGGAGTTCCAGCGCCTGGTAAAGGTCCACGGCAGAGTCGATCAAGCCGGCAGCCCGAATATAATCTCGCAGATGATACTTGGTCAAGGTGAGAGCGTAAACGACCTCGCTCAGGGGGATTCCCTCGACCTCGCGTTCTTTTCCCAGCTCGGTGTAAGCTGCTTCGATGTCGTCCTCCGCTTTGCTGCTCAACCACAAGCCGAGATTCTTGTACACATTGTGGGTGCGATCGTGAATCGCTTTCCAGGAAAGTTGGTGGTAAGAGGCCGTACGCGGGTTGGACTGAAGGTTTTCGACCAAGGCGCGCGTTAACTCTTCTGCGTGTTGTTCGATCATCCGGATCAGGCGATCAGATAACATAGTTTCCCTTTCAGTTATTCGGAGCTTCCAACCCTGATATCCGGCTATTCAGCGTATCAGAGCGGCGGTCAAAGTTCAACCCGCCGCGCCACCTGGGGACCGTGTAGGGTGTGCTATATTCGGGTGTTGGCTCCTCCGGTTTCACAAACCGTTTCGCGTGGCGGGCTAGCCTGGATTGAGCACCCGCTCGTCGGCCGTTATTCTTGGCTGGTCCATGCATTCAGTACCCGCTGGGGTGGGGTGAGCCGTGGTCCGTCTGCGGGGCTGAACCTCGGATTCACGCCGGGCGAGCCGCGCGCCAGGGTGCGGGAAAATCGGGAACTTTTCTTGCAGCAGCTTGGCGCGGAACACTTCGCGCTGGCTTCGCTCCGGCAAGTCCATTCCGCCAGTGTCTATCAAGTTCTGCGTGCAACCTCCGGCGAACTCGAGTACCGCTTCGGCGGGAATCGACTGCCTGAACAGCCTGGCGTTGCGCAACCTTCAGGGGATGCGCTGTTGACCGAGGAGGCTGGTATCCTGCTGTCGGTGAGAACCGCCGATTGCCTGCCCGTGCTGCTGGTGGACCCGAAACATCGAGCTGTGGCGGCAGTTCATGCCGGGTGGCGTGGCGCGCTGGCGCGCCTGGTGGAAAAGGCTGTGGGGGAGATGCGCCGCGGGTATGGTTCTGAGCCTGAGAGCCTGCTTGCCGTGCTGGGTCCTTCCATCCGCGCGTGTTGTTATGAAGTAGGGGAAGAGGTGGAGGAGGCGTTTCAGGGGCGCTTCCTGCACGCGGATAAGTTCTTTCGCAAGGTATCTGAACCCCCCGCCTCGCATCGCAAACAGCGTCCGCTCTCCTTCTTGAATATGCAGCCGCCGGGCCACGAACCCGCCGGCGCGCCTCCCATTCATCTTGACTTGGTTGCCGTTGCCCAGGATCAGCTCCTGGCAGCAGGGCTTGCACCTCACCATGTCGCCACGGTGGATTTCTGCACGGCCTGCCGCACGGACCTCTTCTATTCCTATCGCCAAGAGGGAAGCCGCACCGGCCGCATGCTGGCGGTCATCGGAATCTGCCCGAAGGCGCGCCAGCGGGGAGCGCTCGTTTCGGGCCGCCAACCGGCGCCCTAGTGTGGTGTCCCACTTAGCAATTTACAGGCACGCGCTCTCACCACCCCCTGCCCCCTCCTCGGAGAGGAGGGGAGTTGGTGGGCTGGCTCCCCTCCTTGGTAAGGAGGGGGTAGGGGGTGGTTGTTGTAAACAATTAGGCGGGAATCGCCACGCTGGGGTCACGTGTTCGCATTCCTTCCAGGTGGAGCTGGCCGCAGGCGGCGCCAACATCCTGTCCCCGTGAAATGCGAATGTAGGCTCGAATGTGCCGTTCCGTCAGGAGGCGCTGAAAGGCTAGGACTCTCTCGAGAGGCGCGGGGCGATAATGAAGCTCGGAGCCGGGATTGTAAGGGATAAGGTTGACCTTGGCGCGCATTCCCCGCAGCAGCTCCGCCACGCGCACGGCATCGGCGTCCGCATCGTTAAAACCGCCCAAAAGGACGTACTCGAAAGTGAGCAGCTCTCGCGGGCGCAACGGATAGGCGCGGCAGGCGCGCATGAGCTCGCGCAGCGTGTATTTTCGGTTTATCGGCATCAGCTCGGTCCTCTGCTGCTCGTTCGAAGCGTTGAGCGAGATGGCCAGCTTCGGACGTCTCGGGTCACGGGCAAGGTCGCGCACGCCGGGGATGATGCCCGAGGTGGAAATCGTAATGCGACGAAGCGGAATGCCAAGGCCTTGAGGGTCCGCGAAAATCCGGATGGCTTTCATCACTTGGGCGAGATTCAGAAGCGGCTCGCCCATTCCCATGAAGACCAGATTGAGCCTTGAACGGGGGGGAATCTCGCGGGCTTTTGCCACCGCCAGTACCTGTCCAAGAATCTCACCCGCAGAAAGGTTGCGCTTGAGTCCTAAGAGCGCGGTGAAGCAAAACCGGCAGTCCAACGCGCAGCCCGCTTGGCTGGAAAGACAAAGCGTGATCCGCTCTTCCTCGGGCATATACACCGTCTCAACGGCGGTGTTGTCCTGAAGACGCAGCAGGTAGCGGGCGGAGCCATCCTTCGATATGAACTCGCCCTGGACATCGGGATAGGTGATTTCATAATGAGCCGCCAGGGCCTCTCTGAAATTCCTGTCGAGGTCCGTCAAGGCGGCCACATCCCTTTCCCGACGATGGTAAAGCGCATGATAGAGCTGGCGACCGTGATAAGGCGCCTTCCCCAGCGACTGCACCAGTCGTTCCAACTCCTGGCGATTAAGCCCCACAAGGTTATGGCCTGAAGTTCCGGCGTTCATAGAATGCCCTGATCTTAAGTCATGCTATCATGCTGACCGGAGCACCTCAAGCCATTGCTTCGAAAACGTCAGGCTAGGAGTGATTATGTGTAAGGCGTGGCTGCCACAGAAGGGCGGCCGATTAGGGTTGACAAATGGCGCCAGAGATAAATAATCCGTCCAGACGCTTTTTCCCACAGGGGGATTGATGAGCCCACGCAGGGCCAATCCGGAACTGGCGCAGCGCCGCCGCGAAGCTCTCCAGAGGGCAGGCTACGCGGAAGTCGTGGAGCGGGGGATCGAGGCTACGACGCTGGATTCCGTAGTGGCCAGGGCTGACTCGAGCAAGGGGGGGGCTCTCTATTATTTCCGGACTAAAGAAGACCTCCTCTTCGGCGTCCTGGAGTGGCTGCTCCGCCAGTTGAACCGCAGCTTGGACGAGGTTGTCCATACTCAGGAACCGGCGCGCATCCGGCTCGTGGCCGAGCTGGAAGTTCTATTTCACAGCACCGAGGTCAATCGCAAGCTTTATTTGGTCTTCTTCGATTTTGTCAGCCGCGGTGCACGCTCCGAACGTTTTCGTAAGCTCTTTTCAGAGTTCTTCGGGAAGTGCCGGCAGAGGGATACGAGAATCGTGGAAGACGGAATCAGAGAGCAGCAATTCCGCCGGGTCAACCCGGTGGATGCGGCTTCCACCATTCGTGCGCTGGTCGACGGTTACTGTCTCCAGTGGTTAATGGGTCCTGAGAACGTACCGGTGGAAGTTTACCGCGACCGCTGCCGGGCGGCGCTGGGCGCGTATCTCTTGCGTTGACCAAAGAGCAGTGATGCCGCAGACCGGGAACGCGTGAGGAGCGGAAACACCGGAGACGGAAGGCAGCAGGCAGTGTTTTCCCCTCGACCACCCGCTGCCCGGCCAGAAATACCTGAACCCCTATTTCCCAAATCAACTCTTTCCTGCGCAGCTTCGCGCGTCCGCCACCATCCGTGTTTATGCGGGTTTGAACGCGGTGCAGACACCCTAGAGGTGTACCCGCCGCGGCAACCTAATTGGCCCGGACATTTGGTGTGCTAGCAAGTGTCGTCGCCGATGGGCTTGACCGTGCGCCAGGGTGGTGAGACAATGCACGCAGCCGTCTTCCGAAATAAACCCGTCAGGCGCGGTGCGTTCGCCGCCGGATCATCGAGTTGGCTGACGGGGACCTGGAGGTTGTCATGAGACGCGGTAGCGCAATTCCAAACATCTCAACTGAGTATTTCCAGCGGGATGGTAAGTGGGCTTGGCTGGGTACGGTCTTCATGCTTGTTTATCTTTCAACTCCCGCGCCTGCGGCGCAGGTGCGTGTCATCCAAGGGCAGATGGTGCTTCTCAAGCTCCACAATATGCTGACCACGGAAAACGTAGTCAAAGGCGACCCGATAGATTTTGATGTTGCCGAAGACGTAGTGGTGGCAAGCCATGTGGTAATCGAGAAGGGAGCTCCGGCGCGAGGGAAGGTGGTTGAAGTGAAGGGCGCAGGAAAGAGAAACGCGAAGGACGCCTCGGTGACTTTCCAGTTTGTGTCTGTCCGCTCCGTGGATAGTCAAGATATTTCGCTCCGGGCACGCTCCGACAAACCCAAGAAAGCAGAATCCAAAGGGAATGAGATTGAGGCCAAGGACCCGCTTCCCGGCTATGCCCAGCGCGTGATTGGGGCTGAAAAAGGGAAGGAATACCCAGCTTATGTCGATGCTTCAGCTACTGTGAACGCTCCTGATACCCCGGTCGCTCCGCCCCCGATCACACCCGTGGCCACCACACCACAAACGCCGGCGAACCCCCAGAGGGAAACTCCGCCCGCGGCTTCTACCCCTTCGATTGCAGTGCCGGAAGAGCCCGCTTTGGTGAACTTTAACAGTGATCCCCAGGGAGCGGATATTCTGATTGACGGCGCCTTGGTTGGGAACACCCCCTCTACACTGCACGTTGATGCGGGGCACCATGTCATCCAGTTGCGAATAGGTGGGTATCGCCCCTGGACGCGCAATATGGTAGTCGAGCCGGGCTCGTCCCCTTCGATTCGCGCCACTCTGGAAAAGCAGTGAACGGGCGGGATTGGGGTGGGACCGGGCTGCTGGAGAGATACGGAAAGAATATTCGGAGTTGGAGGGTATCGTGAAGGTGAAGCATTCGATTGGAATGGTTCTTGTCTGCATGCTGATCCCGAGTTGCCTGGCTTTCGCCCAGCGGGTGCGCCTGCCTGACGGGACTGCCGTGCGCGTGCGTTTGAAGGCTGACCTCACGAGTGACCAGGTCGAGGAGGGCACACGGGTGGATTTCGAGGTCGCCCGTCCCGTGATCATCCAGGGAATGACCGTGATCCCGGTAGGAGCTGTTTCGTGGGGCGCCGTTCAGAGTGTTAAGAAGGGGAAATTCATCAAGTTTGACATCGAAGGCGTCAGGTTGCCGGACCTTACTGCTGTCAAGCTGCGCACAGTGGGCGGGAGAGCCAAGAACCCTGCGCAGGATCAGATCAAGGTTGAGGCGAGTTTTAAGGGTGGGGTTGGAGCGCCGAAAGGAACCGAATACATAGCGTATGTCAATGAGGATCGAGAAGTAGCAGTGGCTGCGCAGCCCAGCATCCCCGCACTCACCCCTACGCCCACGCCTGCTGAGACGATGGCTCCCACGCCTGCGCAAGTGGTAGAGCCAACGCCTTCGACAGCTACACCGGCCGTGACCTACCCAAAGCCAGCGGCGCCACCAGCGGTAACCACCCCAGCGGCGTCTGCGACATCCCCCGCGATTTCGCCGGGCCAATCGGCGGCGCCGCTCGCCAACGTCGAGAGGGCCACGGTGGAGTGTTTCTCCGATCCCTCCGCCGCCGACATCCTGATCGACGGGGAATTCTATGGCAACACCCCCTCGATCTTGAAGGTACCGGTTGGCAAACACCAGTTGGAAATTCAGCTTTCCGGCTATAAGACGCACTCGATACCGCTGATCCTAGAGCCAGGTACGGAGATTCGTACCATCCGCGCCAGTCTCGAACCAAAGGAATAGTCCGCTCCTGCATCCTCACTCCAGTTGGACCGGAAATGTTGTCCAGGGCACTGTCGCTTCTATTTATGCTGTTCTTGGTTGTCGGCGTTCCGGTTCTTTCCTTATCAACCGCGCGCGACAGCCAAGTCCGTCAGATGCCGCGGCTCGCACTTTACATCTCTGCGGCGATTTCACAGTGGGTGCTGGCGGGTTTGGGGCTGCTCATCTTCTTTCTCAGCTCGCTGAGTGCTTTTTCCGTAGGCTTCCGAACGCTCGGGCCCGTCGCCGCGCTCACCTGGGCAGGTGCTCTGGTTGCATTGTCTGTGGCCGGCATTCGCCTGGGCCTTTTCCTTGAACTCCGTGGGTGGTGGCCGCCGGAAGCGGAACTGGTCTACCTGTTGATTCCCAAGACCCGCCAGGAAAAGTTCTGGTCGGTGCTGCTCCTGGCGCCCACGGCCGCTCTTTGCGAGGAATTCTTGTATCGCGGCTTCCTCCTCGCTCAACTTACTCAATGGCTGCGTTCGGGCGCATGGGCGTGGGCTGCTTCATCGCTGGCCTTCGGGCTGGCGCACGTTTATCAAGGTTGGAACGGAATGGTAAGAGCGTCTCTGCTGGGAGCGCTGCTGGCATATCCCGTCATCCATTGCGGAAGCCTTTATCCTTCCATGCTGGCGCATGGGCTGATCGACGCCCTGGCGTTTGCGTGGCTGGGTCCAAAATTCCTGCCGCCAGAATCGGTTGCCTGAGCCTCCCGCTGTCATTCCGAGCGAAGCGAGGAATCTCGCGCCGGTCTGTGGATCAAGGACTCAGAGCGAGATTCCTCGCTTCGCTCGGAATGACACCCTCGCGGTACGGAAGACGGGACAGGGAACGGCCTAATTCTCATGCCCTCCCTGTTCCCTATTCCCTGTTCCCTGCTTATGCCCCACCGTCGGAAACAGGCGCCAGCTTGTAAACGATTTCAGCGTCCTCGAGTAGCTCCTCCGCAACCTTCAGACACGCCACACGCAGGCACTTGGTGTCCAAGCAGGTCGGACAATTCACAATAATGCGGTCAAAGAGGTAATCTGCGAGATCTTGCTCGCCAAAAGTGTGGGCCATACGACTGGTCCTCCGCTCATAGAAAAACCTAAAAGACTGCGTGAGTCCTGCCCCCAGCGCATTATACGCCTGTTAGGGAAAAGTGTGCTAATGCTTTCTCGCCGGACAAGGCGTCCCTGTCCTCAAATGCGTGTGGAGTTGCAGGACAAATCCGGCTAAGATAGGCAAGGTATGGATGAGCGTGAATTTTTTGATGAAAATGAGACACTGAAACCTGCCACTCTCTCCTGCCTGTTTTGTCACCAGACAGATACCTACGAGATTCGGTGGTTGGTGCGCACAAAGAGGAAGAAGCTTCCAGGTAACGCGGACGAACGAGATCGGGCGCGCTTTGCCAAGTCAAGGAATTATATGCTGCGGCGAGACGATTTCGTCCAATGTAAGAACCTCCGCTGCCGAAAGCGCTTTGAGATTTCAGGTATTCAGTCGGTAGTCTTTTTGTGATCGTACGCTTCCGGGGATGTGCCTGACGTATTGCTGATAGGTCAGATGAACCCTAGTTGCGCCCGCTTACTTCCCCTGTGACACCTCTTGCACAGTAGGTAGCTTGGAAACATCCCATCCGCCGCCCAGCGCTTCGATCAGAACGACGCTGGCGCTCATGCGGCGCGTCAGAATACTCCGGGCCTGCACCTGGTCTTGCAGAAGAATGGCTTGCTCGGTGATGACGGTGAGGTAGTTGACGGTGCCGGCCTTGTACTGGTAAGTGGAAATATCCAGCGAATTTTGGGCGGCTTTTACGGCATTGTCCTCGGCTTGCGCTTCTTTCTCGAGCACGCGCAGCGCCGCCAGATTATCCTCGACTTGCTGGAAGCCTGTGAGAACGGTCTGGCGATAATTGGCCACCGTGGCGTCATAGGCAGCCAGGGTCTGACCAAGCGCTGCGCGGCGCCTGCCAGCATCGTACAGGGTCTCCGCCAACTGCGGCCCGACGGACCAAAAACGGCTTGGCCAGGAGATCCACCTTAAGAAGCGGGAGCTTTCAACGCCTGCCGCGCCGCTGATGGTCAGGGTTGGGTAATAAGCAGCTTTGGCGATGCCGATCTGCTCGTTGGCCTGGGCCATCTGCCGTTCGGCGGCGGCGATATCGGGCCGGCGCTCCAGCAGGGTGGAAGGAAGTCCCACCGGCACGGGTGGCGGTGTGATCTTGATGGAATGGTAAGAGATGGAAAGCTCCGCGGGGGGCTTGCCCGCCAGGACGGCAATGGCGTGCTCGTACTGTGCGCGCGCCACATCGTAATCGATCAACTGGGCCCGCGCGGTTTCCAGTTGGGTCTGCGCCTGCGCAACGTCCGAGCCCGACGCCACGCCACTATTAAACCTGTCTTGCGTGAGCTTGAGGTAATCCTGATAGGACTTCACGGTGGTATCGAGTAATTCTTTTTCGCCATCCGTGCCGCGCAACTCAAAGTAATCCTGCGCAAGTTCCGCCTGGTAAGACAATCGTGCGTTCTCCAACTGGGCGGCGCTGACTTGTGCGGCCTCCGCGCTAGCCCGAATACTGCGCCGGATACTTCCCCAAATATCGGCTTGGTACGACACGTCCACCGGCACGTCGTAGGTGGTGGAGCTCGGTAGACCGGTGAGCACCGAATACGAGTTCACAATGGAAGGAGCGGCGGAAACGGTCGGGTACAGGTTCGAGCGTGCGATGCGCACGGCGAATTTAGCCTCGCGGAATTGGGCCTCCGCCGCCAGCAGATTCTGGTTGGAGATGCTCACCTGTTCTTCCAGGGCATTGAGCTCCGGGTCGCTATAGATTTCCCACCACTTGCCGCGCGCCAGGGCGTCGCTGGGCTGGGCCTGTTTCCAGCCCTTCATCTCCTGGGAGTTGTCGGTCGGCGGTTCCTTATACGCCGGAGGAACGGGAGCGGTGGGCCTTTGATACTTCGGCCCGATCATGCAGGCGCTCGAGAAGAGCAGTAGGCAGAAGGCGGTAGGCAGCAGCCAGACAACAGTAGGCAGCATGCAGCGGGCTGCCTTTTGGACTCCGAGAACGATTGCCGTTCTATGGTTCATGGTTCATGGCTCGTATTTGTGAGGATATTTGCAAGACCGGTCGTGCTCGGCGCAGGTCCAGACTCACGGCCGTTGGCCTACATAATCTATCAACGCCTGGAGTTCGATTGTAGGCGCGCCGCCCAAGTCTAACGGCGGATGCTCAGGTGTAAGAGGATTGCGTCTTCCACCGCTCGAAGATCGGCAGGCGAAAGCACGCCCATCCGGTTCTGAAGTCGCTCTCTGGCTGCCGTCGTAATCTGGTTAGCCATGGCCTTGGCCTCTCTCCCTTCTACCTGAACCAGCACTTCGCTCGGGTAGACCTTGCCCGTGCGGCTGGTGAGAGGCACGACCGCGACGCGATTCAGCACCGCATTAGCAGCGTTGTTGCTAACGATGACGGCCGGCCTGGTCTTGCGGACTTCTCCACCAACCGATGGCCCAAAAGAGACCCACCAGACGTCACCCCTCTTGAGGGATTGCATCCCCGATCAGTCCTTCGCACCATTCTAGCGCTTCGGCTTCGTGTTCCTGGTCATTAGCCATTTCACGGTAGCCTTCTAGCAACCCGCCCTCTTGCGAATTCGCGAGTTGCTCGACCTGCTCTCGCAGCCCGGCAGAGAGCTCATGCGGGACAAAGAACCAGGTTTGGCGGCCATGCGATTGGGGATTCCCGCTGTAGTCTTCGCTCCCATTCCACCGGATTCCCAGCCATTCCCCGTCAGTGGAGTCTAGAAGCGCGACAGACCATCCCCCTGCGTTGTAAAGGACATCCACCGACCTGATGCGATTCCTAGGTGAAACCACGGTTATTGGATCGACGTACGCCATCTCGCACCTCCGTCTACATGATACGCCTTCGGTAGCTACGCGTCGAGCTATTTTTTTAGCTATCTCACTAGCTGCCTTCCGGCGTGTCTCGACCTCCGATTCGGCTGCCGGTCGTGCCTCTCTCGTTGGACGTTTGCTCTAAACAGCCTGAAGTGCTTGCAACGCCGTCACGCGGGCTTAGTTCGTGCAGGCCACTTACTGCCTGCTGCCAACTGCCTGACTTCACGCCTCTGAGCTGCGGGGCTCAACTTCTTCGCGATGTCCCATACGTACCCGCTCCCACCACCAATGTTGGAGGCGGTCAAAGTAGAGATACACCACCGGCGTGGTGTACAACGTCAGCAACTGGCTCACCGCCAGCCCGCCAATGATGGCGATTCCCAGTGGACGGCGCAACTCCGAGCCGGTGCCGGTACCGAGTGCGAGCGGAACAGCGCCCAGCATCGCGGCCATCGTGGTCATGAGGATGGGGCGGAAGCGCAACATGCAGGCTTCGTAGATGGAGTCGCGCGAATTCTTGCCTTCGTTCCGTTCGGCGGCGATCGCGAAATCGATCATTAGGATGCCGTTCTTTTTCACGAGCCCGATCAGGAGAATGATTCCGATAACGGCGATCACGGTGAGTTCAGTGTGGGTGAGCAGAAGCGCCAGCAGCGCGCCAACGCCCGCCGACGGCAGCGTGGACAGAACGGTAACAGGATGGACGTAACTCTCGTAAAGGATACCGAGCACGAGGTAGACCGACACGAGCGCGGCGGCGATCAGAAGGGGCTCGCTGCCCAGCGAATCTTGGTAGGCTTGTGCCGTCCCGGCGAATCCAGTATGAATCGTTGGGGGAAGGCCAACCTTGGCCGCGTCCGCATTAATGGCCTCCACGGCATCTCCCAGCGCGATGCCCGGCCGCAGGTTGAAGGAGATGGTGACCGCTGGAAAGAGGCCCTGGTGGTTTACCAACAGCGCCGCAGTTGTCGGCGCATAATGAGCGATCGCGCTTAAGGGAACCTGTTGCCCACTAGGCGAATGCACATAAATTTGGCTTAAGAAGAGCGGATTCTGCCAGTATTCGGGCGCCGCCTCCATCACCACGTGGTACTGATTCAACGGTTCATACATTGTTGAAACTTGATTCTGACCGAAGGCGTCGTAGAGTGTGTTGTCAATCAGTTGCGGCGAGATACCGAAACGCGCGGCCGTTTGGCGATCATACTGCACAAACGCTTGCAGCCCGCGGTCCTGCTGGTCGCTGTTCACGTCCGCGATGATGGGGATGGTTCTCAACTCTTGCAGCATGCGGGGAGCAAAGCCTTGCAGATCCTGCAGGTTGTCGCCCCGCATGGTGTATTGATACTGGGCGGCGCCGAATCGCCCACCCACGCGCACGTCTTGCGACGCCTGCATATAAAGCGTGGCGCCGGGCACCCTCCCGAGCTTGGGCCGCAGGCGTGCGATGATCAGATCGGCGCTGATTTTTCTTTCTTCGGGCGGCTTCAAGGAAATGAACATGCGCGCAGCGTTATACTGTCCGCCACCCGTGAATCCTTCCATAGTATCAACGGCGGGGTCGGCGACGACGATATTGCTCATCTGTCGCAATATCCTGTCCATCGCTTGAAACGAGATGTCCTGGTCAGCTTGAATCGCGCCCATCATCCGTCCGTTATCCTGTTGCGGGAAGAATCCCTTGGGGACGTAAATGTACAGGTAGACGTTGAGCGCAATCGTGGCCAGCAACACAGCCAGCGTAATCCCCGGATAGCGAAGCACCGTGGACAAGGTTCTCCCATACGCCTTCACGACCCTGTTGAAGGCTCGCTCGCTGGCCCGGTACAGCCGGCCATGGGACTCTTGTTCTTTCAAGAGGTGAGCGCACATCATGGGAGTCGCGGTGAGCGAGACCACCATGGAGACCATGATAGCGACGGCCAGGGTTACCGCAAACTCGCGGAACAGGCGGCCCACAATCCCTCCCATGAGCAGCAAGGGAATGAACACTGCAACCAGCGAAATACTGATGGTCAGCACCGTAGAGCCGATCTCCTTAGCCCCCTTCAGGGCGGCCTGGAACGGATGCAACCCCTTTTCCAGATAGCGGGAGATGTTCTCGATGACGACGATGGCATCGTCAACCACAAAGCCGGTGGAGATGCAGAGCGCCATCAACGACAGATTGTCGAGGCTGTAGCCCAGCAGGTACATCACACCGAAAGTCCCGATCAGCGACACCGGGACGGCGATGCTGGGGATGAAGGTCGTGCGCGGATTCCTCAGAAAGAGGAAGACGACCAGAATCACCAGAATCACCGAGATGATCAACGTTTGCTCGACATTTTTCACGGAAGCGCGGATGGTCAAGGTTTGATCCATGACCACTCGCGTCTGGATTGATTGGGGAATGGCAGCTTGAAGCTGGGGAAGGGCGGCGCGAATGCCATCCACGGTATCGATAATGTTGGCGCCCGGTTGGCGGAAGATGATGACCAGAACGGAGGGCTTGCCGTTCGAGTAACCCGCCGCACGAATGTCTTCGGGGGCGTCCCGCGCTTGGCCGATATCGGAGATACGCACGGCCGATCCGTTGCGGTAAGCAACGATCAGCGGTATGTAGTCAATGGCCTTGAGGAGCTGATCGTTGGCGCCCACTTCCCACATGCGCTGACCGTCCGAAAAATGCCCCTTGGGAGTGTTGGCATTGGCGCTGCTCAACACGCCTCGGACCTGCTCCAGGCCGATGCCATATTTGTTCAGGGCGGTCGGATTCAGCTCGATCCGAACCCCCGGCAGCGCGCCTCCTCCCACGATCACCTGGCCTACGCCGCTCACCTGCGAAAGCTTCTGTGCCAGAATCGAGGAAGCGGCGTCATACATCTGGCTCTTGCTCAGCACGTCGGAAGTAAGCGCAAGTAGGAAGATCGGCGAATCGGCGGGATTCACCTTGCGGTAGGTCGGGTTATTGGGAAGATTGGTCGGCAGGTAGCCGCGGGCGGCGTTGATGGCGGCCTCTACGTCGCGCGCTGCGGCGTTAATGTCCCGGTTCAAGTCGAATTGCAGTATGATGTTGGTCGATCCGAGGCTACTCGACGAGGTCATTTCGGTGATGGATGCAATGCGGCTGAACTGCCGCTCGAGCGGAGTTGCTACCGAGGAGGCCATGATCTCGGGACTGGCGCCCGGCAAACCTGCCGACACGGAGATGGTGGGGAAGTCCACCTGGGGCAGCGGCGATACGGGAAGGAGGCGGAAGGCGACGGCTCCGGCCAAAGTGATGGCGATGAGGAGGAGCGTCGTAGCAACCGGCCTGCGAATGAAAGGCTCTGAGATATTCATGGCTTACTTCGCCGGAACAGGTTCCGAACCCGGACTGACCTCGCGACCCCGGGAGAACCGCCTTGCCAGGCGATCGAACCAGAGATAAATGACCGGCGTGGTGTAAAGCGTTAGTAACTGGCTTAAGACAAGTCCGCCGACCATGGTAATGCCCAAAGGCCGGCGCAGTTCTGAGCCGGTACCGGTGCCGAGCGCCAGCGGGACACCGGCCAGCAGCGCCGCCATGGTGGTCATCATGATGGGGCGGAAGCGCAGGAGGCAGGCTTGATAGATGGCGTTGACCGGAGTCATGCCTTCCTTGCGCTCCGCATCCAAAGCGAAATCGATCATCATGATGCCATTCTTCTTCACGATGCCTATGAGCAAGACTATGCCGATCAAGGCGATGACGCTGAAATCATCACGGCAGATTATGAGAGACAGCAGCGCGCCGACACCCGCCGAAGGCAGCGTGGACAGGATGGTGACGGGATGAATGTAGCTTTCATACAAAACGCCCAAGACGATATAGACCGTAATGAGGGCCGCCAGAATCAGCACGGGCTCGTTTGACAACGATGCCAGGAATGATGCGGCCGTACCCTGAAATGCCGCCTGAATACTGGGCGGCAGGCCGATCTCGTTCTTCACTTCGTTCACGGCTTTGACGGCATCGCCCAGCGACGCGCTGCGCGCCAGATTAAAAGAGAGGGTCACCACCGGGAACTGGCCTTGGTGGTTCACGGTGATGGGAGCGTTCACTTCTTCCACATGAGTGAAGGCGGACAGCGGCACCTGGCCTCCATTCGGGAATTTAGAGGAGGACCCGATCGAGCCCCCGCCGAACGCATTATCCGACGCGATTGCGGAAGAACTGGCGGAAGATGACGTGGTAGACGAAAGACTCGTGTTTGCAGCGGTCAATGAGCTCGTCGGTCCGTACAATTGGGTAGCCGACGACCCCCCCGAAACCAAGCCCGAGGAACCGCTGGAGCCTCCAGCGTTAGTCCGTATGAATAGATCGCGGAGGTCTAAAGGATTCCTCAGGTAATCGGGCTTCACTTCCAAAACCACGTGATATTGGTTCAACTGAGTATAGATGGTCGACACTTCCCGCTGGCCGTAAGCGTCGTAGAGCGTCTGGTCGATGGCCGCGGGTGTGATGCCGAGGCGGTAAGCCGTTTGGCGATCGAACACCAGCTTGGTCCGAAGGCCGCCCACCTGCTGATCGCTTGCCACATCGCGCAGCTCCGGCGACGCCTGAAGCCTCTCCAGCATTCGGGGTGCGAAGGCATTCAACTCGTCCGCACTCGGATCTTCGAGCGTGTATTGGAACTGCGTACGGCTCACCCGGTCCTCGACCGTAATATCCTGCACCGGCTGCATGAACAGAGTGATGCCCGGCACCCTGGCCAGTTCCGGCTGCAAGCGGCGGATGACGTCGCTGGCGCTTATCTTGCGGACATCGAGCGGCTTCAGGTTGATGAGAATGCGCCCGCTATTCAGGGTAGTGTTGGTGCCATCGATTCCGATGAATGAGGAAAGACTCTCGACAGCGGGGTCTTGCAAGATGACTTTCGCCAACCCTTGTTGCTCGCTGGCCATTTCCGGGAAGGACACCGTCTGAGCTGCCTCGGAAACACCCTGGATGACGCCCGTGTCCTGAATCGGGAAGAACCCTTTGGGAATGAAGATGTACAGCAGCACGGTCAGGACGAGAGTGGAAATTGCGACCACCAGGGTTTCAACCTGATGGCGGAGCACCCACTGGAGGGTCTTATCATAAAAGGCGATCACCGAATTCCAGGCGTGTTCTGACACGCGATAGAAACGGGTTTGCTCATCAAGGGGACGGTGCTTCAACAGCTTGGCGCACATCATCGGCGTCAAAGTCAGCGAAACGATGGCGGAAACCAGGATGGTCACGGCCAGGGTGACGGCAAATTCACGGAAGAGCCGGCCGACAATATCCCCCATGAACAAGAGCGGGATGAGAACGGCAATCAATGAAAATGTCAGCGAGACAATCGTGAAGCCGATTTGTGCCGACCCTTTGAGCGCCGCTTGCAGCGCCGGCTCGCCTTCCTCAATGTAACGGGTAATGTTCTCGATCATCACAATCGCGTCGTCCACGACGAAGCCGGTGGAAATGGTCAAAGCCATCAAACTCAAGTTATTCAAGCTGTAGCCGAGCAGATACATCACCCCAAAGGTACCGACCAGGGAGAGAGGAACGGCAACGCTGGGGATGACGGTGGCGGAAAGATTGCGCAGGAACAGGAAGATAACCATCACCACCAGCCCTACGGTAAGCATCAGCTCAAGCTCCACGTCCCGCACGGAGGCCCGAATGGTGGTCGTCCTATCGGTCAAGATGCCGACGTGAACCGATGAGGGCAGTGTTGTGGTAAGTTGCGGCAGCAGTGTCTTGATGCGATCGACGACCGTGATGATGTTGGCGCCCGGCTGCCGCTGAATGTTGACGATGACGGCAGGAACGTCGTTCATCCAGGCCGCCTGGCGGACGTTTTCAGCGTCGTCGGTGACGGTGGCGACATCAGTCAATTTGACGGGGGAGCCGTTCCGGTACGCGATGATGAGCGGAGCATAGTCGCTGCTGGAGAGCAACTGGTCGTTGGCGCCGATCTGGTAGGACTGATGGGGACCGTCAAAATTGCCTTTCGCTTGGTTGACGTTGGCAGCGACGAGGGCGCTGCGCAGATCCTCCAGGTTGAGGCCGTAAGATGCCAGCAAGGTGGGATTCGCCCGAATCCGAACCGCGGGTTTCTGGCCGCCACTGATGCTGACCAGACCGACGCCGGGCAACTGCGAGATCTTGGGCAGCAGCCTCGTGTCGGCGAGGTCCTCGACCTTGGAAAGCGGGAGGTCCTTTGAGGTGAGCGCCAGCGTCAGGACCGGTGCATCGGCCGGATTGCTCTTGCTATAGATAGGTGGAGTCGGAAGGTCCGGGGGAAGGTAGGTTCCGGCAGCATTGATCGACTGCTGCACTTCCTGCTCAGCCACGTCGATGTTAAGGCTGAGGGTGAACTGCAAGGTGATGACCGAGCAACCGTCGGAACTGGTGGAGGTCATCTGCTGGAGTCCGGGGACCTGGCCGAACTGCCGCTCCAGCGGGGCCGTCACCGAAGACGCCATCACGTCCGGGCTTGCGCCGGGATAAAACGTAATCACCTGAATGGTGGGATAATCCACCTCTGGCAAGGCCGAAACCGGCAACTCCTTATACGCAACCGCGCCCGCCAGCAGGATGGCCACCATCAGCAGGGAGGTGGCTACGGGCCGGAGAATAAATGTCCGTGAGGGGCTCATTTAGCTTCCCGTTTGGGTCCCTTCACCATACATCTGCACTCTGACCTTACTCCCTTCTTGGAGTTTGTCGACGCCGGTCATGACGACGACATCGCCAGGGGAAAGACCAGAGAGGACCTCGGAGTCATAGCCTTCCGTCGTGCCTATAGTTATCGGAAGGACAGTCACCGTGGAATCTGGTTTCACTAGGAACACATAAGTTGTTTGCGCGTTGCGCTGCACAGCGGCTGTGGGCACCAGCGTCACCTCGTGCTTCTCCTCGACCAGCAATCGGGCGTTGACGAACTGATTGGGGAACAGCGCCCCGTCCCGATTGTCGAAGTTCGCGCGCAATTTGACGGTGCCGGTTTCCGGGTCGATCTGATTATCTATCGTTGACAACCACCCTTGAGCAATTCTTGTCTTCATTTCCCGATCGTAGGCTTCCACCTTTAACCGCGCCCCCGCATGCATCTTGGCGAGGATGGCGGGAAGCTGGTCCTCGGGAAGAGTGAAAATCACGGTGATGGGTTCGACCTGCGTGATGACGACTAATCCGGTAGAGTCGTTCGCCGTCACGTAATTTCCAGGATCGACGAGCCGAAGGCCCACGCGGCCCGTAATCGGGGCGGTGATATGGCAATAGACAAGATCAAGTTTGGCGATATCAATCAGCGCTTGATCCGTTTGCACGATTCCCTCGTCCTGCTTGACCGTGGCTTCCTGCGTCGCCAGTTGCTGTTCTGGAACGGCTTTCAGGGGGGTCAGGATCTGGTAGCGCTTCAAATCCACCCTAGCGTTCTCCAGGTTGGCTTCGTCTCTGGCGAATCCCGCTTGGGCCTGCTCCAGCATGACTTGATATGGCCGTGGATCGATTTCCGCCAGCGAATCGCCCTTACGAACGGTCTGGCCTTCCTTATACAATACCTGCATCAGGTATCCGGAGATTTGACTCTTGACGGTGACCGTATAAATCGGGGTCACCGCGCCCAGGCCCGTATAATAGACGCCGATGTCACCCTTTCGAGTTTTCGCCGCGACCACGGGCACGCTTGGTAACCTGAGATTCGCCCCCTGTGCGGCGGTCGTCGCTTGCGGGGCTACCATCCCCTTCCGCACCCGGTACCCGCCGTAGCCCAAAACCGCGAGCGCCAGCAACCAAACCCACCAACGGCGCTTCGGCTCCTTCCCTGGGAGTCCGGGCGAAATGCCTGGTCGAACCTGGACTTCATTTCTTTCTATCGTCGTGGGCGTGCTCATGTTTCTATCCTTATTTAATGGTTAAACCGCAGCAAAATGACGGCTGCCATACCCGTCGAAATCAGCGGAGTTATTTTGGCCAAACCTGAAGGCCAGCAATGGTCGTCTGGATAGTCTGAAAACCTTCTACGACTGACCCCTTCCGAGTTCGGGTAAGCCCCTGCTCCTTCTGTAAACCGCTCAGCTATTGGGACTTGGAGGCTGCCTGACAGCTTTGTCTCAAAGTCCTTCCTTCCCCAGAGTCGCGGCCGCGCGCCAGGCCACTCATTGATGAGCGTTACCCTATTAATGGACGGCCGAAACGTCGGCTTGGTTACGAACGCCGTTAGCCGACAATGTCTTAGCACCGAAAGAGGCGTGAGGGTGGCCAGACAGTCTCTTTGTGTTCGACCCCCCGCAGGCAAAATGAACAAGCCAACTCCACATGGTGGCTCACCGCCCTGCCCGGCGGACAGCTTGGGAAAGGAGGTGCTTCGCGTTGGTGGTCGATTAACTGGTTGCACAGGAATCTCAAGATAACCGAGTCCCGATTTGAAGGTCAACCATAATACAGGATTCAGGAGTCAGGATTCAGGGAGGTGCGCTGGTGGTTCTTCCCTGATTCCTGGGGTGAGGACAGGATTTGGGATTCAGGCAAGTGCGCTTGTGGTTTTTCCCTGAATCCTGAATCCTGACTCCTGTCTCACAAGCGGCCTGAAAGGGAGGCCCACGCGCAAGAAAACATGGGGACAGCGCGCGAGCGGATGCTAGAATGGCTTCTTTCAGCAGCATGTGGGATTGGCGGCGGCCGCACGAAGGCACGGTTTTTTTGGGTTGGAATCGGGGCAACTTGCCACCCACTTTTCCTGTCAGTGCACTTTCGACCTTCGACCATCGACTGTCGACTTGGTGGCTTTCATGTTGAAGCTCAACTCGGAACAGCTCCAGGCGGTTGAACACCACGATGGACCGCTGCTCGTCATTGCGGGCCCGGGAAGCGGCAAGACACGAGTCATCACGCAACGTATTGTCCATTTGCTCGAGCACGCCCCCGGACTCGAACCGCAAAACATTCTGGCCTTAACCTTCACGGAGAAGGCTGCCGGAGAGATGAAGTACCGTGTAGGCCAAGCCCTGCCTGACCTCGCCACCTTCCCACACGTCTCCACTTTTCACGCCTTCGCTTACGAAGTCGTCTGCAAGCAAAAGGGGGAACAGGAGCCGGCCGGCGAGCGCATGTTGCTGGACAAGGAGGATGTGTGGGTTTTCCTCAGGCAACGCATGGAGCAACTCCAGCTCGAGTTCTACCAAAAGCTGGCTGAACCCGGGGCCTTCCTACACGCCCTGAGTGAGTTCTTCTCTCGTTGCCAGGACGAGCTCATCGAGCCGGATGACTTCGAGAAATATGCCCAAGAGGCTGAAAGAACTTTTCTGGAGAATGCCGCCAGGCTGAAGCCCGAGGAGCGAACCCTCGAAGACGAGGAGATTCAAAAGAAAAAGGAGTTGTCGCGGGTCTTCCGCAACAGCCGCCGGCTGATCGAGCGGGCGGGTAGTTCCAGTCTTGGCAGCCTGATTCCAGAGGCAGTGCGCCTGTTCGACCGCCGTGCGGAAATCCTCCAGCGTTACCGCGCGCAATTCCGTTTTGTCCTGGTCGATGAGTTTCAGGACACCAACTACGCTCAGGTGGAGCTGCTCAAGCGGCTGGTGGCGCCACCCTTCAACATTACCGCCGTCGGCGACGACGACCAGGCCATCTACCGCTTCCGTGGCGCCTCACACGGCGCCTTCGACATGTTTGGGCAAGTATTCCCAGGACACCGGACCATCTTTTTGAATCGCAATTACCGCTCCACCGAGCGCGTGCTGCGGGTTGCGGATGTGGTCATCAAGAGGAATGAGGACCGATATCCTTCCAAGCCGGAGCTGAAACCTGAGCGCGAAGAAGGCTGCCCAGTTTATCTGCTGGGCAGCCCGGACTATGTGAGCGAGGCGAATTGGGTTGCCGGAGAAATACAGCGGCTCGTGGCTAAGGGCTCTTCGTATCGCGACATTGCCGTCCTGTACCGGGCGCATAACTATCGCGACCGACTCGTGGAGGAATTTCAGCGCCGGGGCATACCGTTCGCTATTCGTGGCCTTTCGGTTCTTTCCACAGTGATTATTCGGGACCTCCTCGCCTACCTTAACTTGGTCCTTTCCCCCCACGACAACATCAGCCTGACGCGGGTACTCCTGGCCCCGCGATGGAACTTTCGGGAAGAAGTCGCCCTGCAAGTCCGGGTGGAAGCAGAGAAGCAGCGCTGCTCGCTTTATGACGTCCTCACCTCCTGGGAAAAGGGTCCGAACCCCACCCTCCTCCGAACCACCCACTGGGAGGCCTTGAAACGGCTTCTCCACGACTTGCACTGGGCGGCGCAAAACGGGACGGTGACGGCGCTGTTCAAGCTCCTCCGCGAGCGGCTCCAACTGCAATCGTTTCTTGGCGAGCGTGACCTGGGGTATGTAAATGCTTTCGAGGAATTCCTCCGGGAGTGGGAGGAAAAAATCTCGAAATTCCCGCCGCTGGCCGGGCCGGAGTGGGAGGATGCAGGCGCGGAAAAGAAGCCCAGGAAGAATCTGCGCGAATTCATTTATTACTTCCGGCATTACCTCGAGGCGGGAGGAAAGATTGAAGCGCCGGACCTGGGAGGACGGGCCGACGCCGTCCAGATGATGAGCGTGCACGCTGCCAAGGGGCTGGAGTTTCCCGTCGTCTTCCTGCTCAGCGTGGCCTCACGCCGTTTTCCGGCCACGGAGCGCAGGGCCGTCATCGAGTTCCCTGACGAACTTCGCAAGGGGCCTCTGCCGCCGCAGAATATTCACATGCAAGAGGAACGCCGGCTGTTTTTTGTGGCCCTCACGCGCGCCAAGGACCGCCTCTACGTATCCAGCGTGGCTGCGCCGGGGAAGAAGCCGTCAAAATTCATCGATGACTTGCTCGCCGACCGGGTGGTTGAGGCTCGGGACATCGAGCGCCTCCAGGCGAAGGAAGTCACACAACTCCCCGCCCCGGCTATTCCACTGCCACGTGCCGAAGAGCATAGTCCTCAGCGAAGACTATTCGGGGAGATAGCCGAGGCGGCCGGGGTTCATCCTCCGATTGTGGAATGGGCCGCGCGCGAACCTGAAATCAAGCCGGGGGAAAAACTGCGCCTGAGCGCTTCGTCGATTGAGGATTACGAGGACTGCCCGCTGAAGTTCAAGTTCGGCCATTACCTCAAAATCCCCACAGGTCCGCAGGCCGCCCTCACCTTTGGAAATATCATGCACCGCTCGGTAAGGCACTATTTCGAGTTGCGGGCCAAGGGAGAAGCAAACTTCGCGGCCGTAAAGAGGTTTTACGAGTTGTCGTGGAGGAAGACCGGGCGGAGGAAGACCGAGTTCGAGGACGAATACCAGGAGCAAGCCTACAAACAAGCGGGGCTGGAGCAATTGCGCGCCTTCGTGGAAAAGCAGGAAAGCAATGAAACGCTGCCCCTGAGCATGGAATGCTCCTTCTCACTGGACTTGGGCGAAGTATGGTTGCAAGGCCGCATTGACCAGATTAGTCCCCTGGTCCCGCACACGCGGGAGGGCGAGCGCGCCGTCGAACTGGTTGACTACAAGACCGGCAAGCCCCGCTCGCAGAAGGATGCCGACAAGAGCTTGCAGCTCTCTGTCTACGCCTTGGCCGCGCAGGAACAAATGAAGCTGAGACCGGTGCGCTTGACGTTCTATTGCCTCACCAACAACGAGCCTGTCCACACCGTCAGGACCGAACAGGACCTTAAAGCCGTCAAGACTGAGATCCTGACGGTAGCCGGCCTGATCCGCCAGAACCATTTCCCTGCTGCGCCCGGCTTTGTGTGTAAGTTCTGCGATTACCAGCCCATCTGTCCTGCGCACGAGGAGAACTTCTAGAAACACTGAGGTGAACCCAATGAACGCCATCCTCCTGCTCGTGATCGGTATTGTGTTGGGAACTGTGGTCGGCTGGCTGTGGGTGACAGTTCGCTCAAAGGCTGAACTCGCAAAAGCACAAATAGAAGCGGAGGGCCGCGTCAAAGCGGCAGAAAGCACCTTGAGCGAGGTGCGGGCGCAACTCAACGCGCTCCAGACTTCGTGGGACGCCAAAGAGAAGGAGATTTCAGGCCTTCAGCAATTGTTGCGCGGAGAAGGCGAGCAAAAGGTGAAGGCACAGACAGAAGTAGAGCAGTTGAAGGGCACGCTGGAAGACCTTGATGCCTTGCGCAGCCGGATAAAGATAGAAGGCGAACTCCGCGTAGCAGCGGAGACCAAACTCGAGGAAGCGCAGGCGAGCCTCGAGGAACAGAAGAAGTTGTTGGAAGACGCCAAGAAGGACCTGGTGGATACGTTTCAAGCGCTGTCCGCGGAAGCGCTCAAGAGCAACAACCAAGCGTTTATCACTCTGGCCAGGAGCACCTTCGAGACCATTCAAGCCCATGCGAAAGGAGACCTTGAGACGCGCCAGCAGGCCATCGACGCGCTGGTGGGTCCCTTGAGGGAATCCCTCACCCCGATATGAAAAGCAGATCCTGGAGATGGAGAAGGCCCGTCAAAGCGCTTACGGCACGCTCGAAGAGCAACTCCGCACCCTGGCCGCCACAAACCAGCAATTGCAGGAAAAGACCTCAGCTCTGACCATTACACTCAAGGGAGGACCCCAGGTGCGCGGCCGTTGGGGGGAAATGACCCTTCGGAACGTGGCCGAGTTGGCGGGCATGTCGAATCATTGCGATTTCACCGAGCAGGAAACCTTCTCGTCCGAGTCAGGCCGGCTCCGCCCCGACATGATCGTGAGATTGCCCGGCAACCGACGTATTGCAGTGGATGCCAAGGTGCCGCTGCAGGCATTCCTCGAGGCCTCCGCCGCCGCCAAGGACGAGGAGCGAAAAGCGGCGCTCGACAAGCATGCCCAAAACGTTCGCGCCCATATGAATCAGTTGGCCGCTCGAAGTTATTGGGAGCAGTTGGAGCCGGCCCCGGAGTTTGTGGTCCTGTTTCTTCCCGGCGAGTCATTCTTCAGCGCGGCGCTCGAACAGGACCGCACACTGATTGAAGACGGAATGCAGAAGCGGGTGGTGTTGGCCACTCCCACGACGCTTATTGCCTTGCTTCGCGCCGTGGCGTATGGGTGGAGACAGGAGCAAATCGCGGAGAATGCTCGCCTCATCAGCGAACTGGGCAAGGAGCTCTACGACCGCATTCGCCCCTTCGTTTCTCACTTCCAAGGGATTGGATCAGCTCTCGAGAGAGCGGTCGATACATACAACAAGGCGGTCGGTTCATTGGAAGGACGGGTGCTTCCCTCGGCCAGGAAGCTGAAAGAACTTGGCGCGGCCTCAGGCGATGAGATCCCTGAGATTGAGCCGGTGGATGAGGCGCCCCGGGCGCTGACCGTAGCCGAGCGCGACGCGGCTGGGAATAGCAGTTCATAGTCAACCCGCCGCGGCGGGTCAGCTCTCAGCTATCAGCCGTCAGCTTTCAGCGCCTGAAAAATCGGGGCTAGGCGCTGGGCCAATTCTGAATAGTGAATAGTAAATTCTGAATTGTGAATTGAGGAAGTGCAGCAGTCAGACGCCTTGGGCGCGGGCCGCAAAGCCAGTTCGGCGTCCCCAATTCACCATTCACTATTCACAATTCTGCTAAGAGAAATTGGCCCCCTAAAAAAACTTCGGGGATGCATCGCTGCATCCCCGATAGTTCCTTTCGGATTTGTTGAAGAGCTTACCTCTTCTTCTTGGCTTTCTTTTTCGCTGCCATTCTATTCTCCTCCAGACTTCTTGAATCTCACGCCAGCGTTGCTGGCGGAGCGCGTATTCAATCTCATGTATAGTGACACCGAATTATCTTGTCAAGAAGAAAGTGACGTTCGCGACAAAAAAAATGAAATTTCGATACCCGAAACTGGAAAATTAGAATGCGCGGAGACATCTGCGAGGATTATTCCCCAAACTCCGCTCAGTACGGAAGAACCATCGCGAAGGCAACGACGCGATTACGGACTCACCTCCGCCGCAGGTTCATCAGAAAACTCGAGGTGCGGGGTAGGTGGATGGAGTCATGCCCGGACCGGGTATGCCTATAATTGGCAAAAACGCGGAGCTTGGCCGCTGCATCTAAGAAGCATGGCGAGAAAATTGAAGATTAGAGATCGTCACCGTATCCTACATCTCCCTCCGATGGCAGGCAGGACGCACACGCCCATCATTCTCGGGCTAGTCTTCCTGGCGCTGGCAAGTCTGCCGGGTTTGGGCCAGGAGAAAGCTGAGCAGGAACCGCCGACCACCTTAAGAGTATCGACGGAAGTCGTGAACGTTTACACCGTGGTGGAGGATAAGAAGAAGCACCTGATCCCGGACTTGAAGAAAGAGGATTTCGAACTCGAGGAAGACGGGAGACCCCAGGAGATTCGCTACTTCTCGCGTGAAACTGACACCCCTATTACCATGGGAATCATGGTGGACACCAGCCCAAGCCAAGGAAAGGTGCTGGGAATTGAGCAGGAAGAGGCAAAGGCCTTTCTGCATGAGGTGATGCGTGTCAAGGACTTGGCTTTTGTCCTGCACTTCGATGTGGACGTGGAACTCCTCCAGGATTTCACGGCCGATCAACGCTTGCTCGCCCACGCCATCGACGAGACGGTGATCAACGGCGGCGCTCGTGGCGTGTTGCCGGGGCCCTTTCCCACGAGCGACTCCGGCGGCGCCACCCACCTTTACGACGCCGTCTATTTAGCCTCCAACGACCTTCTGAAGAACGAAGTGGGGCGCAAGGTACTTATCCTCCTGACGGACGGCGAAGACCAGGGGAGCAAGGTCAAGCTGCAGACCGCCCTGGAGGCTGCGCAAAAATCGGATGTGATCAACTATTCGGTCGCCATCATTGACCGCTCCTTCTACTGGGGACACACGATGGGCTTCGGTGGGGATTCCGTATTGAAGAAGCTCTCGGACGACACCGGGGGAAGCGTTCTCGAAGTGAACCGCGCCAAAGATACCTCGGCGGCGTTTCAGCAAATTGCCCGCGAATTGCGAACTCAATACCTGCTCGGATATACGCCTACGAACACCAAGCACGACGGGTCTTATCGCAAGATCCGGGTGCAAGTTAACAATGGGGACTACAGAGTTCAGGCCCGGCGGGGTTATTACGCATCCACACAGTAGGGAACAGGGAACAGGTAACAGGCAGTGCGCACCCACGGAGTAGGGATCAGGTTACGGGTTAACAGGAATGACAGGCTTTTCCCTGTTCCCTATTCCCTGTTCCCTACTGAGACAGCGCGAAATAACCGTTCTTGGCCCGCACGCGCAGGTTTTTATCGACAGGCTGGATGGTGATGCTGCGGAATGTCCCATCGTGGGCAGGGTTCGTTGAAACGTAGGCCAGGCTGTACTGGCTGCGGAGTTCGCGGGCAATTTCGTGAAAATCCGCGGCCAAATCACCTGCCTCGAAGGGAAAGAAGGCATGCCCACCGGTTTCCTTCGCCAACCGGCGCAGGACATTGTCTCCCCGTCCCTCCGAGCCAGTGCGGTTGGTGCTGATGGTGAAAACTGTAACCTCACCACGCTGCGCCATGGCCAGTGCCTCTTCCCGAGTATGCACGCTCTGGTTATCCTCCCCGTCGCTGATGATGATCATGACCCGGCGCAGGTAAGGTTCAGGCGGCGGAAAGAAGAGCATCTTCTCCTTGCATGAGGAATAGACAGCATCGAAGAGGCTCGTAACACCCCCGGCCTGAAGGCCCTGAATGGCGTTCGAAAGTTTCTCGATGTCGTCCGTGTAATCCTGGACAAGCTGGGGTTCCAGGTCAAAAGCCGTCACGAAGGCGAGGTCTTTGCCGGGGCGCACCGCTATGTTCAAGAAATCGATAGCTGCGTCCTGTTCAAAGTGTAGCCGGGCGCGAATACTGTTGCTGGCGTCGACCAAGATCCCGATGCGTAAGGGGAGGTCGGTCTCGCGGCTGAAGAAGCGGATGTCCTGGGGCTTGCCGTCCTCGAAGATTCGGAAGTCGTCTTTGGTGAGGTCGGTGACGAGCCGGTCCTTCTTGTCGGTAACAGTCGTGAGAACGTTGACCAGTTCAACGCGCACCTTGATTCGATTCTGGTCGTTGGGAGACTGAGAATTATTGCTGTTTGACCCACCGGCGGTGTCTTGTGCGAAGAGTCCTGCCCCCGGGACGCAGAAGAGTAAGAGGAAGAAGAGCGGTTTTTTCATCCTTGAGTTCTCCACCAACCATAATAATTATAAGGACGGCAGGCGGGACAGTCAATGAAGGCAAGGCACGGAAGAAAAGCTGTCTGCCGAAGACACGCGCCGGCTCTTGCCGGGAGCCGGGATTCAAGACTGGGCGGAAGCAACGAGGGGAATAGCGCCCGGGTCCTGGACCACTTTAGGGTACGGCGTCGCCCCCCCGCAAAGCTTGCCCTGAGCTTGTCGAAGGGCAGAGGTCTACCTGCCGCCAACAGCGCCCGGGTCCTGGACCGCTTTAAGGGCGGGCAGAAGCTTTTCAAAGCGCCGAGGCAGCCCCTCCCGCGTGGTCACCGACCCTCGCTCGAACTTGAAACTCCTTACGGTTGTGGCCTCGAGACCCATCCTGAGCAGGGCAGCAACGTCGAGCCCCGCCTCGGCCCGGTCGAGCTGCTCGGGCTGGGCAAAGATGGCAGGCGCGCGCGGCATGAAGCGAGGGCAGCAGTCCTCAAAGGGTTCGCAGGAGATCTTGTAAGTCCCGATCTGCCGGGCCAGGCGCAGTATCTCCGACTTATCGTCGCCCGCCAGGGGGCGATAGATGGGGAGGTCAAGGCCGTGGTCAATGGCCGCCAGGTTATGCAGCGTCTGTGAGGCTACCTGCGAGACGCTGTCTCCGGTCACGAGCCCCATCGCGTGCTCAGCCCGGGCAATCTCTCGCGCCATGCGCGCCATCATGCGGCGGTAAAGCAGCACGCGAAAGCTCTCCGGCGCTGCCGCAACGATTTGGCGCTGCACGGCGTCAAAGGGAACCAAGTAAAGCCGTGAGGTGAACTGGTAGGGTGTGAGGGTCCTAACAATTTCTTCCGCCACGCCCCTTGATGAATCCCGTGAGGGAGAGGGGCTTCCGAAGAAGTGCGCGAAAGCAGCGTGGCAGCCGCGCCGCATCATCTTGTAGGCCGCCACCGCGGAATCAAACCCGCCGGAAAGCAAGACGACGAGCCGGCCACTCGTGACGGCAGGCAGGCCGCCGGCTCCTTCCACCCGGTCCGAATAGATAAGAGCTTTCCCAGGGACAACCTCGACCCAGCAGGTCACCTCCGGGTTCGTGAGTTTCACCTGGACGCTCGGGTCTCTCGCTCGCAAAGAATCCAGGATGACCCGCCCGAGCTGGCGCTCCAACTCCATGGAATTCATGCCATATCCTGTCTCGGCGATCTTGGCGCGTACGGCGAAATTGCGCGGGTTCTTTTCCGCCATCATGGCGCAAGCCGCAGGACCCAATTCAGCAAGCGAACTCGGAACCTCGCGGGCCAGTGCAATGTAGGCGAGACCAAAAACCCGGCGTAAACGCTCCAGGATAGCAGGCGCTGCGGATTCGTCCCCAGGGACAAGCAGGAAGCGTTCTGCAGTGCGGCCGAGCGATTGGACCGGCAAGTCACAGACACTCTGCTTGATGGCGGAGTGTAGGCGGCTGAGGAAGTAGTTCTTGTTCCCACCTTTAAGCCAGATTTCGTGGTAGTGAAGAATGAAAACTCGGTTCATGCGCTTCTGACCGCCTTTTTCTGCTTTCTAGTTTCCGATTTCTCTTTTGGTTCTGGGCGGCCCCGTAGTCGTTCTTTGCCCCAGCGCTTGAAGGCCTCGTGCATTTCAGGTTCGGGGTCAATGCCCAGGGCGTCGGCAACTCGATTGATGTAGTTGAAGTAGGAAATAACCTCGACGGCGTCCAGGATGTCGCGGTCCGTGAGTCCGAATATGCGCAGGCTTTCCACTTCTCGGCGGCGCACCGCAGCGGGCGTGCGCGTCACCCGCACGGCGAACTTGCACAGCGCCTTTTGGCGGGCGGAAAGTTTCGCCCGGCGGTAATCATGCTTGACGTGCTCGGCCAGCTTTTCGTCCCCTGTTTCCTGACGGAGATCCTCCCCGTGCGCTTCGATTCAATAGAAGCAGTGGTTGGCCTGGGAGACAACCGTGGCCAGCATTTCGCGTTCGGCGCGCGAAAGGCCTGAAGGACCGAACATCGTGGCCAGATACAAATGCATGGACGCGCGCAGGCTCTCGGGGTTCAGGCTTTGAACCTTCAGGATGTTGAAAACCTTGCCGGCCCGTTTCATCGCCTTGTCATACTCAAGCTTCAGTCCGCCCGTGGCGTCCTCGGGTTCGATAGTTTTGATCCACGGCATGTCGATACCCTCATTGCGGGGCTGGATCTCGAAAACTGGGGCGCAACGCTTGTATTGTAACCCTGCGGCTCTTTCGGAAGGGACAATCCTCGAAAAGCCACGCATCCAGCCCAGAACCCGCGCACGATTCGTGCAATGAATCAATTCCTCGAGCGTGCCCGGGTTGTCTGGTCCCCATAGACAGAGTAGAATGACAGGAATGAGTGATTTGGTCCAGATTGCCTCAGCTCCCGTCCAGGTGCGCAAGCCTGAATGGCTGAAGGTGCGCGTTCCCGCCGGGGAGAACTACTTTGAGCTGAGGCATTTGATGCGCGGGCTCGGGTTGCATACGGTGTGTGAAAGCGCGCGTTGCCCGAACGTCGGCGAGTGCTGGGCGCATCGAACCGCCACTTTCATGATACTTGGCGAGCTTTGCACCCGCCGCTGCGGCTTCTGCGCCGTGCCGAAAGGCCTGCCGCACGGTGAGGTTGACTGGGAGGAACCGGAAAGAGTGGCGGAAGCGGCGTCGAAGATGGGTTTGAAGTATGTCGTGGTGACTTCCGTCGACCGGGACGACTTGAAAGATGGTGGGGCCACGATATTCGCCCGGACGATTGCGGCCCTTCGCCGGCACATTGCCGGGTGCCAGGTAGAAGTTCTGATCCCCGACTTCCGCGGGTCTGACGAAGCTCTGGAAACCGTGCTGCGTGCTCAACCCGACATCCTGAACCACAACACCGAAACTGTCCCTCGCCTTTACCCGGTGGCGCGGCGTGGTTCCCGGTACGAGCGGTCCCTGCGCCTCCTCACACGCTCACGTGAAATCGCTCCTTCCATCCCAACCAAGTCCGGCCTCATGGTGGGCCTTGGGGAAACGTTTGAAGAACTGCTGGCGGTGCTGAAGGATTTAAGTGTTGTGGAGGTCGAGATCGTCACGATTGGCCAGTATTTGCGCCCCTCCGGTGAGCAGTTGCCTGTGGCGCGCTTTTATTCCCCCCAAGAATTTTCCACTCTTAAGCAGGAAGGTCTCCGCCTGGGGATCCGTCACGTCGAGTCCGGCCCTCTCGTTCGCAGCTCCTACCACGCCCACGAGCAAACCCAAAAACTGAATCAATAAGTCAGTGAATCAATGGCCTAATGTCCCGACCGGCGCGCCAGAGCTTGCTCGGCTTCCTGGTGGAGAGGTTTCCATACCTCCGATTGGGGATGGGCGGTTTCGTCGATCACCTGCCGGTAGAGTGTTTCGCCCTCCTTGACCTGTCCCATGCGGATCTCAATGCTCCCAGCAAGCAATTTCCAAAGCGGGTTGTGGGGATACTGCTGCTCCATCTGGCGAAGCAGTTCCAGGGATCTCGCGAACTGCCGATCGATCGGACGGGAGTAGTCCTTGGCAAGGTGGAATTTCGCCTCCGAGGTCACGAGTTGCCCTTTTTCCATTGCCTCCTGGATTTGGCGGAGACCCACAAGGCGGTCGCCGCCCGGAAGCAGAATCAAAAAGCGCAGCATCTTCACATAGGTCGGCAACGTGTCCACGAAGTAGTTGTAGAGTCCGACTCCAAAATAGGCATCGTTGAGGTTGGGATCGAGCTTCAGGGCGGCGAGAGAAAAACTCCGCAACCGCTTGCCGGCGCGGGCAGTTGCCAGGGCATGGTCCCGTAAAGCTTCCAACCGCGCCCGCAGTCCGTAGGCCAAGCCCTCGTAAAAGTAACTGCGCGCTTCATCCTGATGCGCGTGGAGGCGCGTTTCGGCTTTGCGGATTGCCAGTTCATCCAATCGCCTGAAATCGCCGTCGTAAGGAGTGGCGGCTTCGGAAAGGGCCTCGAAAACGTCCGGGTCAATCAGATTGGCCTCGGTCAAGTAGATCTTCCACCAGTTCGCATCGGCCTCAAGAAGGTAGCCGAGAGGCGACTCGGGATCGGACTTCTGGATCTGGCGGAAGATTTCCATCGCATGGTCGAAGTCGCCGTCCATGAGTTTATTCATCCCGCGGACGGCAATCTCCTGGTTTCTCACTTCGTCTGCCTTCCCGGCCCCCCAAGCAAACTTCACAGTTCCGCAACTAACACTGACCCACAGAAGGATCAGTGCCAGCAGATTCGGTAGTTGAATTCTTCTCATTGAGGCTGCACTCATGTCCAAAGACCCTGCCACGAAGGCCGAGTAGAAACTCGTACATCACCAAGCATTCTAGCGCGAACGGAGGAAAACCAAGGAATCCCGGTACAGGCATTTCAAAGACCTTCCAATTTTGCCACATCGGAAAGACGTATAGCCACTTGGCGCTGGCCCAGTAGTTCCAGAACTCCCAGAGGATTCCACACACAAGCCCGGAACAGAGGTAGGCATTGAGCCGGCTTATTTCACCCTGTTCCAGGTCACGCAACAAGGAGCGCCCTCCCCAGAAATAATTGATGGGGTCGAGCACCAGGATGAACCCTACCCAAACTGCCCCGAACAGACAACCTCCTATGCGTGGAGGCGCGAGCAGGGGAAGCGTAAGGCATGCCAAGCCAAGGGGGAAAAAGGCGATGTGCCTGGAGGGTCGAAAGGCATATCCGGCTTCCCGTTTATCTCGACTCAAACCCAGCGCCGAAATCAGGTCCGCGGTCTCGAAAACGGCGGGCCAGATGGTCGCAAATGACCAGGTGAAACCCAGTCCGCGAAGGAGCCGATTTTGAGGCAGTCCGACGTAAGTCCAGTTTCTAAGGCGCAGGTTGTAGGCCTCAAAAACCAACCACAGGGGTACAGAACAACAAGCCAGACCCAAAAAACTGCGCAGTGCATTACGGATGCGAGACGAACCCTTCAGGCTGCACACCAGCGAATCGGCAAAGAGCAGATAGCCCGTCCACACAATGGGCGTAAAGAAGACTTCGACCCAGCGAACGCGCAAGAACAGCAGCAACTCTGCGAGCATAATAATTGCAAGTCCCGACCAACCCCACGCCGGGACGGAAGCTTTTTTCTGAGTGGAGTATCTCCAGCCCAGCGCGCCTAGCGTCGCCGTCAGCATCACGATGCCTAATAGGATGTGATTCCCGTTCATGAGGCTGGGTAGGTGTATCGCGAACAGGATAGACGACTCAAACTCAAAAGGCAATCGTGGTATCGAGACATCATCAATGCAACCGATGGGGTGGGCGTCAAGACGTTGGAGATGTCGAGTTTCTCAGACTTTTCCGGGAGGTCGAACGCCAAGCGCGGGCGGGGCACACGCTCGCGGCCCCGGCTGATGGCTCTGAACTCCAAGTGCAATCCCGACAGGAAAATAGGCGGAGATTTCTTTTGTGGTCGCCGGGGGCGGGATCCTATGGCGAATTCCGCGCGATGGGAACTCATACCAGCGACTAAGGCCGGCAAACGCCGTTAAGACGGTGGCAGAAAATCACGGCCAGGCGCCGATCAGTCACGACCCGCGCGTCGCCACCTTGTCGTAATGGCACCGCTTGAGTCTGCCCGCGTGATGACGAAACAAATGCGGCTACAAGAGCCGTCCCTTAGAAAAGGGAAGCGGGCTAATCTTTGTAAAGCCAGCCTGCCACCAGCGACGCCATGATCGCTCCCAGCCAGAGGTCGAGCATCCACCAGAGCGGGAAGAAGCGGCTTATCGGAACCCACGAGGCGGTTGTCAGGTTCATGGGAAACCCTGCCGCGAAGCCTACCAACAGCCCGATCGTCAGCGCCGTGCCCGGGCCGGCGCCGCGCGTCGCACGCACTGAAGAGTAGAGCCAGGCGACAACGAAGGCGAGAAGGAAGATCGTGACGAACCAATAAACCAGGAACCAGGGAAAGGGATATCGCCCTTTGCTGAGAATCGCTCCCGATCTCGACGCAGCCGTATACCACGGTTCGAGAATCACCATGTTGACGATAGTGCTCCAGATGCACCAGACCACGCCTCCGGCCAGAGCACCCAGGGCTACACGACGTGTGTTGACTGTTGCCATGCATCACCTCTACGGAATTGAAAGTCTCGGGGAAAAACTCCAACGGACGCTCATGTTACGCGCGCAAATGCGGAAGGTCAAGCAAGAGCACCATTTTCGAAAATCTTCGTGCCTTGCGACGAATCTCTGCAATCATCGCTTGGTCGAGGATGGTGTGAATTGCTGATTTGCGATTGATCCCGCTCGGGCGGCGGGTGATTGACAGAGGAGATTCCATGAGTCTCCGACTCGCCACTTGAAGATGAAAATGCTCTCGGTGATTCCCCTCCTTGATAAGGAGGGGAGCCATTTTCAGGGCAGGAAATTGTCAAACCACTTTTTCAATCGACAATCAGCAATCGACAATCGGCAATCATGGCACCTGCGTAATGGCTCCTTCCGATGCGGAGGAGACCAGCGCGGCATATTTGGCAAACACACCTGTTTTGTACCGCGGCTCGGGCTCACGCCAGTTGGCCAATCTATTCTTGATCTCCTCATCGGCCAGTTCAACATCGAGGCGTCGCTTCTCGATATCGAACACCACAACATCGCCATCGGCGACCGCCGCAATGGGACCGCCACGGGCGGCCTCGGGAGCCACGTGACCCACCATCAGTCCATGCGTCGCGCCGCTGAACCGGCCGTCGGTGAGCAACCCGACCGAGTCGCCCAATCCCTCCCCCACCAGCGCTCCCGTCACGCCCAGCATCTCGCGCATGCCCGGGCCGCCCCGCGGGCCTTCGTAACGGATCACCAGCACGTCTCCCGCCCGGATGCTCTTGCTCATCACAGCACGCATGGCGTCTTCTTCACAGTCAAACACCCGCGCGGGCCCACGATGGTAAGTCCTCTCGTACCCCGCCACCTTGACGACGCAGCCTTCCGGTGCGAGGTTCCCTTTCAGGATAACTAGCCCTCCAGTCCTCTTAATCGGATTGGTGACAGGCCTGATCACGTCCTGGCCCGGCGTCTCGATGGCAAGCCGGGCTTCCTCAGCAACTGTTCGCCCGCTGGGAGTCTGTTGAGACCCGTCGATGAGTCCCGCTTCCAGCAGCTTCTTGGCAATCAGGGGGATTCCGCCGGCCCGATGGACATCTACAGCAAGGTACCGCCCACCCGGCTTCAGATCAGCAATGATGGGCGTGCGCGAACTGATAGCGTCAAAGTCATCGATCGTAAGCGGAACTCCAGCCTCGCGAGCCATGGCCAGCAGGTGGAGCACGGCGTTGGTTGAACCACCCGTCGCCGCCACACTCGCAATGGCGTTCTCAAACGCTTTCCTCGTGAGGATGTCAAGCGGCCGTACGCCTCGCCGGAGCAAATCCATCACCATCTCGCCGGTGCGGTAGGCAACTTCATTCTTCAGGGGGTGTAGGGCCGGTACGCTGTTCCCGCCCATGGGCGAAAGGCCGATGAATTCCATTACCGTGGACATTGTATTAGCCGTGTATTGGCCGCCGCAGGCGCCAGCGCCAGGACAGGCATGGTCCTCGAGGTCCTTAAGCTCGGCGTCCGTCATCTTCCCCGCAGCATGTGCGCCCACGGCTTCGTACACGTCCCCAATCGCAACGTCGTGGCCCTGGAACCGTCCTGGGGCAATCGACCCGCCGTACAGGACAATGCCTGGCACGTTTAGGCGAATCAGGGCCATCGCGCCTCCGGGGATTGTCTTGTCGCATCCGACCAGCGCCACCATGGCGTCAAACATGTGGCCACGGCCCAGCAACTCGATCGAGTCGGCGATGACTTCGCGGCTCACCAGCGAAGCCTTCATACCTTCCGTGCCCATCGTCACGCCGTCGGAAATCGCAATGGTGTTGAACTCCATGGGCGTTCCACCCGCCGCGCGCACGCCTTCTTTCACTTTTGCGGCCAGCTCGCGCAGATGGAAATTGCAAGGCATGGTCTCAATCCAGGTATTCGCGATACCAACAATCGGCTTCGCCAAGTCGGCATCCGTGAAACCAATTGCCTTGAGCATGGCCCGAGCGCCCGCCCGGTCTCGCCCGTCGGTGATGGTGCGACTACAGTGCTTGGGATCAAATGGCATTCTTGCCTCCAGGGTAATCAGCCTACGAAATGAAACCTGACTTAGTGCTGAAGTGCGAATGTTCGCAGATTCGCCGCGAAGCAGCAAGCAGTGTTTTCAGCAGCGCGACGACTGGCGGGAAGCTGAAGAACGTTTGTGAATGTTGTTATTCCGACCCAGAGCGGAGCGAAGGGGGCAATCTAGCTCTGACTGTTTCCTCCACTTACCACCGGCCGCGCTGCCTTGAGCGCCGTACCGAGTGGCGCTAAAGGCTTTCCAATCCCGATTCACCGCTTCGATCAAGGGAATCTTCACTTTCGCCCCAGCTTTTGATCTCCTTCTCACGAGCCCTATCCACCTGAGCCCAGAGCGAGATTCCTCGCTGCGCTCGGAATGACAGGCGTTTCGAATTGGCTCCCATTTCGAAACGACACCGCAACTCAGTGGGACTGGCATTTGCCGGCCTGGTTCGGTTCTGGCATAATGGCCTTTGGCAGCCAGTGTCACGCTCGTGGGGGACTGGGTGAATATTACAACCTCCAAAAAGCGGCTTGACGATTTCTGTCGCAAGTGGAAGGTCGCGGAACTGTCCGCGTTTGGGTCGGTTGTCCGCGACGATTTCCGCCCCGATAGCGACGTGGATCTGTTGGTAGCCTTCGCCTCGGACGCCCAATGGAGCCTCTACGACTGGACGGACATGATCGGCGAGCTCCGGGAGATCTTCGGGCGTGACGTGGACCTCCTCTCTCCCCGAGCACTACGCAATCCCTTTCGTCGGCACGAGATCCTGAAGGCCCGCGAGATCCTGTATGCAGCCTGAGGCCAAGGATGCCGCACACCTGTGGGACATGCTCGATGCTGCCCGCGCCGTTCAGGAATTCGTGGCCTCCCGCTCTTTCTCGCGGTTTCACTCCGCCGAGTGCGGAAGCTGGGCTAACGAAGTTGTCTTCGAGCTTCTTCGAGAGCGCCAATCAAGGCTGCAATATCGTCGCCGCTGGTCCGGTAGTTCGTGATGCAGGCCCGAAGCACGGGCACTGAGTTGGCCAGGCAGGTAGTTGAAATCCAGGCTTTTCCACAGCCGACAACTTTCATGGCCACCGCGTGCAGGTAGGCAGCGGAGCGGCCCTCCGCATGCCGCTTGTCAATGAAGCAACAGAGGGGCAATGGTGTTTCGTTAACGACCTGCCAGCCCGAGGCTTCGAGTTGCTCCCGCAGCAGCGCGCCCATGGCCACCATCTGGCGGATTGCCGCGGCGTATCCCTCCCAACCAGCTACGGCCAGCGAGAGAAACACCTTCAGACCTATGGCCCGGCGGGACCACTGGATCGAGTGCATGCAGGGATCGACCACGTCCAATTCCGCTGCCTCGCGCGGCATATACGTTACGGCGGTACGGAATGTTCGATCGAGGATATCGGTGTGCCGGGTGATATAAATTCCCGCGCCCATGGGCACAGAAAGCCACTTGTGCGCGTCGAAGGTAATTGAATCAGCGCGCTCGATGCCCTCCAATAGAGGACGCAGTTCGGGGACCAACGCTGCCGCCCCGCCCCACGCCGCGTCCACGTGAAGCCATAGTTTTTCGCGCGCAGCCGCCTCTGCGACGGCGGCAAGGGGATCAATCACCCCCGCGTTAGTGGTTCCCGCAGTTGCAACCACCATGAAAGGCGCGAAGCCCTGGCCACGGTCCTGGGCGATTCTCGAAACTAGGACTGCCGGATTCATGCGCAGGCTGTCATCCACTGGAATCTCGTGCACGGCATCCGTCCCCAGCCCGCACAGTCGAGCCGCCTTCAGCAAGGAATGATGCGCCTCTGCGGAAACGTAGAGAACGGGCTGGGCGGCAAGCGCTCGGACGCCACGGCAGGAGAATTCCGGAAACGTCTGCACCAAAGCGGTGAGGACCGCCGTGTGGTTGGCTTCCATGCCACCTGAAGCAAAAGTCCCATCGGTCTGCGCGGGGTCGTAACCAAATCGAGCGCCGAAGGCACGCACCAAATGCTGTTCAACCTCGATGGCCAGTGGGCTGTGGCTCCAGGCGGCGAGTTGGGGGTTAAAGGCCGCAACCAGGGCGTCCCCAGCGATGCCCATGGTAGTCGGTGCGGGGTTGAACAGTCCGTAATAGCGGGGATGCGGTGTGTGGGTTTGAAACTTCCACAGACCCTCGACTAGAAAATCGAGGGCCTCGAAAGCATCGATCGGCGCGGAGAAATCGAAGCGCGAGAGCAAGGCGCGGAGCTTCACGGGATCGAGCGGAGGCGTGACTCGGCCGGTCTCCAGCTTTGTGGCGTAGGTTTCAATAGCGTCCACCAATTGCCGCCAAAGTCTGGCGCGAGTCTCAGCATCAAGCATCAAAGGCGGGGCAGCCATGTGTTATTCCGATTCTCCATTCTTGCGCGCCGCTTCCCACGCAAGGATAGCCTTCTTTCGAGCCGCTCCCCAATGATAATCACCGGTAATCCCCATCTTGCGGATAGCCCTGTGGCAAGGAATGAGGAAAGATATGGGATTCCGGCCCACCGCGCTGCCCACAGCCCGTGCGGCCGACGGCTTCCCAAGTTGGCGCGCCAAGTCTTCATAGCACACCATTGAACCCGGCGGAATCCTGAGCAGGGCTTCCCAGACTCTGACTTGGAAGTTTGTGCCCATCAACAACAGCTTCACAGGATTACTGCCGTTTCTTTTCTTGGGACTGAAAATTCTATTGATAGTGATCCGGGTCTTCCGCGGATTCTCTTGAAACTCTGCCGCCGGCCATCTTCGCTTGAAATCCTCGAGAGCCTCTGCTCGACCCCCTTCCCCCACGAAACCCAATCCGCAAATCCCGCGCTCGGTAACCGCGAGAAGACACTCACCGAAGGGGCTGGGGTGGTATCCGTAACTGATCTTGCAGCCTGCCCCTTTGGCCTTGAACTCTCCAGGAGTCATTGCCTCGACATTCACGAAAAGGTCGTGCAGGCGGCTTGGGCTGGACAACCCCGCATCATAGGCGGCGTCCAGCACGCTCCGGGATTCCTCGAGAACCTTCTTGGCATGTTCCAGTGTCAGAAACTGTAGCAAGCGCTTGGGACTGATGCCTGCCCAGCGCCGAAAGAGCCGCTGGAAGTGATATTCGCTCAGGTTGACGTTCCGCGCCACCTCGTCCAAACTCGGCTGGTGATGATAGTTCTTCGCGAGAAACTGTATGGCTTTCTCGATGCGTCGATAATCTTCCGCTTTCGTTTGCATTTTCCCTCCCTGCCATCCTGATCCATCATCGCTAGGATGGAGCGTCGGCGCAACCCGATTCTTGCTGCCGGAGGATGTTTGAACCCCAATTCGAAGGTTGGAGTTGTTACCGTAGTCCACGGGCGCGCCCAATGCTGTCATCCTAAGTGCCCATGGTCTGATGTGGACGGGATTTCCATTTTTCCCACGCGTCTCGCTTTTTTGAAATGTTCTGCACCAGCAGGATCAAGTTTTCATGTGTTTTCAATGGGTTAGAAGAACGCCGGGGATATGCGCGGGAGCGCATGAATGTGGCATTTTGAGACACTTGGCGGTTCGCCCGCTTAATAGTACGCTACATCAGTAGCCTATCGGTGCAAGGAAACTACGGGGATGCTTCGTCCGCCAAAGAGCGGCGTCCTGAGCATGACATGGAGCTGGCCGACTAGTCAAAAGTCGAAGGTCGAAGGTCGAAAGTAGACTGACTGGAAACGGGCGCGACGAATTTCGGATATTCCAGACTGAAAATCAGAAGCTCGACCACAAGGCTGCCAGTTTCCATTTTCTGATTTCTAGTTTCTGCTTTATGGTTTCTCCGAGGGGAGGCCCTCTGTATCCGGGGTGACGGCGACGGGACTTGGCCGGTGGGTGATGATGAGCGCTACACCGGCGATGATGGTGGCGCTGGCCAGCAACTCACGAGCCGTCAATGCCTCGCCGCCTCCAGCCCAACCGAGGAAAACCGCCACGGCCGGGTTCACAAAAGCATAAGTGGAAACCCGCGCCGTGGCTACCGTGCGCAACAACCAGATGTAAGCAGTGAAACCGAGCAGCGAGCCCGCCACAATCAGATAGAAAAGACCCAGCAAGGAGCGGAGGGCGACATCGTGGAAATGGAGCTGCCTGCCCTCCCCGCTCAGGACGCCCAGCAACAAGAGCAAGGCGCCGCCGGCCAGCATCTCCATGGCCGCCGCCAGAAAGGGCGAAGGGGGCAATTCCAGCTTGTGCGAGAGAATGGAGCCGAATGACCAGGAAAACGACGAGAACATCAGTACTCCCGCGCCGGCAAGATCCACGCGCGAGCTACCCCACAGGTGGGCCGGACCCACCAGCAAGGCAAGTCCGGCCCCACCGATAGCCATTCCGCCAACCACCCGCCCCTCCAACTTCGTGCCGCCTTTCCTTAAGCTATCGAGCAGGACCATCCAGATGGGGATGGTCGCCAGCAGCAAAGCGGCGAGTCCGGAAGGCACTCGCTGCTCCGCCCAGCACAACCCTCCATTCCCAATCACCAGGAGCAAAGCCCCTAAAATGGCTGCGCCGGCCCAATGACGACGGGAGGGCGCAGTCGCCCCACCAGCGCGCGTCAACAGGTACAACGTGGCGCCGGCCATAACGAACCGGCACCCCGCCATGAACAAGGGAGGGATTGTTTCAACGGCGTATCGGATGGCGAGGTAAGTGGACCCCCAGATGAGGTAAACGGCTGCGAAGGCGAGCAGAATCTTGGCTCGAGAGGGATGCGCGGTTGATGTTGTTTCAGACAACGAGCCTCCCCACTTCTCCAGTTCACAGTTGCCAGTCGACAGTCGACAGTTGACAGATTGCCAATCGTATCGACGTGAACCGAACGGATTATGATGCGGGGAAAAAGCGGCGGAGTAAATAGGTTTCAGGTGTCAGGTGTCAGGGGCCAGGTGTTAGGGGCTAGGGGCTGGGGCTAGCAGGATGCTGATAAACCTGCCTCGCCTGTCATTCCGAGGAGTCCCGCCCTGCGGGACGACGAGGAATCTCGCAAGTCCTTTGGTTCCAGAGCGAGATCCTTCGCTGCGCTCAGGATGACAGTGAAGGGCTCGGAATGACACCGTTCACAAAGGTTTTTCAGCATCCTGCTAGTCCCCAGTCCCTAGTGCTTAGTTGCAGAAGTTAGCGATCTTATTTGTCAGAGGATGAAAGGGCGGGGCTTTAGCCCCGCCGCAGAGCTTAGGTGGGATTTTGGGGGCTTTAGGCCCTGAAGCGCCGCGGCTTCAGGGCCTAAAGGCCCGTTCCACTCTTCGCCCCGAGACGGCGGGGCTAAAGCCCCGCCCTTCCGAGGGTCATAAATAATATCGGTTATTAATGCAACTAAGTACTAGCCCAATCTTTTTGAAAGCTGGAAACCAACGGCCGAGAACGAATAACGGACCACTGACGACTGACAACTGACCACTGATAACTGAAGACTGACAACTTCTCTCAGACTGACATGCCGAAACGACCCCCGGATTCAATCACATATTCTTCAGCGCCCACTGAACGCGCTGCACGGTTGGTTTGGCGACGGCGGGTGCGGGGCCGGTGGCGGTGACGGTGGTCGAGGGGAACCACGGCGGCGCAAATCCTTGGGTGTTGGCAAACCGTTGGTCGAAGTACACGTTGAAGGTCGTTATGTTGACTCCGTGAGCCGCATTCTCAATCCGACCGCCCACATTGGTCACGGTGTTGAGGGAGCCTTCGTTGGTACTGAAGCCATAATTCTGACCTGCCTGAAGCGCCGCCATACTGGCATCAACCTCCAGGTTGTTGTTTGAATAATTGCTGTTGAGGTTGATGTTTCCGTTGGCCGTAAAAAGGCCCAGCACCTGGCCGTTATTGTGCCCGGGGATCAAGGTATCGGCGGGGTCCCCATTGCAACAAGCCGGGTTCGTTCCTGCCACAACTTGGTTCTGTGTCGTAGTGACAGGTTCAGTTTTGTAAATCAAATCACCCTCGATATCGATATCGCCATTGGCCACAATGGTGATGGCATTGTAATCTTGAATGCCCGCCTGCCCCTGACCTGGGCCGCTCAGACCACCGGTGCAGCCACCATACGAGCAATTAGTAGAGGCGATATCGCCGTTCACGTAAAGGATGGTGCCTGGCGTCGGCGTACTTCCGCTTAGGTTCATGGGGACAGCGCAGAAGTTGACGGTAGTGGTCGAACCTGATCCCACCTTGGTCGCCACCGTGGTAGTGCCAGTCGTTCCCGAAGGGCAGTTCCAGGAAGTCGGTGGGGTCGCGAGCGGGTCAACCGTGATTGTGGTTGTCGTTGTGGTGGAGCTAGGAGTCTGTGCAATGGTAAAAACCTGCGCGGACGTTCCGCTGGTCGAAAGCGTAATGCTCGCACCCACGCTCGAGCTTCCCGCCACGTAGAAGCCACCCCCATCGACGGTGTTAACGCTGCCGCTCGTGGTGTAGGGGATATAAACCCCGGAGGAGGCCCCGCTTGTGGGATAGGCCGCTCCCGAAGCGGTCTTCAGCGAAGCATTCATCTGAGCATTAGTGGGAGCGCTGGAACCCTCGCCCGTGCCTTTGCTATCCAGCACCGCCCACTGCTGGCTGTAGTCATTCTGCGGCAGGGACTCCGTGTTGAGTCCGAGGCTGAAGGGCGGGTTTCCTTCAAAGGTGGGCTTAATCGTCTGCGCTTGGTTTCCACTCCCGTACTTGTAACTGCTGGTTGGAGACTGAATGCAGGTGTTTCCAAACCAGAAGTCTGCATCGGCGTTCGCCTGCCCCACGGGGTCGGTAAAGATATAAGAGCCGCTGGTGCCAAACTGCCAGGCGCCATTCGTAAAAAAGGGGCCCGTCAAGGTGCCGGGGACCAGCGGCCCGAGGCAGGGAGCGAACTGGTCAATGAAGGCCCCATAAGCGGCGAAGCTGGTCGTGGAAGTTGACTGTGTGCCGCTGACCGCCAAAATGAGACTTCCCGTCTCGGATACGGTGGTCTGCTCCGAACCCTGGGCCATTCCCCTGACGCAGAGTTGGTAGTTATAAATATATTTATATCCATTTGGGTTATTATTAGAATCGTAAGAGGTTATAGTGGGCGAATTGGGTGCGAGGGAAAAGGTGGTCGGGCACCCCGTAGTGTTAGGAATCACGAAGCTCTCGACCCATGAGTTGGCAGCCTGGCCGGCATTGAGAGAGGTGGAACTCGCGTACGCAGTCAAAACGCTGCTCAAAACTGTCGCCGCTGCGCCCGTGGGGATCGGATTCGTCGTGAAGGTGCTGGGAACCTGAGCAACGATCTGGTCTTGTAACTGTTGCCGGGCGATGTTGAGTCCGGAGTCCGCAGCGTAGAACGATCCTCGGGCGTTGCGGTAGTAACCGTTGATCAACATGTCGGAGGTCGAGGAAAAGACCATCGCCAGGGCCATGAGGCTCATCATGCTCAAGAGCAGCAGGGTGAAGACGAGCGCAAACCCGTGGTCTCCATAATGCTGCTTTCGCAGCCCCGTCAGGGGCGGAATCCCGCGGACGCGGGACCAGGGCGCCAGCCCTGGGTGGAGGGCCCTCACCCCGTCCCGCAGAGCGGGACACCCCTCTCCCGCCCGAGCGGGAGGGGACGGGGGTAAGGGAGGGTTCGCTGACCCATCCCGCCCTGCGGGACCGTGGGCTACATTCTTTCGCCCCGACACGTCGGGGCTGATTTCATCAACGAATTCCCATCTGCCGTTCATGACATCACCTCAGTCATTCATGCTCAAGTTCCGTGGGTTGACCACCACAGAGGCGCCCTGCACTACGTAAGGCCCGCCATCAAATGGATTACGGAAAGTGAAGGAAGGGTCGGTGCTGGGTTGGGTGCGCGCGATCAGGGAAACGCGCACGGACCGCACCCGAGAGAACAGATAGGCCGAATCATAGGGCGGTGGACTTGTGTTGTTGGCGTTGTATTGGGCCGCGTTGTAATTGTATTGGGTTGGCAACGAGTCGGTAACGCTGTTCCAAATCGTCACTCCCACCTTGAACCCAAGGATCTGGTCCATAACGACCGTGGTGGTGCCCCCTTGGACCCGTTGGAGCTGTGGATCGCGCTGATTCGCAGTACTCACCTGGTAGGTGATGGGGGCCAGTTGGAGAATCCAATCGCCGCCACAGAACTGATCTCCAAAATTATTGGGTGTTGGGCAAGTATTACCGTCGCAAGCCGTGATGTCCAGCGGGTCGTTAGTCTTCCAGTTGGCGCCGGTGTTGGTGCCATCGGTGTTGGTGGCATTGAAGGTGAACTTGACGGCCGACCCCACAACCGTCGGGGCCTGGGTCAGAACCACCGCCGTCAAGCTCTGCCCCGTGCTGGTTAGAAAGAGCAGTTGAGCACCGCTGACGTATTTGGCCGCCGTCGCCGCGAGCGTAAGCCCAGTGGCAGCTTGACCGTATGCCACTCCCTTAGATGTGTTTGAGCAGTTCGACGTCCCATTTGCTCCGGAGCTGTCCGTGGCGTTAATAGGGGGGTAGGTGGTGGAATTCGCCACCGCAAGGATATTAATCTGATCGAAGCAGTTAGCGGTGTACGAGTTGGTCGTGGCGTTGTAACAGGAAGTGCCCGCCGCCGGCACGTTGTTGATGATAGTGACGCCGACCGGCCAGCTTGGGATGTTGTACCCGACGTAGTATCCTGTGCCTGCATTTGCCAGGTCGAGCTGCAATTGTCCGGCCGCATTGCGGATCCCAATATTGAGACCGACCATGCCTTGTTGCTGGTTGGCCGTCGTATCCAGGCGGGAGAAAAGCATGAGGCTGCTCGCGCTCGCCAAAATGAAGATGGCCACCGCCACCATCAATTCCAAGAGCGAAAAACCCTTGTCGCGCCGCCCAACCTTGGGGACGTGCAGTAGACCACGGCTCATTGAGAAAGTTCCTTTCCTTGTCCTCATGGGCGCACCATGCTCATTTGAAAGGTCACCGGCGGCTGGACGGACAGGTCCATCAGGGTCACCAGAACCGTCACGCGTCGCGTGCCGGACAGGCAAATCGCGCTTACGCCAGCCACCGGAGTGTTGGCTTCGATAATCCAGCGTCGGTGAAACGTGGGGGTGGGCATCGTAGTAGGGTTAGTGACCGTTATGGTTCCGTCTGGAGCGTGGGTGGTGGTGGTGTAGACCGTGCTGCCACTGCCGGGGCTGCTCACGGTCTCGGAGAAGCAGCCGTAGGTCGGGTTCGGGCAGTCGGTGCTGTTGACCGTGGCCATGCAGACGTCGTCATAGTAGCTCACGACGGCCGAGTTTCCTGTCGACGAGCACATGTTGAGAGGCGGCGGACAAGTAGTAGGGTTTCCAATAATGTCCTGGGTCAGACTGCCTACAGACGAGCCTGCCGATGGCACGCAAATCTGCGGATCGTCGACGTCCCACCGGTTCAGGTCCTCCAACTTTTCCGAGGCCAATTCTGCCGCCAGGTTCATGTACTTCGACTGGTGACTGGTGTTCATGCAGCGCGCGGCCAGGAGGGCAGTCGCTAGCACCCCTATCAAAAGGACGATGAGCGCCACGAGGGTCTCCAAGAGGGTGAATCCATGGGCTGAAGCCGATCTAGTTGACAGAAACATCGCCGACTCCTGTCACGCTAATGGTCTTCGTTAAAAGGCCGTTGCTGATCGTAAAACTCATGGCGCCCGTAGTGGCCGAAACAGTGCCATTGGCGTTGAATTGAAGCGTGGTGGTCTGGTTGATTGTGACGTCGTGAACACCACTGATCGGGATAGCGGTGCCCACGTTCGTAAAGCTCGTCGCCGGGGGCGGCTCACTAGCCAACTGATAGGTTGCGTTACTGGAATTGAAGGTTATGTTGTACGGGTATGCGTGCATGATGGCCTGGTAGCGGGTGGCCGAAATCGCTCCGGTGGCGGCGGACACGGCCGCGGTGAGCCGATAATTGCGCAAGGCATTCACGGTTGTTGGGAGCGCCATGGCTACCAGCGTACTCACCACCACAAGAGTGATGACGATCTGGAGGAAACTATAACCGTCGCTCCTTTGGGCTGCCCTTCGTTTGGCACGGCTTGCCACCGCCCTATTCACGTCATTCACCACAATGGGCCGCCTTCCCCACTCCCTATTACTTTCCTGGTCATTAATCTATTTGCAAACTATCCTCTCGCATCGCGCCTGAGCGGCAGATGACACCGCCTCCGAAACACTCTTTCCGCTACAATGGTGGTAGTGTCAGTGCCTGGGGGACAGCCTCCGGGTAGTTGTTGAGAGCAGTCCGAATGCGCTCTCCCGCAACGCCGCGTGACTGCCGGCGTGTCACCAAGTGCTCTGCACGTGGTGTCACCTCCCCGCTAGTTTCCATCCAGTGCGGTCTGTTGCCAACAGTACGGGGGTACTAGCCCGCATTTCTCACCACGGGTCTGGAAGGGCGGGGCTTCAGCCCCGCCGCTACAAGGCCTTCCTGATTATTCCTGTGTCCCGTGCAGTCCCGCGCCTGCGGGACTGCGCGGGGCACGGGACCAACAGAGGGTGGGAGCCGCGATTTCGGCGGGGCTGAAGCCCCGCCCTTCCGGCGGCCCCGTAAGAACGTCCAAACGTGGTGAGAAATCCGGGCTAGGGAGGTATCGTCCTCTGGTCCTGGCAGAAGGCTTTCGCAAGCGACAGTAGGGGCGGTTCGCGAACCGCCCCTACGGAAACGGGCGGGATTGTTCACCAGGGCGCTTCGCGAAGCGCCCCTACTTCAGTACCACATTGCCCAGGTATCCGCGGTTCTCGCCGTCAATATCTTTCACGAAGACGCTCACACGGAAGGTGCCTGCGGGCGCCGGGATGGATTTATCGAGTCGGACAACCTCTCGGGGATCGACGGCCTGCAAGGTCGCCTGACCCAGTTCCTCTCCCATTACATTGTAGAAGTTAGCGACCAGAGTTCCTGGGGTGAAGACGCCAAAGACGCCCTTCAGACTAACCTGCCCACCTTCGAGGTTTGCCTTTAGCGGCTCGTTGATGGCGCCTGCCCATACGGCGTTCAGCACCGGATTCGGGACACTGGTGGGTGACCAATAGACTGGGAACGAGTATTCCTCGCCGGGGTTAAGTGTCGCATAGGGGCTTAGCACCTCGGTTTCGAGGATGTAGGGATTTTGCTTCGGGTCGTCAGGAAGAGTCTGGTCCCAAGGTCCGCGGGAAATTATGCCGGGGCCGTTATTCCAGGTTTCCACGGCAGCGCCGTCGGGATATTCCTTTTCGGGGAAACAAGTGAAGTTCTCGACGAAGCCGATGTTTTTCTGTCCGTTGACCACGGCGAACCAGCCTCGGTCCGTGTCGGCTGCGGCCTTCCCGACGCGGTAGAGGTAGTGGACGCGCAGCATGTGGCCACCGTGCAGGAGCTCGTAGCTTGGGTGTCGAGCGTCACCGTACGGGTTGTAGTAGCCCCGGGGATACTTGCTGTGGGGATTGAGCGGGATATACATGAACAGGTCGGGGTTTGGTTTCGAAGGGTCGTGGGCGGCCGCAGCATCGTTCTGAATTAAGTGCCAGATCCCCCAACGAATTTGCCGGCGGCTGATGTTGCGCATCACCTGGTCGACCTTAAGGCGCGTGGTCCCGGCATAAACGTGATACGTCCGCACAAATTGCACACCGGTACGCGGGTCCGCAGGACTGGTCACGCGGACGGCGACCTCGGCGGGCGTCTCCGTGACCAACTCGGCCGTATACTTGCTGCCGTCCAGTATGTAGTAGGGAATGCTGGGCCATTGATCCTCGCTCATCCAACCTTCCGGTCCGGGCCAGACTTTGTCACCGCCGTAGTTCGCCCAGCCGGCTTTGACGTTGTTCTGCTCAGGCGGCAGGACTTTCCCGGCCAAGTCTTTATTCACAAAGAAGAACCCCTTCTCGCCAAGCTGCAACTGAATGGCGCGGCCCCCGATGTCAGGAGCGACATACAGGGTGACGATGCCATTGGTCAGGCGATACGCATTCCAGCCGTTGAATTGAGTCTTTTCAAGGCTTGCGGAAAAGGAATCATTCTGAGTTGCCATGGCAAACCCCGCTGAAAATAAGGTTATCGGATTTGTTGTTAAATAATTGTGCCGCGATCCGGTTGCCACGCCAATTGATGCCAGCGAGGTGCCGAGGGCGCAGCCAATCAGCATCTTCTGAACTCGTCCCATGACCTTCTACTCCCCTTTGTCATTCCGATCCCGCAGTCGCGGGAGAGGAATCTCGCTCTGTTCTTTCTTCCTCCTGTCCCCCAGGCCACCTTGAGCGCCGGTCCGCAGGCAGAGCGAGATTCCTCCCCTTCGCTCCGCTCAGGGTCGGAATGACGACGTCCACGAAGGTCTTTCAGCATCCTGCTGCGCCGAACGCGGTTCGGCCCTACGCCAAATTCGCCAGGGTGTGCGCCAAATCCCGGACGGCGGGATAAAGGTCGCGATACACCTGGTAATAGCGGTCATAAGCTCTGACGTTTTCCGCCAGGGGCGTCATGCTCTCTTTCACCTGTATGGCTTCTGCCGCTGCTTCCGAAACGCTCGAATAGGTCTTTGCCGCGACGCCGGCGAGCAAGGCAGCGCCGAAGGCAGAGCCTTCCGAGGTTCGGAGGGTCACGAGTTCCATGCCAAATATATCCGCCTGGATTTCTCGCCAAGTGAAGTTGCGCGAGCCGCCGCCCGAGGAGCGAATCTGCTCGAGCGGAATTTTCAACTCTCTGAATATCTCGATCGAGTCGCGCAGACTGAACGCCACCCCTTCCAGGATGGAGCGGATGAGGTGTGCCCGCGTGTGAACAGCGGTCAGACCGAACCACATGCCTCGCGCCTGGGCGTCGAGGTGAGGCGTCCGCTCGCCCATCAGGTAGGGCAGCCACAGGACGCCGCCACTTCCAGGGGGAATTTCCCGGGCCTCGTTGATAATGAGGTCGTAAGCATCGGCGCCCGTGTGGCGGGCGTACCAGCTCTCCGAAGCTCCAAAGTTGTCGCGGAACCAGCGCAGGGAGAGTCCGGCGCCCTGAGTGACCCCCATCACGTGCCACTTGCCGGGAACGGCGTGGCAGAACGTATGGATGCGACCACGGGGGTCGAGCTTGGGCGCCTCGGTGTAGGCAAAGATCACACCCGAGGTGCCCAGCGTGGCGGAGGTCAGCCCGGGCTCGACGATCCCATTGCCCACGGCGCTTGCGGCCTGGTCGCCTGCACCGCCCACCACCGGCGTACCGGCGCTCAAGCCGGTGAGTACGGCGGCCTCGGGTGTGATCTGTCCCGTGATTTCGACAGACTCGTAGGCGCGCGGCAGGAGCTTGGCGTCCAAATCAAGCGCCGACAACATCTCGCGCGACCACCGGCGGTTGGTCACATCAAAAAGCAAAGTGCCCGAGGCGTCCGAGACGTCGGTGGCAAATTCACCCGTAAGACGGAAACGCACAAAATCCTTGGGCAGGAGGAAGTGCGCGGCGCGCTCGAAAGTCTTCGGCTCCTCATCGCGGATCCAAAGCAGCTTGGGCGCGCTGAAGCCTGTGAGGGCGGGATTGGAGACCAGCTTGATCAATCGCTCCGCCCCGACCGTTGCGGTGATCCAGTCGCATTGCGCCTGGCTGCGTTGGTCGCACCAGATCAAGGAGGGCCGGAGGACCGCCGGCGTGCTGTCCATCAGAACCACGCCATGCATTTGGCCGGAAAACCCCACGGCGTCAATGTCGCTGCCCTTGAGCTGGGCTTGCTCGAGGGCCCCACGGATGGCCACCAGAGTCGCGCGCCACCAGTCCTCAGGCTCCTGCTCTGCCCAACCGGGCTTGGCCATTTTCATGGGCTGGTGATCGCCCGTGGCAGCTCCCACAATATGACCATCCGGGCGGACGATGATTGCCCGTGTCCCGGTGGTTCCAACGTCAATTCCCATCATGTAAGCCATAGGTTTATTCCCCCAAGATTGGATAATCGAGAGATCGGGTGATCGGGAGATCGGGTGAACAAGAAGCCCCCTACCGCTGCTCGTTCATCTTCCTTTCGCGGTTTTCTGGGACGCAACGAAAATGGAAACCAGTTCATTTGCTTCGGCAACGAGGTCGTGCAAGCGAGCTTTGGCGATCATTCCGCTCTCCACCAGGAGTTCTAGCCAGAAAACGGACTCGTCAGCTTCCTCGACGACCACCCCCATTTTGGCTACGAACTCGGCTCGGGAGCGCGCTCGGCCGGCGGCCCGATAGTTCGCCGCGACCGAGGTCCCGGAGCGGAGAAGCTGCCGGCTAATGGTGCGCGCAGCCTCCGTCTTGGGGAGCGAGCCGCAGAGCTTTAGGACGCGCAACGCAAACCGTTTCGTCCGGTCGCGGAGGTCCAAATGCTTGTCTAGCATCTTCCTACCTCGAGGACGAAGCCTGTTGGGTTGTTCACCCGATCACCCGATCTCCCGATTGGTACGTCCCGGCTACAGGCCGAGTTTTTCATGTTCTTACCTTCTCCCACCGTCCTGACTTTGCCGAGCGCTCCACAGCGTCCAGGACGGCTTGAACCTTCACGCCTTCGTCAAACCCGGGCTGGGGCGGCTGGCCCTTCTCCAATCCCGTCAGGAAGTCGTGGATGGCATGGACGAACGTGTGCTCGTAACCAATGATGTGGCCTGGTGGCCACCATGCGCCGACGTAAGGATGGTTGCCCTCTGTCACCATGATCGTCTTGAAGCCCTGCTGCTCATTGGGCTCCGTGCGATCATAGAATTCCAGCTCGTTCATCCTTTCCAGGTTGAAAGCCAGACTGCCTTTGCTGCCGTAGATTTGGAAGGTGTTGTAATTCCTCCGGCCCCCGGCGAAGCGTGACGACTCAAAGACTCCCACGGCGCGGTTCTTGAAGCGGGCGAGAAAGTTCGAGTCATCATCCACTGTGACCTTGCCTTTCTTCCCTTCTGCTCCTTTGGCTCCCCAGGCGCCTTCACCGGTGCCGGGCAAAGGCCGCTCCCTAATGAACGTGGTCATCTGGCCGGCGACCGATTCGATGTAACCATTCAGGAACTGGGCTAAATCGGCGGCGTGTGCCCCGACGTCTCCCAGGGCGCCGCTGCCCGCGTATTTTTTTTCCAGGCGCCAGACCAGGGGGAAGTCTGGATCCATGATCCAGTCCTGGAGGTACGCGCCGTGATAATGATAGACCTGCCCCAGGCGGCCCTCTTCGATGAGCTTCTTGGCGAAGGCTACCGCGGGCACCCGGCGATAATTAAAGTTCACCATGTGGGAAACGCCGGCTTTTTCCACCGCGCGGAGCATCTCCTTGGCCTGAGCCAGATTGTTGGCCAGGGGCTTCTCGCAGATGACGTGCTTGCCAGCCTCGGCGGCGGCTATGGCCATGGGGTGGTGAAGGTACCCCGGCGTCGAGATATCCACGAGGTCAATATCCTTACGTTCGATTACCCGGCGCCAGTCGCAGTCGGACTCTTCCCAGCCCAACTGCTGCGCCGTGGCCTCGAGTTCTTCGCTGCAAGCCTTCCCACAAAGCACTTTCATGCGCGGCCGATACTTGCCGGGAAAGAACCTGCTGACCTGCCGGTAAGCGTTTGAATGGGCCTTGCCCATGAATTGGTGACCGATTAGAGCAACGTTGATCTCTGGCATCTTCGGATTCACCTCTTTCCATAAGTAACAAGTGACGAGCAGGAGTCAGAAGTCAGAATACAGAGGAGCCGGCGCCGCGTTTGAGACGTCAGGGGGGAAGCAGGCCCGAGGGCTGCGCATTCTGACTCCTGACTCCTGAATCCTGCTTTTCTCACGCCCACCACATCTCCTTGAGTTTTTCTTTGATAATGACTTGGTTCAAGAAATTGGCCGCTTTGGTCAGACCCTCGTCCACAGACATCAGGCTGTCTTCGTGTTCGATGGACAGCACATCGTCGTAACCCACCATCTGGAGCGTGGAGACAAAGTCCGCCCAGAAATCCAAGTCGTGACCGTAACCGACGGTGCGGAAGATAAACGAGCGGTTTTTCTCATCGCTATAGGGTTTGGTGTCGAGCACGCCATTCACCATGATGTTGACATTGTAAAGGCGCGTGTCCTTGGCGTGGATGTGAAATACTGCTTCGCCCAGCTTGCGCACCGCCGCACAGGGGTCAATACCTTGCCAGAACATGTGGCTGGGATCGAAGTTGCAACCGAGGGCAGGTCCGGCGGCTTCCCTAAGGCGGAGCATGGTTTCCGGGTTGTAAACCACGAATCCCGGATGCATTTCGATGCCGATCCGTACCCCGTGGTCCTGCGCAAACTTGGCGCGCTTCGTCCAGAAGGGGATAACCTTTTTCTCCCACTGCCATTTCAAGATTTCCAGGAAATCCGGTGGCCAGGGCGTGGGGGACCAGTTCGGGTATTGAGCATTATCCGAATCGCCAGGACAACCGGAAAAATCGATCACCCGCGTAACGCCCAGTTTTTCCGCCATCAAAATCGTCTTGCGGCTGATTTCCGCGTGCGCCTCCGCAATCTTCTTGTTGGGATGAAGTGGGTTGCCATGGCAACTCAAGGCGCTGATGTTTATGCCCTGATCCTCGAGCTTTTGCTTGAACTCTTTAATCTTGGAGGGTTGGCTCATCCAGTCCAGCTTCAGATGCGGGTCGCCAGGGTAGTTCCCGGTTCCCAACTCGACGGTGCGGATGCCGAGAGGCTTTATCTTTTCGATGACCTCGTCCAAACTGAGCCTAGCCAGGAGCGCCGTAAAGAGTCCGACCTTCATATCAGGTCTCCTTTTCTTGAATGTTAGCGTGGGCGCCGCTGGTCAGGCATGTTGCCAGTATTGACGTCGCCCCTCATCCTGCCAAGATGGGCAGTAGACACCAAGAATGAGAAGGCTAAATCTATAGTCCGATAGCCCCCGCGTCAACTGGAAAATCGTTTCCCCGTTGTGGTGACGGTCAGTTGGCCATGTTTAACTCCCCGCAGGCTCAGGATCCGATCAGCCAGGCTCTTGACCTCCCTACTTCGGCCTTTCAAGATGACCACTTCGAGGCAATGGTGGTGGTCCAAATGCACATGCGTAGCCGCCAAAACCTTGCTTGCGGCCTCATGCTGGGCCTCAATCAGCTTGGCGGAGAGATTCGGCTGGTGGTGGTCGTAAACCATGGTCAGCGTTCCCACGATCACCTTGTTTTCATCGGCCGCCTCTTCCACCAGATGCTCGCGAATAAGGTCCCGTATGGCCTCCGACCGGTTTTGATATCCCTTGCGGTTAATAGCCGCGTCGAACCTCTCGAGAAGCTCCCTTTCCAGGGAGAGTCCGGTCCGAACCAGATCACCCATTTTTCACCCCCTCGATCACGTGCGCTAAGGCTGGGTTGCACTAATAAACTGTGACCCTCGGAAGGGCGGGACTTTAGCCCCGCCGCCTTGGGGCGGAGAGTTGAATGGGCCTTTAGGCCCTGAAGCCGCGTCGCTTCAGGGGCTAAAGCCCCCAAACTCCGCCTGAGCTCTGCGGCGGGTCCCGCCCTGCGGGACCCGCCCTTCCATCCCTCGACAAATAAAGTCGCTAACTTCTGCAACTAAGCCCTATGGCAAGTGCGTGTCGTTCAGAGAAAAGCAGAGGCATTTCACGCCAGGCGCCCCTACTTGAGATACTGGCTGAACCATTCGATGGTGCGCTTGGTGACGTCTCGCTCGTGTTCAGGCTGCGAGATCACGTGGCCTTCATCAGGGTACACTACGAGTTGGGTTTCCACGCCGAGGGTTTTTAGAGCGTGCCAGAACTCGAAGGACTGAGGCGCGGGGCATTCGCCGTCGCGGTCGCCCACCAGGATGAGCGTAGGAGTTTTGACGTTCTTGATGAAGGTGAGGGGAGAACTCCTGGCATAGACGCCCGGGTCATCGTAGACGGAGGCGCCGAAAAAGGGAATCATCCACTGGTCGATATCGTTTTCTCCGTAATAGCTCTGCCAATTGGCGATGCCTGCCCCGGCCACCGCGGCGCGAAAACGATTCGTCCGGGTCACGGCCCACATGGTCATGTAGCCGCCATAGCTCCAGCCTGCAATTCCGACGCGACGGTCATCCACCGGAAGCGTTTTCACCACATAGTCGACGCCCGCAAGAATGTCGCGAAAATCGCCGTAGCCGAAGTCCTTGACGTTTGCCGCGGTGAAGGCTTCGCCCTCGCCGAAACTGCCTCGCGGATTGGGGAAGAGGACGAAACAGTCTTCGTACGAGAGCAGCGCAAGGTTGAAGAACGCTCCCGGCCAAGAGGGTTTTTCGCTGGCCCCGGGCCCGCCATGCACGGACACCACCATGGGGTAGCGCTTGGAGGAATCATAATTTACCGGGTAGAGCAGCCAGCCCTGGATTTTCATCCCGTCATTCGACCAATGGATGCTTTCGGACTTGCCCCAGCGTGGATGAACTCCGGCGTTGTGGCGCGTGACCTGCTTCCAGGCCCCGATCTCCCCCGCCCAGATCTCCGGGGGTTGCTGGAATGATTGGCGGACCAACGCGCAGGTCTTTCCATCCTCGGCCAGGGATATCCCAAAGTCCCACCAGGTTCCGGTTGAGATGGTTTCGGGGCCGCTCCAGAGGGTTTCGATTTTCCCATCGCGAGCATCAACCGTGGCGATGCCGCTCGAGCCGTCGATTTGTTCTGTGAACAGGATTCTTTCCGAGGAGGGGAGCCAGGCGAGCGTGGCGGGCGAAGCCATGATGCCGGGCGTGAGGTGGCGGGCTTCGCCCCCGCCGGCTGGAACCGTGTAGATATCGCCTCCGGTGCTCCCCTCATCGCTCATGATTCCTCCGATGAAAGCGATGGTCTTCCCGTCCGGCGACCAGTGCGGTTGGGCAATCTGGAGCGGCGGCTTGTAAATGAACCTGACCTCGCCGGAAGCAATATCGATGGTGCAGAGCCGGGCGATCCACCAATTGGCGTCGCCCGCGCCCTGCGCGGCGGTGGCCACGAATCTCCTGCCGTCGGGCGCCCAATCGTACTCGTGGATATAGAGGTCGGCGGGCGACACCTGCCGGACCTGGCCTGAGGCCACCTCGACGGTCGTCAGGCGCTGTTCGTAGGCGTGTTGCTCGATGGCCCCGGAGGGTGGAGCCATGGGCTCGAGCGGGCCAGCCGCGCGAGGGGCGTTCTCGGTGAAAAGCAGCGCCAATGTCTTGCCGTCTGGCGACCAGGACGGAGAAGCGAGAAATCCAGTCAGGCTGGTGAGTTGGCGCGCCGTGTGACCCGGGGCGTCCGCGACGTAAAGTTCAAGCTGGCCCGAACTCTCCCTGTCCGAAAGGAAAGCGAGCTTCTTGCTGTCCGGAGACCAGGCAATGTCGTGCTCCGCATACTCATAGCTGCCCTCGCCGGTTGAGACACGGCGCGGCTGTTCCGAAGAGCCAAGGGTAGCCACATATATTGCGGAGTTGCCCGTCAGCTCCTGTTTTCCTCCCCTTGAGGACTCGACCCAAGCGACCCTTTTGCCATCAGGTGAAATGGCAACCTGTTTGAATGTGTGGACTGCGAAAAGTGAGTTCAGAGCATCGTCAATTGAGGACTTCTGGACGGCGTAACATGTCGCTGCGCTGACCATGCATAATGCCAGGGCAAGCGGCAAGCGGGTTCTCGAATGCATGCGCAGTCTCCAATCGGGGGAGATCAAAACTCACAAGAATAACAGAAAACCCGCCCAAGGCAGGAATTCCACTTTGTGTTGACACTCCCCCAGAATTTGCCTCGTAGCGGCGATTTCACCTCTCTACGTGACGGCCTAAAGCCGCCTCCATACGAAACTGGGTCACGACCGCTCTGTTGGCAGGGTCGCCAAAGTCCCCGAAAGGGAACATTGCAGAGCGGCTCTGCCGCCTGACTTGCGGAAAGGCTTCGCCTTTCCGAAGGCTCGCGCCCTGACGACTTCGTCCGCTAGGCTGGAAGGCTGAGCCTTCCAGCCTAGCGGCGGGATAAAAGGAGGCGGGCTGACGCGGAAAGCCAGAGGCTTTCCGCAAGTCAGGCGGCAGAGCCGCTCCTTAGCCGAGTTTGAAGCGACCCTGAGGCGCGCGTTTCTTACCGGAACACGGGGCGGCCGATGTGGGCTATAATTGGCGCTTTCGGGCAACGTTAACAAAGAAGGGCGAGGGGGCGTTATGAGCGAGAAGGGCAGCGATGAGGACGAGACCGAACGCGCAAAAAAGATAGCCGAACTGAAGCGTCAAGCGGAAGAACTGGCAGGCGGGAAAATGGTCGAAGGCGAACTGGAGGAATGCCCCCCAGAAGTCACGGAGCAATTCTGGGAGCAAGTGGTCGCCTATGAAAAGGCCCCGTGGACCACGCATTTCAAGCAGCTCGAGGAATCGGGAATGCAGTTGCCGGCGCCTGAAACACTCGACGATGAACAACTAAGCAACAAGCTTGGGGAGTTGATTCAGCGGCTGGCACTCCTGCGCGTATTCCTGGAGGAGACAGATCACCTGAGCGACCGCGAGCTTTATACGCTGCTTTGGTCAGACATGCTGCGCGAGGAGACGAAGGCGGTGACACTGGACGAAGACTCCGCCTGCCATATGAGTCCCCTGGGAGGCTGCAGCGAAGAGGATATACACCTGTATTTGAAATTCTACGCCGACCAAAAATGGCGTCGCAACTGGCAGGAGGAGTATCCTGAAGAGACTTTGCCCGACCACGAGGACCCCCCTTACGACCGCGACCGCTTCCTTCCCCAACCGGATTATGGTTCAGCCTCCGAGCGAGGCCACGTGAACTGACCTGAAAGCAGAAGACAGAAAGCAGAGGGCAGAGGCCAGGAATCTGCCTAACCGGAATTTCTCACCACGAATGGGGAAGGGCGGGGTTTTAACCCCGCCGTTACCGACGCTTCTAATTGTTCCCTCGTCTCGCGCTCCGCGCAGTCCCACAGGCGCTGGACTGCGCGGAGCGCGAGACGAACTGAAGGTAGGGGGCCGCTTTTGCGGCGGGGTTAAAACCCCGCCCTTCCGGTCGCCGTCAGGTGATGTGGGCGCCCTGCGTATCGACGTAAACGGCGTAAAGGGACTGGCTGGCAGCCATGAACAGCCGGTTGCGTTTGGTTCCGCCGAAGCAGAGATTGGCGCAGATTTCCGGCAGCAGGATCATGCCAATCCGTTCGCCGCTGGGAGCGAAGATGTGCACGCCATCGTATCCCTCACCGACCCAGCCGGCCCCCGCCCAGATGTTGCCGTCCTTGTCGGCGCGGATGCCGTCGGCAAGCCCCGTGCCCTTGCCGGGCAGTTCCATGGAGGTGAAAGTCCGCCCGTTGCGCAGGCTCTTGCCGTCCACCACATCGAAAACTTTAATGATTTTGGGAGCCTGGGGGTAATGCGTGGCCCCCGTGTCGACCATATAAAGCAACTTGTAGTCAGGTGAAAAGCAGAGGCCGTTGGGCTTGTAGCCCTCATCGGTGACGAGGTCGATCTTCCCTGTCTTGCCATCGATCCGGTAGACGGCTTCCTTGAGCTCGAGCGGCGCCACGTGCCCTTCGTAGTTCGTCAGGATGCCGTAACCAGGGTCCGAGAACCATATGCCCCCGTCGGGATGCACCACGATGTCATTCGGGGCGTTGAACGGCTTGCCCTGCCAGCGGTCCGCCAGCACACGCACCGACCCATCATGTTCGTAGCGGACGACGCGGCGGGTGAGGTGCTCACAAGTGACCAGGCGGCCTTCCCAATCAAACGTGTTGCCGTTGCCGTTGTTGGAAGGGCTATGGAAGACGCTGACGTGGCCATCCTCCTCCAGCCATCGCATGTGCACATTGTTGGGAATATCACTGAAAACCAGGTAACGCCCGCCGCCATTCCATGCGGGCCCTTCAGCCCAAAGCATTCCCGTATAGAGTCTTTCGATGGGCGTGCTCCCGATTTTGTATTTGGCGAACCGTTTGTCCAGGACGATGATGTCTGGATCGGGGTAATGAATGGGGTTTTTCCCGCTCCAGTCACGTTGCCCCGCAGTCGCCGACGCCGCCGCGGTGGCGCCGGCCAAGGCCGTGGCGAGGAAAGACCGCCTGCCGACTTTCGGAAGTGTGCTTTGCTTGGATTCGCTCTTCATAGCTTAGTCGATTCTCCCTCCTCTCCCGAGCACGATGGTGAGCGAAAGTATACAAAGCAAAGGCGGAATTGTGAATGGTGAATTCTGAATGATCGGCGAAGGTGATGAGCCAAGGAAGAAAAGATGAAACTAGCAATTCACCCTTTGCCACAACGCGGATCGATGGAGCTGCGGGGGAGTGCGTCTTCGCAACGTCGCGGTTGCGAACGCTCGGCTGTCTCGCGCGCTGAGAACCCTGCTGCCTGCGGTGCCCCGGCGAACAAGAACATGGCATATCCAGTGGGTGAGGTGCTCCTCACATTGGCTGAAAATGTGGATGCAAGAATCCTCTGCAATAACCCTTGACAAGTGCCCAACGCTTGGGTAGAATTAATAATTGCTCTGCAAGCTAATCAGCCTACAGAGTAAGTGCTGGAAAGACCAGCGAGGCAGATAAGAGAAGCCTTAAGCGCAAGCTTTCCAACCTTCCCCAATTGGGGGACCCCGCCTTCGGCGGGAGACAAAGCTCTTTGACAATTGAGTTGAGCATGCCACGTCAATCGGACTGAGTCCTTCAGGGATTCGGGTCCAAATGCTGAGCGACACGTTCTGCCCCGCTGGCAAACCCTGTACCGTACAGTTCAGGACAAGGGGTGGAACGATATTCTCCTTCCGGATTTGAATGGGGAGGAGAACTCACAAGTCAACGCTTGCAGGCTGATGTAGAGCCGCCCGGTAGGGCGGTACAAGACCGGGCTGATTTCTCCCGATCCAATCGGGAGGTCCGGAGCTGCAAAGTCTGCGGGCGAGCCAAGTTTCAAACGAGAGTTTGATCCTGGCTCAGAATCAACGCTGGCGGCGTGCCTAACACATGCAAGTCGAACGAGAAAGTCCCCGCAAGGGGATGAGTAAAGTGGCGAACGGGTGAGTAACACGTAGCTAACCTACCCTCGAGTGGGGGATAACCTGGGGAAACCTGGGCTAATACCGCATAACATCCCGATGACGCAGGTCATTGGGATCAAAGGCCCGCAAGGGTCGCTGGAGGAGGGGGCTGCGGCCGATTAGCTAGTTGGTGAGGTAACGGCTCACCAAGGCGATGATCGGTAGCCGGCCTGAGAGGGCGCACGGCCACACTGGCACTGAAACACGGGCCAGACTCCTACGGGAGGCAGCAG
>DLMI01000236.1 GCA_002478145.1 Acidobacteria bacterium UBA7540
GAGGGCCTCTCCGTACTTGGTTGGCGGGACACTCCGGTAAACGCCAACACGATTGGACGCCTGGCCCGCAGCACCCAGCCTTACATTGAGCAAGTCTTCATCCGGCGAGCCTACGGGATGGACCAGGACGCCCTGGAGCGGAAGCTCTACGTCATCCGCAAGCGCGCGGAAAGCGAAGTCGCCAAAACCGAGCTTCGGGAGAAAAGCTTCTTTTACATTCCCTCACTCTCTTCTCGGACGATCGTTTACAAAGGCCTGCTCCTTGCCCCTCAGATCGCCAACTTTTACATCGAGCTGTCGAATTCGGAAGTCAGAAGCGCGATATGTCTGGTTCACCAGCGCTTTTCTACCAACACCTTTCCCACCTGGCATCTTGCACATCCGTACCGCTATCTCTGTCACAACGGAGAAATCAATACCCTGCGCGGCAACGTGAACTGGATGCACGCGCGGACTTCCGTGCTGGCTTCGCCGCTGTTTGGTGAGGACATCAAGAAACTGGAGCCCATCATCGCCCCTGGCGGCAGCGACTCGGCCAACCTCGACAACGCTGTGGAACTCTTGACGCTCGCCGGGCGCAGCCTTCCTCACGTGATGGAAATGCTGATTCCGGCAGCCTGGGTGAGCGATCCCACGATGCCGGAAGACGTCAAGGCGTTCTATGAGTACCACGCTTCGTTGATGGAGCCTTGGGACGGCCCGGCGGCGGTGGCTTTCACGGACGGCCGCGTGATCGGCGCCAAGCTCGACCGCAATGGATTGCGACCTGGCCGCTTTCTCGTGACAACCCGCGGCCTGGTCCTTATGGCGTCCGAGGCGGGCGTGTTGCCGGTGAATCCCGCGGAGATCCGCTTCAAGGGCAGGCTCGAGCCGGGCCGTATGCTCCTCGTGGACACGGAAAAGGGGCTTGTCATTCCCGATGAGGAGATCAAGAAGGAATTGGCTGCCAGGCGGCCTTACGCGAAGTGGCTGAGGGAAAACCAGATTACGCTGAAGCAGTTGGCCGATCCGCCGCGTGTCCAGCCCACTGACCACGCCACTATCCTGATGCGACAGCGCGCTTTCGGGTACACCGACGAGGACCTGCGCATCATCATGATTCCCATGGCGCACAACGGCGAAGAGCCCGTGGGGTCGATGGGAACCGATACTCCTCTTGCTTGCCTCTCGGACAAGCCCCAGTTGCTGTTCAATTACTTCAAGCAGATGTTCGCCCAGGTCACCAACCCGGCGATTGACCCCATTCGTGAAGACTTGGTCATGTCGCTCTACGACTTCATCGGGCGGGAGGGCAACATCCTGGACGAGACGCCCCAGCTCTGCCACACGCTGAAGAAGCGCCATCCCATGGTGACCAACTGGAACCTGGAAAAACTTCGCCGTGTCAGCCAGGGAGATTTTCTTGCCACCACGCTGCCCATGCTTTTTCGCGCGCAGGGTGGCGAGAAGCGCCTGGAGGAGGCGGTGGAGAGCCTTTGTCGTAGCGCGTCCTTGGCGATCAAGTCCGGCTATACGCTGCTGATTCTCTCCGACCGCGGCGTGGATGAGGAGTACGCGCCCATTCCGAGTCTCCTGGCATTATCAGCCGTGCACAATCATTTGGTGCGGGAGAAGACACGGACCCAGGTGGCCCTCATCGTCGAGACGGGCGAGCCGCGCGAGGTCATGCATTTCGCGCTCTTGCTCGGCTACGGGGCCAGCGCCATCAATCCCTATCTGGCTATCGAAACGCTGGAAGATCTGCACGTTCGAGGGCACTTTCCCCCCGCTTACACGTTTCAAAAGCTCCTGAAGAATTACATTAAAGCCGTCGATAAGGGACTGCTGAAGGTCCTTTCCAAGATGGGGATCTCGACCCTGCAGAGCTATTGCGGGGCTCAAATCTTCGAGGCGATCGGGCTCAACCGCGCCGTCGTGGAGCGCTACTTCACGGGCACGGCTTCTCGGATTGAGGGCGTGGGTCTGGAGGTTCTGGCCCGCGAAGCCCTCACGAAGCACAAGTTCGCAATGCAGTCGCCGGCTGAGTCCGAAACCGAGCTGGAGATTGGCGGCAGCTACCAATATCGAGAGCGGGGTGAGCGGCACCTGCTGAATCCTCTCACCATCAGCAAACTTCAGCATGCGGTGAGGCAGTCCAGCTACCCCACGTTTCAGGAGTACGCGAAGATCGTCAATGGGCAAAGCCGGGATCTCTACACGCTGCGAGGCATGCTTGATTTCCGGTCCGCCGGCCCGCCGCTGCCCATCGACGAAGTGGAACCGGCGTCTGAAATCGTCAAGCGGTTCGCCACGGGCGCGATGTCCTTCGGTTCCATTAGCAAGGAAGCGCATGAGACACTGGCCATCGCCATGAACCGCATTGGCGGCCGCTCCAACACCGGCGAGGGCGGAGAGGATGAAGCGCGCTTCCGCCCCGACCCCAACGGCGACTTGCGCCGCAGCGCCGTGAAACAGGTAGCCTCGGCCCGGTTCGGTGTGACCACGAATTACCTGGTGAACGCGGATGAATTGCAGATCAAGATTGCGCAAGGCGCCAAGCCCGGCGAGGGCGGCCAGCTTCCTGGTCACAAGGTTGACGAAGTAGTGGCGCGGGTGCGCCACGCCATTCCCGGCGTCGCCCTGATCTCGCCGCCGCCGCACCACGACATCTACTCGATTGAGGACTTGGCGCAGCTCATCTACGACCTCAAGAACGTGAACCCGCAGGCGAGGATTTCCGTGAAGCTGGTGGCTGAATCGGGCGTGGGGACCGTGGCAGCGGGGGTGGCCAAAGCGCATGCCGATGTTATCCTCATCTGCGGCTACGACGGGGGAACCGGGGCCTCCCCGATTTCCTCCATCCGGCACGCTGGCATCCCTTGGGAGCTCGGCCTCTCGGAAACCCAGCAAGTCCTGGTGATGAATGACCTGCGCAGCCGCGTCCGCCTGCAAGTCGATGGGAAATTGCAGTCTGGGCGCGATGTGGCCATCGCCGCCCTGCTCGGCGCCGAGGAGTTCGGGTTTGCCACTATGCCACTCATCTCTATGGGCTGCATTATGATGCGTAAGTGCCATCTGAACACCTGCCCGGTAGGCGTGGCGACGCAGGACCCCGAACTGCGGAAGAGATTCAAAGGCCAGCCCGAACACGTGATCAACTTCCTGTTTTTCATTGCCGAAGATCTGCGGCAGATTATGGCGCAGCTTGGCTTCCGCAGAGTCGATGAGATGGTCGGGCGCGTCGATTGCCTCGTGCAGCGCCCGGACGTGGACCACTGGAAAGCCCGCGGCTTGGATTTGTCCTCAGTCCTTCACAATCCTCAGGTGCCCACACGGGTGGGGCGGCGCTGCCTGATCAAACAGGACCACGGACTGGAGAAATCGCTCGATTATCAGTTGATCGACCATGCGCGTGAGGCGCTCGAGCGCAGCGCGCAAGTGTCGATCAGTCTCCCTATCCGAAACACCCACCGGACGGTGGGCGCGATGTTGAGCGGCGAGATTGCCCGCCGCTATGGCTCCGAGGGTTTGCCGGATGACACCATCCGGTTCGAGTTCACCGGTTCGGCGGGGCAGAGCTTCGGTGCTTTCCTGGCGAAAGGCGTCACCTTGGTTCTTGAGGGCGAAGCCAACGATTACGTCGGCAAGGGGCTTTCAGGAGGTAGGCTCATTGTTTATCCTCCCCGAACTTCGTCGTTCCAGCCCGAGGAGAATATCCTGGTGGGGAACGTGGTTCTGTACGGGGCCACGAGCGGCGAAGCCTATTTCAACGGCATGGCCGGCGAACGCTTCGCGGTGCGCAATTCCGGGGCCACGGCGGTGGTGGAGGCGGTCGGCGACCACGGTTGTGAATACATGACTAAGGGGACGGTGATCGTGTTGGGCAAGACCGGCCGCAACTTTGCCGCTGGCATGACGGGCGGCATTGCTTATGTCCTGGATGAAACCGGAGAGTTCGCCCAGGTGCGCTGTAACCGCGCCAGCGTGGACCTCGAGCCCGTAACAAACTGTAGGGGTAGGGCTTGCCCTACCCCCTCCCGAACCCGCGATGAGGGGACGGCAAGCCGTCCCCCTACCCCCGCCCGAACCCGCGATGAGGGGACGGCAAGCCGTCCCCCTACCGATTCGAACGATGCTGATTTGATTGAATTCTTGATCGCTCGCCACGCGGAGCTGACCGGCAGCCCGCGGGCGAAATGGATTCTGGATAACTGGGAGGCGATGCTGCCGAAGTTCATTAAGGTCTTCCCGCACGAATACAAGCGAGTGCTGGGTGTTCCACGCGCCTCCGCAACTCTGGCCCCGGTTCATGCCTCGGCTCAGCAGTCAACCCGGGAGGTGCTGCGTGGGTAAGGTGACCGGATTCATGGAGTACACGCGCGAAGTCCCGGGGCGCCGGCCCGTCCCGGAGCGCGTCAATGATTTCCAGGAGGTGTACCAGGAATTCCCGGAGCAGAAGCTGCGCATTCAGGCGGCGCGCTGCATGGATTGCGGCGTGCCCTTCTGCCACACGGGCTGCCCGCTTAATAACGTCATCCCGGATTGGAATGACCTCATCTATCGCGATCGCTGGAAGGAAGCCATTCGCACCCTCCACGCCACGAACAACTTCCCCGAATTCACCGGACGAGTATGCCCGGCGCCCTGCGAAGCTGCCTGCGTTTTGGGTATTAACAACCCTCCTGTTACGATCAAGAACATTGAACAAGCAATCATTGAGCACGCCTTCCGCGAGGGCTGGATCCATCCCGAACCCCCTTCCAACCGGACCGGCAAGCACGTGGCCGTCGTCGGCTCGGGACCTGCCGGCCTGGCCGCAGCGCAGCAACTAAACCGCGCGGGGCATACGGTGACAGTGTTCGAAAAGGCCGACCGCATCGGCGGTCTGCTGCGGTATGGCATCCCGGACTTCAAGCTGGGAAAGCATATTCTTGACCGGCGACTCGAGCAGATGGCCCGGGAAGGAGTGGTTTTCAAAACCCGGAAGCACGTCGGGCAAAACCTTTCAGTGGAAGACTTGCGCCGCGAGTTCGACGCCATCCTGCTGGCGGGAGGCGCCGAGAGTCCGCGCGACCTCAATGTCCCGGGACGCGAGCTCAAGGGTATCCATTTCGCCATGGAGTACCTCCCGCAACAGAACCGCCGCCTGGCCGGAGATGCGGTGGCCCAACAAATCCTGGCCACGCGTAAGCGCGTCGTGATTATCGGCGGCGGGGACACGGGCGCGGACTGCTTGGGCACTGCGCACAGGCAAAAGCCGGCGTCGGTTCATCAGTTCGAAATCCTCCCCATCCCGCCCATGGAGCGCTCACCAAACACGCCCTGGCCACTGTGGCCGCTACAGTTGCGCACCGAAGGCGCCCATGAGGAGGGCGGCATTCGAGAATGGGCAGTGGCCACGACCATGTTTGCCGGCGACGAACATGGCCACGTGAAACAATTGCATGCGATTCGGGTTGGGCCACCCCCCAAGTTTGATCCGATTCCCAGGACTGACTTCGTGCTCGACGTGGACCTAGTGCTGATCGCCATGGGCTTCATGGGCCCCGTCAAGAATGGGATGATCGAAGCGCTGGGCGTGAAGCTCGATGCGCGGGGCAACGTCGAGGCGGACACGAATCACATGACTTCAGTTCCCGGTGTCTTCGCCGCTGGCGATATGCGCCGCGGCCAATCGCTGGTGGTATGGGCTATCTCCGAAGGCCGCCAGGCGGCGCGCGGTATTGACCAATACTTGATGGGCGAAACGCAACTGCGGTAGGGCCGAACGGCGTTCGGCCCTCCTTTGCACCACGCGGGGCGCGGCCCTGGGGCGAGCGCCGCTCGCCCCTACGCTAAGCCTCCATTTGACTGCGAGGATTCTTCGCGGAGTTTACCCTGAGCGGAGCGAACGGGCTCAGAATGACATGCCGTCCGTTCTTCGGCTATCCTCGCTCAGGATGACAGACTTCTGACTCCTGAATCCTGAATCCTGATTTACGTCCAGCGAAACCAGCGAAGCGCCAGCAGGTACGAGAGGGTGCCCCAGAGGAGCAGGATGAGCAGGCGTGTGCTCTGGGCCGCTAACGTAGCGCCCCCGAGAATCGTAGCGCGCAGAGCATCATTGAGTGCAGTGAGTGGCAGCACTTTGATCAGCGGCTGAATGATCGCAGGAAAACGGTCGTAGGAGAAGAAGACACCGGAGAACATCCACATCGGCATCATGACCACGTTGATCAGCCCACTGACGGTTTCAATTTTCTGGGCACGGCTGGCCGTGAGCAGGCCCAATCCCCCGAAAGATAGCGCTCCGACCGCACTGATCAGAATAACCGACGCCCACGAACCCATCAGTCGCATCTGGAATGCCAGCACGCCGAATCCGAGCAGCAGGGCAAGCTCGATCAGCATCAGGGCCAGGCGGCTGCTGGCTAGCGCAAGAAGGAAATCGCTCCGCCGCATGGGAGTCGCCACGAACCGCTTGAGCAACTTTCGCTGGCGCATCTCCACCAGCGCAAAACCGATGCCCCACATTCCTGAGTTCATCAGATTCATGCCCAGCAATCCCGGGATCAGGAAATCGATGTACCTTGCCCCTGGCTCGCTCGAGGCCTTTGCGGACGTCGGCAAGGCATCCTTTCTCCCCGCCGCGGCCTGCATGGCATCATTCACGGCGGCGCGGGCCAGCACGCTCTCCGGACGCCCCGGGTCGTATCGATATTCAAAACCGCCGCCCGCCTTGGGGATCACCACCAGGTCGTACTTGCCGAGACGAAATTGATTGAAAGCGTCAGCCGCGGGCAGCACGTCAGTTCGAACAGTGCTTTTCTGGAGAGAGGCTTTCAGCAGATCGAGGGCATGCGCGGCTCCTTCCCCTGCCACGATGGCCACACGGTTGACCTCGGCGGGCTTATTACGAAAGGCAATCCCCAGTCCCAGCGCCAGGAGTATGGGAAATACGAACACCCAGAAGATGACCTCCGGCTCGCGCCACATCTCCCTCGTGCGCGCCATCATCAGTTGCCCATAACCCGCCCAACGGCCGTTTTCTGGTGGGACGGTGGGCAACTTCGCATCCGGCACGGAGGGGACCGTAGTGTGGGATTCAGCGTTCACCGTACTCACTTTCAGTCTCATCTGTCATTCTGAGCCCCGACTTGTCGGGGCGAAGAATCCCTGCAGTTGTTTTTGCGCTCGGCAGCATCCCACAAACTGCAGAGATGCTTCGCGGAGTTTACCCTGAGCGAACTGCGGAGATTCTTCGCTTCGCTCAGAATGACAGGCGAAGGGCTCAGCATGACACAATTCTCTCACTCCTCGCGCAAGTGGCGCCCCGTGAGGCGAACGAAGACGTCCTCCAAGCTGGCTTGTCGCGTCGTGAGGTGCAGCAGGTGCGAGCCGCGCTTGTGCAAGGCCGCCAGCAGGGCGGGGATGGTCTCGTGAGTTTCGCGCACGCTCAGCACGACCCTACCGTCTTCCACATGGACCGCCTCGACACCCGGGAGCGACCGCCACAGCTCCGTTGCGATGGGGTCATTACCCGTGGCATCAAATTCCACCATCTGATGCCCACCCAGTTCCTCAACCAATTCGGTGGGACTTCCGGAGGCGATGGCGCGGCCATGATCGATGATCGCGATGCGGTTGCAAAGCCGCTCCGCTTCGTCCATATAGTGCGTCGTCAGCAGGATGGTCCCGCCGCGGCGCTGGAACTGACGGATGATGTCCCAAAGCTGCCGCCGGCTTTGCGGGTCCAGCCCCGTCGTGGGTTCATCGAGAAACAGTATTTTCGGATTGGCCACCAGAGCGGTGGCTACCGCGAGCCGTTGTCTCTGGCCTCCGGAGAGCTTCCCGACCCAGCTATTCGCCTTTTCGGTAAGGGCCATTTCTTCCATAACCTCGAGGGTCGAACGTGGATAGCGATAGAAGCTGGCGAAAAGCTCCAGTGTTTCCCGCACCGTGAGCTTCTCGCCGAGGCGAGTCTCCTGTAACGAGATGCCTAACACCTCGCGCAGTTCCCGGCTGTGGGCGTTCCAGGTCTTTCCTAGAATCTCAACTTCGCCGGACGTTTGCGAGAGCAGTCCCTCCAGTATCTCGATGGTCGTAGTCTTGCCGGCGCCGTTCGGGCCAAGCAGCCCGAAGCATTCGCCGGTCAGAATCTCCAAATCGAGTCCCCGAACGGCCTCGACCTTGCCGTCATAGGTCTTGCGCAGGTTACGACATCGTACCGCTACGTCCATGGTCTGTATCATACCGAATGACGCGGCTCTTGGGAACCAATCGGCGGTTGGCGCAGAGTCTTGCTTCCCAGAGACTCTGCCGCTCTAACCCGGATTTCTCACCAAGCCGGGACGCCTTTAGGGGCGGTACCGGAAGGGCGGGGCTTCAGCCCCGCCGAAATCACGGCTCCCGCCCTCTGTTGGCCCGCGCCCCGCGCAGCTTGCGGCTGCAAGCTGCGCGGGGCGCGGGACACGGGAATAATTTGGAAGCCCCTGTAGCGGCGGGGCTGAAGCCCCGCCCTCCCAGACCCGCGGTGAGAAATGCCGCTCTAAAGGCTCGTCGCGCTGCATGGGCGAGTACACTTGCTCTCGTGTCCCGCCTGCGCCGTCGCGCGTGGCGGGATTGGGAGGGTTCTTCTTCAGCACCTGACGTATCGGAACCCGGTGAGGGTCGGCTTGGGGAGGCAAGCCGAGGGATGGAGATCGTCGAGCGTGCATGAGTATCGCGGGATGCTGAGTGTGGCGGAGATGCCGTGCGGGATTCTGTTGATCAACCGGGTGGAGTTGCCCGCAGACGAGCACGCGCGGATTTGAGAGAAAAGCCGCAGAGTCTCTGGGAAGCGAGACTCTGCCTTATCCTGCTCTCGCCGTGGGCTAAAATATGTCGCCCCTCTGTCGGGGCTTCTGATGGGTAAATGGTGTAGGCGTTCCCTTACCCACGGCCGACGCCGTGGCCTAAGTTATGCCGCCCCTACTGGGGCTTTCCGGGGTTGGAGACCCGGCCCCTCTTTCCTTGATTGTCCGGGTCTCCCTTTGGAATTGCTTAGCCCTTTCCCTGCGAACGCGCCGCAACTTCCTTGGCACCCTTCGGGATGCTGAGGTAACCCTTCACCTGATCTGGTTTTACTTCATTTACTACCAATTCGTAAGGCCTCTTTGAACCGTTTACGTAAAAGAAGATCGGCTCATTGATGGTCCGGTCTTTCTTTTCCACCTGGACGTCATCGGCCAGCAAATCCAGGTTGAACCGGTGTCGCTTGACGCTTGCCTTCGTTAGGGTCAGGGCGACTCCCTCCACATGCACAGGGCTCTTGCGCTTGGCGGTGAACTCGAAGTAGTCGCGTTCGCCCAGCTTGCGGAGTTGCTCGATGTCATCATGGTTGCGGGCGATCAGGGTACCCATTTCGCTGCGGGCCATGCCGAGATCGGAGCGGACTGTGTCGAGTACCGTCTTGGTCTTATCGAGGTCGGTGCGTTGCGCGGAAACGTCCTGGTTCAGCGCGCCCACTTGCTGTTGGTCGGCCTTCTGGGCGAGTTCTGCTTGAAGTTGTTCGGCCGATTTGCGCTGGTCGTTCTGAAGTTGCGTTACCATGGCGCGGGCGTGCCTCAGCTCGCCCCCCGTCGCGCCCACACGCTTCGACGCCGCATCCAATTCGTCTTTGAGCGCATCCATTTGCTGCGCATTAGTGCGTTCGAACACGCTCAAGCGGCCGGCGAGTTGATCCTGGAACTCCGCGCGCAGTTGTTTGCTTGCCTGGGTTTGCTGCGCTTCCAGCCCGTTGCGCATCGAGCTGATTTTGGAGATCGTGTAGATTTCACCTACGACTAGCGCCGCGAGCACCAGAAAAATCAGCAGAAACTTGTTACGCAAGCCGGAACTTACCGGCTCCATGTCGAGGACTTCCTGTTCTGGAACTTGGTCAATAGCCATTTCATTTTCTCCTTTTCTGGGGCCGTCATCGCGCCATCGGCCCAGCATGTTCATTTCGATCCCTGCTGATGAACTGCACGTCCTATGCCAATCCTGGATTTGCCTATTCTGTTGAAAATACAGTGCTTATACTGAGGTTCAGATTGAACGGCTCCCCTCCGGGCAGAAAGTCTTACACTGCGAGTGCAAAAAGTGCCGGGAGAGCCGGTAGGCTAAGTCAAAGGTCAGTAGGGGGTAGGTAGTAGGTGGTAGGTGGGGAAGGGCAGGATTCAGGAGTCAGGATTCAGGATTCAGGAAACAAGAGCACGTTCCAGGTGCCAGGGGTAAGGTTACAGGGGCCAAACCAGGATTCAGGAGTCAGAAGCCAGGAGTCAGGGGTGAGAATGAAGAGCATCTGCTTCTCGCTCTCTGCCTTTCGCCTTCTGACTTCTGACTCCTGACTTCTGGCTTCTGCTCGTCACGCATCACTCGTCACTGCCCTTATGTCTCTTGCCGTCCTTTCATAACCAGTGTATACAGGTCTGGGAAGCGGAATCATGGGCGGCAAGGCTTGATACGATTGATCTCTGATCGCGCCCACGGCATGGACGCGATGTCTATGCATGCCGCATAAACAAAGGGGGCCATCATGGCTACGACTGAAAATAATCTCAAGGAAGCGTTCGCGGGCGAGAGCCAGGCGAGCCGGAAATACCTGGCGTTTGCAAAGAAGGCTGAGCAAGAGGGTTTCAGCAATGTGGCACGACTGTTCCGAACGGCGTCTGAAGCTGAGACCATCCACGCCCTGGGGCACTTGGGCGCCATGGACGGCGTCGGTGCCACTTTGGACAACCTGCGCGCGGCGATGGCGGGGGAAACCTATGAGTACACTGAAATGTACCCGCCGATGCTGGAGCAAGCGACAGCCGATACCCACCGAGCCAGGCGGATGTTCTCCTATGCCTTGAAGGCAGAGGCTGTTCACGCCAAGCTTTACCAGATGGCTCTCGAAGCCCTTCAGCAGGGGAACGATCTGACTGAGGTAGACTTCTACTTGTGTCCGGTCTGCGGCAATATCGAGATCGGTAAGGCCCCCGACGCTTGTCCGATCTGCGGGGCAAAGGGCGAGAGATTCATAAAGATGTAAGGGCGAACAACTCGTCTGCGGGATTGACAGCGGGTCTTTAACGATGTGACCTCTGAGTTGGATTCCTCCCGCCAGGGCGGGACGGGAATGACGAACCGGAGGATTGACTGCGGGTCTTTGGAATAAAGCACTGAAGAGTGAATTCATTTAAGGGAGGAACTGTCGTGCAAAGACGAAGTTTTCTGGCTTCATCGATCGCTGCATCGGCTCTCGCTGTCAACGCGTCAACCCCCAATCCCCTGGGCAGCCAGGGGACCGGGGTGGGAGAGAGTCGCGAGTACTACGAACTTCGGCGTTATCACTTGCTCACGGGACCCCAAGTTAAGCTCGCCCACGACTTCTTTCGGGAGGCACTGGGGCCGGCGCTGAACCGTCTGGGGATCAGCCGCGTGGGAGTCTTTAATGTCGAGATCGGTCCTGATAGTCCGTCATTTTACATTCTGATCCCAAGCGCTTCGCTCGAGACTCTCCTCACCGTTGAGTCCCGTCTTAATCGAGACGCTGACTATCTCAAAGCTGGGGCGGCCTTCCTGAATGCACCTGCCCAACAGCCTGCCTATGTACGAATGGAAAGTTCACTGATGGTAGCTTTTGAGGGGATGCCCCGGCTTAAGGTCCCGCCTGCGACGGCCGAGCACGGCTCGCGGATGTTTGAGCTTCGGACTTACGAAAGTCCCACCCCTCAGGACCACCTGCGGAAGGTCGAGATGTTCAACAACGGGGAATTCGACGTTTTCGAAAAGGCCGGATTCTGGCAGGTCTTCTACGGCGACACGCTTATCGGCTCACGATTGCCGAACCTGACCTACATGCTCGGCTTTGAAGACCTCGCGGACCGAAACAAGAAGTGGGAGGCTTTCCGGTCAGCCCCGGAATGGAAGAAGCTCTCCAGTTCGCCCAGGTACGCCTTTGAGGAAATCGTCTGCAACATTACGAACGTTATCCTGAAGCCGGCGCCCTATTCACAGATATAGGCGAGACGCCCGCTTGGCGCGATAAGGCCGCTGAAACACAGTCATGCTGAGGGGCCGCCCGCCGAGGGGGCACAAAGGACCCCGCATCCGTTGTCACTCCAAGAGCTGAGTCGGGACTTCCAAAAACGAGGTTGTAGGATGTACACTCTCACCTGCTTGCGATTCCAAAATGGAAATCCGTGCGCC
>DLMI01000086.1 GCA_002478145.1 Acidobacteria bacterium UBA7540
TTTCTACGTGATTGCCGACACATGGACCTGAGGTGACTGGCTGACCTCTGCACAGCAGCAGGGGGCGCGCTGTTTCCACTCGTCCGCTGTCGATTCGCCACACCTGACACCTGGCACCTGACCTGTGCACATCCATCCCTGTGCTGCCAACCCAGGAGTCGGTCTAAGTTGTTAATTCTGCTTGCTAAGGACATTATTACCGACTAGGTCCAAGGAGCCTCATAAAAAAGTTCAAGAAAGGTGAAAAAAACCTTGACAAGGGAGTTCGAGGACTCTACTCTTGTGGAGCAAAGTGGTCATTAGTAGTTTAAAGTGGCCTAGAGCGCGCGTTTCGCGGACGTTGAGGAAGATTTCGGGGATTCCAGATGCTGCGTGGCAACTACCCCGCGACGGTGGACGGCAAGGGTCGGCTGAAGATCCCGGCGGCCTTCAAAACTTACCTGGAAGAGAACTACGGTGCGGACTTCTACGTGACTAGCCTCGACGGGCAGTTCGTGCGCATCTACCCTTTTCCCGTGTGGCGCGAGATCGAGGAGAAGCTGAAGGCGCAGCCTTCCATGAAAAAGTCCGTGAAGAAGTTCCTGGACCGCACCAACTACTTCGGACAGATGGGCCGCGCAGACGGCCAGGGAAGACTTCTGATTCCCTCCGTGTTGCGCGAATCGGCGGCGATGCAGGGCGAGGTGGCGGTACTCGGCTACCTGACGTATCTCGAAGTCTGGAACAACCAGCGCTACCTCGAGCACTTGGAGCGCGAGCCGCTCACGGAAGAAGACGAGAAGGCGCTGAGTGATTTAGGGATCTAGCAATCTGGGATTTTGAATCTGTGATTTGAGATTCCGGATAGTAGTCAGCGGCCGCGGTTTGGGATTGTGAGACGTGACCGATGATGCGTTCGCTCAAAACGAAACGCGGAACCCGAATCCCGAACCTTGGCTTGCGCATGTCCCGGTCCTGTGGCGAGAGGCCATCGAGATTCTGAATGTACGGCCCGACGGATTTTACATTGACGCGACCCTGGGGGCAGGGGGGCATGCCGAGGGAATTCTTCGGCGGCTGGAAAGCGGGAAGTTGTTAGGGATAGACCGGGACCCGGCGGCGCTGGCTGCCGCCCAGGAACGGCTGAGGAGTTTTGGGGAGAAACTGATCGCAATGCGCGGGAACTTTGCCCAGACTGAGGCGCTGCACGTGGCGAGCGGGCTTCCGCCTGCCGACGGCCTGCTGGCCGACCTGGGCATGAGTTCCCTGCAGGTTGAAGATGCTTCCCGAGGGTTTAGTTTCAACGCGCCAGGACCGCTCGACATGCGCATGGACCCGACCACGGGCGCCAGGGCGGCAGACCTTGTAAACCAGATGAGCGAGCGGGAGTTGGCGGATTTGATTTTCAAGTTGGGGGAAGAGCGCCACTCGCGCAGGATTGCGCGAGCTATTGTGAAGGGCCGTCCGTATCGATTAACCACCGAACTGGCGCAGGTGGTGACGCGAGCGATCCCCTCCCGGGCGGCCCTTCATCACATTCATCCCGCCACGCGCACTTTCCAGGCGTTGCGGCTGGCGGTGAACCGGGAACTGGAAAGCCTGGAGTCGCTGCTCGCGCAGGCGCTGGGAGTGCTGAAGCCGGGCGGCCGAGTGGTGGTTCTGAGTTTTCATTCGCTCGAGGACCGCATGGTGAAGCGAGCCTTTCAAGCGTGGCAACACCAGGGGCGGGCGCAAATCCTGACGCGCAAGGTCGTGCGGCCGAGTGAAGAGGAGCTGCGAGCCAATCCGCGCTCGCGCAGTGCCAAGCTGCGGGCGGCGGAAAGGACCGCAGGGTAGATTTTGGGGGCGAGGAAAAACCCAGCACCAGCGACAGGGAGAGCCGCGAACGGCCCTCGTAATCGATAACCAGCAGAAAGGAGGGAAGGGGGAAAGGTACGGAATGGGGCTTGAGTTGCCCCAGTCCCTAACACCGAGCCCCCAGTCCCTGGAACATGGCGACGGCGGCAGTTACGTTACCGAAACCGAGGCGGCGTCCGGCAAACCCACTGGCGGCGGGCCGGGCGAGTTTTCCGGAAATCCATTTTATCAAACACATTGACAACTCCCGTCTGGTGCGGGAGGTAGGTCTGGAGAAGTGCCGTGAATGTTTCAGTCTGCTCGGTTTGGGCATTCTGGTTTTTCTTTCTGTCTTGCTTTTCTCGTGGCAGCATTTGCAGTGCGTGCGGGCCGGTTACAAGATTGAAGAGCTCAAGGCGCAATGCGCCGCACAGCAGGAATGGAACTATCAACTGCGGCTGGAACAGGCCGCGCTGGCCGATCCACAAAGGATCGACACGCTGGCGCGGAAGCATCTCGGCATGGTCTCGCCCAGGCCGCAACAAGTGATCCAGTGGGGCGGGGCGGACGCGCCGTCACCGCCACCACCGGAGAGCGCGGAGTATGCGCGCAACTTCGCCGCCGTCGGCGAAGGTAACGCTGGCGAGCCATAGTCTCATGGTACCTCGCATTAGCCAGGCGCGGCCGGAGAAAACCGACAGGTCCCGCGCAACGAACCGGGCTCTGTTCCTAGGTGGCATTCTTCTTCTTTGGATGGCCGGTCTGGTCGTTCAGCTCTACCACCTCCAGATCATCGATTACGGGGATTTGCTGGCGCGGGCCCAGCGCCAGCAGCAGCACATGATTGAGGTCGCGCCCAAGCGCGGCGAAATCTTCGACCGCCAGATGAACCCGCTGGCCATGAGCTTGGCGGTGGATTCCGTCTTTGCGGTACCCAGCGAGATTCCTGACCCCAAAATGGTGAGTGACCTGCTAGCCCCCGTGCTGGGCCTGGATGCGAACGACCTGCTGGGCCGGATCACCAACTCCCATTCGTTTTGCTGGGTGAAAAGGAAGACCACCCCCGAAGAAGCAAACCGCGTCCGCGACCTCAACCTGAAGGGAATTTACTTCCAGCGGGAGAGCAAGCGATTCTACCCCAAAGGGGATTTGGCAGCCCACATTGTGGGTTACGTGGGTTTGGACGACAAGGGGCTCGCGGGCCTCGAGTACGGCATGGATAGCATCATCCGGGGCCGCCCAGGACGCGTGCTTCTGGCCACGGACGCGCGTCGCCGGTCGTTTCAATCGACCGAGTGGGCGGGGAAGCCGGGTAAGAACCTTGTTCTGACCCTGGATGAGAAGATTCAGTACATTACGGAAAAGGCCTTGGCGGAAGCGGTCGAGAAATGGAAGGCCGCCGGGGGTGTGGCTATCGTTCAGAATCCCAACACGGGCGAAATCCTGGCCATGGCCAGCCAACCCACTTACGACCCCAATGACTACGCAAAGAGCCCGCCGGAAGCACTGCAGGACCGCGGCCTGTCCTGGGTTTATGAGCCCGGCTCAACCTTTAAACTCGTGACCATCTCCGCCGTCCTGGAAGAGAAACTGGCGAACCCGGACGAAGTCGTCAACTGCCAGCAGGGAAGCATCGTGCTTGCCGGGCATGTCATTCACGACCACAAGTCATTCGCCAACCTGACGGTGAGGGATGTGGTGGTGAAGTCCAGCGACGTCGGGGCCATTAAGCTGGGGCTGCGCTTGGGTGAGCGGCGGCTTTACAAGTATATCCGCAGCTTCGGTTTTGGCGAAAAGACTGAAGTCGAACTGCCTGGAGAGGAGCGGGGGCTACTCAAGCCCCCCAGCCGCTGGTCAGGGATTTCGATTGGTGAAATATCCATGGGGCAGGAAATTGGGGTGACCCCAATCCAACTCGTCACGACCTACTCCGCAGTCGCCAACGGGGGTGTGTTGTTTGAGCCGCGCCTGATTCACGACCTCTTTCTCGGCCAGGCCCACGACGCCATGCCTCCTGTTCCCGGTCACCGGGTGATCAGCGGACGGACGGCAAGTCTCATGAAGGAAATTCTTTCGGCCGTGGTGGAGAGAGGAACCGGCCAGGCTGCGCAACTCGCAGGCTACTCATCCGGCGGGAAGACCGGCACGGCGCAGAAAATCGATCCTTCCGGCGCTTATTCAAAAACGCACTATGTAGCGTCTTTTGTCGGGTTTGCTCCCGTAGGAAAACCGGCGGTAACCATTCTGGTGGCTATCGACTCGCCGGTGGGAGCAATTTACGGGGCCGAAGTGGCAGCCCCGGTGTTCAAGTCCATCGCAGAGCAGACTCTGGGTTATTTGAACGTTCCGCAAGACAACCCCTCCCGATGGCCTCAGCTTGCCTCCTCAATCTCCGCAGGGATTCCGGGCCAGAAACTCGGAGACCTTGTGCGACACCTTCCCAAGGGCTCTGAGCATCTCCAGGCTGCCGCTTCCCCCGTTCAACCCGCTTCATTCTCAAGCATTGAGCAGACACGACTTTCAACGGACCGCGAGCCGGAGGCAGCTTCGACGGCCGGTACCGTTGTCATGGATAATGGTCCTCGGGTGACCATCCCGGACTTCTCAGGTTTAGCGGCGCGGAGCGTTGCCCAAGAGTGTCAGAAGCTTGGTCTAGAACTTAGCCTTTTGGGCAGCGGATTGGCCGTCAAGCAGAATTTCCCAGCGCATGCGCAAGTGCCACTGGGAACGCGACTGGTGGTAAGGCTGTCAAGGTGAGCAGCGCCCGTGGGATATTCCTCGAGCTGGGAAACGCGCATCGGGAGCAGAAAGCGCGAGCCGTGGATTGTTCCGGATCTGGGAAGCCGCGGTGCGCGGATAGATCCAAAATCTCGCAGTGATAGAATGCGAGTGAGAAATGAAACTGAACGAGTTGCTCCGAGGACTGGACGGCCTCGAGACGGTACCGGATGTCGGGGCCGAGGTCGCGTCTTTAGCTTACGATTCGCGTCGAGTTCAGCGGGGAACCCTTTTCTTCGCTATTCAAGGTGAGAAAGCGGACGGGCATGCGTTTATCCCTCAAGCCCTCGAGCGGGGCGCAGTGGCCGTCGTCAGTGAGCGCCTACCGCCCAGCGATCTGGCATCGCGCTGGGTGCGAGTCCCCCAGATTCGCCGGGCGCTCTCCACGGCTGGACGCGTTTTCTTCGGCCAACCTGATTTACGCCTGCAGCTAATAGGAATCACCGGGACGAACGGAAAGACTACGACAGCCTTTCTGGTGGACAGTATTTTGCGCGCCGCAGGAATCCGCACCGGCCTCTTCGGAACTATCGAGTACCGAGTTGGTGACCGCGCCCTGCCGGCGCTCAACACGACTCCGGAGTCGCTTGATTTGTGGTCTTACTTCGCTCAGACCGTCGATGCGGGTGGCACGGCTGTGGTGATGGAAGTCTCCTCGCATGCCCTGGCGCAAGAACGGGTCTGGGGCCTCCCTTATTCGGTCGCTGTTTTCACCAATTTGACCCGCGACCATTTGGATTACCACAAAGATTTCGAGCACTATTTTGAGGCAAAGCGTCGTCTCTTTGAGGGGCTTGGAACACCTCCGCCGCAATGGGCGGTCATTAATTTGGACGACCCTTGGGGCAGGAAACTTCTGGACGTGCCCTGCCCCCATCGGTTGACCTACGGCATGAACTCTAACGCCCAGGTCAAGGTGAAGCATCTCGACCGCCGACACAATGGCCTGGAGGGTACGATAGTAACGCCGGCAGGCAAGGTGCAGCTTGCCTCATCGCTTGTGGGTCGGGCCAACCTGGCGAACATCCTGGCGGCGACCGCAGCCTCCATCGCCTACGGTATCCCGCTCGAAAAAATCGAAGAGGGGCTTAAAGATCTGAAAGCGGTCCCGGGCCGCTTCGAGCGAATCGACGAAGGCCAGCCCTTCCTGGTGGTAGTGGATTACGCGCACACCGACGACGCTTTGCGCAATGTCCTGAGCACGGCGCGCGAACTCACGCGCAACAGGCTGATTGTGGTTTTCGGCTGCGGTGGCGAACGCGACCGCGCGAAGCGGCCTTTGATGGGCGAAGCGGCCGGGTCCTTGAGCGATCTTGCCGTACTTACCTCGGATAATCCGCGCGGCGAAGACCCGCTGCTCATCATGAGCGACGCGCTGGTGGGCTTGCAGAAGGCCGGGAAACCCTATTGGGCAGAAGTGGACCGCGAAACCGCAATCCGAAAGGCGGTTGAGGAAGCGCGCGAAGGGGATGTGGTAGTTTTAGCTGGAAAGGGACATGAGACTTACCAGATACTGAAGGACCGGACGATTCCTCTCGACGATCGTGAAGTTGCCCGGAAGATATTACGTGAAATGGGCTATCGCCCAGGCGCCTGAAGTGAAGTATGTCATTCCGATCCCGCAACTGCGGGATCGGAATGACATAGAGCCTGCCGGGGAAGAGTCATTTTCCTCAAGCGGCGGACATGGCCTAGGGCCTCAAGAACTCATGGAACTACGATTGGGCCGCATAGCGACACTGCTTAATACCCGATGCGGTACACGGGAACGGGTGGTGGCTGGATACTCGATAGATTCCCGGTCAATCACGCCGGGGCAACTCTTCTTCGCGATGCGCGGGCCACGATTCGACGGACATCAATTCATTGCTCAGGCAATCGAGCGTGGGGCTGCTGGCGCTGTGGTGGAGCAGGCTTTTTTTGACCAAGCGCCGCCGGGGCTCACGCCCATTCTCCTTTCAGTACAGAGTCCGCTGGAGGCGCTCCAGCATCTGGGACGGTGCGTACGCCGCAAGTGGGGACGTCCGCTCGTAGGCGTAACAGGCAGCACGGGAAAGAGCACCACGAAGGAGATGATCGCCGCTTTGCTGGCCCCTCGGTTTTCCGTGCATAAGTCTGCCGGAAACCTGAATAACCGCTACGGCCTGCCCTTAACTCTGTTAGGACTCGAGCCGGAGCACGAAATTGCGGTGGTGGAGCTTGCCATGTCGGCCGCCGGTGAGATTGCGCATTTGGCTCTGATCGCTGAGCCGGAGACCGGCGTGGTGACGAACGTGGCCCCGGTTCACTTGGAGTTCTTTGATTCCGTGGAGTCCATCGCCAAGGCGAAGCGGGAGCTCGTCGACAACATCTCTTGGCGCGCTGGACCGCCCACCGCAGTCTTGAACTATGACGATCCCCACGTGCAAAGATTTGCGGAGGGATTTGAGGGGAAGGTTGTTACATTTGGGTTTGGGCGAGGTGCAGATTTTCGAGCACTGCGGGTGAAGCGCGGAGAGGGGATCGGAAGCGAATTCCAAGTCATCGGACCGAACCTGGATGCCGATTTTCTTCTTCCCCTTCCCGGCCGCCACAACGTCCAGAACGCGCTTGCCGCTATCGCCGTTGCATCCAGTTTCGATGTTCCCCCCCTGGAAATGCGGAGAGGTCTTGCGGAATTCCAGAATATGCCCCAAAGGGGGGAGAGCTATACACTGCCGGGGCCTGTGACGATCATCGACGATTGCTATAACTCCAACCCTCAGGCCATGGCGTGCATGCTCGAAACGCTTCGGACATGGCCTGGTGCTCGCCGGCGGATTGTGGTGGCCGGCGAAATGCTCGAATTGGGGCCGCAGTCCCCGCAGTTGCACGAAGAGACTGGCCGCAAGTGTGCCGAGAACGATCTTTCCTGGCTTATCGCGGTTCAAGGCGATGCGAGATTTTTCGTCGAAGGCGCGGTGGCCGCGGGTTTGCCGCTCCAACAGACCCGCTTCTTCCCCGACGCGCGGGGGGCGGGAGAATTTTGCCGTTCGCTGCTCGAACCCGGAGACGTGGTTCTGGTGAAAGGGTCGCGCGGGGTTCACTTGGAGACAGTAACCGAGATGCTTCGGTGCGAACTTGTGGCAAAGGCTGTGTCCGCATCAAAACAGAACTCGGAGTCCGTATCCTGAGTGGAAATGCATGTTCTATTTTCTTTACGTCAAGTTCCATAACCAGTTTCACTTCCTCAATCTCTTCCGCTACATTACTTTCCGAACCGCTTACGCGAGCCTGACCGCGCTGTTGCTCTCCTTGGTCGTTGGTCACTGGCTTATACGGGTGCTCAAGGAGTTCCAGATCGGCCAGTACGTCCGGGAAGACGGGCCGAAGTCCCACCTGTCGAAGGCGGGCACTCCGACCATGGGCGGGGTGCTCATCAATCTTTGCATTTTCGTTCCGACCCTGCTCTGGTCCGACCTCGGAAATGTTTTTGTTTGGCTCGTTCTAGGGGTCGCGGCGGCTTTTGCAGGGATTGGATTTTGGGACGACTACCAGAAGGTTCGGCAGCGGAAGAATCTGGGCCTGACCGGGCGGACCAAGTTCATGCTTCAGATTCTGGTCAGCTTCGTTTTTGGTGTTGTGCTGATCTTCTTTTCGGCGCGTGGTCTTTACTCGACCACCTTGACGTTCCCCTTCTTCAAGCGCTTCCGGCCTGATTTTTTGATCCACGGTTTTCTTTCCCGAGTATGGACTTACCCTTTCGCCTTTTTGCCTTTCCTGCTCTTTGTAGTCCTGATTCTTGTGGGCTGCTCGAACGCGGTCAACCTTACCGACGGATTGGATGGGCTGGCCATCGGTTGTGTCGTCGTTGCCGCCTCAGCATTGACGGTCCTGACCTATGTCACCGGCCATGCAGTTCTCTCCGAGTATCTGGACTTGGAGCACCTGCCGCGCGTGGGTGAGCTGACCATCTTTTGCGGATCGATGGTGGGGTCCAGTCTCGGATTCCTCTGGTACAACGCTTATCCGGCAGAGATCTTCATGGGCGACGTCGGTTCGCTGGCACTCGGCGGCGCGATCGCAGCGGTTGCGGTGATCATCAAACAGGAGCTCCTATTGCCGTTTATTGGCGGCGTCTTCGTGATCGAGGCGATTTCCGTGATTATCCAGGTGGTGTCGTTCAAGCTCCGGGACAAGCGGGTGTTCAGAATGGCCCCGATTCATCACCACTTTGAATTGGAGGGGTGGAAGGAGTCCAAGGTCATTGCGCGCTTCTGGATCGCGGCGCTGGTTTTTGCACTCTTGGCGCTTTCGACGTTAAAGCTGAGATAATGCTGTTTGTTGTCCGTCGTCAGTTGTCCGTTGTCAGTCGCGATGCCGTGGAGAACGCGGTCTTACGCTGATGCAAGACCAAACTTATGATGGCGGATCCTTTTCCAATTTACATGTGCTACGGACAACGGACCACTGACCACGGACAAGACCAATCTCTCGCAAGATTGGCCGGTCGCTGCCCTGGGGGATCGCATGAATGATGTACGCAGGAAGCGCGTGCTCGTTGTCGGCCTAGGGAGGAGCGGGCACGCGGTAGCACTCTGCCTACAACGGCATGGCGCGGTCGTGACGGTGACCGATACCAAACCTCCTGCTGCGTTCTCACCCCTCCTGCCGGAACTTCTGGCACAAAAGATTGGCGTGCAGCTTGGGTCGCAGCGTACCGAAGTCTTTCTCGCTCACGATCTCGTGGTGGTCAGCCCCGGGGTGCCGTGGGACTTGCCTCAACTGCAGGCAACTCGCGCGCGCGGCATTCCTGTTGTGCCTGAGATTGAAGTTGCGAGCTGGTACTTGAGCGATCCAATTGTGGGTGTTACCGGTTCTAACGGCAAGACCACCACTACAACTCTTCTGGGCAAAATGCTCGAGGCATCCGGCTTCCCGACTTTTGTCGGCGGGAATATTGGTGTTCCTCTGAGCTCCGCAGTGGATCGGGTCACAACGGGTTCGATCATAGTCAGCGAGTTGAGTAGTTTTCAGTTGGAAGCCATTCGCGATTTTCGTCCCCACGTGGCTGTCTTGCTGAACATTTCACCGAACCACCTGGACCGCCACCCTTCCTTCGAGGCCTATGCCCAGGCAAAAAGGCAGATCTTCCGCAACCAGCGGGCGGAAGATTATGCCATCCTGAATGCTGATGACCCTTGGGTGCGTGGCCTCAGTCCCGCCTTGGCAGGCCACAAGGTGTTCTTCAGCCGGTTACAGCAAATTCCCTGCGGCCTCTTTGTTTCAAATGGGAATGTGGTGTACCGCATGGGGCACCTGGAGCGAGTGCTTCTGGAGACACGGGAGGTGCGCCTTCGGGGTGGTTTCAATCTGGAAGACGTTTTGGGGGCTGCGGCTGCGGCCTGCGTGCTGGGGGCGGACTTCGACGCCGTGCGTAGCGCGGTGCGGGAATTTAAAGGCGTCGAGCACCGGCTCGAGTATGTTCGAAGCCTATGTGGGGTGGAGTTTTATAACAATTCCAAAGCCACCAGCGTGGATGCCACGGTAAAGTCGTTGGAGGCCTTCGAGCATGGTGTTCATCTCATTCTGGGGGGAAAGGACAAGGGTGCTCCATACGCGCCTCTGCGGCCCCTATTGAAGGACAGGGTCCGCGAGGTTCTCCTCATCGGTGCGGCGGCGGATCGCATCGCGCAGGAGCTCTCGGGCGCAGTGGAATTGATTCGCGCGGGCAACCTCGAAAACGCCGTGCTGGAAGCGTTCCAGTGTGCCCGTCCTGGTGATGTGGTGCTCCTCGCTCCGGCTTGTTCGAGCTTTGATCAGTTCCAGGATTATGAGCATCGTGGCCGCGTGTTTAAGGAGGTGGTGGAGCGGCTGGCGCAAGATGTTGAATCAGGATCGGTGGAATGGAAATGGAAGCCTGAAGGTCAAGTGGAGACTGGGGCGCCTGGGAGTCTGGCCTTGGCCGCCACACCTCCGCCAGCGTCGCAGGTTTGGTCGCAGGAAGCCTCACCGGAACCCCTTCCAGACAAAGCTGCCGAGTCGGGGAATTTCTTTAAGGAAACTGCGAGCGTTGGGTTAGATGTCTCCGGACAGTTTCAGGCTGAATCACTCTCGGGTTCATCCGAAGAGAGGCCCGAGGCGAGTCCCGAACCTCCGGCAGAGACATTAGCACCAGAAGTTGAAGAGGTGCTCAATCAAGTTGCCGAGGCTGTCGATAGGGAGTCGAAGCGCGGCGTAACCACCGGTTCCGCAACAGAAGACCGGCCCCACGAGCCGACCCTCGTTTACGAAATCATCGCCGAAGAACTTCCCCCGGCAGAAATTGAGCCGGCACAGGATTACTCTGCCGAACCCGAAACGAGTCAACCCCAAGCGCCCCGTACACCTGAAAGGACGGACGACGTTCAGTTGCCGTACGAGGCGAGAGCAGAAGAGAAAGGTGTTGCCGCCAGGGGATCAGCGGGCCGCAATTTCGCAGAGGGGGGCTCGAAAGACGTGTCCAGCCCTTCAGAACGCAGCCCCGCGATAACGGATAGGAGGAAGCCGAAGTCGGCGGCCCCTGATTCGCCTTCTCAGCCCCGACTACCCGGAACGGATTAACAGAGCATGGCAAAGCGACTTCAATCCGACAAAACTCTGTTCGGCACCGTCGTGGCATTGACGCTTTTCGGAGCCCTCATGATCTTCAGCGCCTCGGCGGTGATGGCCGCCGAGAGGTTTGGCAGTAGCAGTTACTTTCTAGTTCGCCAGTTGGCATGGGCTGGGGCGGGGCTTGTTGCCCTGGTCGTGATGATGTATTTGGACTACCGTCGTCTCGCCAGCCCTGTGGTGGTTTTTCCGGCGTTGGCCTTGCAGTTGACATTGCTGGTGGTTGTTTTGTTTGCAGACCGCAGCCACCACACTCGCCGCTGGCTGCATTTGGGATCTGCCAGCTTGCAGCCTTCCGAATTTTCCAAGATCATCCTGGTCGTATTCCTTGCCTATTTCCTTGAGCAGCGGCGGGGCGAAGTAAACGATGTGAAGCATACCCTGCTTCCTGTTGGCCTGACCGCCGGGGCGACTGCGGCGCTGGTGATGGCGGAACCGGACTTCGGAACCGCCCTGGCCATTGCCTTGATCGTTGCGGCGATGCTATTCGTAGCGGGGCTTCGCCTGAGGTATTTTGCCACCCCGGCTCTGGCGGCGGTTCCTGTGGTCTACTGGCTGGTCTTCCATGCTACCTACCGCTACAACCGTGTGCTGGCCTATCTGAACCCTTATGCCGACCCTCTTGGAAAAGGGTTTCAGATCATTCAGTCCTTTATTGCAGTCGGCACGGGGGGAATTACTGGAGTGGGGTTGATGGAGGGGAAACAGAAGCTCTTCTATCTTCCAGAGCCCCAGACCGACTTCATTTTTGCAGTCGTGAGTGAGGAGTTGGGCTTCATCGGGGCGATCGCGCTTGTAGTGGCTTTTGGAATCATCCTCTGGCGAGGGTGGCGGGCAAGTGCCGGTTGCACGTGCGAGTTTGGCCGGTTGTTGGCCATTGGCCTGACGGTTATGGTGGTCGGACAAGCTCTTGTGAACATGAGCGTGGTGCTCGGCCTGCTCCCTACCAAGGGTATACCGTTGCCGCTAATAAGTTACGGTGGGTCGTCACTTTTCGTCACGCTGGCTGCGGTGGGCATCCTCCTCAACATTTCACAAGAGGACGGGTAGGTTGGGGGGTCATGGCCCTGGTCGTCAAGGCCGTCGAGACTCAAGGCGGGAAATGCGGCGTGGAATCGTCGGGCCACGAGCCTGGCGTCCCCCTGAGTTTTGAGCAGTTCCAGTCTCGTTTGCGATTTCTGATGGTTGGAGGGGGAACGGGAGGTCACATCTTTCCGGCACTGGCTGTCGCGGAGGAACTGCGCGCTCGCGGAGCGCGCCTTGAGCACTCCGGAACGAAATACCTTATCGAGTTTCTCGGCACGAAGAGGCCCCTGGAAGCCCGTTTAATTCCGGGGGCCGGCTTTCCACTGCGCACCATCAACGCCGCGGGGCTTAAGGGTATGAGTGGGTTTCGCAGCGTGCGAAACTTGATGCTGCTTCCCCGAACGGCGGTGGCAACGGCTAGGGTGTTGCGCGATTTTCAGCCCCAGGTGGTGGTCGGTGTCGGCGGGTATTTGGCAGGCCCTGTGATGGTGGAAGCTGCCCTCCAGGATATTCCGACTCTGCTGATTGAGCCCAATGCATTGCCAGGTTTTACCAACCGCGCCCTGGCCCCGGTTGTCCGTTTGGCGGCAGTTGGCTTCGAGCAGGCAGCGCGCTTCTACGGCGAGAAGGCTCGCGTCACGGGCCTTCCGGTTCGGGCGGCGTTCCACAGGATCCCGACGAAAAGACACGCGGCGCCCTTCACGGTCCTGATCGTAGGTGGTAGTCAGGGGTCGAAAGCCATCAACGAGCTAATGACCCAATGTGCGCCGCTCTTGAGGCGCGAATCGGGAGGGCTCAAGGTGGTCCACCAAACGGGGGAAAGGGACTATAATGCAGTGCGTGAGGCTTTTCTGGAACAGGGCGTAACGGCTCAGGTCCAGGCTTTCATTGAGGACATGCCAGGGGCGTTGGCGCAGGCCGATCTGGTGGTTTCGCGAGCCGGCGCAACCGCGGTTGCCGAATACGCCGCAGCGGGGCGGGCTGCGCTCCTGATACCATTTCCGGCTGCCACGGACCAGCACCAACTGGCAAATGCCCGGGCTTTGGAACGCGCTGGCGCAGCCCGCGTGATTCTTCAGGCGGAGCTGACGCCGGAGCGACTGATGGGAGAAATCCATGAGCTGCTCAGTGACCCCCCGAGGCTGATTCGGATGGAGCGGGCCGCGAAGGGTCTGGCGCGTCCAGAGGCGGCGGCGCATATCGCTGACTTGGTCGAGGAAATGGTTGTTCACCCATGCTAGGCAAGATTCGGAGAATACACTTCGTAGGCATCGGCGGCATCGGCATGAGCGGCATCGCCGAGGTTTTACTCAACCTCGGGTTTACGGTTTCAGGGTCTGACCTCAAGGCGACGCCCGTCACGGAGCGGCTGGCAAAGCTGGGAGCGCGAGTTTTCGAAGGCCACGCGGCGAGCAATCTCCGGGATGCCCAAGTGGTGGTAATTTCTTCTGCGATTCCACCTGATAACCTCGAGGTGCAGGAGGCCCAGCGTCTGCAAATCCCCGTTATTCCCCGGGCCGAAATGCTCGCCGAGTTGATGCGCTTGAAATTCTGCGTGGCGGTGGCCGGGGCGCACGGCAAAACGACTGTCACCTCGATGATTGCGGTGATGCTGACGCAAGCCGGACTTGATCCCACGGCTGTCATTGGCGGGCGGTTGGACGTTTTCGCCTCCAGCGCCCGGCTGGGCAAGGGTGAACTGATGGTGGTCGAGGCCGACGAAAGTGACCGCTCATTCCTCTACCTTTTGCCCTCCATTGCAGTGGTTACTAATATTGACCGCGAGCACCTGGACCATTACCGTGACCTAGACGAAATAGTTTCCGCCTTTCTCTCCTTCGTGAACAAGGTCCCGTTTTATGGTGCGGTGGTGGCCTGTGCTGATGCCCCCTGGGGAGGGCGATTCCGGGAACTTTTCCCGCAGCTTCGGCGTCGCGTGGTTACTTACGGTCTTGATCCCGGCGCCGATGTGCAGGGCAGTTCAATCCGGCTCCAGCCGCAAGGCTCATGCTTCGAAGTTGAGGCAAGAGCGAAGCATGTGGGGAGCTTTGACATCCATGTTCCGGGACGGCACAACGTGCAGAATGCCTTGGCGGCGGTCGCCGTAGGTTTGGAGCTTGACTTGAGCGCCGAGCAAATCCGCAGGGGCCTGGACTGCTTCCAGGGCGTAGACCGCCGATTCCAGATCAAAGGTGAATTCGAGGGTATAACGATAGTGGATGACTATGGGCATCATCCCACGGAAATCCGCGCCACGCTTGAAGCGGCTCGCCTCTGGGGCGCCAAACGAGTCATCGCCATCTTCCAACCCCATCGTTATACGCGTACTCTGTTCCTGATGGATGACTTTGCGCATTCCTTCCAGGCTGCGGACCGGGTCTACGTGCTGGACATTTACCCGGCTAGTGAGAAGCCTATTCCGGGCGTCACGTCTCAGCGACTGGTGGAGCGTATGGCCGAGCTGGGTTTCGAACGTGCTCGATACGCGCCTTCGGAACAGGCCGTCATTCAGGGAGTTCTGGAAGATTTGCGATCCGCCGATATGATTCTGACGGTTGGCGCCGGAAGCGTGGGGAGAATCGGCGATACCCTGGCGGAGGCGATCCGGGGGCGCTCGGTGCGACTAGGAGCGGTTCAAGGCTGATGTCATTGTTGGCGCGACAATCCGGAATCTCGGAGCAAATGGCAGCCTTTGGGATGGAATGGCTTCCCGGGGAGCGGATGAGCCAGCACACTTCTCTGAGGGTGGGCGGCCCGGCTGATATCATCCGGGTGTACGATGCCCGCCGCTTGCCGGAACTCGCGGCGTATCTGCACGGGCACGGTGTGCCATGGCGGATTTTGGGCGGTGGCTCGAACCTGCTGGTGGCTGACCAAGGATTGCCGGAGGTCCTGCTTCAACTGGCACGCGGCGAGGCTATGGCGTTTGCAGGAAACCGTGCCGAAGTGCCTGCGGCGGCAAACCTGGGCACCGCGATTCTTGAATGCGCCAAGCGGAACCTGGGAGGGATGGAAGGCCTGATTGGCGTGCCGGGGACGGTGGGCGGAGCCCTGCGCATGAACGCAGGAGCGTACGGAACTGAGATGGGGGACGTGGTGCGCGCCCTCACGGTGTTTCACGGCGCCACGGGGCTGATCGAGACCGTGAAAACGGAGAAGGTCCGGTTTGAGTACCGCCACACCAGCTTCTCTCCGGACGGCGTCATGCTCGCCGTCACGCTCGAGTTGCTGGACTGTCCCTATGCTGTAATTCTGGAGCGCATCAAGCAATGCAACTGGAAACGCCGTGCCTCACAACCCATTCAGGAAAGAAGCGCGGGCTGCATCTTCAAGAATCCGCCCGGCCGTTCCACGGGAAAGATGATTGACGAGCTTGGACTGAAAGGAACACGGGTGGGCGGGGCGGTGATCTCAGAACGGCACGCGAATTTCATTGTCAATCGTGACCACGCCACGGCTGCGGATATTCTGAAATTGATGGACTTTATCCGCGCGCGAGTCCTTAAGGCGTATGGGCTGGAGCTTGACGAGGAAGTCATTGTCTGGAAGGGATAATAGCGGCGCGACGTTGGTCGTTTGGCAGGGCGGATGAGAGTTCTCTCCCCGCGCTTTGCGAGGGTTGGGTCAAATGGACAGTCAGTGGGCAGAAGAAGGAAAGGCGCTATCCCCCGAGGAGTTAGACGGGGAGGGGGAATCCCCCTACCTTCGGCGACAGAGAGCCGTGGCGGTTCGGCGCCACCGTCCCTCGTGGGGTTGGCGTTGGGTACTTTTTTTCACGGCAGTTGTGGCGCCCGTGGGAATCGCGAGCTATTACCTGACAACCTTCGCCCTGTCGTCGCCACGGTTCGAATTGCGCTCCGCTGACGATGTTCAGGTGACCGGAAATCAGTTTGTTTCCCGCGAGGAAGTTGCCAACGCACTGGGATTGCCTCTGCACGCCGGCAGCGGTCCTCCCATAAAGGTTTTTCGCCTTTCTCTGGAAGCGGAGCGGAAGCAAGTGGAAGCGATTGCCTGGGTGCGAAGTGCAACCTTGACGCGAATCCTTCCCAATCGCTTGGTAGTGCATGTCCTTGAAAGGACTCCGGTGGCCTTCACCAATGCAGGCGGTCATGTGAGCCTGGTGGATAGCGATGGAGTTCTGCTGGATAAGCCGGAAAACGCCTCCTTCGACCTCCCTGTAATCACCGGCCTGGACTCAATCGCGAGTTTGGACGAGTGCCGGACCCGGATTGCCCTTTACCAGGACTTCATGCGGCAACTCGGAGAGGAGATCTCCCACTCCGGATGGATGGTTTCGGAAGCGGACGTCGCGGATGGCGATGATCTCAAAGCCCTGCTTGTCCAAGGCCGTGAAACCCTCCAGGTCCACTTCGGGCACGAGAATTTTCTGGAGCATTTTCATACCTTCCTGGCGCTGCTCCCCGAGTTACGCAAGTCGAACGCGCCGCTTGATTCTGTGGATTTGCGTTATCGTAATCAGGTGGTGGTTAACCCGCAGGGTCGAACTCAGCCTCCCCCAGCGGGAGGCGCCGAGGCATCGCAAACTTTAAAGGAATAGGGACCATTGGCACATAAAGACCAATTCATTGTGGGCTTGGATTTGGGGAGTACCAAAACGTGCGCACTCGTGTGCCAACCGGGCGAGGGCGGAAAACTCCAGGTGGCCGGCTTCGGAGTGGCGGAGTCAAAGGGTTGGCGGAAGAGCGTCATTGTCAACCTCGATCTCACCGTGTTGGCCCTCAAGAAGGCAGTGGAAGCTGCTGAAACCGCTGCGGGGATTTCAATCGCATCCGCTTACGTGGGGGTAGCGGGCACGCACATTAAAGGGGTGAACTCCCGAGGCGCGGTGGGGTTGGGAAAAACGCCAGGCGCTACTGGGGCTGTCACGCCGGACGATATTCTCAAAGTCCTCCAGGCTGCCCGCGGCGTCACCCTGCCGCAGGACCGCGAAATCGTATATCCGGAACCGCAGGATTACGTGCTGGATTCCCAGGAGGGGATTCGCAACCCAGTGGGGATGAGCGGGGCGCGGCTTGAAGCCAACGTGCACCTGATTACCGGCTCGTCCACGGCCCTGAGAAACGTGGTTACGGCGGCGAACCTGGCCGGAATAAAGGTACTCGACACAGTCTACGAACCCTTCGCTTCCGCCGCCGCTTGCCTGACGGCGGACGAGCGGGAATTGGGCGTGGCTCTGGTAGACATTGGGGGCGGGTCAACCGACATGATCGTATACTCGCAGGGCAGCGTCCGACACACCGCTTCCATCCCGGTGGGCGGCGAACATTTTACCAACGACATCGCCGTGGGCCTGCGCACCACGATTCCTGAAGCTGAGAGAGTCAAGAGATCCTGGGCTGAGCGCGAGTCCGATGACACTCCCGGCGGCCTCCTGGAGGTGCCGAGCGTGGGGGAGCGTCCAGCACGAGTTGTAAGCTACGCCATACTTGACGAGATCATCCAGCCTCGCACCATCGAACTGCTGGAATTGATCCACGACGAGTTGGAGCGCTCCGGCCAAATTAGGCAACTGGGTGCGGGGTTGATTTTGGTCGGCGGGGGGGCAGAACAGGGCGGTTTGCTGCCGCTGGCGGAGCAAACTCTCGGCCTCCCCGTGCGCCTGGGTCGTTGCACGGGACTCGAGAACATGGATGAAAACCTTGCCGGGCCGGAGTATGCAACTCTGGTTGGCTTGGTTGTCTACGGCAATCGTCGCCGCTTGCTTCAGGACTCGAAGGAAAAAGGACTTATGGCCAAATTGTGGCGAGCTTTGCAAGGTAAGGGCGGCGCGGCGTAACAGGTGATCACCGTACCGCTGGTATTACGACTAAGGAGTCGTCGCGAAATAACCATTACGTTGGTCGCTGAACAACCCCCTTACCCGTCCGTCGGCTGACGGACCGAGGGCAATAGAAATCGAATCAACTCTCCCCTCCCTTGGGGAGAGGGCCTGGGGGTGGGGGCTCCGACTCGATAATGGAACGGTTGTCCCGTGACAACACCTAAGAGGGGAGTCAACATGGCGATTGAAGAAACCAACGACAGCCTGCGGGTGGATTTTTCCGATGAGCTTCGCGCGGGCGCCAAAATCAGGGTAATTGGTGTGGGGGGTGGCGGCGGAAACGCCGTGAACCGCATGATTGCCGCCGGGGTGACGGGCGTGGACTTCCTCGTGGCCAATACTGACGCGCAGGCCCTTCACGCCTCGAATGCGCCGGTGAAAATCCAATTGGGCGCCAAGCTCACCAAAGGGCTGGGAGCGGGCGCCAACCCTGAAATCGGCCGGCGCGCAGCACTCGAGGATACGGATAAGGTCATCGATGCGCTGGAGGGCGCCGACATGGTGTTCGTCACCGCAGGGCTGGGCGGGGGAACCGGGAGCGGAGGCGCACCTATTGTTGCCAGCCTGGCGCGCGAGCTTCACGCCCTCACGGTGGGCGTGGTGACCAAGCCCTTCGCCTTTGAAGGCAAGCGGCGAATGATGCAGGCCGAACAGGGATTGCAGGAGTTGAGCCAGAGTGTGGATACCGTCATTTGCATTCCCAACGAACGTCTGATGCAGTTTGTGGATAAGGGGACCAGCTTCTTCGAAGCGTTCAGAATCGCCGACGATATCCTGCGCCAGGGTGTTCAGGGTATTTCCGATATCATTACCATCACGGGAATAATTAACCGCGACTTCGCTGACATCAAGACGATAATGGAGGGAATGGGCTACGCGGTCATGGGAACCGCCGTGGCCGAGGGAGAGAACCGCGCCGTCGAAGCCACCAATCGCGCCATTTCCAGCCCGCTGCTCGAAGATGCTACCATCAACGGCGCCCAGGGCATCCTGCTGAATATCACTGGATCCAGCAAGCTCACCCTGCATGAAGTTCACGAAGCGTCCAGCATTGTGCAGAAGATAGCGGCTGAGAACGCCAATATCATTTTCGGCGCCGTTCTCGATGAGTCCATGGGTGATGCGGTGAAGGTCACGGTCATCGCCACGGGGATCAAATCCGAGAGATTGGGCCTCAAGCCATTGACCGGTCCCTCGCTTGCCATCCGCACCGCGCAGCAAAGCGTTAGGACGGCGCTCGCAAGGAAGGAAAAGCTTCCCGTGGAGCAGGGGCCGTCGGAGATGAGCACGGAAATCCCCAAGGATGACTACGAAGTGCCAACCTTCATCCGGCGACGCAAGGCTGAAACGGGGTAAGCGGCATAGAGACCGCGCTGTCCTCTGACCACAGGGGCCTGACCCGTCGCTACGTGAGTTTGCCGTCCGGTTGCTTCCTATTTCGCCCTATTCCCTGAAGCCCTGCGATGGCAAACGAAGTCCGGCATGTATTATTCCGACCCAAGAATTCGGGCTGCCTATGCGGAGTGCCGGCGCCTGGCGCGCCGCCACTATGAGAACTTTCCGGTCGCGTCGCACCTTGTTCCTCGCGACAAGCGTGATGCGCTGGCAGCCATCTATGCCTTTGCCCGATACGCGGACGACGTTGCCGATGAGCCGGGAGTCGAGGGCAGACTCGAGGAAATCGCTGCATGGCGTGAGATGCTCCGTGAGTGCTACTCCGGAAAAGTCCATCATCCGGTTTTCCTGGCGCTTCGCGATTCGGTGCGGCGATTCATCCTTTCTTTCGAGAATTTTGAGAACCTGCTGCGCGCCTTTGAGTCGGACGTCGGCGTGAATTGCCACCGGGATTTCTCCTCCTTGCTCGCCTATTGCGCCTGCTCGGCCAACCCCGTCGGGCGGCTGGTTCTCGAACTGTTCGGCCATCGCGACCCGGAACTCTTTGCGCTTTCGGACTGCCTCTGTACAGCGCTTCAGCTCACCAACTTCTGGCAGGACGTCGCTCGGGACCTCGAGCGCGACCGGATTTACCTGCCCCTGGAAGACCTTGAACGCTTCCATTACACATTGGATGACCTGCGCGCCGGACGCGTGGACGACCGCTGGCGTGAATTGCTAAAGTTTGAAATAATGCGCACCCGCCAGTCTTTTGAGCAAGGCAAGGCGCTGCCGGAGAGAGTCGCGCCGCAATTGCGCGTCCAGCTTCGCCTCACTTGGCTCGGCGGCATGAGCGTGCTGCGCAAAATTGAGTCGGTAGGCTATGATGTTTTCCGGCGCAGGCCATCGCTGAGCAAGCTGGACTTTGTGCGTCTTTATTTCCGCGCTCGATACTCTCTCTGGGTAGGAAGGGGTGAGCACGCCCCCACCCTCGCAGGCCCGCCATGAGCGCTTCTGTGAAAGACTTCCGCTTCGCCACGCTGCGCCTCACCAATTTCTACTATTCCTTTGTGTTCCTCCCGCCTCAGAAGCGGCGCGCCATCGAGGCGGTTTATGCTTTCGCGCGCCGAGGTGATGACCTTGTGGACAGCGGCCTCGCGCCGGATGAAGCGGGGCGCCAGATGGTGCGTTATCGCAAGGCGCTCGACGCTTGCTACGCTGAGCCGGGCGCGGCTTCTCTAGACCCCGAACTGGCCGCCCTTGCCGAGAGCATTCGGGAATTCAAGATCCCACGGCAACCCTTCGAGGACCTCATCCTGGGCCTGGAAATGGATTTGAACGGCGCGCGGTACGAGACGTTTGACGACCTTTCGCTTTACTGTTATCGCGTCGCTTCCACGATCGGACTGATTGCCATTGAAATCTTTGGTTACACGAACCCCCGCACACGCGATTACGCCGTGAATCTCGGCATAGCCATGCAACTCGTCAACATCCTGCGAGATATCCAGAGCGACGCGCAGCGCGGTCGCGTTTACCTGCCGCGGGAGGACCTGGAGCAATTTGGTGTGCGTCCCGGCGAACTGTTGTCAGGGGCCTGCAACGACTCATTCATTGAGCTGATGCAGCTCGAAGGTGACCGCGCCCGTCATTTCTTTAGCGTGGCACGCCAGCTCCTTTTGCCGCAGGACCGCCGCTCCATGGTCGCGGCGGAAATCATGGCGGCGACTTACTGGCGCATTTTGGGGCGAATTCAAAAGCGGCGTTACAACGTGTTTGGCAAGCGAGTGCGCCTGCGCGCTCCGGAAAAACTCTGGATCGCGCTTTCCGTTTATCTCGGGGCGGAGTGGCACAAGTAGAAAGCAGAACTCCGAAGTCAGAATTGATGGGCCACATCGGTGCGAGCTCTTCCCTACCTGCCACCTACCCGTTTGTGGTGGGTAGCAGGTGGTATGTGGGAGAGAGGTTTTCCCCGCCTCCCACCTGTGACATACCACCTAGCTCCTTTGTTTTCAATAACATTCCCGCCTTAAACAGCTAAGTACCTGTGTTTTCATAGACATTCCCGCTTTGCCCCCGAGTTTTCCACAGCGATCCTTTGTTTTCATAGATATTCCCGAATCGTTCCGTCACTTTTTGAAGTTACTGCGATCGTCCTGGGGAGGGCAGGCAATGACATAACGTCGGGTTGGAGAAAGGGTAGGGGAGTCATCCGTGAGGTTTCTACGTTCATGGCAGAGCCGCTCAACGTCACATTCTAGGCTAGCATATTAAGCATAGCTTGTCAAGAGTTTCTTGGAAGCGAAACCGTGCGCTGCCGGCTGCTGCAGGCACTCAGGTCTATTTCTGCGCCCTCTCGAAAATGGTATAATTCATACTTTTAGATTGTATTTACGACAAAGTTGCGCAAAAATATACCTGAAAAGGATTGTGAATAATACTTTCGCTAGAGATTGGGGTGCGCCGTGTTGATCAGATTCCGCGTCCGCAACTTTCGGTCGCTCAAGGAGGAGCAGGAGCTTTCTCTGGTGGCGAGTTCCCTTAAAGGACCGCCGGAAGCGGTGACGCTGGTCGAGGGGCTGGACCTCGGGCTCGTGCGCGCGGCGGCGATTTACGGCGCTAACGCCTCCGGAAAGAGCAATGTTATCAAGGCGCTTGCCTACATGAGCAGGGCTGTGCGGAACTCTCAGAGGCGCTGGGCGCCCGAGGGGCCGATTCCCCGCGAACCGTTTCTTCTCGATCCAAAATCGAAGCTCGATCCTTCCTCATTCGAAGTGGACCTGCTGCTCGACGGTGTGCGGTTTCGTTACGGATTCACACTAAATGATAGAGAGATTCTTGAGGAGTGGCTCGACGCGTACCCCGCTGGCAGTAAGCCGATCAGGAAACAGATGTGGTTCAAGCGTGAAGGGAAAACGTTCACCTTTGGCAATAAGCTGGGTGGCGATAATAGTGCCATTGAGCGCCTTACACGACCAAACAGCCTTTTCCTTTCGGCTGCCGCGCAAAACAACCATGAAGCTCTCCTGCCTGTTTACAAATGGTTTGCCGAGCATTTTTCCTACGTCCCGAAAGAGCGAGAACCTTTAGAGGAAGAGACCGCCGAAATGTGCCAGGATGAAACTGTGAAATCCTCTTTGCTGAATATCCTTCGGGTTGCGGACCTCGGGGTCGTTGGGCTAGTTGTTCGTGAGATGGATGTGTTCGCGCGCACACCCGAAGGGGAGGATGCACAAGGTGGCGCATCAGATAAGGAGCTTGACGAGTGGCTGCAGAATCTCTTCGCGATACTCAAGAAGAGAGACATAGACGTTCCAGATAAGAGACACATCGTGGCTCTCATTCATAAGGGCGCAGTGCAGGAGGGAGTAACGCTTCGAGAGCATGACGAGTCCGAGGGTACCCTAGCATTTTTTGGACTCTTAGGGCCAGTGCTCAGGGCCACCAACTCAGGTGGAACAATCTTTGTTGACGAGCTAGACGCCAGCTTACATCCGTTGCTAGCCCTGGAAGTTGTCCGTCTTTTCAACGACCCCAAGCTGAATCCTCGAGGGGCGCAGATTGTCTTCACCACCCACGATACCAACATCCTCGACAAAGCCTCGTTGAGGCGTGACCAGATATGGTTCACCGAAAAGGACGCTGAGGGTGGCACCCACCTGTATCCGTTGACGGATTTCAAACCCCGAAAGAACGAAAACCTTGAACGAGGATATTTGCAGGGACGGTACGGTGCAGTACCGTTTATCGGCTCAATGGATTTCTTGGCTCATATCCAGAAAGACGAGGCTGAGAGCTGATGCCACGGAGACGTGACGACCTGCGGCGTCGCAAGTGGACTGCCCTGCCTCGCCCTCGTGTGCTTGTCTGCTGCGAGGGTGAAGTCACCGAGCCAAGCTACCTGAGTGGTCTGAAGGGTGAGCTGCGAATTCGACTCGTGCACATCGAAGTCGTGCCTAGTGGATCGAATCCCAAAACGCTTGTTGACTACGCTGTCGAGAAGAAGCAAGAGGCGGAGCGCAAAGCTCGCAGAGAGAAGGACGACAATCTCAAGTACGACGAGGTCTGGTGCGTATTTGATGTGAACGCGCACGAACACATACCCGACGCAAAGCAGAAGGCAGGTGCAAATAAGATCAACCTGGCCATATCGAATCCGTGTTTCGAGCTTTGGTTGTTGCTGCACTTTCAAGATCAACGATCACACATAGAACGCCACCAGGTTCAATCTGCCTGCCGAGGCCACATGCCGGGATTTGACAAGGAAGTGCCCTTCGAGGCAGTCTTTCCTCACCACCAAGAAGCTGTTGGCAGAGCCGTGGCCCTGGACGATTGGCAGCACAACCAAGGCCGCCCAGGGGGAAACCCCTCAACGGGAGTCCATCGACTGACAGAACGAATCATGGATCTCGGGCGCGAGGAACAACTGAAGAAGCACCGGCGCTAAGGGCAATGTCGCGCAAAGTCTCAGTTCTCAAAGACTCTGGGGCTTCTGTCGTCAACCACACTCAAAAGCCGCGGACCTAAACAACAGGTCCACGCTACTCAATTCGTGCAAGAAAAACCGCGGACCGGAAACCGTCCGGTGGCGTGGGTAATCCGCAGGTGGTATGATGAAGCCGATGAAGATCGACTACACAGTTCAGATCTGGAGCGAAGGGGAGCAGTTTGTCGCCCACGCCATGCCGCTTGATGTCATGAGCAGCGGGCGAACGCCGGAGGAAGCTCGTGCGGCTCTCGACGAGGCCGTACACGTCTTTCTCGTGACGGCAGCGGACGAGGGCTCTCTGGAAGAGATTCTCTACGAAGCTGGGTATGAACGGCAAGGCGGAGAATGGATCAGTCCCTCCTGGGTGGCGACTGAAAAGCACTCCACCGCAGTTCCCGTCTGAATATGCCCCGAATAACGCCGGTTCGCTGGCAAGCCCTCGAAAAGGTCTTTCTCGCGGCGGGGTTTCGGTTTGCGCGGCAGGAAGGCAGTCACCGCTCGTATGTCAAGGCAGGGATTCTCAGGCCCATCGTCATTCCCACTTACCAAGAGGTCCCTGTCTCCATCATCAGGAACAATCTGAAGACAGCCGGGATCTCTAGGGGCGAGTACTTTCGCCTGCTCAGAGAGGACGGATAAGGGCGTCTGACCGGTTGGGGCGGGTGGCGGAGACATCGTTCTGCGAAGGTCCGTGGCTTCTCTCGTTGACCACACTCAAAAGCCGCGGACCTAAAAGACAGGTCCGCGCTACTCACTTCGTGCAAGAAAAACCTCTCATCCAAGTGGTGGCCAAGCTTTCTGAGATGCGCGACCGTCTTACGAGGGGCCGTGATTACTGACGGTCAACCCGCAGCAGACGTTGCCTCGCCAGTGGTCACTTGTCCACTTGAGCCAGTGCCAGAGCTTGTGGGTGGCGTAAGCCCCCCAGCCGCCCATGATGGCGCCGAGTGCCAATCCGATCCCACCCCCAGCCAGAGCTCCTATTCCCATCGTCGGCTCCTGGTTGAGACTCCTACGATGTATCATTCTTGTGGTTCAGCCCTGCGTTTCAGCGTCGCCGCTTCCGCGGAGGAGCTGTGCACAGTCTGATCCGCAGACGCAGGTCCCGTTCCCGGTGAGGACGAAGCGCTTGCTGCCAGTTCAGATGGCTTGTATTTCGGCTCGCTGATATAACCGCGGGCGGCATCCTTGCCGATACGGTTGATCACGACTTCCAGGGGCTGCGAAAAACCTTCGGGATAGAACAGAACCGGCTCGTACAGGTCAACGTGCTTCTTGCTCACTTCCGAATCATTCACGATCATCACGAGGTCGCAGTACTCGTGCTTGGCATTCGATTTCCGCAGCGAGATGCTGATCGGCCCTGCTTTCTGGAATTGCTTCGATTTCTGCAAGTTGAATTCGGAGTAATGGCGTTCCCCTTTTTTTTCGAGCGCGACGAGTTCCTCATGGTTTTTGGCGATCGACCCGTTCAGATCGTCGCGCGTCGAATTCAGATCACTCTCCAGGTCCGTGCGGGTTCTCGCGACGGATTCCCTTGTTTCCTGGAGCTGCTGCTGATGTTCAGCCAACTGCTTTTGCTGTTCAGTCAGCTCGGATTGAATCTCCTTGCGCCATGGATCTTCAGCACGATGGGCTTTTAGAACGGCTGCGTGCCTTGCGGAATGGCGTTGCACTCTCTTTGACTCGGTGATGGGAACTTGTGCCTCCGTTTGTGAACTCAGTGCTGCTTGAGGCACCGCCGCAGGCACAGATTCCGCGGCATTGAGTTTCTGGGTCAGGGTCTCCACTTGGCCACGCTCCTGATTCAGCGCAGCGGTTAATTCGTCCCGGCTGGCGGCAATCTGTTTCGCGAAACTGTGTTCCCGGAATGCGTAGGCAAGAACCACGCACAAGCCGACGAGCAGCAGGCCGGTTGCGATCTTCTGGCCCCGGTTGTGTGGCATGTCAACAACGGACACTTCCTCTTTAATCGGTTCCTTTTCCATTTCCATGTTTCCCCTCCAGCGAAACGTTTTGTTCTCTTCCTAAACCCAAATCTGAAAAGCAGCCCTGACTGCCCGACTGGCAGCACGACCTTTATGAAAGCAAGAATCGTGCCAGAGCCCGCGGACAATATCCCTTGTAGGTTCAATCGGCTTGTGGTGGGGCCTCGGGGACTGGGAAACAGGAACCATGGCAAACTTTCATCCTCAATGTAGAAATTTCCCGGGCGGTGATGCGGGGGCAGACGTGAATCTGCCTTTCGCCGGGAGTCTGCAATGCCCATTGTTTCCATGCTCCTGGACAGAAAGAGGGGTCGGGAAAACCTCATGGGGGGGTAGTTTGCATCATACCTGCATGGGCAAGGGATTTAGGGAAAGAAAAACTGTGCAGGCAGGAGGAAAAAGATGAAATCTGTATTCCGGCTGACCTGTCTTGGTGCGCTTGGCTTTGCCATCGCTGTTTGCGCTTGGGGTCAGTCGAGCCCTGACCAGGCCTCGGCTGAGCCTCAGAAGACGAACCAAAAGGAGAAACAAACGAGCCCTGACAACGCCTCGGCTGAGCCGCAGAAGACGAAGCAAAAGGAGAAACAAACTAGGACGCCTGGTAAGGAAATGGGCAAAGGCGGGGAGGATATTGGAAAGGGCGTTGCCAAAGGGACGGGGGATTTGGCCAAAGGCACGGCGGGCGGTGTCGGAGAGCTGGCGCGGGGAAACGTTGGGAGTGCCGGGGCGTCATTCGGAAAGGGAGTGGCAGGATTGGGCAAGAACGTGACCGTCGGCACTGCTAAAGGCGTCGGCAAAATCGGCAAAGGCGTGGGCGGGGAATTCAAGAAACTCGGCGGCAAGTCAAAAAAGAAAGACGAGACAGGTTCGGGAGCGCCTGGGTAAGCCTTCCTGGTACAAATCCCTGCCTTCTGGCACGAGGAGGGATGGCTCTTCTGTGATCCGCGGCCCAGCGACAGACATTGAATTCCTACACCATTCTGCGCATGCAATGCATGGGTGCGCTTCGCTCTTGCCACCACCCCTTTGTCCCCTCCTCAATGAGGAGGGGAATTACTCCCCCCTAGGCGGGACGGTGCCTCGTCCAAAGAGGCTTGACGGACGACCTGGGCTCAGAACAACTCCGTAGTATCACACGTGGGTAGTACACAGGCCTCAGTGCAGCTCAGCGAGAATTCACCAAGACACAGCATTTCTTAGGGGTTTCGCAGTAAACTAGCGCACGGCAGCAGTGGTATGAGGTCGTGTCTGACGTAGGGATCCGTGGGGAGAGGTCAGGGAACCAGCGCCCTTACGGCGATACAAGTGGAGGAATATTCCGACAGGAGAGTTGGCATGGAAAAACGATGGTTAGGGAATAGCGATCTTCATATTACTTCGCTGGGAATTGGGGCTTGGGCTATGGGTGGATCGGGGTGGGGCTTTAGCTGGGGCCCGCAGGATGATAAAGACTCCATCGCGGCCATCCGCAAAGCACTCGAGTCCGGTATGAACTGGATTGACACGGCCGCGGTCTATGGGTTGGGGCACTCGGAGGAAGTGGTTGCCCGCGCCTTAGAGGGTATCCCGCACAGGCCTTATGTTTTCACCAAGTGTGAGCGTGTCTGGAATGAGCGAGGTGACCTCGGCTGCAGTCTCAAAGCCGCATCCATCCGGCGCGAGTGTGAGGCGAGTCTGAGGCGGCTCAAAGTCGACGTCATCGACCTGTACCAGATTCACTGGCCACACCCGGATGAGGACGTCGAGGAGGGTTGGACGACGCTCGCCAAGCTTAAGGAAGAAGGCAAGGTCCGTTACATCGGCGTCTCGAACTTCAATGTTAGCCAAATGAAGCGAGCCCAGGCCATAGCTCCCATAACCTCACTTCAGCCCCCCTATTCCATGCTGGCGCCCGAGGTCGAAAAAGAAATTCTGCCCCACTGCGCCGAGCAGAATGTCGGAGTGATTGTTTACTCTCCCATGAGGTCCGGGCTGCTTAGCGGTGCGATGACTCGGGAGCGGGCCGGCGCTCTCCCGGAGGACGATTGGCGTCGCCGGGACCCGGACTTTCAGGAGCCGAAATTGTCGCGCCATCTTCAACTTGTTGACTTGCTGCGTTCGATTGGCAAACGACATGGCCGGACTCCCGGTGAGGTGGCAATTGCCTGGACGTTACGGCACCCCACCGTGACCGCCGCCATTGTTGGCCTTCGCCGCCCGGAACAGGTTTCGGGAATTATTGGCGCGGGAGTATTCCGCCTCAGTTCCGAAGAAATCGGGGAGATCGACAGCTTCTTTGATGCTGCGGTTACCACGCGGGCCTGACAGCACGGTTCTCTGAAGTTGGATGAACCGTAGGCTATCAAGACAGATCGGCATTACGCTTTTGTGGTTTTCCCCGCCAGCGCCTTCGCTGGGCCACGGTCCTTCGCCCATCCCTTTCTTGTGACTTGACGGCTGCGCGCGATGGCGAGCGAATCGGGCGGCACGTCTTCGGTGATGGCCGAACCCGCAGCAGTATACGACCCTTTGCCGATCCGCACCGGCGCCACCAGCATGTTGCCGCTTCCGATGAAGACGCCGTCTTCGATGATGGTGGGATTCTTCTTCACGCCGTCGTAGTTGCAAGTGACTGTGCCTGCGCCGATGTTGACGTTCTCGCCCAACGTGGCGTCGCCGAGGTAAGTCAGGTGAAGCGCCTTGGTGCCGCGGCCCACGCGTGATTTCTTCACCTCGACGTAATTGCCGATGCGCGCGTTCTCCTCGATCACCGCGCCATCCCGCAGGTGCGCAAAGGGGCCGATGGTGACGCCGGAAGCAATCTTGGAGTCGGCGATCACCGAGCAGGGCCGCACGGTGACGCGGTCGGCGAGCCATGAATCGGTGATGGTGCAATAGCTTTGAATGTGGCAGGCCCTGCCCAGGCGCGTCCGGCCCAGCAGGCTCGCGCCCGGCTCTATAACCGTGTCCTGGCCAACTTCCACCTCCGCGTCGATGTAGGTGGCCTCGGGATTCACCACCGTCACGCCATCGCGCATGAGCGCCTCTGCCTTGCGCAGCCGCAACAGCTTTTCAATCTGCGCCAGCTCGACGCGGTCGTTCACGCCCAGCACCTCCCGCGCATCAGCTACGGGGAATGCGGCCACCTTCAGGCGATGCCGGTTGAAGATTTCGATGAGGTCGGTCAGCAGGTATTCCTTCTGGGCGTTCTCCGCCGAGAGTTCCTCGAGATGCTCCAGCAGATGGGCACGTGAGAAGCAAAGTATGCCTGAGCTGATCTCGCGGATTTTCTTCCGGGCTGGGGTCGCGTCTTTCTCTTCCACAATGCCGCGCACGCGGCTGCCGGCGCGAACGATACGCCCATAGCCTGTGGGATTCTTGACGCGAGCGGTCAACACGGTGCATGCCGCGCGCGCTTGCATGTGGGCTTCGACCAGGTTGCACAGCGTTTCAGAGCGGAGCAGGGGAGCGTCGCCTACCAGCACCACCACCGTCGGGCTGGGGCATTTCTCGAGCTCGGGACGCGCCGTCATCACCGCGTGGCCTGTGCCCAGTTGCTCCTTTTGCTCGAGGAAAACGAGGCCCGGCCGCTCAAAAACTTTGCGCACCTCTTCGCGCTCGTGCCCGATCATCATGTAGAGGCAGTCGGGTCGTGCTGCGCGCGCGGCCTGCAAAATGTATTCCCCCAGAGGCCGGCCCGCCAGCCGGTGCAGCAATTTCGAGTGCTCGGATTTGAAGCGCGTAGCCTTGCCCGCAGCGAGGATCAAGATGGAAAAGTTTTGCCCAGCCATTTCGCTCTCCCTTCCCTGCGTACCCATCGAGCTGGTGAAACAGATCGCAGCTCAAAACCGCAGCAGTTATTATACACGCAGGAATCGATCGGCCCCCCTTTATGGTAGTCGTGCAGTTTGCTGTAGCGGCTGTCAAGGGGGACCTCGAAGAGGTCCAATTTCAATAGCCGTGGGTGAAACCCACGGAAACGATGCGCCCCGATGATTTACCAACCCCGAAGGGGTTGAATCTGGTTTGGCGCCTGGTTGCTATAAAAGGGATTCGACCCCTTCGGGGTCGATAGGCAGTTTTGTTGGAGGGTCCCTGTCCGTGGGTTTCATCCCGCGACTGCGGGACTAATGATGTTGTTCCCCTGCGGGGAACTTTAGTCATTCATGGCAGGCTGGGACAGGTAGATCGCGCCACAAGAAAACCAAACTGACCCACTGCCCCCCTTATAGGTTGCTGGGGATTGGCCCCGAAGCGTTGTACGATAGTGGAGCTATGAGCAGGAGCCCTACTGAGGAGATTCCGATTTGATACGGTTTCTGGAAAGTCAGGGCCGGCGCATTTCCAAGACCGTGAAATCGACTTCCAGCTCTCCACTTTGATACGCCTTCAGGAAAGCGTTGACCACGATTGGGTCGAAGTCGGTCCCCGAGCCTTTCGTGATGACCTCCTTGGCGTCTAGTGGTGACATCGCCTTGGCGTACTGGCGATCGCTCGTCATCGCGTCGTACACGTCAGCAACCATAATGATCCGCGCTTCTATAGGAATCTGCTCCCCCTGCTTCGGATGGTATCCCGATCCATCAAACTTATCGTGATGGGCCAGAATAATGGGGATGATGCGGCGCAGTGATCCTCCCACCGGCTCAATCAGACGAGCCCCTTTCTCCACATGCTTCTTCATCTCTTCGTACTCACTTTCGGTCAAACGCGCCGCCTTGTGGAGGATCTCTCGTGAGGTTTCAATTTTGCCGAGGTCGTGTAATAAGGCGGCGTCCCACACGTCGTCAATCCGGTCCTGATCAAAACCCATACGCTTTGCGATCCTGGTTGCGTACTTCGCTACGCGGAAAGAATGGTCATGTGTGTATTTGTCGTGTGCGATCATTTCTCGGAGGATGTCCAGGATGCCCCTGTAGGTCGCGCGTAGCTCGCGGAAGCGGGCTTCCTTCTTTTCATAGAGCGTGCCCATGGCGTAGCCAATGACTATCAAGGTCCCGCCCCAAACCATGATGTCCCACCACTTTTCAGCAATTAGCCTGACCGGGCCCCCCTGCGTAAACAAACGAGGATTCGTATACACGACCAGAATCACCAACAAGACGCTAGCGAAGGCCGTTAACACCGCGTGTCGGCGCCCGTAGAAGTAAGCGGAAAACACCGTGGGTAAGACGTATAAGCCCAGCATCATTCGGTCCGAGGCGACCAAGTAATTGAAGGCGGCGAGGATAGCGAACATCATCAAGAAAAGCCAGAGTTCTTTGTTCGCTTCTTGCAACTGGCGTATGATTCGCGGCCACATATCTCACCTACAAGATCATGGGTTGCGCAGTGGGAGTTCAGAAATCTAGAGAGTGCGCTCCACTTTCTGGCCGATGGCACAACCCATGACTTCCGCTTTGATTCTCCCACAGGTAATGTACACTTGATTCACTCCCTATGCAATCCCACGGGCCAGTTGGTAGTGTCCTAAATTTGAGTTGCTGAACGTGATTTTGGTGGTTGATATATTGGATGCCACTAGAATCGGTGTCACGTCACTCAAACACCTCCGACAATAGGTCGAAATATGGCGCCGGCAGGCAGAACACCACAGCGCCTCCTCGACCTAGCCATCGCCACCGTCGCCGCCGGAAGACTGGAGAATAGGCTCCCAGGTTTACCCAGTGCTCAGGCGTCCCCTTAGCGGCCGAGAACCATTTGCCGCCATAGTTCTTCTCGTCCAACGTGTCGACTATGGTCCGGTAAGTTTCCTCCCTCACCGAGAGCGGAAGATTGGAACCAAGCTCCTCGTGGAGCATCTTCATCGTTTCTCGCCATGCACAGAAATTGGCGTGAATTGCTCCGTAGGCTCGCAATTCATCGACAATGTTGACAATTCCCGGATTCGAGCCAGCCAGCCTTGCTTCCAAGGCAGTACGAAACCTTGGGTCGTATTTGAATCCAAGAATAAACATTACCTGTTCGACCGGATTTTCAAATTCTCTGCGGATCATTGAGAATGTTGTACTCTCCAGTTTTGTGCTGGAGATCAGTCTGAATTTTGTGGTACGATTCAGGCAATAGAAAAGCCCGGATGTCAGTCCGGGCCATTCGGTCTGCCTCATGTCGATTCAGATCATAGCATGAGGTGTGCTCCGATGGCTACTTCTTTACACGTCAAGAATCTCCCGACGCATGACAAACTGTTGAACATCGACCGACGAAACAAGAACGCTGTTACTTTGTTTAACCCGGATGGCGAAGCTCGTAAAGAACCTGCTTCACAATATCGGCCTTCAAAGCGATCGGATCAAGTTCGACGCTCAAGACGGTGTGGCAGTGAGGGCAGCAATAGCTGACGCCATTCCAAGACTTTCGGCCTGCGTTGAGCGCAACATCCTCAACGCGAATTTGGGTGAGGCTTTGTTCGCATTTTGGGCATTTGCTCATTGGGATTTGCATGATGCCGATAATTATACGCGCTAGGCGCCTAAAAGCGCCACAAGTCCTTCAATTGACCACACGTGGTCTGCTAAACCAGCTTCCATTACCGGGGTCACTCTAAGCGTCTGATGAATCCGGCAGAAATTGTAGTAAGCGAACCACAATGCGAAGGCGCACTTCAGGTTGTACCACTTTTTCGAGAAGGCGTTTGTCAGGCGCGTGAGTCTCCGCATGTGCATCCTCAGTGTGAGGTTCTGCCGCTCGACGTGTGATGTGCAAATCCTCTCCGGGTCAGGATTCCCCCACATCGGTTTTGCTATCGCATCTATTACCCTTGGTGGCGAGTACCGATGTTCGTCCTCGTTCCCGGAACCGTACAGCTTGATTAGCTGGCTATAGTCTACACGCGTTCCCAGTGAAGTGTGAACCGCATCGAAGTACGGCGGGAAACCATCTGTGGTGACTTGGAAGCGCCCTGCTGTCACTCCATTCAGCTTTTCAATGAATTCTTGCGCATCGCGGGCGGTGCGCCTTCCAAGGTGCCAAGTCAGGACCAGCTTTGTGTTCCGTTCGATTGCGACAAAGCAATAGGCATCCCCGCGCAGAGGGTCACCGTTCACATTGCGCTTTTCTTTGCACCCGACGTAGCCCCAAATTTCATCGCACTGAACGTCCCTCACCGGGATGTTGCAGATTGTGTTTTCCAAAAGCCTCTCGCATCGCTCGCCAGCAAGGACCAAGACGTTAAGGATTGTATCGCGGTGGGTTTCAGTGATTCGCTCAATGGAGCGGACGGAGCACCCCTCGACAAACAGCCGGATGATCTGAGCGACCTTCTCAGTCAGCAGGTAAGTCCCGTCCAGCTTGTCGGGTCGCTCACTGTAGGTCTTGTAGCACTGGCAGCAGCGGAAACGCTGATTCCCTTTCCGGTCTTTCCCAAATTTCTTGCATTGGGTTTTGCAATTATGGCAGGTCATCGGTCTTGCCTTTCCCGCGTGGCAAGCCGATAATGGATTTGTGAATCGGCATAGCGGCTAGCCCCGCGTGCTGATTTGGCCCCGTTCTCAGTTGACGCTGAGGCGGGGCTTTTCTATTTCATTCTCACAATACAAAGACTGCTCGTTGTTCGTCAATTAGAACTTACGCGCCATAGCTGTTATGGCACTCTTCGCGGTGTCAAAAAGTTCTACAGCTTCGTCCATCTCTAAGAAAACTTCATGGGCTAGGGGATTGCGGTGCAAGTCCCTGATCTGGTCGAGAATGTTCAATATCTTCGGATCAACGTCTGAGTGACCACGAAGGTCGTTGATTAGCTTGAATATGTCCGTGGTTCCAGATTCTTTCCCAGTGGACACTTTGTAGAAATGGCGCAGAACCTTTTCAAATGCTCGCATCATGTGAATTCCGGCTGCGGTGGGAAGTTCAAAGGCCAAACATCTGCCCGCTGCGGATTCCGGGGCAAGGT
>DLMI01000087.1:0-2875 GCA_002478145.1 Acidobacteria bacterium UBA7540
TGAACGTCGCGGGCGGTGCTCTCGATGACGTAGTCATTATCGAGGAGCCACTCGGCGGTCGGAAGCGCACCCTGTTCCAGTCGACTTGCTTCGGTGAGATCCGAGCAAACCTGATGGACCCATTGACGGGCCAGTTCGAGCCGCTCCAGCAGTGCGGTGTTCCGCCGCGGCTTTGGGTCCATTTCGTGGTCCAGGGCCAGGCGCTGGGCACGCTCCTGGATCTGCGCCGGAGTGAGCGCCGCTCCTGGGCTTCGCACATCTCCAATCGGATTCTCGCGCTTCGGATGCAGGACGAAGACCGCGGGCGGGATGTCGCCGCTTTCTCGAAGCACCGCCACTGGGAACCGCAGTGTTTCAATCGGCGCCTGGAGGACCAGGACGGTCTCCTCGGACACCAACCAACGTGTGTGATCCTCAAGCAGCCTTCGTTCCACGCCGTACTTCGATCGTCGTATCCACACCCCGGCAAAGAGGGCTCCGATGATTCCACCTGCAAGGGTCGAAATCAGGGCAGAAAGGGCTTCGCTCAGAATCGGCTGCGGCCAATGAAGGCCTATGAATGCAACTCCGGCGAGGACCCCGAACAGAATGAAAGCCAGGGTCGCACCGAAAGCCCGGCGCCAAAGGAAGGGATCCCATGTACGTACATCTCCATCCGCGGTCTTGCTCACCAACGCAGCGCGGCGGAAACCCATTCTCCGCAACTTCCTGAGAGCTCGGCGAGCTTCATCTCGTTTTGCGAAGTAGCCTATGAGGATGCCTGCTTCCATTCTCCGTCCTTGCATCACCACTTGGTTTAAGCTTCCAGGCATTGCGACGGATTTCACTGGATGGAAATCTGCGACGCAACGCTATCAGTATATCTGGCGCAGAAGCCTGCTTAGAGCAGCGGAAATGTCACGTTGCATGCCTCTTGACCACGGGGCGACTCGATTGTAGTCGCTTTCTTAGCACCATCGCCGCGGTCACCGCGATGACCACTGCGGCGGCAATCGCTAGCAACCACCCGGAATGTCCCCCCAGATGTCGCAGACCGACAACGAAGCGGCGGCCGTAGTGGGAGGCAATTGCGGCTATGGCTCCGTAACGCACTGCTCGGCTCAAAGCCACGACAACCATGAATGTCCGGAGAGGGTAGTCCAGCACGCCTGCTGCGGCGAAAAACGCGCTCGTAGGGAAGGGCAAAGGTATCAGGGTAGAAACGACCAGAGCGCCCGTACCCCACCTCTGGAAGTACTTCAGCAGCCTGGCGACCTTACGCTTTCCAAACTTGCGGTTGAGATAGTCCAAACCGGCCTTACGTGCCATTCGGAATGTTAAGTAGGCGCCGATGACCGAGCCTGCCGTGGCGACTGCGGCGTAGTAGTACCACGGTTCGCGCTGCCGCGCAGCCAGTATGGCGGTGAGAATGTCCAGGCCGCCAAATGTTGGGATGGGGGAGCTGTCGACGATCGCGAGAAGGAATAGCCCTAATCCGCCTAAGTGCCGCACGAGCGCGGCGATCCCTTGCGGGTGTCGTGCTGCCGGTTTAACAACGTCCGTGAGTGTTTCGAGAAGCCGCACAGTTACCCCGCGTTACGATACCACGTTTTCAGCGACTAGCGCAGTGGGCAGTAGGCAGTCGGCAGTAAGCAGAAGGCAGTCGGCGGGCGCGAGGACGAAGAGAGCAATTCACAATTCACTATTCACCATTCAGCATTCCCGCAGCCCCACCTACTATTCTAGCCTATTCCCCCCATTTGTCAAGAGACATGGAGTCCGCTTCCGGCAGGCATCCGGACAGGATGTGGAATGCCAGGGTGAATGAAAATGCTGACATGCAACTGTGGCCGTCTCCATCAGGCATTCGTGTACCACGGCACATTGACGAGGATAACCCGCTGGTTCCCCTTGGCCAGCAAGAGCGCCCTTAGCCATTCAGCGCGTTGATTGTGCAGGAAGTAGTGATACCAATGCCGCTCCACCAACTCTGGAATCAATACGGCGATCTGCCGGTCAGGGTTGCTTCGCTCAAGTTCCAGAATATAGTCCAAAATCGGGGTGATCACGAAGCGATAGGGCGACGGCAGGACAACCAGGCGCGGCGCTACCCGACCCGCTTGTTTCGCCGGTCCCTCCACGTAGCGGTCCCATGTTTGGAGAAAATTCCCGCTGTCTTTTTCACAATCGATGTGCAGAGCCTGTACCTCGGAAGAGAGAGTGAGGGCAAATCGCAACCCTTTCTGGGCGATCCGGTTCCAAGAGAGAATCGGAACCACTACCAGCGGAGCCCGCAAGTCGCTCAAATCCAGGGACACAGGGTTCGCGACCTCTGCCTCAACGCGACGATAGTGCCTTCGGATGGCAACCATCACAATCATTATGGTGGGAATGAGCAACACCGTTACCCAGGCTCCTTCGGCGAACTTTGCGACAGTTACGACCATGACTGTCGTTGCGGTCGCCACAGATCCCAGTCCGTTGATGAAGATGCTGCGTCGCGATGCTTCGCCTCCGGTTCGTCTCCAGTGAGCTACCATGCCGGCTTGGGACAGCGTAAACGCCAGGAAAGCGCCCACGGCAAACAGCGGAATCAACCGATCCGTGACCCCGCCAAACAAGATTAGCAGCGAGGCACACAGCACCGCGAGCACCCAGATCCCTTGCGAGTACACCAGACGCCTTCCGCGCGAGGCGAAGCCCTGGGGAAGGAACCCGTCCTCCGCGACGGCGCGGCAGAGTCGCGGAAAGTCCGCAAAGGCGGTGTTGGCGGAGAGCGCCAGCACGAGCAGGATTGAGCCCATGGTGATGTAGTAGAAGACGCCTTGCCCTGCCACCGCGGCGGTGAGCTGTGAAAGCACACTTTGGTATCCTGCCTTTCCGGGGTCGGTGGCGC
>DLMI01000087.1:2976-10689 GCA_002478145.1 Acidobacteria bacterium UBA7540
AGGCGATTCCCGCCAGCAGCACAATGAGAATCGCAATGATGGCCGTCAGGGCTCGCTGTGCGCATTTCACCAGCGGCTCCCGGAAAGCCTTGACGCCGTTGCTGATCGCCTCTACGCCGGTCATTGCGGTACAGCCGCTGGAAAAAGCCTTGAGCAAAAGCCAAATGCTAACCGCGGCCGTTGGCAGGGGCAAGGGCGGCGGAGCAACGACGGGTAAGGGATGACCGCCGGCGGCTAGCGTCTTGACCAGTCCGAGCATCAAGGTGACGAGCAAGCTTCCAACAAATAGATAGGTTGGAATAATAAACGCTGCGCCCGTCTGGCGAACGCCGCGCAGGTTGACGATAGTGATGAGCAGCAAGATCACAAGACAGATCAGCAGGGTGTGCGGCTCGAGCGACGGCACAGCAGAGACGAGCGCGCCCACACCTGCCGAGATTCCTACCGCAGCAGTCAGAACGTAGTCGATCATGAGGGCAGCGGCCGCAAGCAGCCCGGAGAAGTCTCCCAGGTTCTGGCGAGCCACCGTGTAGGAGCCGCCGCCGGTCGGGTAAGCTTCAATGGTTTGGCGATAGGAGAAATAGACGATCACCAGCAGGATGACGATGCTGGCCGTGATCGGTACAATGTAAGCAATTCCCGCTGCGGCCAGCGGGATAAGCAGCGTGAGTGCCGCCTCCGGCCCGTACGCAGCGGAGCTGAGGGCGTCCAATCCAAAGACGGAGAGGCCTCCCACCGGCCCCAGCTTCTCTCCCGCTTCCTCCGAAGAACGCAGCGGCTTCCCGAAAAGCAGATCGTTTAGTTTCATTGCTCATCCTCTAAGGCCGAAGTCGCCGTGCGTGATGCCATGAAGAAGATCTTGCCACAGAATGCCGGAGGACTTCCTGGAAAGGATCAAGTAAGCAAAGCTGTGTCGGCAAGGATGAGTTGAGCCATTCATGGACGGTCGCAAGTCGTAGATGTTGAGAACAGCCCCGCGTCCAATAATCGTTTGCGGACGCAAAGCGGGGGTCCGACTCATGTCGATTTCCTGCCGTAGAGATTCTCCCGCCCCTTCAGGGCTTGAGGCTGTGACCGGGCCTTGATTCGCAGGGCTTTGCCCTGAGCTGGGGTGGATCGCCCCTTCGGGGCTCATGATCGTGGCGCGCCCCTTCAGGGCGCAGACATTGAATAGGCCGAACGCAGTTCGGCCCTACACCAGGCCGTTGGCCTGGGCTGGGCTGGGTCGCCCCTTCGGGGCTAATGATGCTCGCCGTTCTCTCCCTTGTCCACAGCGAAATTGTTGCAACTCGGCCACCGCCAGTCTTCCGACCGCTTCGCCAGCCCCTTCCGGACGGGATTCAACTGTTCCGGCAGGCTGTGCCTTCGCCATCAAGGGAAGAACCCACGGTCAGGTCGCCGCGGCGACACCGTGGCCCCGCTAAATCGGAAATTCTCGTTAGGCCTTCACTGCATTTTCCGCTTCGTATAAATAGAATGAGCACTATTGACCAAACGTACGAGCAATACTGAACTTACACGTAAACTCCCCACAGGATATAAGATTACTAGGTCTAAAGACATTGGAGCGTTATATAAATGACTGGGGAGAGTTCCACGATTTCTACACGCAGCGGCGCGGGGGAGGTCCACATGGCGGGGCAGTGGTGGGCGCGTGGACGCTGGTGGCTGATCATAGGAGCCTCGCTCATAGTCATCGCGGGCATCGTGCTGATCGTGTTGGCCTGGAACTGGCCATTCACGCAACAGGCTGTCACCAAAGCGCTCCAGGACCGATTCGCCCGAACCGTCCAAATCCGCAGCTTCCGCAAAACCTACTTTCCACCGGGGTGCGTGGCTGAAGGGGTCAGTTTCCTGCACCGGAAACGCGCGGACCTGCCACCGTTGATCACGGTCCAGACGCTGATCATTCGAGGAAGCTACAATGGCTTTTTGCGGATTCACAAGCGCGTGGATGAGGTCCAGGTGAAGGGGTTGCACGTGTTAATACCGCCGCCGGGTCCGAGCGGCCAGCCGCCTAATGTGATGCCGTTGACGACCAGCACCACGGGCGCTTCGATCACGATTGGCGAGATCGCCACGGATGGCGCTCTGTTGGAGTTTATGCGCCGGCAGCCGGACCAAGAACCCTTCAAGCTGTACGTTCATCGGTTGACATTGGACAACGTCGGTGAGAACGGGGTCATCCCCTACCATGCAGCGTTGTTAAATACCGAGCCGCCAGGGGAAATCCGGTCGGAGGGTGAGATCGGCCCCTGGAATGAGGATGACCCCGGCAGTACTCCGGTGACTGGTTCCTACACTTATGCGGACGTGAACCTGGCTGTGTTCGAGGGTATCTCAGGTACCCTATCGTCCCAAGGCAAGTTTAGCGGCACCCTCGGCCATATCGATGCGAATGGCGAAATCGACGTGCCCGACTTCCGCGTATCCGGAAGCAGCCACACCGTTCACCTGATTTCGAAATTCCAAGCGGTTGTGGACGGAACGAATGGAGACACATATCTTCAGAACGTGGACTCGCACTTTCAGCGAACCACTATAACGTCGAAGGGTAGCGTAGTCGGGCGCCCCGGCCAGCAGGGAAAAACAGTTGGGCTGCAGATGGCCGTGAATGGAGGCCGCATTGAGGATTTGTTGTTCCTCTTTACGGACGAGAAACGCCCCTGGATGACCGGCAGTATCAACCTGCGCGCGAAAGTGGAAGTGCCGCCGGGGCCTCCGGGATTTTTGAGGAAGCTGAATCTTGCAGGCAACTGCGGCATTGGCAGCGAACGCTTCACGAACCCACACGTCCAGCAGCCGGTAAATGCATTAACCCAGAGTGCGGGCGGCGAGAACAAGAAGCAGCAAGCCGAAGACCCGGAAACGGTGCTCTCGGAGTTTACGGGGCAGGTCTCGGTGAAAAATGGCGTCGCAACTCTGTCCCACGTCTCCTTCAGCGCTCCGGGCACGCGCGCGCAGCTTCAAGGCACCTACAACTTGCTGGACCGAAAAGTTGATCTCCATGGAATTTTGTACACCAACGGAAAGTTATCCGATACCACGTCGGGATTCAAAGCGCTGGTATTGAAGGCCGTCGGTCCGCTCCTGAAACACAAGTCCGTTACGGTGGTTCCCTTCTCAATTACCGGCACATCTGCCAGCCCTTCTTTCGCGTTGGATTTCGCTGAAAAACGCCGGGAATCCTCTCTCCCCGCACCCAGCCCGTGAGCCACTACAATTCTTGCGAAACACCACAGCTCCGATCTGCATCCACTTGATGTCAAAACGCGTGTCGGGTTACACCATCTCAGATCTCGGTGAGGTCACCCGCCGGGGCAGGGCGCCCAACTGCGACGATTCTTTTTTATCCCACCTTCCGCCGCGCGGTACAATAGCGCGTGCTGGTCAAAGGAGGGGGACATGTCCGAAATGACCATTCGTCCGACTATGAAATTCATATACATGGGCTACGCGGTCACGGTTCTGATCGTGGCGGCTTTGGTCGTTGCGACGATGCGTTTGCAATGGCCGCCGTCGATTCCGTCGGCATGGCATCCCTGGATTCCCTGGTTGCCCGCGCTTCTTCTGCTCTGGCCGCTGAAACGCCATGTCCGCAACCGCCTGACCAAGATGACGATCCTCGATGACCGGCTGCGGTACGAAACGGGCCTTCTGAACAGGACTACGCGCACCATCCTGGTCTCGCGAGTGCAGGATGTGACGGTGCATCAGCGGGTTGGGCAAAGAATTTTCGGACTGGGCGATCTTTCGATCGAGACAGCGGGCGAGGCGAGCAGGCTGACGATTTTCCAAATCGACCGGCCGCAGGAAATCGCGGACCACATCAACCAACTCTCCGAGAGAGGACACTCAAAAGACCAACTCACATGACAGCAGGCCACGGCACGGATTCTGTACCGTGGGCTTTTCAGAATCTCACGAACCCACGCCAGGCTGACCATACCGCGGCTACGCACGCTGACGCGGGAGTGACGGTGGATCGTTGATCAGTGCTCCTCAATTTGCGAATTCGGGCTCAATCTAGATTCACCTGCGGCAGCAGCTCGCCCCGCGCATCTGGTACGTCGGGTCGGTCTCCCGCTGCGATTACAGCGAAGTCGAAGACAAAGGCTACCACTTCCTGACACTGAATGCTCCCGAGCTTCGCCCGGACCTGTCGGACTTGGACTTTGAGTTCAGGGTGTCACCCACCCGGCGGATGATTGAGCTTCATGCCGTCTACGAAGATGGCGAGCTGCGGCTAGCCGACAACCTGGATCTGGTCACCTTGAAAGATTCTCGGGTGAAAGTCGTGGTGACGGTCCCCAACGGACCAGATCGCCTGCTCAGCCGCGAGCAGGAGGAGAATCTCAGGGAGAAGTTACTGGCTGCCAATCCCGCAGAACTGAAGGTGAAGATAGAGCACGATGCGGACCTTCCGGCGGAGCCTGCTCCGATCGCTTCCGCTCGCTCAGCGGAGGAGAAGCTTCGTGCTCACTGGACCATGAAAGGCTCCCCGCCGGTCGACCGCCAGGAGCGGTTGCTTACCAAGCTGGCGGAAGTAGAGAACGCAGTTCTCTCCTGTCAAGAAAGCTGAACACCCCCATCCTTAATCCTTATCCCCTAATTACTATTATTGGTCCACGATGATACCGGCGATGCCAACGATGCCTGTAGCTACTAGAATTGGTACGGGGCGTGCTCGTCGCGGTTGCGAGCGCAGGGCACAGGGCGCCCAAAGTAAATGCCAGTAACAGAGCAGCCAATATCCGTTTGAACATGATTTTCCTCTCATTCTATGGGTTACTCGGGGGGTCTTCCGTATCTCAATCTGGACCCTCCCTGCGGCCGTTAAGCCGGAAACGTCAAATCACTTGTTTGAACAAAATACGAAGGGCATCCTCGCGTGAGGGCGCCCTTCGTGTTCCGATCGGTCTTGTTTAGTGCTCGGGCAGAGCCTTTGGTGCAGGCGCAGCTCCGGCGGCAGGTTTCGGCGCGGGCTTTGCGGCCGGCTCAGGCGCCCAGAATTGGGGATCGGCTTCGATCCAGGATTTCTCGACGTAGCTCCATTCCGGAATCACCATCCAGATGTTGTCCTCGACGCTGGCCACGCTCTCCTCGGAAAGCTTGTTCATCTGGCCCCTTCCCTCGTCGCCCAGCGCAGCGCCGAAATCCTTCTTATGCGCCAGGGCAGTGTCCTGATCCTTGAGGGACGTCATCGGCACCAAGACGAGATAGGCGTTCGTCACACCCGTTAGTCCTTCGTAAGTCGCCCAGGGGGTGTTTTGGCCGATCTTGAGGTTGGCGTCACAATAAAGCTTCGTCAATTCCTCGAACTGTTTGTCGTGACCGGGGCGCATATGGAAAATGATCACCTCCCAGTAATGGGAGTGCGGTATGTCCGCTCCGGCGACATTGTTGCTGAGGTCGGGGCGGTAATGCCAGATGGTGTAGTGGACCTCGGATAGGTAAGGGGCCACGCGCGCATCCAGCGCGTCAAGCTTGGCGCCGGGCGCCGCGTCGCCGAGGAGCCACTCCTCGTTCTTTTGCAGCGCTTCGAAAGAATCGAAGCCGGTGACGTAAATCGCTCGCGGTGTGCCCGTCAGGGCCTCCATCGCCAGGACGTGCGTCGGGTCCTTGAGTTGCCTTGACAAGGCAGGGTATTCGGAAGCAAGTCTGTCGTAGTGTCCATCCTCGTAGGGTTTTATGTTGTCTATTTGGATGTTGAGGATGTTAGGCGGCGGAACTGCCGGAGTTTGTGCCAGTGCGGCCAGGGGGCCTGCCAGTGCCAGGAATAATCCGGCGACGGAACAAAGCCATTTTTTCATGTCTGCCCACCTCCAAGGGGCCAGAAGGGGAATTGCGTCAAGAGGCAAGAATCGAAACCTGCGAATACTTCTTTCCCTCAACCGTTAGCCGGGTCTGGGATTGTGTGACTGCTCAGGCTCGGCAGGGAGATGATTCTGCAACGAACCGACGATGCCTCTTGCACACCTAGGTTGCGCGCCCCAAAGAGAATTGTCTGTTCACTTTTATACACTCCGAGCACATTTTTCCGGGAGGGTCATCGGCTCCGAACCGCCCTTCCCGAAGTCCTCGAAACCCGTTGTCGCCCCGCCGGGTGGGAGGATTCTTGATCAGCGCCCATCCAGCGTCGATTGTAAAGAATTGAGTGTTACATGACACTAGGGTGGTTGTTGTTTTGACCGCCCATACCAATGCCGAGCGTTTGCGACACGTCCTCGGCCGTAATACCTTCGCGGGCGCCTCGGGGCTACTGTGGTTTTGGAACGGTAGCGGGAGATTGGGGAACCGGCAGTTCTGCGGTGGTCTTGGGTGGAGCGCTATTCAGCGGCAGCTTCGCGGGCGGCATTTCAGTGCCGCTAGGGTAAACGAGGATCTGGATGGCGCCCCAACCGGTTTCAGGGCTCGTGCCGCTCTTCTTCCCCATTCCCAGCGTCTTGAGCTGCCTATCATCGAAAGCGAAATTCTCGACAAGGTACTCGCGGACCACCAGGGCACGACCTTGTGTCAGCACCAAGCTCTTCTCGGTATCTCCTTCCATGCCGGTATAAGCGACCACCACGGCAAGCCCAAAGTCGGTATCGGCCAGGAAGTCGCCGGCAGCGTCCAGAGACTTCTGGTTTTTCAGCTTGGCCGTGTCTACCTTACTGAAGAGTTGCTCTGCCTCGTATGTGAACGTTTTCAGCGGCGTGCCCTGGGGCAGACGTGCGATTTCGTCTTTGGCCAGCTCTGCGGAATCTTCATAGCCGCGGTTCTTAAAATATCCGCGCAGGAAGAAATTGTGCTTCAGCCCCTCCATGTTCTCCTGGAAATCGGTGACCCCCGCTTGCGCTTGGGCTACCACGTCATGGATTCCGTTCATCGTTTGGTCGAGATCGCCATAGATTTTTTTGTCGTTAATCAGCGCCCCTACAGTCCCTTGACCCTGGTCGATCTTGGCGCTGATCGAGTTTAAATTCGCGGTCGCCTGCGTGACGTTCTTGATGGCTTGCTGGCTGCTATTCAGAATATCCTCCGACTTCTTAATCAGGTCTGACATGGCGATCGGAGGGTGGCTGGCGATGGTATCACCGTCGTGCACGTTGACCGCCCCGGCAGATCCAAACGAGATCGCCATATACTCGTTGCCCAGCAGGCCCTCGGTTTCGATTGACGCTACCGAGTCTTGCTTGATGATTTCGTGCGTTCTGCTGTCGAGGTCCATCACCACCGTGATTTTATCGCCCGGCCGGTGGGGCAACTCGATACTATGCACGGTTCCGCGGTAAACACCACCCACCCGAACCCCGGCGCCCACATCCAAGCCCACCACGTTGCTGAACTGCGCCTTTAGCCGGTACGTGGAAGTAAAAAGGTATTGCTTATTACCGATGATAAAGATTCCCACTGCCAGAATCGTCAGTGTCGTAACGATGAAAGCTCCCAACCGCGCCGCTCTCGACATATATTCTCCTAAGCGTCCCGCCGCATAAAGTCTAACACAAACTTGTCGTGACTCTTCTCCAGGTCCTCGAAGGCGCCTTCGATCACTATATTTCCTTGGTGGAGCAGTGCCAGCCGGCCGGCGATGGTTTTTGCGCTTTGCAAATCGTGCGTGACCACGATGGATGCCATGGCATGTTCCTTTTGCAGCTTGAGAACCAGCTCATCAATCTCGCCGGAGGTAATAGGATCCAGTCCCGCGGTGGGTTCATCCAGCAGCAG
>DLMI01000087.1:10799-12512 GCA_002478145.1 Acidobacteria bacterium UBA7540
GAAATATCGGAAGGCATCTTCTTGAGATCGCCTTCCATACCCACACTCTTCAGCAATTCCTCGACTCGATCCCGCCGCTCGGACTCCGGCATTTTCGTATTGTGCTTCAGTGGAAAGGCCACATTCTCCTCCACCGTCAGCGAGTCGTAGAGCGCCGCCTGCTGGAACAAAAAACCCATCTTCTTCCGGATTTCGTTGAGCTTGCCGAGATTGATTCCGATAATCTCCTGCCCGTGGATATTCACCGAGCCCGAGTCCGGCTTCTGCAACCCGATGATGATCTTCAACAAAACACTCTTGCCGGTACCACTGCGGCCGAGCACCGCGAGCGTTTCACCGCGGGCGACCGTCAGGTCAATCCCGTTCAAGACCACCTGGGCGCCGAAGGACTTGCGCAGACCTCGCAGGACCAAGGGCGGCTCGCCATTCCTTTTCTCAAAGTTCTCTATCACGATGCGGTTACAGGCCCCTTTCAGTGCCCCGTTGCGAACTCATAAGCGCCGGTCTTCATGGAAAAAACATAACGATCAGTTTCACCAGGACAACGTCGGCCAGGATTACAAACAGCATAGATAAGACCACTGCGCTCGTCGCCGTACGCCCCACGCCCTCGGTGCCTCCCCGCGTCCGCATTCCCTGAAAGCACGCCACCAGCCCGATGATCAGGCCGAATACCGCGGTTTTGAAGGTTGGCGGCAGAAAATCGTTGAAGGCGAAAACGCTGAAGCCGTTGTGGATGAACTGCTGGAAGGTGATCGGCTCAACCAGGGCATCGGCCACCCACGCCATTACCACCCCGCAGAAATCGGCAGCGAGGGTCAGGAGTGGCAGCACCAGGATACAAGCCAGAATGCGGGTTGCGGCCAGCAGCCTATAGGGATTTACGGCTGAGGCCTCGATGGCATCGATCTGCTCCGTGACCTTCATCGATCCCAACTCAGCGCCGATGCCAGCTCCCGCTCGGCCGCAGACGACCAAGCCGGTAACGATAGGACCGATTTCATGGATGATCGAGAATACGACGGCGGCGGGAAGCAATGAACTGGCGCCGAATCGAACCAGGCTGTCGCGGGTTTCAAGGGAGAGGATCGCGCCGATGGCCGCGCCCGCCAAAGCCACTAGAGGAAGCGATTTTGATCCAATCTCGTCGATTTGCCGGGCGAGCTCGCGGAATTCAAAAGGCGGCGTCAGGGCAGACCGCAGAACTTGCCAGGAAAAAAGGCCCAGTTCACCGAACCATTCGAAAAACCCGTTGATCAGAGCCGTGCTGGAACTCGCAGTGGAGGACATGGGCACAATCTGCAGCCTCAGAAGCAGCCCTATTTCGGACCTTTTCCCCTGTCGGCAGTAACTTTCATCAATCCCGTATAGCGCTTATCTGGCCGCAAAGTGCGGACCTTCACTTGAGGCTCAGCGGTGAATTGTCTGGACAGTGGCCGTAGCACACGGTTAATGAGTCGTGGCGCCTCGCCTCGTCGTCGGCTCCTCCGTCACGTGCTGCAGTCTGATGTAGGCCGCGGCGGCGCGTACGCGCACGGCCTCCTTCTTGTCGTCCAGCAGGGGGACCAAGTTCTGCCGGAATCCTGGGTAGGGATGCATCGCAACCAGGTGAACGGCCGCAGCGCGCACTGACCACTCCTTGTCCGACAACGCTGATCCCACCGCATCAGCCAGGGCTGGATCACGCGAGCTTCCGATGAGCAGCAGAGAGGC
>DLMI01000087.1:12639-24609 GCA_002478145.1 Acidobacteria bacterium UBA7540
CCGAGACCCGGCACGGGCGCGAAACCTGCTGCCCCGATGCCGACGGTAATGAGAAGCTTGGTGGGAGTGTGCAACAATCGCAAGGCGCTGCGTTTCTCTTTGCTGAGATAGCTTGAGGACGCTTTAGACTCTTTGCTGACCACGGCGAGAAGAAACTGCTCTCCATCGGGGTCGTGGAGCTGGTAAAGCACCTTGGCTGCGGCGAAGTCGACTTCGGGAACGGGATCCTGCAACGCTTTCTTCAAAAGAGGAAGGGTCTGGTTGTCCTTGAAGTCACCCAGGGTGACAACCACCGCAATCCGGACCGAAACGTCGTGGTCATCGAGCATCGGGGTGAGAGACTCAAGAGCGTTATCTTTCACCCCCACCAGGCTCAGGGCCTGCGCCGCGCCTATTCGAACGTCCGGATTCCCGTCATGGGTGGCGTCTTTCAGCATGCTCAGGCACCTTTGGACGGTATTGGCGGGTTGAGTCTGCCCAAATGCCAGCGTCGTGCCCAGCATCATCAGTATCCAGATCCGCATGGCGATTGACTCCTTCCTATTTCGAGCTTGGGCTGAGGGCAGCGGATCACCGCCGACGGGTAACCCAAGCAGGTTCGTGTTGGCCCGCCTCTACACTCAGTGACCTTGTACAGGATATTCCCCCCGAAATGCGCTGTCTGTTCAGAAACGACCAATGGCCTGAGCAAAGTTGCACAGCATGACGTCCGGCCAATAGACGGTAGGCATACTCCCTGATGAAACCGGCCGTGCAAGCGAGCCTCCGACTCCATGATGTGGAATGAGCAGTTTTGACCAAAGGTGTGAGCCGTTCTGAACTGACACTGAATCAAGCCAAGGGTAAAAGAGGAAGTGCCTCCAGAATATGGTAGTGGGAGGCGGCGGTCACCGGGCGGCTACTGCCCCCCTTGAGGACGCCCGGCAGAACCGAGAAGGAGAATGCAAACATGTCAGGCAAAAACACCGCGGTGTTGGGTATATGCCGCGATTACTCCAGCGTGGAAAACGCTGATCAAAGGAAAAACATGAAAACGCTTAGAGTGTGCTTAACCTTGCTCACCCTGCTCGCAGTCGGCAGCCTGGTGGGCTGCTCAGGAGCATCCAAGAAGTCGAGTGATGTTTCCGACAGCATCCGCACTGCGCTCGATCAGGCCGGCCTCAAGAATGTCTCCGTCACGCAGGATCGCGACAAGGGTGTAGTGACCCTGGGCGGAAACGTCGCGAGTGAGGATGCCAAGACGCAAGCTGAATCCATTGCCAAGTCAATCGCAACTGGGCAGGTTGTCGCGGACGAGATTGCGGTGATTCCTCCTGGTGTCGAAAGTGAGACAAAGACGGTGAACTCGGACCTGGACGCGGGTATCGACAAGAATTTGGATGCTGCCCTCATCCAGAACAAGCTCCGCAAGGGCGTCGAATACGACGTCAAGAATGGCGTGGTGACGTTGACCGGCGAGGTTAATTCTGAATCCAAGCGCGCGCGCGTCGAACAAGTGGCGTCAAGCGTTCCGAACGTGCGGCAGGTGGTGAACGAGCTGCAAGTTAAAAATCAAAAGGCCACCTCCACGCCGTAAGAGCCGGGAACGCGCGCTGGGCCGCATGACCTTGCGACTCTGTTTGCTCGAGAAGGAGATGACATGTCATTTGGAATTTACTCTATTGGATTCGTGCTCGTGATTGGCGGGCTGATTTACGGCGCCTGTTTGATGCACGTCCCTGCACACTGGATTGCCGTGGGTGCGATCATACTATTGGGCCTGGGGGTGCTGACGGGTGTCAAAGCAACGCGCCAAAAGGACGCGGCGAAATAGCGGTGGTTGTCCCTGCGTCTTTCGAATAGCTCCCGGTAGTACCGCGGGCTATAAATATTGGTAGTCTGGGGATGGCCGTCCGAGGTTTTTTCCGCCGAAGCTCGCTTGCTCGAAACCGGGCTGGAGCGTTGCACGGTGAAGCGGTCAGGTGTAAATTATCGGTTGGCCGCGAAGTCAAAGCGGAAATTCTGGTCGAAGCATTTTACTAACTGAGAGGAGATTCCCATGGGATTGATTTTGCTAATTGTCGTTCTGCTGCTCTTGTTCGGCGGCGGCGGAGGCTATTACGGATATCGGAGATGGGGTTCGGGTGGAGGCATCGGAATCGTCGGGGTGGTCCTGATCATTCTGATAGTCCTATACCTGTTCGGCGGATTCCATCTGACGCGTTGAGGTTTCCTGCTTTAAGGCCTTCCATGAGGAGGCTTTCCCTGTGAGGGCCAAGAATATAGGTGGAAGTCACGTCGCATAAGGTAAATCGTTGGAAGAACATTTTATTCGTTCCCGCATCAGGAGTATTGTTGCTGGCTGGTGGCGCAGCGCGCACGCAGGCGAGCGATAACGACCGCCAATGCGACCAACGTATCCACAAGGCCGAGGAAAATCTCCGAAAGGCAATTGACCGCCACGGTGAGCACAGCACCCAGGGGGAGAAACGTCGCCACGACCTTGAGGAGGCAAAGAGGAGTTGCGGCGGCGACCGCAATAGGCACTAGGAGCGCCATTCTCCTCTTAGAAGTCAGTTTTGAGCTTTAGGGTACTTTGCTGATCAGTTGCGCAGGCGATGGGAGCTGCGAGGCGTTCCAACCTCCGCCCAGCGCCTCGATTAACCCTCCGCTGGCCGTCATCTGCTGAATTCGAAGATTGACCGCAGTTTCCTGATTGGACAGCAATGCGGTTTGCGCGGTAAGCACATTCAGGTAAGGATCGATTCCCAATTTGTAGCGATCCTTGGCGATCGCGAGGCTTTTTTCCGCCGATTTGACCGCCGTGTCCTGATATTGAATCTCCACCGACAGGATGCGCAGCGACGCGAGGTTGTCCTCAACTTGCTGAAAAGCCGTTAGCACCGTCTGCCTATAGTTGGCCACTGTCTCGTCGTACTGGGCTCTGAATTGCTCCATCGTGGCCCGGCGCAACCCCGCGTCAAAAATGGTTTCCGCGGCTGCCGGGCCAACCGAGAAAAAGCGGCTCGGCCATGTGAACCAACTCGCGATTGCAGTGCTTTCGAGTCCTGCCGCTGCGCTTAACGTAACCGTCGGAAAGTATGCTGCTCTCGCAATGCCAATCTGTGCGTTGGCCTGAGCAACCAGGCGCTCTGCGGCGGCGATGTCGGGACGCCGCTCAAGAAGCTGGGACGGAACGCCGAAGGGAATCGCCGGAGGGCTTGATTTGAGCGGTTCGATGGGAATTGAAAACGTCGACGCCGGTTGGCCGGTCAGCATGGCGAGGGCATGTTCAAACTCCGCCCGTTGGGCGCCAAGAGCGGCATCCTGTGCTTGCGTGGCTTCGAGTTGAGTCTCGGCTTGCGCCACAGCTTCGTCAGTGCCGATGCCGGTCTCATACAGAGCCCTCGTCAGATCGAGAGTCTGTTGAAAAGCGACCACAGTCGAATCCAGTAACTGCTTTAACGCATCCTGTCCGCGAAGTTGAAAGTAATCCACAGCAACATCCGCTTGGACTGTGAGGCGGGTATTCTCCAGATCCGCTGCGCTGGCCTGCGCTCCGTAGGCAGCCGATTTGATCGTGTTCCGGATCCGGCCGAACAAATCAGGCTCCCATGTCGCATCAAACGGGAGGGTATAGTCCGTAAATGTGCCCACCGCGGAAGATGTGGAACCTTCCGTTTTGCTACTGGATAACGTGGCCGACGGCCGTTGCACGGTAATGGCTGGGTTGGTCGTCACTCGAGGGAAAAGCTGTGATCGAGCTTCCTTGACCAGGGCGCGCGCTGCAAAAAAGCTTGCCGCAGCAGCGGCGATGTTTTGGTTTGAAACATTGACCTTCTCTTCCAGCGCATTCAACTGAGGATCCTTGAAAATCTCCCACCACTTACCGCGAAGCGCATCATCTTTGGGCTGCGCCACTTTCCAACCCTCCGTATTCTTGTAGTCGGCGGGAGTGAGTTCCTTGTATGCCGCAGGAGTTTCCGCGGTCGGTGTGTGGTACTTTGGGCCGACCGTGCACCCTGCCAGGAGGCAAGATGTCACGGCGAGACACATTCTGGCTCTTGGATGGAAAGAAGTCATAATCTTATGTACCCCCTAACCCCAATGCTGGTCACTTAAGGGGTTTCAGGAAATTGGATCCGAGCTTCCTCGGGCCTGACCCCCTCACCTCCGGTCCCTCTCCCCCAAGGGGGCGAGGGGGGAGTTGATTTGATTTTCTTGCCCTCGCCTCCGGCCCTTCTGTTGCCGCGGCGACAGAAGGGACATCGATTTGAATTTACTACCCTCTCCCCCTTGGGGGAGAGGGTGGACCGCAACCGGCGCTTTCTCCAGCCGGGGCGGGACGGGTGAGGGGGTCACCCAGCAACAAATTGAAAAGCCGAAACCCCTTAAGTGAATAGTGTTGCCCCTAACGGCTCCCCTTAAACTGCAGCGCTGGGGGCTGGTCCGGCCCCACGGTCAAGGATAAGGATGTCGTGCTGCTTTCCCTGCATCCGTAGCCGCAGCCGGTCGAACGACAGATAGACGACCGGCGTTGTATAGAGCGTAAGCAACTGACTCAAAATCAGGCCTCCCACAATCGTGATACCCAGGGGCCGGCGGAGCTCATACCCCGTGCCCGTCCCCAACGCCAAGGGCAGAGCGCCCAATAACGCCGCCATCGTCGTCATCAGGATCGGACGGAAGCGCAACATGCAGGCTTCAGTAATCGCGTCGGCTGGACTCTTTCCCTCCTGGCGCTCTGCCTGAAGAGCGAAATCGATCATCATGATGGCGTTCTTCTTTACGATTCCGATCAGCAGCACAATGCCAATGATGGAGATGATGTTCAGATCCACTTTAAAGAGCATCAAGGCGAGCATGGCGCCCACGCTCGCCGACGGCAGAGAGGAGATGATGGTCAGGGGATGGACCAGGCTTTCATACAAAATGCCGAGAACGATGTACACCGCCAGCAGCGCCGTGAGAATCAGCACGGGCTCGGTGCCCAGTGATTGCTGGTAAGCCTGTAGCGTGCCGGCAAAAAAGCCTTGCAGCGTGGAAGGCGCGCCGAGCCGCTTTTGCATCTGGGTGATGCTCGCTGTGGCATCGCTCAACGACTTATTCGACGCGAGGTTAAAGGAAACGGTGACCGAGGGGAATAAGCCCGTATGGTTGACGGCCAGGGGTGTGGTGTTGGCTTGGCCCTTGGCCACCGCGAGCAGCGGAATGTTACTGCCGCTGGACGAAAGGAGATAGATGTCTTTCAACCCTTCGGGGCTTTGCCAATACTGGGGAGCAACTTCCAGCACCACGTAATACTGATTTAACTGCGTGTAGATGACGGACACTTCCGATTGGCCGAAGGCGCTGTATAACGCCGAGTCCAGCGACTTTGCGGTAAGGCCGAGCTTTGCCGCCGTGACGCGATCGTAGCTCATCAGCTCATCCAGACCGCCATTCTGCTGGTCTGAGCTTACGTCCTGCAGACCAGGCAGGCGCTTCATCGCACTCTGGAGGATTGGTCCCCACTTGGAAAGATCCTGCACCGTATCGGTTTGAATCGTGTACTGGTACATCGCATTACCGGACCGGCCGCCGATGCGCAGATCCTGCACGGGTTGGAGGAAGGCAGAAGCCACCGGCAGACGGTTCAACTTGGGGCGCAAGCGGTCGATGACCTGAGCGGCACTGACGTTGCGCTCCGCCAGCGGCTTGAGCGCAATGTTGAGGGAGCCGGTATTGGTGGCCCCACCGCCGCCACAAAACCCCGTCACATTGGCGACGGCGGGATCATTCTTGATCACGCCAACGATCTGCTGAATGGCGTTGTTCATCGCCGGGAAGGATGAATCCTGCGGCCCTCGCACTCCACCGGAGATCGCTCCCGTGTCCTCCACCGGGAAAAAGCCCTTGGGTATCTTGTAGATCAGCACCACATTAAGCGCGATGGTGAGGAAGAGTACGCTGAGGGTGAGGGTCGGATGGTCGAGCACCCAATGCAGGGTGCGGCGATACAACGACAGCACCCCGTCAAAGACCTTTTCGCTGGCCGTGAAGATGCGGCCATGTTTTTCGGCGCGCTCGTTCCTCAACAGGTAGGCGCACATCATGGGCGTGGTGGTCAGTGAGATGATCATGGACACGAGAATGGCCGTCGAGAGGGTGACGGCAAACTCGCGGAAGAGACGGCCCACGATTCCGCCCATCAACAGAAGAGGGATAAAGACGGCAATGAGCGAAATGCTGATGGTGAAGACGGTGAACCCGATTTCTTTCGCGCCCTTCAGCGCCGCGGCAAAGGGCCTTAGGCCGTTTTCCAGATGGCGCGTGATGTTTTCCATCACCACGATGGCATCATCGACCACAAATCCCGTTGAAATGGTCATGGCCATCAGCGAGAGGTTGTCGAGGGTATATCCGAACAGATACATCACTGCGAACGTACCAATCAGCGACACCGGAACGGCGACGGCGGGAATGAGCGTGGCGCGGCCGTTGCGCAGGAAGACAAACACCACGACGATGACGAGGCCGATGGAAATGAGCAGCGTCCTCTCGACGTCACTGACAGCGGCGCGGATGGTTGTGGTGCGATCAAGAACGATGGTGGTATCGATGCCGAGCGGAATGGATGCCTGGATAAACGGAAGTTGCGCGCGTATGCGGTCGACCGTGCCAATGATGTTGGCGCCGGGCTGGCGGAAGATCATCATCGTAATCGCGCGCTTGCCGTTCAAATAGCCGGCAGCGCGGACGTTCTGCACGGAGTCTGTTACCTGAGCGACATCGGACAGACGGACCGCCGCACCGTGCTTATAACCGACGATGAGCGGCTTGTAGTCGGCGGCGAGCGAGATCTGGTCGTTGGCAATGATGTCCGCAGTCACAATGCCATCAGAGATTTGTCCTTTGGCTAGGTCGGAGTTCTGAAGGCTCAGCACGGACTGCAAATTCGCCACGGTAAGTCCATAGCTGGCCAATTGTGTGGGATTTGCATCCACACGCACGGACGGCAACGCGCCGCCTCCGGCAGTGACCTGCCCTACGCCTTGTATCTGCGACAGCTTCTGCTCGAGGACGGTGGAGGCTTCGTCATAGAGTGTACGGGGACCGTATTTGTCTGAGGTAAGACCGAGGATCATGATCGGCGAATCGGCGGGATTGACCTTGCGATAGGTCGGATTGGCCGGCAGGTTGGCGGGTAGATAGCTTCGCGCCGCATTGATGGCGGCCTGCACATCGCGCGCCGCGCCATCAATGTCGCGGCTAAGGTCAAACTGAATGGTGACCGATGTGCTGCTGAGCGTGCTCGCGGAGGTCATCTCCGTCACCCCGGCAATATGGCCGAACTGCCGCTCCAGGGGAGTGGCGACGGATGACGCCATGATGTCGGCGCTGGCGCCCGGCAAGCTTGCATTGACGGAAATAGTCGGAAAGTCGACCTCCGGCAGGGGCGCTACCGCCAGCACCTCATACGCAACCGCCCCGGCAAGGGCAATTGCCACCGTGAGTAGCGTCGTAGCCACTGGCCGGCGAATGAAGGGTTCGGAGATGTTCATGCCGGCCCTGCCAGTTCTGCGCCTCCGGTTTCCGGCTGGTTCGATTTGTGCGCAAAGCGCTGTGCTAAATTGTCAAAGAAAATATAGATGACGGGCGTGGTGTAAAGCGTGAGCGCCTGGCTCAGCAGCAGTCCACCCACCATGGCGATGCCCAGCGGCCGGCGCAACTCAGAACCGTAACCCGTTCCCAGAGCCAGCGGCAGACCCGCCAGCAGCGCGGCCATGGTGGTCATCATAATGGGGCGGAAGCGGAGCAGACACGCCTCGTAAATTGCATCCGTCGCGTTCTTTCCGTGCTTCCGCTCGCCTTCCAGCGCGAAGTCGACCATCATAATGCCGTTCTTTTTCACGATACCGATCAGCAGGACGATGCCGATGATCGCCACCACGCTTAAATCCTGGTGGAAAAGAAGCAACGCGAGGAAAGCGCCCACGCCCGCTGAGGGTAGCGTGGACAGAATCGTAATCGGGTGGATAAAGCTCTCGTACAAAACACCCAGCACGATGTACACCGTGACCAGCGCTGCAAGAATGAGCAACGGCTCATTGGCCAGCGAATTCGTGAAGGATGCCGCCGTGCCTTGAAAACCTGCCTGCAGGCTGGGAGGCATGTGCATGTCTTTCTGCGCTTTGTCGACCGCCGTAATGGCGTTGCCCAGCGCGGCATTCGGCGCGAGATTGAACGACACGGTAATCGCCGGAAATTGACCCTGGTGGGTAATGGCGAGCGGCTCTGTGGTGTTCTCAAAATGCGCGAAAGCGCTCAGCGGCACGGCGCTGCTTGTGGCCGAACTGGTAGTACCCGCAGAGCCGGCTCCCTTGCTGGACGTCGCCGTGGAGGCGCTCGCCGAAAGCGCGTTCGCAGGAGGAGCAAGGGTATTTGCCGCCGGAGTATACAGTGCGGAAGTCGTCAGCGCATTGGATCCCGCCGAGGATGATCCGGAAGACGCAAATGAGGAAGAGGCTCCCGCACCGCTGGCGCCTGAAGACGCATTGGACTGAATGTAAAGCTGGTTCAGCTTGTTGGGGTTTTTCTGAAACTGCGGCTCACTCTCGAGAACCACATGGTACTGGTTTACTTGCGTATACATCGTGCTGATCTGCCGCTGACCGAAGGCGTCATACAGGGTGTTATCGATGGTCGTAGGCGCGATGCCCAGTCGCGAAGCGGTGACCCGGTCGATCACCAGAGAGACGGCCAGCCCTCCCGGTTGTTGATCGGTGGCCACGTCTTCCAGTTCGGGCAACTGCTTCAGCCGGTTGACGAAACGGTTGGTCCAGTCATTGAGTTCATTCGCATCGGGGTCTTCCAGTGCGTACTGGTATTGCGTGCGACTGACCCGGTCATCCACGGTAATGTTCTGCACAGGTTCCATAAACAACTGGATTCCCTGAACCTGGCTCACTCTGGAGTTGAGCCTGCGGATGAGGTCTGATGCGCTGATATTGCGCTGGTCGAGCGGCTTTAGATTGATCGACATCCTACCGCTGTTCGTCGTCACATTCGTTCCATCGGCGCCGATAAACGACGAGACGCTTTCCACCGCCGGGTCATCCAGAACTGCCTTGGAAATCTCCAACTGCTTCTTGGCCATGGCCTGTGAACTGATCGCCGGCGGCGCCTGCGATATGCCCTGGATGACGCCCGTGTCTTGTATCGGGAAAAAACCTTTTGGGATCACGATGTAAAGGAAAACCGTAAGCAGCAGTGTAGCCACGGCGACCAACAGCGTAACCGTCTGGAATCGAAGGACAAACTTCAGTGTCCGGCCATAGAACGCAATCATCCACTCGAAAGCACGCTCCGAGGCTCTATAGACGCGCCCCTGCTTCTCTTTTGGCTCGTGCCGCAAGATTCGCGCACTCATCATGGGCGTGAGCGTAAGGGAGACCACTGCCGAAACGATGATCGTGACGGCCAGTGTCACGGCAAACTCGCGGAACAGGCGCCCCACCACGTCGCCCATGAATAACAGCGGAATCAGTACGGCGACGAGTGACACGGTCAGCGAGAGAATAGTGAAGCCTATTTGCTCCGCGCCCTTGAGCGCCGCTTCCATGGGTGGATCGCCCGCTTCGATGTACCGCGCGATGTTCTCGATCATCACAATGGCATCGTCCACAACGAAACCGGTGGAGATGGTCAGCGCCATCAGTGATAAGTTATCCAGGCTGTAGCCAAGGACATACATCGCCGCGAACGTGCCCACCAGTGACAGCGGCACAGCCACGCTGGGGATGATGGTGGCATAGAGACTCCGCAAGAAGAGGAAGATGACCAGCACGACGAGTCCAACCGTCAAGAGCAATTCGAACTCCACGTCGGAAACCGATGCTTGGATGGCGGTGGTGAGATCGGTAAGCGTGGTCACCAGAATGCCCGTGGGCAGGTTGGCCTCAAGCTGCGGCATGAGTCCCTTGATGCTCTTGACCACGCTGATGGTGTTGGCCCCGGGCTGGCGTTGCACATTCAGGATCACCGCAGGGGTCTGGTTCATCCACGCGGCCAGATTATTGTTCTCTACGCCATTCACGATGTGTGCTACGTCGGTCAGCATCACCGGCGCGCCGTTGCGGTAGGCAACGACAACCTTTCCATAGTCGTCGCTCGTGACCAATTGATCGTTGGCATCGATTTGGTAATCCTGGCGCGGCCCATCGAAGTTCCCTTTGGCGGCGTTCACACTGGCATTTGTCAGCGCCGTGCGCAGGTCTTCCAGGTTGATGCCGTAGGATGACATCGCCGTAGGGTTGGCTTGGATGCGGACGGCGGGCTTTTGGCCGCCGCTGATGGTTACAAGACCGACCCCGTTGAGCTGCGAAATCTTAGGCGCAAGGCGCGTGTCCACAAGGTCTTCAACCTGAGATAGCGGCATGGAATTTGAGGTGATGGCCAGGGTGAGCACAGGGGCATCGGCTGGATTCGTCTTACTGTAGATCGGCGGCGAGGGCAGGATGGAGGGCAAGAAACTCTGCGACCCGTTTATGGCAGCCTGCACCTCCTGCTCGGCCACATCAATAGCCAGAGAGAGATTAAACTGCAGCACGATGACGGAAGTGCCTCCGGAGCTGGTGGAGGTCATCTGGCTCAAGCCCTGCAGTTCGCCGAATTGACGCTCCAGGGGCGCCGTCACCGTCGTCGCCATCACCGTGGGGCTGGCGCCGGGATAAAACGTGAGCACCTGAATGGTGGGATAATCGACTTCCGGCAGTGCGGAAACCGGCAGTTGTGTATAGCCAACCAGACCGACCAAGAGGATGGCAGCCATCAGCAAAGCCGTGGCTACCGGTCGCAAGATAAACGGACGAGATGGACTCACTGCGCGTTGCTCCCGCTCGTTTTGGCCGTGACAGGCTGGTTCGAAATGACCACCGCAGCTTTGTCCTGCAACTTATCGAAGCTGCTGTTGGCGACAACGTCTCCAGGGTTGATGCCTTCAACCTGCGTTACACCGCCGTTGGTAACCCCCGGCGTTACGCTGCGCATGTGAGCGAAATTGTTTTGAATCAAATAGACAAGCGACGCTGGCCCGTTCTGTTGAATGGCTGATGACGGAATCAGCGTCACTCCCTCCAACGTATTCACCAGCAGGCGCGTGTTTACAAACTGGTTCGGAAAGAGTGCATCATTTGTGTTGGCAAAGAGTGCTCGTCCTTTTACTGTCCCCGTCGTAGTGTCAATCTGGTTGTCGAGCGTCAACAGCGCCCCGCTGGCAATCTTGGTTTGCGCAGTGCGATCAAAGGCATCGACGGGGAGCTTAGCCTTTGCGTTTAGGCGGGCTTCAACCTGGCCTAGACTGTCTTCCGGTATTGTGAAAATAACGGTGATGGGCTCTAACTGCGTAATGACGGCGAGGGTTACGTTTCCACCAGACTGCACCACGTTGCCCGGATCCACCAGCCGTAAACCCACCCGGCCGGCGATGGGAGCAGTGATATGGCAGTAGTCCACCTGAATCTGGTCAAATTGCACCGTTCCCTGGTCGTTTTTTACTGTGCCCTCGTACTGCAGGACAAGCTTTTCCTGGTCGTCCAAGGTTTGCTTGGCAATGGCGTTGCGTGCCCACGCGGCACGGTAGCGTTCAAGGTCCATCTGTGCTTGAGCGAGCAGATTCTCGTCTCGCTCCAGCGTCCCTTGCGCTTGCAATAGCATGGCGCGGTATGGACTCGAATCGATGTCAACCAGCGGATCGTCCTTACTTACCCGCTGACCCTCGGTATAATGCACGGCAACGACCAGGCCATTAACCTGGCTGGTAATCGAATCGGTATAGACCGGGGTGACTGTGCCGATGGCGTCAAGGTAGACACCGATATTACCCTTTTGAGCCGTCGCACTCGTAATGGTGATCCCCGGCGCGGCAGGGCGTGCGGCCGCCGCTTTTTTGGCTTCCTCGTGGTGGTGCAAAACCAGGAGGAGCGGAACCGCCACGATCAGGAGCAGCAG
>DLMI01000226.1:0-3685 GCA_002478145.1 Acidobacteria bacterium UBA7540
TACCGTCACGGTTTTCTGGCAGGGGCCCGACCACAATCTACCTAAGAGGCCGACCTATGTTTGTCGTGTGTCTAATTACTGGGAGTACACGACACTCTTCTCCCTAGCTTCTGCCGTCCGAGAGCCACGATGTCCTGCGTAGGCGTCAATATCGGCGCACTGACGGTAAAGGTGGTAGCGGTTCCAGCCGACGCCAAGAAATCCAAAGTGATGGCCCATCATGGGCGCCCCTTGGAGGCGTTGGAGGAGCTGCTCGCGATGCCAGGGTTCGCCGCCGCCGAATATTTCGGTGTATCCGGTCATCTGGGCCATATCTCTGAGTTTGCCGCGATCCCTGCCTCGGGCCAGACATAGAAAACGATGCGGTCGGGTTGAACTTCATAGCCTTGGATCGAGCCCGTTTCTCTTGCAGTCTCCAGCGATTCCCGGTCTATCTCGAAACCGGGAGGCAATCCGATTTCGGCGAGCATCATCCCATAGCCGCGAAACCCAGCGGATCCCGGTTCGAATTCCGGTTCCGTCTGCGTTAGGATGCTGAGTTGCGCCTTTACCCCAATCTCATTGCACACGTTCTCGATGCAATGCACGGGATTGGGCAACGTCCCGCGGGGTGCGCTGAGCAGATTACCTCGGTGGCGTATATGAGCCTGATGGGACTGCAAGTTCTGGCGAAGGCAAACCGCAGCAACGATCCTTCCAATCCTCGCGCTCAGTTGGCCGCAAGCGCCAAGAAGGCGGTGCAGGATGGTTATGTTCAACTTGTGGATCTTCAGCAATCCGATGGAGGGTTTCCGTACTGGCAGAGTAAGGTTTCGGATCTGGCGCTCACAGCGTACGTCCTGCGATTCCTGGACTCGGTATGGACGCAATGACAGCGCCGTCTCTCCTCTACGATTATTACAATCCGGAGGCGAACGCTACGGTGGTTCCCGTACGCTTTGTCTCGCATTGAGTTCTCAATTATGCGGCGGGGTCGGCAATCGATGAGATTCCTCCCGAGCGACGGGCAATACAGAAGTTGGCCTTCTCGCGATTCGTAACTGCTAAACGCCCCAGCATCGACGAATCCTCAGCAGACACCGGCTTCCAAAATCCTGCCGCCATGCCGACTTCGCAGGACCACTCGACCTGGAAGCCGGATAGCTTCCGGTTAGCCGACGACACACCCAGAATCGGCGCACCCCGCGAGCCTCGGCTACTTCCGGATTGCTGACGATCAAGCAGAGTGTCTTCACTCATACGCGAGAAATCCGCGGCAAACACTCGCGACAGATATCCGGCACTCGCCTGAAACGTGTGTCAGATGCCGGCGTACCAGGCATAGCCTGCTTCTGGAGATGCGGAGCCCAGTCCCTTCCCGAAACCCTTCAGATTGTCGGTGACCGTCAGGTGGGTAAGGAATTTCACGTTCTTGTAGCCGAGCTGGCGAGGGAGCCGCAGGCGAAGCGGCCCGCCGTGGCCCACGGGAAGCTCGTCGCCATTCATCCCATAGGTCAGAAAAGTCTGCGGGTGCAATGCGTCGGCCATATCGATGCTTTCCCACGTGTCGGGTTCTATCGAGAAATAGACGACGTATCTGGCCTGCGGGAGGACTCCCACAACATCCAGAACGTGGGACAAAGGCACCCCGACCCATTCGGCGATATACGACCATCCCTCTTCACACTGCAGCATGGTGATCTGGGTGTGAGACGGGTAGCTCTTAAGCTGATCGAGCGAAAGCGAGGCGGGCCGGACGACCATGCCGTTGACCGAGAGCCGCCAGTCAGCGAACCCTCCGGCCTGAAGGCGCTTAAACTTGTCAGTCAGAGGCTCGATTTCGTTGGCGAATGGAGGCTTCGAAATCTGGCTCCTAGAGAATTCACGCGCTAAAGAGTGCCTGGTCAGCAGCCGCTGCGAAGCGTAGGTCAGAGTTTCGCCGAGGCCGTAGATGCCGCCGTGATCGGGCGGCACCAGTCCATACTTTTGCGCAATGCCGGCGGCCACGCCCATGGCTGAGACGCCTGCCGTGGCCGCGAGACCGGTTGTGATCAATTTTCGGCGTGACAGTTTGCGGCTTGAAAGATCGCTCATGTGCGCTCCAAGTGTATAGCGGCGCGGCCTGTGATCATCGCGCGCATGCGGCTTTTGAATCCTGCAAGACAAACCATCACGACATGGACGAGCAGGAAGAGCAGGAGAGCCAGGGAGACGAAGAAGTGAAGCGTGCGCGCGGATTGCTGGCCGCCTAGCACGTTGACGGTCGCCGGAAACGCGGAAACGAAGGCGGGGGACATCGCCAGGCCCGTCCAGATTACTAAGGGAAACAGAATGAAGATCACCAACAGATAGGTAATCCGCTGGAGCATGTTATACGACCAAGCCTCTGCCTCACCCGGCCGCTCGAAGCGCAAATGTTTAGTGATCGCGCTCGAGAATTCCCGCCATGAAAGATCGGCCCCTCGCGGAAGCAAGTTTTTCCGGAAATGCCGGGTAAATAGGCCCGAGATTAAGTACAGTAATCCGGTAAATACCACTACCCAAGCGGCTTGAAAGTGGAGATAGCGGCTCCAGCCGTTCTGGTCCGGCAGCACGTACGCGTAGCCGGTCGGCACCAACTTCCTCGAGGCAGGCATCGGAAGTTTGAACAACGGTCGGGTCAAATCGTTGCCAGTTTCGCCCCAATAGAAGCGTGGGTGAGAGATGACAATTTCACCTCCGCTGACGAGCAGGGCAAAAAAACACAAGGTGGTGATCCAGTGAGTAACGCGGACGAGGGCAGAGTGCCGCGAAGTAGCCGTGGTGGCGGAGACAGCCGAAGCAGAAACCGGAATGCAAGCGGAATCGCCCACCGGGGAATCGTATCATGTGCCGCGCACATTGCGAACGCTGGGCTAAACGCGCGGACGTCGGTTAGTACCGACAAACGCTAGTGAGGCACTCCGAAAACCGAAAGGTGGAGAAACAGATAGGCCGAGTCGGGAACGGGGATCGAAGGCCCGAACGAGAAGGAGCGGTGAGTAGGCCATGAATCTCAAAGACGATAAGCAGCAGAACATCCAGATAGAACTGGACTTCTCATCTGCGCTGACGGGTGCAGCCCGAGGTGTCAAAGGAGAAGAGACTGAATCGCCGATGGCGACGAATGAACCCGAAAACCCAGCTAGAACCAATCGATTGATGGAGGAAGTATGTGAGCGAGAGAACCTGAAGGAAGCACTGCGACAGGTCAAGGGTAATCGCGCGGCGCCACTCGGCGGAGTCAGTAGACCCCAGGCATGCATAGAAACTCCATGCGCGAGAACCGGGAGACCCCGCTGCCGCCTGCAGCGGAAACGTGGCAGGTCGATGGGAGAAAGCGATGAGCCATAAGAGCCATGTGCACGACAGCGGGGAGTCGTACAGCGGCAGAGTACCCGCGAGTCCGTCGAACAAAAGCGGGGGACCGCCAGCGGAGACGGAGGAGGGAAGGACGCTGACCAAGGAGAACGCGGGACAGCCTAACCCGAACTGGACACCGAGCCAGGGAAGCGGGCCAAGCAGGCTGGACCGCGTGCGTGAAGCAGCAAAGAGAGACGGGAAGTTACGGTTCACAGCACTGCTGCACCACGTCACAATCGAACTGCTCCGGGATAGTTACAGCAACCTGAAGAAAAAGGCTGCGCCGGGAGTGGACGGGGTGACCTGGGAAGAATATGGAAGAGAC
>DLMI01000226.1:3836-7301 GCA_002478145.1 Acidobacteria bacterium UBA7540
GCGGCGCTGGAAGACAAAGTCGTCCAAGCCGCGATAGGGACAGTTCTCAACCAGATCTGGGAAGAGGACTTCTTGGGCTTTTCGTACGGGTTTCGGCCGGGGCGCAGCCAGCACGATGCGCTGGATGCGCTGTACGTCGGGATCACGCGCAAGAGAGTGAACTGGGTGCTCGATTTGGATGTCCGGTCATTCTTCGACAAAGTCGATCACAACTGGATGATCCGATTCGTCGAACATCGGATCAGGGACAAACGTATCGTCCGTCTAATCCAGAAATGGCTGAAAGCGGGCGTGATGGAGCAAGGCCAGTGGTACGAGACGAAGGAAGGGACGCCGCAGGGCTCGGTGATATCACCAAGCCTCGCCAATCTCTACCCGCATCATGTGCTCGATCCATGGGTGGAACAGGCGACCGGCGATGTGATCATCGTCCGCTACGCTGATGATGCCGTGCTGGGGTTTCAACACCGAGAAGAAGCCGAGCGGTTCCTGGAGGAATTGCGGATGGAACTGCACCCGGAGAAAACGCGCCTGATTGAGTTCGGGCGCTACGCCGCTGAGCGCCGGCAAAAGCATGGCCAAGGAAGACCAGAGACCTTCACTTTTTTAGGTTTCACTCACATTTGTGGGACGAGCCAAAAGACGGGCTATTTCACCGTAAACCGCAAGACAAGCGGCAAACGTATGGCCTCGAAGCTGAGGCAAATTCGTGCTCAGCTGAGAGACCGGCTGCATGTGACGCTGGCGGAGACGGCCAAATGGTTGCAGTCGGTGGTGAGAGGTTACCTTCAATACCACGCGGTACCGGGAAACGAAGAGAGACTAATCGCGTTTCGAAAGGACGTGATGCGATCGTGGCTACGCCAGCTTCGGCGGCGGAGTCAACGGCATCGCTGGACCTGGGAGCGCTTTCTGGCCCACTTCAGTACCTTGCTGCCGGAAGTCCAGATCCTGCACCCGTATCCTGACGTGCGCTTCAACGCTAACCATCCAAGGTAGGAACCGTGTGCGCTAGTAGCGCCAGCACGGGTCTGTGCGGGGGGTGCTGAGCAATCGGCATTCCTACCGCGACTGAATCTCGTGGGGTGTAAGTCCCCACACCACCAATTGCCTGGGCGGGTGGTTTAGTCGTTTATGCACTCTGAAACGAGAATTTTGTTCTCGTTATATCGTCAAATTCCTGCATCCAGTGGGATTAGCAGGGATATCAAGGGCGGAGCCCTTGGCTAGTTAGGTCCTTCCCAAACTACCCCTTTAGTCGGCGACGAAGAGCGGGGCTAGCGGAACTGGCACGCGCTGGCCTTAGGAGCCAGTGGCCGTAAGGCCGTAGGTTCAAGTCCTGTGCCCCGCACTATCCCAGTGCCAAGCCGTCGCGCCATCAACGCACTTAGGACACTACCCACGGACGGTGGCTTGGCACCGTACCGCGAAAGGCATTCAGTGTGAAGAGCACTTCGGGAGGGTTGATTGGCTGTCGGAAGTAATCTGGTGCGTAACATTCCGCTTTTGTAGTATCTCCCAGATTGGCACCGGCAACCCGGTGCGAAAAAACTTGAAAAAACGAGGAAAATCTAAGTTATGAAGTTCTGCAAAGTCAGCTTGTTTTTTGCCCTGCTCGTGGCGGTTTGTCTTCCGGCTGTCGCCCAGACCGCAATGCGGGTGGACATTCCGTTCAATTTCATCGCCGCGGGCAAGTCTCTACCTGCCGGGCACTACATAGTTGCGCATGTATTTGGGAGCGACAACGTCGCATGGAAGATTTCTGACGTTTCTGATGACCATGCTACCGTAGGGTTCCTTTCGAACTCGGTTCAATCGTCGCAGGCACATCGCCCTAGCCTGGTTTTCTTGCAGGCAGGTGGAGCATATTCCCTGATCCAAATTTGGACTGGGCAAAAATTAGGCCGGGAGGTGTTCAGGTCGAAAGTGAAACAAACTCTTGTGTCCGAAGGTGTCAAGGACAAGTACGTTGAGATCGGAGCCGAGTAGCGGGACGGGCACTACTTAAGTACCTGCTCGGAACGGGCGGGTACTCCCCCCGGGGCTGGTGCCGTTCAACCGGCCTTTCAAAACCTTGGTGGACAATAGCGAGGAGACATCCATGAAATCGGCCACTTTCGTGTGGGGCGTCGCTCTGGCCCTGCTGCTGGTGGCGCCATCGCTTGGCGCGCAACCCCACGGGCAAGGTCTTCCAAAGATCACGGTGGACGTTCCCTTTGACTTCATGGTCGGGCAGGTCATGTTCCCTGCTGGAAATTACGTAGTCAAGCCGGTGGGAAGTCGAACCTTCCACTTGCAAGCCACCCACGGGCGAGCGTCGGTCAAGTTTGCGACGGGGCCAATCAGCGCGCCTTCACCTGCGGGCGCGACGCGCCTGATTTTTCTCCAGGAAAACCGGCACTACCAGCTGCGCGAACTTTGGATGAATTCGGCGATCGGGACAATGATCCCCGGACCGCAGGTGGAGCAACTGCGTACCGTTGGCGAATCACGCGTGGAAGTACCGGCGACTTGCACGGGCTGCGATTGAATCGCGAATGTGCCACGCCTGCTGGCGGTGCAGTAAAGAGCGAGAGAACGCCTTGATGGGCAAAGCCCACATCCAGCATATCGTCGGCGTGCTATTCATCCTGGCCATCCTTGTTGGATTTGCACCCGCTAGCGGCCGACAATCTTCCCCACCCTCCGGCCCTGCGCAGAGCCCGGGTGAAGATCAAGATCAGTCCCTGGAGACCTTAAAGGTCAACGTAAATGTCGTCCAGCTTTTCTTCAATGCAAAGGACAAGAAGGGCGCGCTGGTCTACAACCTTACCAAAGACGATTTCGAGATTCTGGAGGACGGCAAGCCACAGAACATCAAGTACTTTGCCGCTGAGTCCAACCTCCCGCTGACGCTGGGAATCCTGATTGACTCCAGCGGTAGCCAGGAGCGCGTGCTCCACATGGAAAAAAAGGTCGGTGGCGAATTCCTCAATGAAATCTTGCGCGACCAGGACCTCGCCTTCGTCATCGGCTTCGATGTGAACGTTAATCTACTGCAGGACTTCACCAATTCGGTGGATGTTCTGCAAACTGCTCTGAACAGCGCGCGCATTGACATTACCGGGGGGCGGGCAACTGGCACTCCTGGCCCGGGAGGCACCGTTCCCGTCGTACTCCGCGGCACGCTGCTCTATGACGCCGTGTACTTGGCCTCAAACGACGAACTGTCGCAGCAAGTCGGGCGCAAGGCCATGATTCTGCTTACCGACGGCGAAGATCAAGGCAGCCAGATGAGGATCACAGACGCGATTGAGGCGGCGCAGCGATCCGGCAGCATCATATACGTGCTGCTGTGCGCCGACCGCAGCTTCTACGGCTCTGGCGAATATTCCGGCAAGGGCAAGATGAAGAAGCTCACTGAGGCGACCGGAGGTCGCGTCATCGTCGTGGGAAACAAGTTAGACAAACTGAAAGACGCCTTCA
>DLMI01000226.1:7462-17543 GCA_002478145.1 Acidobacteria bacterium UBA7540
CAAAGACTACAGAATTCAGGCACGCACCGGATACTACGCCGTGCCCACGCGGAATTAGCAGCTGAAGCGGGCGCCGGGCGCCTACGTGATTGTGGGCATTTTCACGATAACTACGAAAAATCCCGATTTCACTTGTAACCGAACGGTTACAAATGTAAATGCCTGATTTCAACAGCTGAGCTTCATTCAGGATCGGAATTTCCCGAGTCGAGGCGTCTCGTTGACTACTAAAGGGTCATACGGGCAGGGGCCGGATCAACAAAGGCTAATTGTTGTTAATTCACAGCGTTTTAGTTTTTGACCCGTCTGCGCTACCATCGGGTTGGACGTGCAGAACGTTCTTGCGGAGGTCGAGGTCACACCATTCCGCGTGCGAGACTTCACCTTCGCGGCATCCGCTCCACCAGAAGAACGCCCACACCGGCCACTCCTCTTCGGTGCAAGCCGCCTTGAGTGCCCTGAGTTCGTCCTTCGTGTAAGCGTCTACGATTTTCTCGTCGTAGTCCAGTTTGCCGAGCAGTTCGCCAGCGATGAAAACCTTGTTGGCGCGGAGGAAGGTGTTCAGTCCTTGGAAAACGTTGTAAACGGTGCGGGCACCCTTGGCTGAATCGTAACGCTTACGGAGGAAACGAATGAACTGCTGGCAGTCAGCCTCGGTGATCTGATCGAGGAACTGCTTGGAGCAGGACTCCTGAAACAGGGCCAGCATCCGTTTGCGAGCCAGATGGGTCTTGACCGACTTCCCGGCTTTCACGTCATCAAGGAAAACTTCGACGGAGTCGGCCACGGTGACCCGCTTGCCGTTGGACTTCGCCACCTGCTCGGCTGCCCCGGCCACGCCGTTCAGCAGAGCCTCGCGATTGAGTTTCGCTTGCCATGCGGACAGCGCATCCTTGCCCACGTTCTCGAACTGCTGCTTCTTGCCTTCCAGCCAGGTGACGTAGTAAGCGTGGAGTTGGGATGCGTCGATCCGGACCCTCCGGCCCTTGACCAGCACCGCTCCGCCGTCGGGCCAGCCCGTGGATCGCATCGCAGGTTTGTAATAGGAACGCTTGCCGTTAACGGTCGCTGCGGCCAGCAACCTTACTCTCAGATTCGCCAATTTGTCTCTCCTCTACAGCAATACTGTGCTCCGAGGAGAGTCTCGCAAATTGTAAAGGCTAGTTGTAAAGAAACTGGTAAGCCCTGTGGAATGTGTTGCTGGCGGAGAGGGAGGGATTCTATTACCGCCGTCACCTGCAAGGGTGCGTTGCTCAAGCATGCCTCTGAACTCATCGCGCGCTCGCTGGAGATCTTTATCAGTGGGTTGGGGCCTGTCGAACATGACTGCGTTCACCGATCAGAGCAATACGATGGAGACTGCGAGTAAGGCAATTGCACCACCCTCAATTCTAGGCCGTGCGGTGGTTTTCATGAGAGATCTTGTTGAGCTGAGGCTAGCTTCTGAGCTGAGGCAATGAGGCAACCCTTCAGCCCGAGAGTATCTCCGGGCAAGCTCGGCCATAGCTTCGAAGCGAAATAACCCGCCGATCGGACTCGGACGCCGCTTTGATAGAATCCATCGCGAGGGGGAACTCAATGAACAATGTAACTGGGGTCGTCCGGTTGTTGAAGAAGGAACAAGATCGGTTGACGAAGGAACTTCGCGGGATTGGTGCTGCGCTCGCAGCTTTTGGCCAAGCATATGGAAAGGGAACTTAAGCTGCTCTTGGTTGCGTCCGCAGATAATCTTCAATCTGAGGTCGTAGGAGGATTTACAAAAATGGCCCACCTGGTGAAAGGCGTTGGAGTGTGCTCGTCCCATGAACCCCTGGCCGATCATTGCTACATTCAGTCGCTTACGAGATGTCATACCTGCTTAAGACTTTGCGGAAGGCGTGCACAATGTCTTCCTCATCCCGCTTGGTGAGGCACGACGGAATCGCGAGCAAGATGCTGCGCTCAAATAAACTATCAGCCACCGGGCAAGTACCTTTGTGATAGCTGGCAGTAGAGCCCTGATTTTCCGCCAGCCTCCAGGGCGATCCTTTCTCGTCCACACTTGTCTTATTCACCAGACTCGGGATGTTGAAATAAACATGAAGGCCCCAACTGGTCATCACAACGTTGTTGAGTCCCTGGGATGAGGTGACGATGCCTTCGGCGCGCAAAGCTTGATTGACTTGGTTGGCGACTTCAGGCGTGTCGAAAGTGGAAATCAGAAAGCAACCGGTGTCCCCCTGCGGATCAACAATCTTCCTTAGCCGCAGTTGAGGGAACTCTTCCAGAGCCTTGCGAATACGATATTTGCTGCTGTGCATGGCGGCGATTATTCGCGGCAGCTTTCGGAGTTGTACTCGTAAAATGGAAGCGCGCAGTTCATCGATTCGGTATCCTCGTCCCCACAAACACAGGGCAAGGTTGTCAAAGACGGTCCGGCCGTTGTCGTCCCGAGCGTAGCCCAGGTCGTGACAAGCAAAAGCTCGGTCGTAAAGGCGGGCGTCATTCGTGACGACGGCCCCACCCTCTCCACTGGTCATATTTTTGTTCATCTGGAAGCTGAATATCCCCATATCCCCAAATGTGCCGACCTTTTTCCCGTTGACACTTCCCCCTGCACACTGAGCACAGTCCTCGAGAAGAAACAATCCTCGCTCGCGGGCTACCTTGAGAAGTTCGGTAATGTTTGCGGGCGCGCCACTCATGTGGACTGCGATGATTCCTGTTGTTCGCGGGGTAATGGATTTCTGGACAGCAGCGGGATCAAGACAGAAAGTCGCATCGATGTCAGCCAACACCGGAATTGCGCCAAGATTCACAACCGCTGCGACAATCGAAACCCACATGTAGGCGGGAACGATCACCTCCTGTCCGGGCCCGACACCCAGCGCAGAGAGCGCAGTGTGCAGAGCTCCGGTGCCACTGCTTACGGCGATTGCGTGAGCTACACCAAGAAACGACGCGAACTCAGACTCGAATGCTTCCACTTCTCCTTGTAGATCGATACCGTAGTAGCGGAATGGCGAGCGACTTTTCAGTACACGCAGTGCTGCCTCGATCTCTTCCTCATCCATGTGGTGGACGCCTGGAAACTCCAAGGGGAGAGGCTCGGTCCGAACAGGCTTGCCACCGTCGATCGCTAACTTCTCATCTATCGTCGTAGAATTATCTTGTGTCAGCTTCATTGTGCGTCACCCATGATTGATTTTTGGATCTTAACTGCCTGTCTTGCTCTTTACCTGCTGAGCGCGTTCTCCGGCTTCCGCTTTGGAGCTCTTACTGCTCCACAATGCGGTCGTGATCGAAATCGCTGGCAACTTCAAGCGGAGTACTCGATCATGGAATTTCACGCCCATTTCCACGTCTTCGTCCTTGCTGTTCATCAGCTCGCTCACAATCTCGCCATCCGGTGCTTTGAACGCCATTACCCGCACTCCGTCGAGTGATCCGGTAGTCTTAATACGAATGTCCCCTGGGCGCACGAACTTGCTGAAGTGCGCGAGGTAATAGTAGAGGCCCGTGTAGGTGATCTTCTTCGATCGCCGATCAATGATAACCACGGGGTGCTGAACGTTCGGGTCGGGGTTTCCATGAATCTCCGACACGGACCAAGGTCCGCCCTTTTCGTCCAATATCATGTTCCAGTAGATCCAGGCGGACGTATAGACCTCAAGATCGTTAAAGATCTGATTTCCCCAGTAATCACCGTCCTCGAAGTCGAAGCGGGGAAGAGGCATCGATTTAGGGGTGCCTGCATCGTAGGCGTAGCACACCTCTGTCATCCATAAAAACAGGTCCGGATATTGACGATGCAGGTTCAGGATTTTGTCCCAGTCTTTATCGTCATATCCGTGATAAGGCGCGACTGAGACATACTGACGCGCCGCGGGATCATCCAGCACCAACGGATAATTGCGAGCTGCGTCCTCCCGGTTAGGCGCTTCACTTAACATGATGCGGGTGCGGACGCCTTCTTTCTTGAGAAGCGGGCCTACGTGGTCTCTCAGTAGAACGTCGATCTCGTTGTATGGAATCTTGGTGTAGATATCTGGCTCGTTGAACAGGCTAAGATAGTCGATGAATACGCCCTGCTTTTCGTACTCCTGGAGATAACGAAGATAATAACGAGCTAGCGCGTCGTAATATTGTGGATTCACGTCTTGATTCTTGTTCACATCGAACAACATCCAGTCAGGCGGATAATCCATCGGAGATTGCAGGACGAACCTACCGTAACGGCGAGCCAGCTTGATGAAAGTGATGAGCCCATTTGGACCGAGATCGCGCGCTATGGAGAAGTGGTTCATGGCGACGTCCCCGCGCACATCGTCATAGCTGTAGAAAGGTCCCGCTGACATGAAGTCGGTAGAGGCAATTACGGTCTTCATCGCGGAAAAGCCGGCGCCTTTCTCGGGATCGAAGAGAGCGCGCAAAACAGATTCGCGTCCACTAGGAGACAAACGGTTGAGGCAGATGAGGCCTGCTTCTAAGAAAGACGCCCCAAAGCCGTCCATCTTCTGGTAGGTAATGTCGTCATCGATCTCAAATTTCACGGCCGAGGGATCTTGATCCTGCTGGAAATGAAGAACGGGCCTCGGAGTAATGCGATCCCCTGCCTTCGAGGACACAAACCTCTTGACGTCCTGCGCGGCGGTTGTCGTGCAGGTTACCAGGAGGAAGATGGCAAACGTGGCAATGAGATATCCTCTGCTCTTCTCCTCCGCCTCAAGGCTCTTCATGCACCGACCCCTCTGTCAAAAAGTCCATTTTGTTTCGATTGACGGCAGCCGCACGCTGCTGACAACCTCAGAAATTGAACTTGAGCGCAAGCTGACCAATGCGAGGGTCGCGAGCAACTGTGATGATTCCAAAGCTTGAGCCTGGAACTCCAGCACAGCTCTCTCCAGGTCCACTCGTGACACAGGTGCCCGTGCCGGGAGAGCCTAAGCCACTCGTTGCTACAAATTGCGTGTGATTGAATACATTGAAAAACTCGGCACGAAACTCGATATGCATGCGGTCACGCACCGCGAAGTCTTTCAAAAGCGCCATATCCCAATTGTTGATTCCTGGGCCGCGAAAGAAGCGTCGCCGCGCATTTCCTAATTGGCCCAACTGCTCTGAAGTGAACAGTGATGAATTGAAATACGGTTGGCCGCTTCTCGGGTCGGTAAAGTTCAGTGGGCCAGGAGTAAAGTCGGGAGTGTCAATGCCGTTGTTGTTTGGCCCCGCGGAAGTCGTACCTGTCAGCGAGTTATCGTCAAGTTCGAGCAATGTAACCGGCAGTCCGGTAGAAAAGCGAGTGATGCCGGAGAGCTTCCAGCCGCTAGTGAGGTTGGCTTTCTTACCGAACAGACGGTCGAAAGGCAGCTCGTACGTATAACTGATGACAAAGTTATTTCTCAGGTCAAAAGCGGCTAACTCTTTGGTCTGGCCGGGATCAAAAGGGTTGACTTGATCGCCCAGGCCCGAGGCCTGATCCAGCGTCTTGCTGTAAGTGTATCCGGCCAGAAACTCCAGGCGGCCACTGCGGTGGCGAAAAGTAGCTTCTAAGGCGTTGTAACTCGCGTTGCCGATATTTTCGTAGAGACCGGTGCTGCCAAAGTCTGCTCCCAACGGCTGACGGGGAATTATTGTTTGGCCGGTGACAGTTGTAAAAGTGCCGGTTTCAGCCATGGGGCCGCACGTCGCAGTTCCTGGCGCGACTTCGCTTGCTTGGCTTACAGAAAGGCAGATAGCTGGGACTGAAGGATTGGCATTGACCAGCACCAGTAGCCTATGACTCTGAGTACCCACATAGCTAACATTCAACATTGAATAGCTGCCGAGTTGTCGCTCGAACGACAGTTCATAATGCTCGGCGTAGGGAAGACGGTTTTTGTACCAATAGCCGGGTGAACTTGAGATCGGCTCGAACTGGGCCCAGTTCACATTTGGATCAGGATTCGATGCCGAAACATTGGCGGGAGGAAACACCACAGGATAGCGCTGTCCCTCGCTGTTTCCAGTGGCTCTATCAACGAACGGAGTGGCGAACAAAGGAGGATTCGGGCTCGAATAAAACAGTCCGTAGGGAGGGTCCCCGACCTCCAACGCGTCGGTCAGATCTTCGATCGCGGTGTAGAAGATGCCATATCCAGCCCGGATGCTACTCTGTCCGCTGCCGCCAAGTAAGCGGTGCAGAGGGCCCGCGTCTGATGAGGGCGAATATGCCAATCCCACCCGCGGAGCGAAATTGTTGTGATGAGTAGGAGCCAGAGTCGATGGCACATTTGGATCACCAGGAAATACCCAGCCGGTAGGAGCGCCAGGGAATACTCGTGATTGTTCTCCCGGAATTATGGTTTCCAACTGGTTTTTGGCTTCCCACCACGAAGTGCTTACGTCCCAGCGGAGGCCATAATTCACCGTCAGCGCTGAGGTAACACGCCAGCTATCCTGCGCATAAAGTCCGAAGTAGCGGCTGCGGGAGTGGAGTGGGGCCTGTTGTCCCTGCTCATAGTAGACCGGTGCGCCGATTAGAAAATCAGCGAAGTCGAGTCCTGTTTCCGATCCATCGAATGCGAAGCTGCCATTGTTGGCGCCGTAGGCGACCTGCGTAATCTGGTCGTAATGAACGTTTCCGCCGAACTTGATGGAATGGGTGCCAAGCACTTTCGAATAATTGTCGAGCAGTTGATAAGTATTGTTGTACTGGGCCAACGGATAGGCATTGACGCCGAAACTGAAGTTGTTCAGCGAAATATTTGGCACCCCTTCAAACTGCGGCGCAATCGGGACAATCCCCAGAGTGTTCGCGCCCGTCACAAATCCTAAAGAAGAGAGCGATGGGCCCACACCCCCCTGCGGTTCGCCCGAAAAGCTTGCGAAACGCATGTAATGCAGACGAAACTCGTTCACCGCCGTCGGGCTTTGTGTGGTAATGTCGCTCAGGTTGACCATCTGCGCCCTGCCCACATTCAGAACGTTAAACCCCGGCAAAGACACGAAACAGTAGGGGCACTGCTGGTTATAGTCATCCAGAAAGTAGTACGCAGAGAGCATGCCGGCGTGGCTATTGCCATCGACCCGGATTCCACCCTTGTCGTCGCGCAGCACATTGTTATATGCGCCGGTCTCAAAAAACGGCTGGCCATCCTCGGTACTGTTCGGCGGTGGGATGTACTTAAGAAGCGCCGTCGCCGGAGCGGATATTGCCGATGACGGAATGATTGCATTCGGAAAGACGCAGCCCGTTGTTGAATTGTCGCTCGTGCATCCCGCGAAATAGTATGGTTCTCCGGGTTGGACCGGATATCCCAACTCAGAAGTAAGCACGCTTGCCCAGGATGTGCTGGTGGGTGTGCTGGTGGAAGAGACGACAGTCCCAGTCAGTGCGCTGGATACATCTGTTAGATTTCCGGTGAGGTCAGCAGCAGAATAAACTGGCACGTTGGCAACTTGCCCCTGGACCTGACGAGTTCCCTGATAATCGATAAAAAAGAAAACTTTCTTACGTACAATTGGGCCACCGAACGTGCCGCCGAACTGATTCTGCTTGAATGCCTCGCGGATACTGCTGAAGTAATTGCGGGCGTCGAGATCGTCGTTTCTTAAGAACTCAAACAGTTCTCCGTGAAAATCATTTGTGCCCGACTTGGTAATCGCATTCACCTGTCCGCCGCTGTAATTGCCGTATTCGGAGTCGAAGTTATTGGTGATAATGCGAAACTCCTCGATGGAATCCAGATTGGGAACAATCGCCGTCGTCTGATTTACGCCTTCGTTGACGTTACCGCCGTTCACCATAAAGCCGTTGGCAGTTTCGCGCTGACCACTAACGGAGAGACCGCCGGCGTTCAAATTGCCAGAAGGCGAAAGGGGTGCGTACTCTCCCGAGGTTTCTGGCGCCACGCCCGGTTGCAGTGCCAACAAGTCGGTGTAGCTTCGCCCGTTGAGCGGAAGGGACTCCATTTTGGTGCTCCCGATCACCTCGCCCATTTGCGTAGTTGTGGTTTCAATGCGGACCGCGCTACTTGAGACGGTCATTTCCTCGTGCACGCCACCCACCTGTAGACGCGCATCCACCCTCACTGCGCTGTTCGTGTCAATGGCAATAGCGGTCTGCCCAAACTCCTTGAAGCCAGTCTTGCGCACGGTGATTGCGTAAGTGCCAACCGGCAACGCCAGAAACGAATAGAAGCCCTTCTGATCAGTGACAACTACCCGCTGAATCCTGGTTTCGATGTTACGGGCAGTCACCTCCGCTCCGGCAATCACGGCCCCGCTCTCGTCGGTTACGATCCCCGAAATGCTCCCGGTTACGCCAGCGTTCGCACGTTGAAAGCTGGATAAGCAGAACAACCCAGTAAGGAGCACCGACCAGGCAATTGCATGCCAATGAATCCTTCGTGATCGATGTTCGAGATCTCTTCCGGCCGTCAAGGCAACTCGCTTTTGTGGCATAGCAGCTCTCCTGTGAGCTTTATGCTTGGGCAGCAAGAATGTATTTGCACTTACTTCATTAACTGAAATAATATGTTGCTTGATGGCCGACATTTACGCCTATTAATTCATTTATGTCAAGAAGTATTTGCGGATTCCCTGCGTTCCAGCAAGATTGCGATACAGGCAAGTTCGAGTCCCTGATAGCGAACAGCCTGCATAATTAGCGTAAATTACGCGAAACGGCTGTTCTGTTCCTTAGCGCAACTGGAACTGTCCAAAGGGCTTCGGATCGTAAAAGCCCATTGAAGGGACCGCCGTGAAAGGGCATAGATGGTGATCACGAGGAGTCTACAAAGGGCGCAGGCTCAAAATCCCGAATCCAAGTCTTTCAAGAACGAGTGGAATGTTCTACAGCTCATTCACGCGAACCGCAACATTTCGCGAATTGAGCTGTCAAAGCAGACCTGCCTCAGTGCAGCTTCCATCACCGCTATCGTCCAAAATCTGATTGATAGAGGGCTGGTTGTAGAATCCGGTCACAACTCCAGTGCTCTTGGACGAAAACCTGTTTCTTTGAGCCTTCGCGACGACGTCGGATTCCTTGTCGGAGTGGACCTGGGATCATTCCACACGCGAGTAGTAGTCACAAATATCCGAGGCGCTCTAGTCTACAAGCAAGAGTCCGAAACCGGAATGCAGGACGGCCGCGATCTTGTTCTTTCCAGAACCATGAAGAAGATCCACAAAGCAATCGATGATTCCGGAACACCGAAAAATGCTCTTAAGGGCATTGGAATCGGGCATTCAGGAGTGATCGATGTAAGTAAAGGCCTAGTACTCTCCTTTCCTCGACCTGGTCAAATGACCGAATGGAAAAATGTCCCGCTCAGAGACCTCCTTGAGCGCGAGTTCGGAGTGCCCTGCCTGCTTGAGGACAGCGTAAGAGCGATCGCAACAGCAGAAAAGCACTTTGGACTCGGAGCAGGTCTGAGCGATTTCATATACGTTGACGTAGGAATGGGGATTGGCGCCGCGATTTTTCTTGATGGCAAACTCTACCGCGGGCCCGGCGGCAGCGCCGGCGAATTCGGTCACATGACAGTAGATGAACACGGCCCGCTTTGTTGCTGCGGCAATTATGGATGCTTGGAAATACTGGCTTCTTGCGGAGCCATTATCCAATCCGTAAGAAGCGCCATCGAAAAAGGGGTGGATTCCAAAGTTCGAGAGTTAGCGCAAGGAGATCTGAACCGGATCAGTATTGAGATGATCGGGAAAGCTGCCCTGCAAAATGACAGCCTGTCCTTTCGTGTTCTGCACGAGGCAGTTTCACACATTGCCGTAGCTCTGGCCGACGTTGTGAACTTGCTGAATCCGCACGTTCTCATTTTTGGAGGAGCTTTATTCCGTTCCGCGCCTGAACTATTTCTGGAACCTTTGAAACGCACCATAAAACAACGCGCGCTGGAAAAATCAGCCAATGAAGTGCAGCTCAAGATCTCGACTTTGGGGAGCGAAGCGGGCGCCCTCGGAGCCGGAAGATTGATTTCCGAAATCGTGGTAGAAAGACTCTACCGCATCGCCACCTGAACAGTCAGTGATCTACAGTCAGTATTTGTCGGAAGTAGAAGTGAGAGTACGCGATTCGTCGCTGGTATGAGAATCCCGGCACCTT
>DLMI01000181.1 GCA_002478145.1 Acidobacteria bacterium UBA7540
GCCCTCGGAAAGGCGAAGCCTTTTCGCACAGCAGGCGGCAGAGCCGCTTTCGGATGTTACCTTTCGGGGACTTTGACGCGACCCTGAGGCTTGGGAGATGTCCCATTTTGAATGTAGCGCGCACTTGCCTTACTTCAAATGACCGAAGTTGATGATGGAGTTGAAAATCAGCGCGTAGGAGCCGACGGTCTCCCCTCGGTACACAGGGTTGTTGGCGAAGAGCAGCACATCTCCCTTGCCGAAGTGGGCCTGAACGACGGCCGGATGCTCGGCCATGGGATCGCCATTTTCGAGCAGACCCGACAAAAGCAAGTCTTTCATGGCCGCGTAGCGCAGAATGACTTGGGGCCGGTATTCCGCTGGAATCAAGAATGGGTTGTTACGTTCCTGATCTTCATTGAGGGGAGTGGCTTGCCAGGCTTTCGGAGCCGGCAAGGGCGGAGCTTTCTCAGCGGGCCGGCCTTCGGGGGTGTCCTCTTCATCCGGACCGCCGCGACCGGTCGGGCGCTTGTATTCCTTTGCGGTGAGGATATCGCGGTTGACGGTGAGATTACTCACGGTGAAGGCCAAGCCATCGGCGCTATACAAAGGTACCGCGCCGTCATAGCCATACGCGACCGGGTGCTTGTTATCCACCACCGCAGAATTCAAAACGCTGCCGACAACCTTGAGGGTTTTTCGCGGCGCCACAAAGACTCCCGGCGCCATGCCTTCGTCAATGGCGAACTGGGCCGTGTCTTCCGAGGTAATCAACAAGCCGCCTTGTCGCACGAAATCTTTCAGATGAGCCACGCCCGCTTCGCCTAAGCCGGGGCGTAGGTCTTCAGTCGAGTCCAGTTTTCCGAGATTCGGAGTAAGCGAGCTGGTTTGCCAAGGCAATGCATTTCCCCACATAGGCAGGCCGTCCACAATCTGCTGAGCGGATGTGTGGGCCACCGGCGCGAAAACGATGACATCGTATTTCGAGCGCAGATCCGCGTCTTTTGACACGGTTTGCGTGCTGATATAAGCGAACGGCACATGCAATTTATCGAACGCTATGCGCCACCAACCTTCCGTTTGTGTGGAGAGCCAGGTGTGCATGAAAGCAATGCGGGGCGCCGCGGCAGAGTGAACCCTTACGGATGGCTGGCTGGCAATACTGACCGCAGCCAGATCGAATTGCTGCAACAGAGGCTTCAGTTTTAACGCTTCCACGCGGCCGATGATGAGCGAGCCGGCTGCGAATTTGTGCCCGTCGCTTTCGAAGTTTTCTTCGCAGACAGACACATCCGCGGAACCCTGCAATGCATAAACCAGCGAAGCCAGACTGACCTGAGCCGAGTTATTCACAACATAGAAAGGTCCTGGTCCGACTTCGGCCGCCGGGATTTGGCTGAGGTCGGGGACTGGGGACATCGGCGCGGAAAGGATGCCGCGGTCGGTGACGCGCGACACCTTGGCGTTGAAAAGATCTCCAAAAGACCAGCCGGTGTCGTCGTAAGGGTCCTTCTGCGGGTCTTCGGGCGACCAGAACTGGCGATCGAGCAGGGCATCTGCTACACGCGAGAATGGCTGGTCCATGCGAATGATAAAGCTGCCGGCAGGGAACGTTTGGGAGGAAGGTGGCGGCGGCGTGCCCGGTTTTGGTTCTTCTCCGTCCTTGCGGGAAGGCGGAGGCAGCGCCACCGTTGCCGCTTGCGTCAGGCGCTGTATCTCGACGTGCTGTAACGCCAGCACTTTCAACAACTGCATCTGACGGTTCCAAGACCGGTCATCCTGCGCCAGGACGTAAGCGGCAGGCCCCGCATTGCCGGGCTTCTCGACCGAGCGCTTGCTTTTCAAGTAGAAGTTGTTCAGGAAGAGCTTTGCGTTGTGCGCAAAGTAAGAGAGGGTGGAAAGCAGCGCAGTTTGCTCATAATTATTGTTGTCGCGCTGGGACCACAAAACGGTTGGGTAGGGCGGATTGGGCCGGTACCACGTGCGCGAATACTGATCGGGTGATAACACGCGCTTCTCTGTGTCCGCGCCGCCGTTGCCGAAGGTTTCATACAGGCGGCCGATGCCGTTATGTAAGCCGGCCAGGAACATCAGGTAGCCGGGGCTCCAGGTATCGAAGTTTCCATGTGTGAACGCGCCCGGCATGCCAAAACTTTGCATGCGCGCCATGTTGTCGGAAGCGAGCATCGACCATTCGTCAGTCAGGATGGGATCGATCCACGAATTGTAAGGTCCATCCCCCACCGTGTTGTCGTAGAGAAACGGCACGGACTCGTGCAGGTCGTGTAGCACTTGCGCATGCCACTCGAGATAAGTGTTCAGAACGTTTTTCGTAAGGTCGAGGGTCATGGCCATGGCATCGCGATTGTTGTCGTGGGCGACGTAGTGGCCCCAGTAGAGCAGGCGCGGCCAATTCTGGCCAGGATGCGCTTTATGCCATTTGTAGATGTCCACCATGCGGTCACGCCCATCCACTTCCACCACCGGGGTGATCAGCGTGATCATGTGAGAGCGAATGTATTGCACGTAGGGGGCGTTGTCTACAGCCAGCCGATAAGCCAGTTCCATCAGTGCGGTGGGCGCGCCGGTTTCCGGCGAATGGATGGCGCCGGTGATGTAGTAAACCGGAAACGACTGGCTGATCAGGGCCTGCGCCTTGGCGTCATCCAGTTGCAGGCTCCTGGGATCGGCAAGCTGCGCCAGGCGCGCGCCGTTCTCTTTGGCTTGAGTAAGCAGTGACGCATCGGCAACCGCGACGGCGATCATCTCGCGCCCTTCCTCGGTATGGCCGATCGTGAAGACCTTCACCCGCGGGCTGGCAGCCGCAAGCAATCGAAAATATCGGTAAGTCTCTTCCGCATAGGGCAAAACGTCGGGCGCACCGGCCACATCCCCCAGAACTTTCGCGGGAGTCGGGATGGAACTGGACGCCGGAAGGTAATCGGTAAGAGGCGAATTCAAGGCCGGCGCGGTGGTGTACTTCCTGATGAGCTGCGTGTAGGATTCGTCGACGGCCTGCTTAGGATCGCGCTGAAATGTTTCGGGCGCGGGAGTTTGCGCGCTGAGGGAAAAGGGAACGAGGGCTAAAGTGGCCATTTCCATCACGGCGCAGAGCGCCAAAAAACGAACAGCAAATGCGAATTGCAGGTCCTTGTGTGTCATGACAGGTCTCCTCCGAGCCCAGGGTGTGTGTCATTGATTCTTCCTCACGATCACAGCAGCAAAGAAGCCGTCCATGGGGTGCAAATCAGGGCGAGTGCGCAAGTACCCCTGAGGATCAAACAGCGGCCTGAGAGCAGGGTACTCAGATTTGAGCTCTCCCGGCGAAACGATTCGGTACTCTGGAGATTCTTCAAGTACGCGTTCGACGACGCATTCGTTTTCCTCCGGCTCCAGCGAGCATGTGGCATAAACCAGCCGCCCCGCTAAAGAGAGAGAGCCGAGCGCACTCTTGAGCATCTTCACCTGAGCCTCTGCCAAACGGGTCAACTCCGCCGGTCGAAGCCGCCATTTGATCTCCGGGTTGCGCGCCAGCGTTCCCGTTCCCGAACATGGCGCGTCCAGAAGAACTCGCTCAAATGGGCAGCGAAAGGGGAGCGCTTGCGTCGCATCGAGTCGAATCGCCAGCCACTGGACCTCTTTCGGAAGCCAATGCGGGAGCAACCTTGCCATGGTGTGCAGCCGTGCGGCGCTCAGATCGCAGGTCACGAGAGTGCCGCTCCCGAGCGCCTGCGCGATTTGGCCGGCCTTAATGCCCGGGGCAGCGCACAAATCAAGGACTCGGCACCCCACTTGCGGCGCCAGCAGGTCTGCAACAAGCTGCGAGGCTTCATCCTGAATGACCACCCGCCCTTGCCTCAGAGCATGGGACGCCTGCACATTCCCTGATTCAACCACCAAGGCGCGACCCGAGAACTTCCCCAGCCTGGTTATTATCCCCCCCGCCGCCAACTCCTCGCGCAGGCGAGGAATGTCTTGTGCAAGGTCTACCACTCGAAGTACTGTAGGAGGGACTTGGGTGCTCGCCCAGGCCAAGCGCATGCCCACGTCATCTCCAGCCATCCCCGCCTGCGCAAGATTATTCGCCCAGCGCTTGAGCAACCAGGCAGGAGTCGCGCGCCGCACACTGGCCAGCATTGCTTTGTCCAGCTCATCGAACCGTCGCGGCCTTATGGCGCTTCTGCCCGGCGGGCATTGGCGTAACACCGCATTGACTAATCCCGTCGCTGACCGCTTGTGCGCAGCTTTCGTCATCTCCACGGCTTCATTCACCGTCGCTGCCTTCGGCACTCTCTCGAGGAACTGAATCTGGTAAACCCCCATGCGCAGTATCGTCGCCACCTCCGCGTCAAGGCGCTCCACAGGCCTCCCAGAAACCTCTCCAATCTGAAAGTCCAGCTCCCCACGCCAGCGCAAAACACCCATCACGAGTTCAGTCGCTAGTCGCCGGTCCGATTCTTTGAGGGCGGAGACTTCCTGGGTTTGAAGCAGGTCCACACCAAACCCCCGGCCCGCTTGCACGCGCCGGAGAATACGATAGGCAGTTGTTCGCGCGGGCGAAATCGGCAAGGATGGCCTCGGTTAACCGGAATTTCTCACCACGGATAGGGAAGGGCGGGGTTTTAACCCCGCCGTTACCGACGCTTCTAATTGTTCCCCCGTCTCGCGCCCCGCGCAGTCCCGCGCCTGCGGGACTGCGCGGGGCGCGAGACGAACAGAAGGTTGGGAGGCGCTTGGCGGCGGGGTTAAAACCCCGCCCTTCCGGCCGCCCGACTCAAAACGGCAGAGCACGTTGAGAAATCCGGGCTAAACCCCAAGCTTTTCGCCGGATGAAGGGCGCACACCGTTCAGGAAATCCCGCGCCAGCAGACGTTTTCGGCATTCGAGCTGAAGCTCACGGACTTCCAGGAGCGTTCCCAGGCCGCACACCACGCGCAGATTCCCGCGATCGGCAAGAAGCGTGCCAGGCTCATGTCCCGGCCCAGCCTGGCCGGGGACGGGAGCGGCCGACCAGATGTGGAGATTCTTGGACCGAAAGGTTGTATAAGCTCCGGGCCATGGTCTTAGTCCACGCACGCGCCACCGGATTTCCTCCGCCCTGAGCATCCAATCGATTCGGCCATCTTCCTTTTTCAAAATCGGGGCGAATGTGGCCTGGGCATGATTCTGAGATTGGGGTTGAATCTCAGCCCGAAAGAGCTTGGGCAAGGTTTCCACCATCAAATCTGCGCCCACGCCGCTCAAACGCTCGGAGAGGGTTTCAGTTGTGTCATCGTCTTGAATCGGGACTTCTCTTTTGAGAAGAACATCCCCGGTATCGAGTCCTTCATCGATCTTCATGGTGGTGACGCCGGTTACGGATTCTCCCCGGATAATCGCCCATTGAATCGGGGCCGCTCCACGGTACCTGGGCAGGAGCGACGCATGCAGGTTAATGCATCCGTGTTTGGGCAGGTCGATCATCCATTTCGGGATGATATGCCCGTAGGCAACAACCACGATGAAGTCCGGACGGAACTTTGACAGGAACCCGGCAGTTAAATCTTCCTTGAGCTTCAGCGGTTGGAAGACCTCCAGGCCCGCCTTCATGGCCGCTAGCTTCACCGGTGACGGCTTCACCTCGTAACCACGACCGCTTGGTTCGTCGGGGTTTGTCATCACCAGTTCAATGTCATGCTTCTCCGCGATCAGCTTTTCGAGCGTGGGGACGGCGAATTGTGGAGTGCCACAGAAAATCAGCTTCATGAAATGTCGTGTAGCCTGTCATTCCGAGCGGAGCGAGGAATCTCGCCCTGGCTGCGGAGGAACGAATCAGAGCGAGATTCCTCGCTCCGCTCGGAATGACAGCCGTCTTCACCACTCCCCCGCCTTGACCATCCTTCGGACCTGGCGCTTGATGGAGTCCCGCTTCAGCCGACTGAGATGAGAGATGAAGAGCTTCCCTCCCAGGTGGTCGGCTTCGTGGCAGAAAGCCCGCGCGAGCAAGCCCTCCCCGGAAAGGGTGAATTCCCTGCCGCCGACATCCTGGGCGCGAATCGTGGCGCGCAACGGACGAGATGTTTTGGCACGGAAATCCGGAAGGCTCAGGCAGCCTTCTTCTTCCACCTGCTCGCCCTCCGCGGCAATAATCTCCGGATTCACGAGCACCAATTTTGCATTGGGGTCCTTGCCGCATGAAACGTCAATCACGCAGAGTTTCAAAGAGATACCAATCTGTGGAGCGGCAAGTCCCACGCCGTTGGCGGCGTACATGGTCTCGATCATATCAGCCACGAGCTTTTCCAGACTTCCGTCGAATTCGGTCACCGGCGCTGCAGGCTTCTCCAGCACCTCTTGACCGTACTTAACAATTGGATAAATCATTAGAACTGTCTCACTTGCTCCATATAGGCCAGAAAATTCCGCTTTGTTTCCCCCATCGAGTCACCCCCAAATTTCTCGAGGAATGACCGGCTTATCGTAAGGGCGAGCATTGCTTCACCGACAACGCCGGCAGCGGGCACCACGCACACGTCGGACCTCTCGTAAGCCGCCTTCACTGTCTCCTTGGTCGCGAAGTCCACAGACTCGAGGGGGCGACGCAGCGTCGAAATGGGTTTCAGATAGCCCCGTACGACGATGTCTTCCCCGTTCGAAATTCCGCCTTCCAGCCCCCCAGCCCGGTTCGTTTTGCGGGTGAAGCGGGATTTTTCTCGGTCGTATCCGATTTCGTCATGGACGCGGGACCCAGGCCTTGCCGCGCCCTCGATCCCGCTGCCGATTTCAACCGCCTTGACCGCCTGGATGGACATCAGCGCCTGAGCTAATTGCCCATCCAGGCGTTCATCCCACTGGGCAGATGAGCCAAGACCAGGCGGCACGCCATGGGCAATGACTTCGAAAGTCCCTCCCACGCTGTCGCGGGCTTCCAGAGCTTTGTCCACTTCTTCCTTCATGCGGGCTTCCACTGCCGGGTCTACACATCCCAGCATGATGTCCTCAACCGCGCGAAGCGCCAGCACCTTTTGGAACGAAACCGACTCATCCTCGAGGACCACGCTTCCCACCGCAACCACATGGCTGGCAACTTCGATGCCGAATTCTTTCAGGAAGAGTTTGGCAAGGGCGCCCGCAGCCACCCGCGCCGCAGTCTCACGCGCGCTCGCCCTTTCAAGCACGTAGCGCGCCTCGGGGAAATTGTACTTAAGGCATCCCGCAAGGTCGGCATGCCCGGGACGTGGATGAGTGAGGGACTTATGGCTGGCTCGGGCTTCAGGACTGTCCTCGACTGCCAAGGCCTCCTTCCAGTTTTCCCAGTCGCGGTTTGAAATCAGCAGAGTAATGGGTGAACCAATGGTCCGGCCGCGGCGAACCCCGGAGAGAAACTGGGCGGTATCTGATTCAATTTTCATCCGCCCCCCGCGCCCGTAACCTCCCTGCCGGCGCTTCAGCTCTCTGTTTATGTAATCGAAGTCCACGCACAGGCCCGCAGGCATTCCAGACAGGATCGCCACTAGGGCTTGCCCGTGCGATTCGCCAGCCGTTTGAAAACGTAACATCGTCTCACTCGCACGTTCCGTTAGGAAACGTCTCCACTCTGGTAATATTAGCGAAATTGGGCGACCCGGTCAAAAGTCGGGCTTCGCTTTGCGCCAGAATTCTCATTCGCGCAGGACGCTGAAAAGAGGGAATGGACGCATGAATTACCTACCAGCCGACCTCCGGTCGAACTATAATAGGGCTTGCTGCGGATGTTTGCCAAATATAGTGACGGGCATTGGTTGTGACCCCGTGAGTCGCAGCGCGCCGTGCGGCCCGCCGTTTTTTTTGCTGCCGGGAAAGCCCAGGGCCAGCCCGGCGGGCACGAGCGCTGCGTAGGAATCCGGTCTTGCGCTATCTTCTCCTCAGCGACATACACTCGAATCTGGAAGCGCTGGAGGTGTGCCTCGAGCTGGCGCAGGGAAAGTACGAGCAAGTGTTGTGCCTAGGCGATCTGGTCGGTTACGGTCCCGACCCCAATGCCGTCATTGAAAAGATAAGGCCCCTGGCCTCGATCATCATTCGCGGCAATCACGATAAGGCTTGTTCGGGCCACACCGTCGCCGCGCAATTCAATCCCCTGGCGCGTCTTGCCACCGAGTGGACTCGGAAGGAGCTCACGCCCGAGCATTTTGGTTTCCTTCAATGTCTTCCCGCCGGCCCGGTCCAACTGGACGGCTTTCAAATTGTTCACGGCTCTCCACTCGATGAAGATAATTACATCCTCGGGCCGGGCGAAGCATTCCCCTTGCTCAGGAGCCCGGAAACTCGGACCGTTTGCTTCGGCCACACGCACCGTCAGGGCGGATTCATGATTTCCCCCCAGGCACGCTTTCAATCCATCCGCCTCCCATCAAAGAAAGACGGGCTGATCCTCGCTTTCCCCCTGGAAGACCAGGGCCGCTATCTGGTCAACCCCGGATCAATCGGGCAACCCCGAGATGGTGATTGGCGCGCCGCTTTCGCTATCTTTGATTCCGGGCAACACACGGTCGAGTACTTCCGCACTTCCTATGACCTGCCCAGGACGCAAGCGAAAATGCGGAAGGCAGGTTTGCCACAACTGCTCATCCAGCGGCTCGAACACGGCCGCTGAGCTTTAAGTCGAAAGTCGAAGGTCGAGAAGTTCGACTCCTCGACCCTCGACTCCTCGACTTGTAAACAGAGCGAGATTCCTCGCTTCGCTCGGAATGACAGGCTACCAGAGGAGTCCCGCGAGGGCCTCAGAATTGCACGTAGACGGGCGTCATGGTTGGAGCTGCCTGGTTCCAGTCCACAGGTATGTGCTCGAAGGTGACGCGGAACGCCCTGCTTTCACCCGGCTTGAGGGGTGGTGTGCGCTCGCTCACAGGATGCGCCCTCTCGCGCAGGATCACCTGGCTGAGCATGTCCACGAAGGTCAGATCCAGGTCCAGCCTCCGCACGGTTTTTGTCCCCGCGTTCCTCACCCGTGCGTCCAGGTAAGTCACGCTATCCCCGAGAAAATTCTGCGCCGCGCTCATGTGCAAGTCGGTGAATTCGAGTTGGCGGAAGTAGGCCTTCTGCTCCTCGGTCGGCATAGCGTCGGCGGAGTACTGGGTGGCGCCGCGTGAATGCCAAAAGAACACGGCTACGGCAAGGAGCGCCAACATCGCGGCCCCAACAATTAGGATTATGCGAAGTGTTGAAATGCCTTGGTCTTTGAATCGCATCGTCGAAGTGTGTGTACGAGTCGAGAAGTCGAGGGTCGAAGACTCGAACTTATCGACCCTTGACTCCTCGACACTCGACTCCTCGACTTGTAAATCCTCGCTTCGGTCGGAATGACAGCGCTCGGTTTAGGTCCCGGCCACAGTCAGGCCGGAAATCAGCAAGGTAGGAGAGGCAAGGGCGCTTCGGAACTCCAGGTCTGAGCCCACCATTTCGATGCGAGTCAGCATCTCAGCAAGGTTGCCCGCAATGGTGACTTCTTCGACTGGGTAGGCAAGCTCCCCCCTCTCGATCCACATCCCGGAAGCCCCACGCGAATAATCCCCGGTCACCGTGTTTACCCCAAAGCCAATCAGCTCCGTCACGTAAAACCCGCTCTTCACGGAGCGCACAATTTCTTCCTGGGAATAAGGGCCAGCCGGCATATAGAAATTCTTGAGCCCCACACCGGGCGGGCCCGCGATCCCGCGCGAAGCATTGCCGGTGGTCTGCAAATTCAGTTTCCGAGCCGTGTAACAATTCAACAGGTAGTTCTGAAGGACACCTTTTTCTACAACCGGTGTAATGGAAGAAGGTATTCCCTCCCCGTCAAAAGGACGCGAGCCGAAGCCGCCGGGGCGCAACCCATCATCCAGGATGGTGACGTTTTCGTTGGCCACCTTCTGACCCAGCTTGCCGGTCAGGAACGATGCGCTGCGATAAATCGCGTCCCCGCGTACGGCGTCGAACAAATGGCCCAGCAGGGAGCGGGCCGTCTCCGGATCAAAGACCACGGGCACCTGGCAGGTTGAAACCTTGCGCGCTCCAAGCTTGCGCAAGACACGCTGCGCAGCTTTCTGACCTACCGCCTCAGGGGTTTCAAGCGCTGCCGCGCCCCGCGCCACCGAATACCAGTAGTCCCGCTGCATGCCCCCATCCTGCTGGGCGATCGGCGACACGGACAGGGCACAATAAGATGAGCGGTAACTCCCTGCGAAGCCCAGCGAGTTGGCGTAGGCCATCGTCCCCTGGCTCGCCTCGAACCACGCGCCCTCGGAGTTTTGAATCCTCGCGTCGGCTCCCAGCGCAGCCTCCTCGGCGCGACGCGCCAATTGGATCCGGTCTTCGATGGATAGCGATTCAACATCGCTCGAAAAAAGAGCGAGGTCGCCGGGATAGCATCCCAATTGGCTTGCTTCAGGAAGACCGCTTGCCGGGTCTTCGGAAGTCACCTTGGCCATGGCGATGGTCCGTTCCACAAGCCGCCCAAGCGACGGGTCCGAAAAATCACTCGAGAAAGAACTGGCGCTTCGGATCCCGAGCAAGACGCGCAATCCCAACGCCTTGGAGGCCGCCTCCTTCAGGCTTTCGATCTTTCCCAACCTTAAGGTGGTGGAGAATTCATCCGCTTCGCGCACCACGACGTCGGCAGAGGTAGCGCCCGCGCGCTTTGCCCGATCCACCAAATCGCTAGCGATTTGTTCGAGACCAATCATAAGAGCAGTGACGAGTGACAAGTGACGAGTGACGAGCAGAAGTGAGGAGTCAGTGGAAAAGAGAAAGAGAAAGAGAAGGAGAGCAATTCAGAATTCAGAGTTCATAATTCAGAATTCATAATTCATCATTCACAATTGCCCCAGCACCCAGCCTCCAGTCCCTGTCCCTTCAACTTTCGACTTTTGACTGATTTTCTCCTGTCACTGAAATGATTGCAACTTCCCGAAGGACGTTCCACCCACGGTCAGCCGACTTACTTTGATCGTGGGAATCCCGACACCCACGGGGACGCTCTGGCCGTCCTTCCCGCAGGTACCAATCCCCGGGTCGAGCTTCAGATCATTCCCCACGGCGGTCACGCGTGTCAGCACTGTCGGGCCATCGCCAATCAACGTGGCGCCTTTCACAGGCGTCGTCACTTGGCCATCTTCGATCAGATACGCTTCCGAGGCGGAAAAGACGAACTTCCCATTTGTAATGTCAACCTGCCCTCCGCCAAAAGACACCGCGTAAAGACCGCGCTTTACCGAACGGAGGATATCCTGCGGATCGTCGTTTCCGGCCAGCATGTAGGTATTGGTCATGCGCGGCATCGGAATGTGCTCGTAGCTCTCGCGTCTGCCGTTGCCCGTCCTGGTGGTCTTCAGGATGCCGGCGCTCAGCTTATCTTCGAGATAGCCCCGCAAAATCCCATTTTCAATCAGTACTGTCTTCTGCGTCGGCTCACCCTCATCGTCCACATTCAGCGAACCACGCCGGGCGGGGATGGTTCCGTCATCGACCACGGTGCACAGTTCGGAAGCCACGCGCTGTCCGATGCGGCCGCTGAAGGCGGAAATCCCTTTGCGGTTGAAATCCGCCTCGAGCCCGTGCCCGATGGCTTCGTGCAGCAGGATGCCCGGCCAGCCTGGTCCCAACACTACTTCCATCTCACCCGCCGGCGCCTCGCGGGCCGCGAGCTGAACGATAGCCTGCCGCGCCGCCTCGCCGGCAAAATACTCCGGAGAACGCTCGCCACGGAAGAATTCCAGGCCCACCCGACCCCCGCCCCCGCTCGTCCCCGACTGCAAATTGCTTCCCTCTTTGGCGATGGTAAAGACTCCCAGCCGCACCAACGGCTGGAAATCGGTCACCACGCGGCCATCCGAACCCGCAATCAGCACGTGGCGAATCTGGTCTCCAAAGCTGACGCGAACCTCTTTGATGCGCGAATCGTAAGCGCGCGCCGCGCGGTCCGCGCTCAACACCAGCTCCAGCTTTTCAGCGAGCTCGCGTTCCGTGGCCGGCGACGCCACCGGATAAAAGTTGTGGGCGTTCTCAACCGTGCTCAACCCAACGCTGGAAACGTGCGCAGGCCCGCTGGCAATTCGTGCCGCGATCTTCGCCCCCTTAAGAATTCTCTCCGGCGCAAGGTCATCCGTGTAACCATAGCCCGTCTGCTCGCCCGCCAGTACGCGGATGCCGCAGCCCATAGAAATGCCTTCCGTAGCAGTCTTGACCAGCGATTCGTCCAGGAGGATGGAGGAGGTCGTAGTGTGTTCAAAATATAGGTCGGCATAGTCTCCCCCCTCCGAAAGCGCCGTCGCCAGATATCGCGAGAGGTCAGCTTCCGTCAGCCCGTAGCGGTCGAAAAAGAAGCGTTCAGGATTCTCCATGCTTGGTTGTCGTAGCGCCGCCGCTTGCCCCGGCCTGCCGTGGTCCCGGCGGCATCCTTACCCCCTAGCTGAGACTTGAGCCGCACATTCAGGTGATCGAGGGATTGACCAAAAGATCAACGTAACATACGCACCCAAGCATGTCAATTTTTGCCGCCAAGCGGTCAGGTTTTGGCCGTTCAGCGCGTCATCGAGCACGGAGGCCACGCACCGCCTGCGAACCTCGGACCGCATCCCTTCGACTGCCGCCCAGGACGGTAAGCAAAAGTCGGGACAGGGTACAGGGCCATCAACAACAATAAAATCCAAATTGGCGGACGGAAGAAAGGACCAGGATCACAAACGCTGGGGGCAAGTTAGACGGAAGCTTCCAAGGGCTGCACATCTCGAGCAATCTTTTCCGCCTGCTCGTCTTCCGCCACTTCAAGGTCATAGCGAACCTGGAGGTTCATCCAGAAGACCGGCGTGGTTTTGAAATATCGTCCGAGGCGCAGGGCGGTATCCGTCGTAATGGCGCGGCGCTGGTGGACAATCTCAGCAATCCGTGTTACCGGCACGCGCAGGTCCAACGCCAGCTTGTTCATGCTGAGGCCGAGCGGCTTCATGAACTCCTCGCGCAGAATCTCGCCCGGATGCACGGGCTTTAGTTTCCTGGCCATCCTAGCCTCCTAGTGGTAGTCCGTGATTTCAACGTCGTAGGCGTCGCCCTCCTGCCAGGCAAAACAAATCCGCCACTGATCGTTGATCCGAATACTGTAGTGCCCCTCGCGGTCCCCGCGCAGCCTTTCCAGGCGGTTGCCGGGGAGCGCTGCGAGAATCCGCAGATCGTTGGCCGCATCGAGCATGGCGAGCTTCCGAAGAGCCGAGCGCTCGATGGCGCGGAACTTCCGGCTGGGCTGGCGATGAAAGAGCCGCTCCGTCTCGTCGGACCGGAAGGACTTGATCACCTCCCCAGCCTATAACGCACTGCGTTAAATGTCAACCAGTACAGAAGGGCATTTTCGCGCGCAGGCATCTTCGCTTGACCATCTCCGTGCGTGGCCGTTAAAATGGATGATTCAATCTTTCCGTGAGGAAGTGAGAAGAGGGGCCTATGCTTGATGGACCTATCCCGGAGGGGCTTACTTTCGATGATGTTCTACTCCTGCCCGCCAGATCATCAGTCTTGCCAACCGAAGTCGATACCCAGACTAAGCTAACACGCAACATTACTTTGAACCTGCCCATCGTGAGCGCGGCGATGGACACGGTAACGGAATCACGTCTGGCCATTGCGTTGGCTCAACAGGGCGGCATGGGCATTGTCCACCGAAGCATGCCGATTGATTACCAGGCGGCTGAAGTTGACAAGGTCAAGCGGTCCGAGAGCGGCATGATTGTTGATCCCGTCACCGTGAGCCCGGAGAGCAAGATCTACGAGGCTCAGGATATTATGAAAAAGTACAAGATCTCCGGTGTTCCCGTGACGCGCAATGGCAAACTGATGGGAATCCTCACCAACCGCGATCTGCGATTTGAAACCCGTTTCGACCTGCCCGTCAAACAGGTGATGACTAAAGAGAATCTGATCACCGTGTCGGTGGGCACCACGCTGGATGAAGCGGAGGCGATCCTTCACAAACATCGAGTGGAAAAGCTCCTGGTTGTCGATGAGAAGTTCAACCTGAAGGGCCTCATCACCGTGAAGGACATCCAGAAGCGATCGAAATACCCCGCTGCCTGCAAGGATTCCCAGGGTCGCCTGCGCGTTGGTGCGGCGTTGGGCGCCACGGGGGACTTCCTGGAGCGGGCGGCAGAACTTGTGAAAGCCCAGGTAGATGTTCTGGCAGTGGATACCGCGCATGGTCACTCCTCTCGCGTGATGGAGGCGGTGCGCCAAATCAAGCATAAGTTCCCTGACGTTGAGCTCATCGCCGGCAACGTGGCCACGTTCCAGGGCGCTGGCGATTTGATCCAGTTGGGGGTGGGTGGAGTGAAGGTCGGCATTGGCCCTGGTTCCATTTGCACCACCCGCGTAGTGACAGGAGCAGGAGTGCCCCAGATCACGGCCATCGCGGAGTGCGCTCGCGCCGCGCGCAATTCCGGCATACCCGTCATCGCCGATGGCGGCATCAAGTATTCCGGCGACGTTTCCAAGGCCATCGCGGCTGGAGCCAGTTGCGTCATGATCGGCAGCCTCTTTGCAGGAACAGAAGAGAGCCCCGGTGAATCCATCCTTTACCAGGGGCGCAGCTTCAAATCGTACCGCGGGATGGGCTCCATCGCTGCCATGGCCGCCGGCTCCGGAGACCGGTACGCCCAGGAAGTGACCGTGGCCCGTGGGGAGGTGACCAAGCTGGTGCCAGAAGGTATCGAAGGACGCGTGCCTTACAAAGGGCTCTTGGCGGACTTGGTGGGTCAACTTGTGGGAGGACTTCGCTCCGGCATGGGCTACTGCGGATGCGCCACCATTGAAGAACTCCAGAACAAGGGGCGCTTCGTACGAGTCACGATCGCCGGCCTGCGAGAGAGTCACGTGCACGACGTTATCATCACCAAGGAAGCGCCCAACTACTCGATTGACTGACCCTCAACAGCACATTCGTCCCTTCTATTTGCAATCCCGCGTGGTTCTGGTGTGGGTTGTCACCGCCGCCTGGGCCGGCGCCATGTCGGTGCTTTCCACCGGGGCCTACAGCGGTTCCGTGACGGGCTGGCTCCTGGCGCAACTTCTCCTTTCACTGCACATTCACCTTACCCCCCAAACCTTCGAGACAGTTCATTTCTTAATTCGGAAGCTCGCGCATTGCAGCGAATACGCAGTTTTCGGCCTGCTCCTCTACCACTCCTTCGAACCCCGCCACCCTGAACGCTGGGACACTCGAGGCGCCTTCGGCGCTCTACTTGTCGCCGGCCTGTTCTCCTTGGTGGATGAATACCACCAGAGTTTCGTTCCCGGCAGGACCGCCTCCCTGGCGGACAGTGGCATTGACACGGCTGGAGCTCTCTTAGGGATGGTCCTTCTCTATGGGGGCAGGCGGCTTCAGGCCAGCCACAGCAGTATAGCCGCAGAGAATGAGAGTGAGGCGGAAATGAAGAAGGGGACGGGGGGAGAATAGTGGTGCCACAACCACCCCGCCACCAGGCTTGCGGGAAGGGCCGCCACGCCTACCAGCCAGTTGAACCCGAAATCCGAAATTGGGAGCGACAGTTGCGTTCTAATCCATTAAGGTTGAACGCAGTTAAACACCAACTGGGGATGAACAAAAGAGTGCAGGCCGACATCACCCGCCCGGGTAGGCACCGGTTCGGCGCCAGACGCTGAGCCTGAGTGCTTTCATGCTGAGCCCGTTCGCTTCGCTCAGGGTAAACTCCGCAAAGCATCCCTGCAGTTTGTCGCTGGATGCCGAGCGCAAAAGACAACTGCAGAGATCCTTCGCCTGCCCGAAAGCACGGCCGGCTCAGGATGACAGACCACTCCAAATTCAAAATTCGGCCTGAAAAAGGCCACCCAGGAGAGTACCCATACGTTGCGGGGCAACCGCCTGGCACTCCCTACTGCGTCTTCGTGTTTACCGGTGAGCACGGGCATCGCTCGGGCCAAAAAAAGAAAAATCCCGACCCGGAGTTGATTGCTCCGGCTCGGGATTCTGGAGGGGCGATTGATGGATCGCCCCAGCTACCTCATCAAGGTGTTACTTCTTCTCGTCCTCTTCGGGCGGTGGTGGCTGCTCCTCGGCCTTGGCTTTTTCCGCCGCCTTCTGCTTGGCTTCCGCCCTCTTCGCGCGCTTTTCTGCTAATTTCTGGAGGACCTCGGAACCCACCAGCTCCAGCACGGCCAAGTCAGCTCCGTCACCCTTTCGCCAACCGGTGCGTACAATCCGCGTATAGCCGCCCCTGCGCTCGGCGTAACGCTGGGCAAAATCGCCGAAGAGCAACTTGAGCGCGGCAGGGTCCAGCAGGTAGCCTGCTGCCAGCCGGCGGGCATGCAGGTCACCCCGTTTTCCCAGGGTGATCATCCGCTCGACAACGGGACGAGCCGCCTTTGCCTTTGCCACCGTGGTCTCGATCCGCTCTCTGAGAATCAACGAGGTGACCAGGCCACGCAACAGGGCGCGGCGGTGCGAGGTGTTCCGACTCAGTTTCTTCCCGTAATTACGATGTCGCATCTTCCAAATCCTGACCCTAAATTTGTTGCTGTGGGGGCTCCTGACCAGGCGGTACAAGAGGATTACCCTTCTCGTCAGTCCTCATGCCCAAGCTCAGGCCCATGGCGGTGAGGATTTCCTTGATCTCATTCAAGGATTTTCGCCCGAAGTTCTTGGTCTTCAGCATCTCCTGCTCGGATTTCTGAACCAATTCCCGGATGGTAGTAATGTTCGCGTTCTTGAGGCAGTTGTAAGAGCGGACCGAAAGCTCCAACTCCTCGACCGAGCGATCCAGGTTCTCGTTGTAAACCGGGGCCGGCTTCTCCTGGGGAGCCTGTTCCAGCTCGGCCTCTTCTTCAATGTTAATAAAGATGACAGTGTGATCTTTGAGAAGCTTGGCCGCCAATCCAGTTGCATCCTGCGGCGTGACGGCGCCGTTGGTCCAGACATCCAGGGTCAGCTTATCGTAGTCGGTCATCTGCCCCAGGCGGGCGGCCTCCACGGCGTAGTTCACCTTGCGGATGGGAGAGTGTACGGAGTCCACAGGGATGTACCCGATGGGCAAGTCTTCATCAAAATTCTTCTCTGCCGAGACATAACCCCGGCCGATCTTGACGCGCATCTCGATATGCAGGCTTCCACCTTCGCTGACGGTAGCGATATGAACGTCCTTATCGAGAATGTCCACATCCGCATCTTCCTGAATCGTCCGGGAGGTCACTTCACCTTGCTTGTCCACAATCAGATGCAAGGTCTTGGGGCCCTCCACGTGCATCTTCAATGGAATCTGTTTGAGGTTCAGGATGATGTCAGTGGCGTCCTCCACCACCCCCGGGATGGAAGAGAACTCGTGCATGACGCCCTCGATCTTCACGGCCGTGATGGCAGCTCCCTCGATCGAAGAAAGCAACACCCGGCGCAGGGCATTTCCGATGGTGGTCCCAAACCCACGTTCAAAAGGTTGGGCCGAGAACTGACCATACTTGTCGGTCAGCGTATCCATGTTACAAACCAAGCGCTTGGGTTTCTGAAAGCCTTTCCAAAGCATTGCGTTCGTACCTCCCTGAGGCCCGACTCTACCAGGCTCTCCTGATCCTTACTGCCCAACTCACTTCGAGTAGAGTTCCACAATCATCTGTTCCTGGATGGGGAAATTCACATCCTCGCGCTTAGGCCAAGAGACGACCCGCGCCTTCAGCGTTTCCCGGTTTATCTCCAACCAGGGCGGAACTGCCTTGTTCCCCGTCAAGTCGAGGGCTTGTTGGACAGCAGGCAGTTGCCGACTCTTTTCACGGACGGCGATTTCCTGACCGGGGGAAACACTAAACGCCGGAATGTTCACTTTGCGTCCTCCAACTTCAATGTGACCATGGCGAACCAATTGCCGGGCCTGGGCTCGTGAGGTGGCAAGGCCCAGGCGGTAGGTGACGTTGTCTAAACGACACTCGAGCATGAGCAACAAGTTCTCGCCCGTGACGCCCCGCCTCCGCGCCGCCTTTTCAAAATAGGTCCTGAATTGATCTTCCAGAACGCCGTAAAGCCGGCGAACCTTCTGCTTCTCGCGAAGCTGGAGTCCATAGCCGACGATTTTTGGCCGGCGCGCCTTACCATGCTGGCCCGGCGCAAAGTTACGCTTCTCGATGGCACACTTGTCCGTGAGGCACCGGCGCCCTTTCAGAAAGAGCTTTGTCCCCTCACGCCGACAGAGCCGACAAACTGCGTCCCGATATCTTGCCAATCCAACCTCCTTCAAAAGCAGTGACGAGTGACAAGTGCCGAGCAGGCTTGCCATCGCGATTTACTGCTGGTTTGTTACTGGTCACTCGTCACTTGTCACTTGTCACTGCCTTACACCCTCCTACGCTTGGGCGGCCTGCACCCGTTATGAGGTATGGGTGTTACGTCCTTGATGTTGCGAACCTCCAACCCTGCGGTCGCCAGCGCGCGAATGGCCGATTCCCGGCCCGCGCCAGGCCCCTTCACTCGCACTTCTACGCTTCGCATCCCGTGATCACGTGCTGCGTTCGCCACCCGCAGCGCAGCTTGCTGGGCTGCGAAGGGTGTCCCCTTGCGCGAACCCTTGAAGCCCAACGAACCCGCGCTGGACCAGCAGATCAGCTTCCCGTCAGCGTCGGTGATGCTCACAAGAGTATTGTTGAACGATGCCTGAATGTGAACGACGCCCGCCGGGACGATCCGCTTTTCCTTCTTCTTGAAAACCTTTTTCTTGCTTACCTTTGGTGCCGCTTTCGCCATGTCTCCTCACCGGGTGCCCTTAAGCCCTGCCACGCCAACTAGGTCTTGGCCATGGAACGCTTCTTATTCGCAATGGTGCCTTTTCGCGGTCCCTTGCGGGTTCGCGCGTTGGTATGCGTGCGCTGTCCGCGCACCGGAAGACTGCGCCGATGGCGCATACCGCGGTAGGAGCCGATTTCGATCAATCTTCGGAGGTTCATCGACAGCTCTTTCCGCAGGTCGCCTTCCACTCCGCCCTCTTCTTCAATGATTTGGCGGATCCTCGTAACCTCGTCTTCGGTCAAGTCCTTGACCTTTTTATCGGGGTGCACCCCGGCACGCATCAGAATGGACATTGAGCGCGCGCGGCCAATGCCGTAGATGTACGTTAGGCCAATTTCCGCCCTCTTCTTGGGGGGCAAGTCAACACCAGCAATGCGTGCCATTCATCACCTCTCCTCGAAACTCGAAAAACGAAATTCGAAACTTGAAAACCGAAACTCGAAACTAGCAGATTCACTGCGAAAACCGCACGATTTTCGAAATTCGAATTTCGAGTTTCGAACTTCGAATTTCGAGTTCATCCTTGCCGCTGCTTGTGCTTCGGGTTCTCGCAGATCACCCTCACCACGCCGGCACGGCGCACAATCTTGCATTTCGAACAGATCTTCTTGACCGACGAACGAACCTTCATGTGTTACCTCGCAATGAAGCTTTTGGCCCCACCTGGCCGGGCCGTTCCGCCAAGTCACGCGGCGCTCCATGCCCTCGCAACGGCGCTCCGGTGCGGTAGCACCTTCACTTGTACCGGAAGACGATCCGTCCGCGAGTCAGGTCGTACGGAGAAAGCTCCACGGCCACTTTGTCCCCGGGAAGAATGCGGATGAAGTTCTTCCTCATCTTACCCGAGATGTGCGCCAAGACCTGGTGTTTATTATCCAGCTCCACGCGGAACATCGCGTTCGGCAAAGCTTCCAGGACCGTCGCCACAACTTCGATTGCGTCTTCCTTAGCCATACCTGCTAAAAGTACCTCATTCAGGCCGGCTCCTATTCTGAAGCCTGGCCGAAAACCAGACTATTGCAGCGTCAAAATATCCGGACCATTGCGGGTGACAGCCACCATGTGCTCGAAGTGGGCGGACAAGGCACCGTCCGCAGTCACTGCGGTCCAGTTGTCGGCAAGGACTCGAACCGCCGGCCCACCGGCATTAACCATGGGTTCGATCGCCAGAACCATCCCTTGCTTGAGCACCGGTCCGTGTCCTGGCTGCCCGAAGTTGGGGATTTGCGGCTCTTCGTGGAGCTGGCGCCCAATGCCGTGACCCACAAACTCTCGAACCACAGAATACCCGTTTTCTTCCACGTGTCGCTGCACGGTAGCGCATATATCGCCCAACCGACTTCCGAGCTGGGCCTGGTCAATGGCAAGCTGCAACGACTCCTGGGTAACTCGCAGCAGCCTTTGCGTTGACTCCGAAATCTCGCCCACCGGCACAGTTATCGCCGAATCGCCGTAGTATCCATCGACCACCACGCCCATGTCCAAACTAAGTATATCGCCTCTCTTGAGGCAGCGCTCGGAGGGAATCCCGTGTATGACCTCGCTATTCACCGAAGCGCATAAACAGCACGGGTAACCCCTGTAGCCTTTGAACGCCGGCCGTGCGCCTAATTGGGCTATGCGCCTCTCGATATACTTTTCCAAATCCAACGTGCTGACTCCCGGATGCACCCGCTCCCGAAGCTCTTCGAGCAGTCCTCTCACCATCCTGCCGCTGCGCCTGAGCCTTTCAATTTCAGCCGGTGACTTGCAAATGATCATGCCTTCCCCAAAAAATCGATCAGCTCCTTTGCAATGGGCTCCGGCCCCCGGTTGCCATCAACCTCTTGAAGAACGCCTTTCCTCCGGTAATAGTCGATCAGCGGGCTTGTCTGCTTCTCGTAGGCAACCAGCCGTTGGCGGATAGTCTCCTCGCTGTCATCCACCCGCTGCAAGAGTTTCCCGCCATCCTTGTCGCATACGCCCTCGACCTTAGGAGAGCTGAGGTAAACGTTATAGATTTCGCCACACACCGAGCAAGTGCGGCGTCCGGTCAGCCGCTTCAGAAGCAAGTTTCGATCAACCTTAATGTCAAGGACCAGGGGATTTCCTTTCCCTTTGGCCTGCAACATCCTATCCACGAACTCCGCCTGCGCGAGGGTACGAGGAAAACCGTCCAGGATAAACCCTCTCTGGCAGTCGGGCTGGCCGATCCTTTGCTCCACAATGCCGCAGACAACCTCGTCCGGAACCAACTCCCCCGCTTCCATCTTGGCCTTGGCGGCGAGTCCCAAGGGAGTCTGATTTCGCACTGCTTCCCGCAGCATGTCGCCGGTTGAAATCTGCGGAATCGAAAAGTGTCTGGAGACTTCGCGCGCCTGAGTGCCCTTTCCTGCCCCGGGAGCACCCAGGAATATTAGGGCTTGCGATCTCATCCACGTCCTCTTTCCAGCCTCAGTAAGCCCTCCGTCCTCGCACGCGTCCCTTCTTCAGAAAGCCTTCGTAATGGCGCATAATCAACTGCGCTTCTACCTGCTGAACAGTGTCCATGGCCACGCCCACGACGATCAATAACGATGTTCCGCCGAAGTAGAAATTCACGTTCAGCCCGTGGAGCAGCCAAGCCGGAAGGTTGGCGTCAAACCACGCTCCCCCGAGCCAGGCGGGCAAGTGGTTGACCCGCAGACCTGCAAGCATAATTTCCGGGATCAATGCGACCAGGGCTAAATACAACCCCCCAACCCATGTGATCTTCGTGAGAACATCATCCAAATGATCGGCCGTGCGCTTGCCCGGGCGAATGCCAGGGATGAAACCGCCTTGCTTACGGACGTTATCAGCCACTTCATCAGGGTTATAAACAATCGAAAGGTAAAAGTGAGCAAAAAACATTATCAACAGCACGTAGCTGAAGGTATATAAAGGCTCACCCCAGGCAAAGAGACTGACAAACTTAGCGATTATACTCCCCAAAATACTGCTCTTCGATAGGAATAACCCTATCGTTTGTGGGAAGGTCAGAATCGAGACGGCAAAGATGATGGGCATCACGCCGCCGCTGTTCACTTTCAGCGGAAGGTGGGTTGATACACCGCCCATCACCTTTCGGCCTACGATGCGCTTCGCGTACTGGATCGGAATGCGCCGTTCTCCACGTTCTACCAAGACGATAAAGGCAACAATCGTCACCATGAATACCAGCAACAGCAGGAGGACCGGAAAACTCCAAACGCGCGTGACGAAGACCTTTTCATAAAGGTCAGCTATGCCGCGCGGCAGACCCACCACGATTCCGGCGAAAATGAGCAACGACATGCCGTTACCGATTCCCCGCGAGGTGATTTGCTCTCCCAGCCACATGATGAAGACTGAGCCAGTGGTAAGCGTCAGGACCGTCGCGAAAACGAATCCAGGTCCGGGATTGGTCACCAACTGCGTGCCCTGGGCAGTCTGCCTTTGAAGAGCGGCCGCGATACCGAGAGCCTGGAAGGCGCTCAGGATCACGGTGAGCCAGCGTGTGTACTCCGTAATCTTTCGCCGGCCCAGTTCCCCTTCCTTCTTCAGCTTTTCCAGGGTAGGCGAAACCACACCCAACAACTGGAGAATAATCGACGCCGTGATATACGGCATGATTCCCAGCGCAAAAACTGTCAGGCGGCGCAGGCTGCCGCCGGAAAACATGGCCAGCAATCCAAAAAGGCCGCCTCCCAACGACTGATTAAACATCTGCTCGAAGACATCGGCATTAATGCCGGGCGTCGGTATGAAGGCGCCCAAACGGTACACCGCCAGCATGGCGAGAGTAAAAAGGATGCGCCTGCGGAGATCCGGAATCTCAGTGATGCTCTTAAGGGACTCGATCATGCGGAAATAACCTCAGCCATCCCTCCTGCCTTTTGGATCTTTTCCCGTGCCGATTTCGAAAAGTGGTGGGCCGCAATCTTAAGCGCAACTTTCAACTCTCCATCACCAAGGATCTTCAAGCCGTCTCGGAGCTCCTTGAGGTAGCCGCGCTGCATGAGCAGTTCGGGAGTGATCGTCTCTTCCGGGGTAAAGTCCTGAAGATCCCTCAAGTTCACTAGCGCGTAATGCTTTTTAAATATGTTCGTAAACCCGCGCTTGGGAAGCCGTCGATGCAGGGGCATCTGCCCGCCTTCGAACCCAGGGCGCATCCTCGCCCCAGTCCTCGACCGCTGCCCTTTTGAGCCGCGAGTGGCGGTTTTACCGTGGCCTGAGCCCATCCCCTGTCCGATCCGTTTGCGCCGCTTCTTTGCACCCCGAGGTGGGCGGAGCGTTCCAATGTGCGTTGCCATATGGTTGTTGCCTGCTTCGTTCAAGCTTTAGGCTGGCCTTCCTCCGACCCAGCCTCTTCACCTGCTTTAGCGCTTTCCTCTGCACTGGCGTCGGCTGACACCCGTATCTCTGTTGCAGCCAGATCCCCAGGTGTTTCAGTCACAACTTCAACAGCCGTCGGAGCCTCCACGGGTTGCGGCTCATCAGCGGCTGCCGCTGGAGCGCCCGTCACCTCCCCCGTCGCGGCAGCCTCGGTCTTCTCAATTTCCTCAGCGGGAGTCTCAGGGGCAGTTTCGGCCAGCTTCGACGCCACAGCTTCCGGCGCGTAAATGGTGTACTCCGGCACCAAGGTCCACGCCGCCTTCGAAGCTGCTTCCACAATCTTGACCAGATGGGGAACCTTCGCCACCAAACCGCGAATCTGAGGCGTGTCCGGTCTTTCCACCTCCTGATTCAACTTCTTTAGTCCCAGACTTCGAACGATCCGCTTCTGGTGGTAGGTAAAGCCTATCCCGCTGCGAACCCATTTGATGCGAATGGTTCTTTGAGCCTTATCGGACACAGTTGCTTGACCCCTTTAAAGTTCTTGCGCGTTCTTGCCCCGCATGGCCGCCACTTCCTCCGCGCCGCGAAGCTGGAGGAGGCCATCCATGGTCGCCTTCACCACGTTGTAGGGATTGGTGGTCCCCAGCGACTTCGTCAATACGTTCTGAATTCCTGCTGCCTCAACCACCGCGCGCACGGCTCCACCAGCGATCACTCCGGTTCCAGCCGAGGCAGGCTTCAGCAGCACCTTCCCGGCGCCGTAGTGCCCAATGACCATATGCGGAATCGACGTCGCTGTGACATGAACCTTGACGAGCGCCTTCTTGGCGGCTTCGATGCCCTTGCGGATGGCCATCGGAACCTCGCGAGCCTTGCCCGATCCATAACCGACGGTTCCCGCCCCGTCGCCCACCACCACCAGCGCTGAAAAGCTCAGGTTCTTGCCACCCTTGACCACCTTGGTGACACGGTTGATAGAAACCACCTGATCCTTGAGTTGCAGCGCGTTCGCATCAATCCGATTTGCCAACGCTTCCCTCCCCGCCATCGCCCCTAAAATTTGAGTCCCGCTTCGCGCGCCGCGTCGGCCAAGGCCTTTACCCGCCCGTGATAGGCGTACCCACCACGGTCGAACACCACGCGCGAGATTCCGGCTGCACTGGCGCGCTTTGCCAGCGCCTGTCCCACTACTTTTGCCGCGGCGATATTTCCGCCCGTCTTCAGCGTCGTCTGGACTTCCTTGTCCCGAGTGGAAGCGGACACCAGCGTCTGCCCCCGGAGGTCATCAATAATCTGCCCATAGATATGACTGATGGACCGGAAGACACTTAGCCGTGGGAGTTGCGCCCGGCCATGCATTCGTGTTCGGATTCGAGCGTGAATCCGCCGACGCGCTGTGTTCTTGGAAACCATTTGCAACATATTGCGCTCTCCGCCAGAGTCTTGCTAATCAGCCAGTCTTCGCAGCTCCGCCCGCGGCCGCTGCTGCCTTGCCGACCTTCTTCTTCAGCCGCTCGCCAGTGTAACGGACACCCTTGTTCTTGTACGGATCGGGAGGCCGCAAGCCACGAATCTCTGCCGCCATTTGTCCTACTTGCTGTTTGTCTGCGCCCCTGACCACCACGTGGGTCAGCTTCTCGACAGCGATCGTCAGTCCCTCCGGAATTGGCATCTCAATGGGATGCGAATAACCGAGGGTAAACACGACGGATTTGCCTTTGACCTCCGCCCGGTATCCAATCCCCACGATGTCCAATTGCTTTTCAAAGCCTTGGGCAACCCCACGCACGGCGTTGACGAGGAGGCTGCGGGCCAAGCCGTGTAATGCCGCCTGCTCGCTGCGCTCCCGTTTAACCACGTACTGGCCGTCCTGCTTCTCAAAGTGGATGCCCGGCGGTATGGGCACCCTGAGGGTTCCTTTCGGTCCCGTGACCACCATAACTTCCCCATCCGGCTCCACCGTTACAGGGGAGGGTACTTGAACGGGCTTGGTACCAATTCTTGACATAATCTTTATTCCAAGACCGCAGCTTCGCTTCTCGCCTCAGCTTCCGGCCACCTTATCATGCCACTCCGCAGAACAAGCCAAGCTGCACTAAGTTACGGTGCAGAGAATCTCGCCTCCAACGCCGGCTCGACGAGCTTGTTTTCCGGTCATCACTCCACGTGGGGTGGTGAGGATGTTTACTCCCAGTCCCCCCTGCACCTTGGGAATTTCCCGGGCCCCGGCATAGACGCGCAGTCCTGGCCTTGAGACACGATCTATCGTGGTGATAACGTTCTCCCCATCCGCCCCATAGCGGAGAACAATTCTCAGGACTTTCTTCTTACCCTCTTCACTCACTTTGAAGTTGCTGATGTAACCCTCGTCCTTCAAAATGCGCGCAACCTCCACTTTCAGTTTCGAGGAGGGCATGTCAACTCGCAGGTGCCGGGCTTGAATCCCGTTTCGAATTCGAGTCAACATGTCTGCAATGGAATCTGTCACGGCTGCCATAAAACTCCCAGAATCTGGATTGCTTCTTCAATCCTCCCAGGCTACCAGCTTGACTTGACTACCCCGGGGATGTCGCCCCTGAGGGCCAGTTGCCGGAAACACAAACGACACATCTTGAATTTACCCAGGTAACCGCGAGGCCGGCCACAAATCAGGCAGCGATTCCTATGCCGGATCTTGAACTTCGGCTTCTTGCGCAATTTGGCCATCATTGAGGAACGAGCCACGGATTAACCTCCTAACAAGCAGTGACAAGCGAACTTCATGCCCGCCGCGGATTTGCTAATAGTCCTGGTCCTGATGCTTGTCACTCGTCACTTATCACTTGTCACTGTCTTTCTGCGCGGCGGTCTGCCGGCGCTGTGCCTCCGACCGGAAGGGCATCCCCAGGTGCCGGAGCAGTGCCAGGGCTTCTGCGTCAGACCGAGCGTCAGTAACGATAGAAATGTTCAGTCCCTTAACTTTTTCCACTTTCGCGTAGTCAATCTCGGGGAAAACCAACTGGTCGCGAAGGCCCAGAGTATAGTTCCCCCGGCCGTCGAAGGCGCGAGTCGAAAGCCCTCTGAAATCGCGCACGCGTGGCAGCGCAACGCTGGTGAGGCGGTCGAAGAACTCATACATCCTGTCGCCCCGCAGAGTCACCATCGCCCCAATCGGCATGTTCTTGCGCAGTTTGAAATTCGCTATCGATTTCCGCGCCCGCGTGATGACCGGCTTTTGCCCGGTAATCTGGCCCAACTCCTGAGTGCCGGCGTCCAGCAGCTTGGCGTTCTGGATGGCTTCACCCAATCCCATGTTCAACACGATCTTCCTGAGACGTGGGACCGCCATGCCGTTAGGGTACTTGAACTCCTTCACCAAGGCCGGCACGACTTCATTCTTATATTTCTCTTTCAAACGCGGCGCCATGTTCCCTTCACATCCTCCCGGCCTTTACTTATCCAAAGATTTCTCGCACTTCGCGCAAATGCGTACTTTCTTGCCACCGGCCATCTCCCGATGCTGGATGCGCGTGGGTCCGCATTCGCTGCACACCAAGGCCACGTTGGAAACGTGGATCGGTCCTTCCTTTTCCAAAATCCCGCCACGGATTTGCTTGGCTGGATTGGGGCGCGTGTGGCGTTTGATCATGTTAACATGCTCGACGTAGAGTCGCCGCTGGCGGGGTTCGACTTCCAGAACCCGCCCCACCTTGCCCTTGTCCCGGCCGGCAATCACCTGCACCTGGTCGTTCTTCTTGATATCCAACCCGAATCCCATCACAGAACCTCTGGGGCGAGTGAAACTATTTTCAAGAACTTCTTCTCGCGGAGTTCTCGCGCCACCGGCCCAAAGACGCGTGTCCCCACCGGCTCGTTGGCCTCATTGATGACCACGGCAGCATTTTCATCGAATCGAATGTAGCTGCCATCACGCCGCCTCTGCTCCTTGCGCATCCTGACGATCACACACTTCACAACCGTGCCCTTCCGGATGGCGCTATCCGGCGCCGCTTCCTTGACGGAAGCGGTGACCACATCACCCAGGCCCGCCTGCAAACCTACGTCTCCACCCACAGGAAGAATGCAGGACAGCCTTCGGGCTCCGGAATTATCCGCCACATGAAGAATCGTCCTCATCCCAATCATACTGTCCCCTCCGGCAGAGGAGCCACTTCAACGGCCTTGTTGACGATTTCCACCACCCGCCAGCGCTTTCTCCGGCTGCATGGCCGCGTCTCCTGGATTCGTACCGTGTCACCGGGCCGGCACTCGTTCTTTTCGTCGTGGGCAAGGAACCTCTTGGAGTGCCGAACCACCCGTTTGTAAAATGGATGGATGATCTGTCGCTCCACTGTGACCACCACGGTCTTCTGCATTTTATTGCTGGTCACAATTCCGACTTTTTCCTGTCGCCTTTTCTGCATAACTCCTTATTCTCACCCAGTCCGGGTCGCCGCCACTTCAGGCCGATTCGGCCCCTCCAGCCTTCAGTTGGCGCTCGCGCAGAATTGTCTTCACTTTGGCAATACCTTTCCGCAACTCGCGGAGGGTCTCCAAGCTCTCCGTTTGCCCGCTGGCCATGCGGAACCTCAAGCGGCCCAGTTGGCCGGTAAACTCGCGGTCCCGCGCCGAGAGTTCGTCGTCCGTCCATTCTCGCATTTTCTCGGCCGGCCACTTCCACTTCTTGTCCTTTTCCAACTTCATGACGTCCCCTCTGCCGGCCGCTATGCCGCCGCTTTACGGGAAACAAATTGCGTAGCCAAAGCCAGCTTATGGCCAGCCAAGCGAAGCGCTTCCCGAGCTTCCTCTTCCGAGACACCTTCCATCTCAAACAGGATTCGTCCGGGCTTCACCACCGCAACCCAAAACTCCGGAGCGCCCTTGCCCTTCCCCATACGCGTTTCTGCTGGCTTCTTGGTCACCGGCTTGTCCGGGAAAATGCGAATCCAGAGTTTTCCGCCTCTCTTGATGAAGCGCATGATGGCCACGCGACTGGCTTCGATCTGACGGTCCGTAATCCACCCCGGGTCAAGTACCTTTAGCCCGTAGTCCCCGAACGCCAGGTCAGATCCCCGCCACGCCTTGCCGCGCATACGCCCTCGCTGCTGCTTCCGGTACTTCACTTTGCTCGGCATTAACATGGGGTCGATTCACTCATGACCACCCGTCCTTTCGCGGATGGCCACTGACTTGACGCTCCTCTTACTAAACTGCCGGCGCTCCAGCGGGCACAGGCTCCACCGCCTTCTCCGGCCGCCGTTTCTGTTCCAGGATCTCCCCGTTATAAATCCAGCACTTCACACCAATCACCCCATAGGTGGTCATGGCTTCAGCGAGTCCATAATCAATGTCCGCACGCAGGGTGTGGAGCGGCAAGCGCCCCTGGAGGTACCATTCCGAACGGGCAATCTCCGCTCCGTTCAGCCGCCCTCCGCAGCGAATCTTGATTCCCTTGCAGCCGAAGCGCAACGCGGAATCCACAGCTTTTCTCATGGCCCGCCGAAATGCCACGCGCTTTTCAAGCTGCAGGCAAATTGCTTCCGCCACCAACTGGGCGTTTAACTCCGGCCGGTGAACCTCCTGGATGTTGATGGGCAGAACCTCGCGTCCCGTGCGCTTCTGGATCTCCTGTCGAAGACGATCAATCTCCGCGCCTTTGCGCCCGATGATGATGCCGGGCCGAGCGGTGTGGATGGTGATCTTCAGCTTGTTGCCCGGACGCTCAATTTCGATTGAGGCAACACCCGCTGCCTGGAGTTGGTCCTTGAGCCGCTTCTTGATCTTCAAGTCCTCGTGAAGAAACTCGGCGTAATCCTTCTTCGCGAACCAGCGCGACTTCCAGGTCTTGTTGTAACCCAGGCGGAACCCGTAAGGGTGTACTTTCTGACCCATCCAATCCCTCCTTCAATTAGGGAATAGGGAACAGGGAACAGGAATAGAGAGTGGCGACCTTCTCTGTGTCCAACTCGCTATTCCCTGTTCCCAACTCCGTCTTCCCAACTCGCAACTCCCCGTTTCCTATTCCCTGTTCCCTATTCCCTGTTCCCTATTGTTCTGGCGCCTCCACCACCACAGTGATGTGGCTCATCCGCCGCTGGAAGCGGAAGGCACGGCCCATGGGCGCGGGACGAATTCTCTTGGAACGTGGTCCCTCATTGACGTAGGCCTTCGATACCACCAACTTGTCCACGTCCAAGTGTTCAGCTTTCTGCTCCGCATTGGCGATGGCCGAACGCAAAACCTTTTCCACGGCCTGCGCCACTCGCTTCTTGGTGTAGGTCAAGATACTCAACGCTTCACCCGCGTTCTTGCCGCGAATCAGGTCCACCACTAAGCGCGCCTTTTGCGGAGAAACTCGGATGTGCTTTTGTGTGGCTCGTGCTTCCATAGCTTAGTCCAGGCTCGGGATTCAAACCCCACTCTTAGCTGGCGGCTCCTGGCGGTGGGGTCGCCGGCGGCCTTGCTCCTCCCACGGGCGGCGGAGCTGCGACCGCGGCCCTTTCGGTCGCCACCTTCATACTGTGGCCCTTGAAAGTGCGCGTCGGCGAGAACTCGCCTAACTTATGGCCGACCATGTTCTCCGTGATGTACACGGGTATGAACTTCCTGCCGTTGTGAACGGCAATCGTATGCCCCACCATCTCGGGAACAATGGTGGAACGTCGCGACCAGGTTTTCACCACCTTCTTTTCGAACCGCCGATTGAGCAATTCGATCTTCTTGATCAAGTAGTCGTCCACGAAGGGACCCTTCTTCAGCGACCTCCCCAAGGCTTCCTCCCTCTATTTCCTTTCGCGCCGTTTCACAATAAACCGGTCCGTTGACTTATTATTGCGCGTCTTGTAGCCGCGTGTGGGCTGGCCCCAGGGAGTTACGGGATGCCGCCCTCCTGAGGTCTTTCCTTCTCCGCCGCCGTGCGGATGATCGACAGGATTCATAGCCACGCCACGGACGGTCGGCCGAATGCCCATCCACCGCTTGCGACCTGCCTTGCCGATTGAAATGTTCTCGTGGTCGAGATTCCCCACCTGCCCGATGGTGGCCACGCAATCCATGAGAACTTTGCGAACCTCACCGGAGGGGAGACGAATCTGGGCGTATTCCCCCTCTTTGGCCAGCAACTGGGCGGCGCCTCCAGCGCTGCGCACCATCTGGCCACCCTTTCCCGGCCGCATTTCGATGTTGTGGATGAGGGTGCCGGCCGGAATATTTTTGAGCGGCAAAGCGTTGCCCGTAACAATATCCGCCTCGGGTCCGGAAACGACCTTGTCCCCCACCTTCAGGCCGGAAGGGGCGAGAATGTAACGTTTCTCTCCGTCGGCGTAGTGCAAGAGGGCGATGAAAGCAGAACGGTTAGGGTCGTACTCAATGGTCGCGACCCGGGCCGGAATTCCCATCTTGTCCCGTTTGAAATCAACTATTCGATAATGCCGTTTGTGCCCGCCCCCGCGGTGCCAAATCGTCAATTGACCACGGTTGTTGCGCCCCGAGATGCGGGACTTGGGTTCCAAAAGCGGCTTGTGCGGACTCGAGCTGGTGATTTCCTCGAAGCTCAAGCCGGTTTGGAACCGTCGTGTCTCGGTGTAGGGCCTGTAGGTTTTGATTCCCATCGCCTTCGTCTTCCGCAGCGAACAATTTCGCCGCTCAAACTCATCTATAAATTCTCAACGTACTCCGGAACTTTCTCGCCCGCCTTCAACTTCACATACGCCTTCTTCCAATCCGGCCGGAAGCCGAATGTCTTTCCCCGCCGCCGCATCTTGCCGAGGTAACTGGAGGTGTGCACGGACGCGACCTTTACTTTAAAAGCCGCCTGCACAGCCTTCTTGATTTCAATCTTGCTGGCATCCGGGTGCACCCGGAAGCATAGCGTCCGATGACGCTCTTTGACGTCCAGGGTCTTCTCTGTCACGATCGGCTTTTGAAGAATTTGGTAAGGGCTCTTCGTCATAGCAGCGACTCCTGGAGCCGGGTGAGAGCGCCTTCCGAGATCAGCACCTGGTCGTGGCTCAAGACCTGGTAGGGATGCAAACTGTGGTGGCGAACAAGGTCACACCCCTCGACATTACGGGAAGAAAGCTCCAGGTTGCGGTCCGCCACATCGTTCACTACCAGCACCGTCTTTTCCACCCCCAGCTTCTTGAGGGCGCCCGCAAATAACTTGGTTTTGGGTTCACCCAAGCTCAATTGGTCAACAACCGTCAGCTTATGTTCCAGGAATTTCGCCGCCAGAGCGGAACGCAGTGCACCCCGTAGCATCTTTTCGGGAATTGCATAGGAGTAATCGCGGGGCTTGGGACCATGTGCAATCGACCCATGACGCCACAACGAACTCCGGATACTGCCGGCGCGAGCCCTTCCTGTGCCCTTCTGTCGCCAGGGCTTCTTGCCCCCGCCGCGAACCTCATCGCGGCTCTTTGTTGAATGCGTGCCTCGACGCTGGCTCGCCAGATATTGCTTGACTGCTTCCCAAAGCAGGCTCTGGTTCGGTGTGACAGCGAAAACCTCATCGGCAAGCTCAAGCTGCTTGACTGTCGCCCCATCCAAGTTTCTGACTTCGACTGTCGCCATGTTAGTTCTCAGTTTAAGCTTTCAGCCGTCAGCCCTCAGCTATCAGCGAGAAGACCTTGTTCGCTGACAGCTGACGGCTGATAGCTGATCGCTTTCTGTCCACTGCCTACTGCTTACTGCCTACTTTCACTTATGCGGCGCCTTGGCCTTGTGAACTACAACGTAACTGCCTTGAGGACCCGGAACAGCACCCTCCACCAACAAGGTGTTCTCCTCCGCAAGCACCTGAACCACGCGCAGATTGCGCACCGTCACGCGCGCATTGCCCATATGGCCTGCCGCTTTCATCCCTTTGAGAACCCGAGAGGGCCATGCCGAAGCCCCAATCGAGCCCGGAGCACGATGGAACATGGAACCGTGGGACGCCCCACCACCGCCAAAGTGGTGCCTCTTTTGAACACCAGCGAAGCCGCGACCTTTGGACACTCCCGTCACATCCACATAATCGTCTACCGAGAATACATCCGCCAAAACCTTGTCCCCGACCTTCACTTCCCCAGCGTCCGTACCCAGTCGAACTTCGCGGAGAAGACGAACCGGGTTCGCCCCAGCCTTCCGGAAGTGCCCTTCCCGAGGTTTGTTCACGTGCTTGGGAGGAGGCAACTCCACCAAACCGAGTTGCGCCGCTTCGTAGCCATCCTTCTGCGCGGTCTTGCGCTGCACCACAACGCAAGGCCCCGCTTTCAGCACCGTGACCGGGATCACGTCTCCATTTTCCGCGAAGACCTGCGTCATGCCGAGTTTCTTGCCGAGAATTGCTTTCACCATGTTCGTCAGTTGTCGGTTGTCAGTTGTCAGTCGTCAGTTGCCGATCATCCGCTAGGACGGACAGCGGACGACGGACCACGGACAACCGACGTCTTTACTTCGTGTGTTCCTTCCCAAACGCCTTGATTTCGATATCCACGCCTGAAGGCAGATCCAGTTTCGTCAAAGCCTCGATCGTGTTCGAGGTCGGCTCCAAGATATCTACCAGCCGCTTGTGCGTGCGGATTTCGAACTGCTCACGCGATTTCTTATCCGTATGCGGCGAACGCAGCACGCAATACTTGTTCTTGATGGTAGGCAGAGGAATAGGCCCTGCCACCTGCGCACCCGTCCGCTTGGCGGTAGATACGATCTCCGCCGCAGATTGATCCAGGATCCTGTGATCGTAAGCCTTCAACCGGATTCTAATTTTTTGGTGAAGCATTCGCACGCACCTTACTGAATAATCTCCGTGACCGAACCGGCGCCCACCGTGTGTCCACCTTCGCGGATGGCGAAGCGCAGCCCTTTCTCCATGGCGATGGGCGTGATCAGCGCAATCTCCAGGTTCACGTTATCCCCCGGCATCACCATCTCTGTCCCTCCCGGCAGCGTCGCCACCCCCGT
>DLMI01000117.1 GCA_002478145.1 Acidobacteria bacterium UBA7540
CCCATGGCGAGAAATGCGGGCTAGGGCAAAACAGTAGGCAGTAAGCAGGAGGCAGTAGGCAGAAATCCAGAAAATCCTGGATTGGTGCCGGAGAACGGCGAACTTTCTTTCCCTAGCCCCCAGCCCCCAGCCCCCAGCCCCTATTTTCACCTGGCACCTGAAACCTGCCCTCCTTCAATGCCCTTTGCGCCGCAGCCCTGCCGGTGCGAATACAATCTGAAATTCCTATGCCCGAATAGGCGTTCCCCGCAAGATAAATGCCCGGTAACTCTTCGAGCTGGCTTTGGATTCTCCTTACGCGCTCGGCATGCCCCACCGGATACTGCGCCATGGAGGCCGGCCAGCGATGAATCCGGCAAAACAGTGGCGCGAATGAGAAATTCAAGATTTCCTTCAACTCCTGCCGGACCAGTGCAACCACCTCCTCGTCAGGGAGCTTCAGGACTTCCGGGTCTCGCGAGCCGCCCAGGAAACAGCGAAGCAGCGCCTTCCCTTCCGGAGCGCGATGGTTGAACTTGCGATGCACGAAGGTGCAGGCCAGCATTCTCCGGTTTTCCTTGCGCGGGACCAAGTATCCAAAGCCTGGTGGCAGGTGTTCTCTCGCTCCCTCCCCATATCCCAGCGAGACCGTCATCGAGGAACTATAGGGGATTTCGCCGAGCAAGCCGCCCAGCATGGGATGAATGGAGGAAAGCAACGGACCGCATTCATGGGTGGGCATTGCAAAAATGATTGCATCCGCGTCGAATGTCACGCCTCCATCGCAAAAGATCTGATACCGGCAGGTGCATGAGTCAACCCTCCCGCCAGGGCCGCCGGGCGCCCGTTGGATACCAACAACACGCCCGCCGAGATGAACGCGAGTCTTGTCCAGATGCTCCGCCAGCTTCCCGGTGAGCTGCTCGAGTCCCTCCCTTAGTGTCATGAAGAGCGGCAACGTGCTGCGAGGCGCTGCGCCTGTGCCGGCGGAGTCAGGCTGCGCAGTCCCATTCGTATTGACGGCGGCTTTGCGGCGTTGCCGCAGCGCGCGCAGCGTGGCGCGAGTCAGACTGCCGTGCTTCCGCTCCATTTCCCAGAAGCGCGGAAGTACCGAGCGGACGCTTAAAGCCCCCGAATCCCCGCCATAGACCCCGGCCAGCAAAGGGTCCGCGACGTTCTCCAGCATGGCGTCTCCGAAATGCCTACGCACGAAGCTCGCCACGGATTCGTCTGAGCCTTGGTTTAAGTTCCCGGACGGCGGTGAGGCAAACAACTCGGCGGCCATCGCCAGCTTGCTGCCGAGCGGCAGCAAGGGAGTGGTCACCATGGGCCAAAGGCGGGTCGGAACCAGGAACATCAGTCCATCAGGAAGCGGGACAAGGCGGCCCCGGTGGAGAATGTAGGTGCGCCGCTGCCTGTCGTTCGAACCGATGAGCGAATCACCAAGGCCCAACTCCCGGGCCAGGGCCGCCGCTTCCGGCTTTTCGGCAAGGAAACTGTCCGGCCCTGCTTCGATGACGAAACCCTCGAAGCGTTCCGTGCGAATCACACCCCCCAGACGGTCTCTTCCCTCGATGAGCAACTCTTCAACCGGCGCGCCGGCTTGGCGCGCGCAGGCCAGAGTGTAGGCCGCAGCAAGGCCTGCAATGCCTCCACCCAGGACGGCTACGCGCTTTCGAGCTGGTTGTGGAGGCGTCATCAACAGCACTCTCCGGTAGGAGTGCCGCAGGTCTCCCGCTCTGCGGGACGGGACCTGCGCCACCTCTGCCTACTGCCTACTGCTTACTGCCTACTCTTCTCCGCCTTCTCGCCCAAACGCTCCGTGACGATAGCTGCCAGTGCCTGGATGAACAGAGGGCTATCGTTCAACGACGCGGAGCGGTGCACCGTCACGCCCCTGATCTTTCCGTATGCGCGGAAGAAGATATCAATATCGTAAAGGATCTCAACGTGGTCGCAGACAAAACCCACTGGCGCCAGCAACATGTGTCGCTGGCCCTGCGCGGCCAACTGATCGATGAGAAATTCCACCGTCGGCCCGATCCACGGCTCGGCAGTCATTCCCTGGCTCTGAAAAGCCACGCTGTATTCCTTGAGGCCCATTGCTTTGGCAACCAGCGCAGCCGTTTCCCTCACCTGTTGCTCGTAAGGGTCGCCGCCCTGAATGGTCTTTTCGGGAACGCTGTGCGCCGTGAAGATTACGGGAACCGCCGGACCGCCGGCCGCAGCCTGTACGCGGGCCAGTGCCGTGGCCACTCTCTCGCGGAATGCCTCAACCAGCCCTGAATGATCGTGCCAGTTTTCGATGAAATCCACCTGTACATCGGGTGCGAGCCGTTCGACATCTTCGAACAAATACTTCTTGTAGAGGCCAATGCTGGTGCGGGAATTCTGGGGCGCAAGGCAAAGCGCCACCACATGTTCAACTCCGTCCGCCTTGATCTGCCGAACCGCTTCGGAGATGAATGGCTTCCAGTTCCGCATCCCCACGTAGACCGGGCGGCCAAGGAGCTTCGCCAATCCCTCCGCCTGTAAGGTCGTCAGGCAGAGTAACGGCGAGCCGCCGATCAGGCTGTAGCGGCGAACGATTTCATTGACTGCGGCATCGGGTAGCTTCCGCCCCTCGCGCACGTTGAGCAGGAATGCGGGGATGTCCTCGAGTCTCGACGGCGCGCCGTGCGCGAGCAGCAGCACGCCCCAGCCGGCAGTCCTCCCGGCGCCGTCTTTCAGGATTTCGGTTGCCATGGCAGGTATCAGCTCTCAGCTTTCAGCCCTCGTTTCAGCCCCTGAAAAAAAGGTTAGAGGCCAGGGCAAGCCTGAATAGTGAGTAGTAAATTGCGAATTCCGAATTGAAGGAGCGTCGCAGTCAGACGCCCTGGGCGCGGCGCCTAAAGCAAACTCTGCGCCAGCAATTCACCATTTACTATTCACTATTCGTAATTCCGCCCGTCAGTCTTCACAGCCAATTAACAAATATATCATGCCCGGACGTGCTGAAAGCAGCGCTTGCTAAGGACCGTCGTGAGGCGCGCTTTAGCGCGGCACGTCGGTTGGCCGGCAGATGCCCGGCTGAAGCCGGCCTCTACGAAGAGCAGGGTTGAGAAGTCGCGTTACGGGGAGGTTGGGACCGGTTCGATCCGGGGAACCAGCCAATGCACCAGCCCCATGGCCAGAGGGTGCATGATGCCGGCGATGATGAAGAGAGGCACGTAAGTATGGAACCACTGGAGAGTGTAACCCGCGACCAGCGATAGGATCATGCCACCGACGGCGCCGCCTGTACCGCCCAGGCCCGTAACCGAGCCCACATCGCGTTTGGGGAACATATCCGAGGCAAGGGTGTAAACACTCGCCATCCATCCCTGGTGCGCGGCAAGGGAAAGGGAAATAAGGGCCAATGCCCACCGGGGATTGGGGGCGAAGACCGCCGCGATGCCGGACGGCATGCAAAACGCGCAAATCGCCATCGCCGTCTTGCGCGCCCGGCTTAGAGGCCAGCCGCGCTTGAGGAAGAATCCCGAAAGCCATCCGCCCGCAACGCTGCCGACCCCCGAAACCAGAAACGGAATCCAGGCGAAAAGGCCGATTTCCTCGAGGGTGAAGCCGCGGCCTTGCTTGAGGTAGGAAGGGAGCCAGAAGATGTAAAACCACCAGACAGGGTCGGTCATGAATTTTGCCAGGATGAAACCCCACGCCTGCCGGTAGGCGAGGATTTTCTGCCACGGGATTCGAGGGACCGTTGAGGTTTCTTCCTCCGTCTCCCCGCTCTCGATGAACTCCAGCTCGCCGGGGGTAATCCACGGATGCTCGCGCGGAGAGCGGTAAAGAGCCGCCCAGAAGAACAACAAGATGAATCCCAAAGCCCCGGTGAAGATGAACGCCCCCCGCCATCCCCACCGGAGCGTCAGCGCGACGACCAGCGGAGGGGCGATAACGGCGCCCACTGTCGGCCCGGCGTTGAAGACGCCGATGGCCAGCGCGCGTTGCCTTCTTGGAAACCATTCGGCAACGGCTTTGTTGGCGGCGGGAAAGTTCCCCGCTTCACCAGCACCCAGAAGGAAGCGCGCCGCGCCGAAGGAAAGCGCCCCGCGCGCCAGCGCGTGAGCCATGGCGGCAATGGACCACCAGGTGATGGAGAGCGCGTATCCCAGCCTCGTCCCCAGCCAATCCATGACCAGACCGGCGACCGTGAGCATGAGGGCATAGGCCAGTTGAAACGCGAACACAATCCAACCGTAATCGCTCTCCGACCAGTGCAGGACGCTTTCCAGAAGAGGCTTCAGGACGGAGATCGTCTGCCGGTCGATGTAATTGATCGTGGAGGCAAAGAACAACAGTGCGCAGATGGTCCAGCGAAAATTGGGAATTGTGAAACCCGCGCCGGGGCGCGTAGTTTGGGCCGGAGCGTGGGCAGGTTTCGGCATGTTTTGCGGATCGCGACAAGCCTAGGGACAGCGTTTCGTAAGCTCGATTACGTATTGGTCCGCACGAAAGCTTTCACGCATTTTTCACCCAAGCGTGGCGCGGGTCGTCAGCCCAGGCGCCGTAGCGGCGTTCTTCCCCGGCGAGGACCCAGGTGTAGTAACGATTGCGCATTTCCTGAAAAAACAGAGGCTGATCGAATTCCAGCCGCGGTGAGATGCCGGGGCTATCACCCTGCCATTTCACTTCTCTTCGGCATACCGCTCGTAGGCCTCAGCGACCTTGGCTTCTGCAGCGTCGCCATCATGAATCAGCACCCGATAACACAATGTCAACGAGCTTCCGGCTGCAATGGCGACGCTTCCGTCGCGCTTGGGGTCATTATAGAAGTCGTGCTCGCCGAAGGGATTCACGGCGAACAGACCGTAGCCACGGGCGTGCCAGTAAGTGGGATGCTTAATGTTACGGGGGTCATCGAAGATAGCAATTCCGATCCTTTCTCCTCCCACGACTCCGGAGTAGTCGACCCAATTAGCTCGCTTACCCCAGATGTTTTTTTCACCCACGGCGCCTTCAGAGTTCAGCATTTTCACGGCGGGTTCTTGCAGGTTCCTGACCACCCGAATGGCGAAGGTTCCCTCCTTCGTATCGCCCATTTTCAAGGGCGTTCCGTGGTCTGCCGCGATGGTAAACGAACAGTCGATGGTGCGGGAACTTTCATCGCCTCGAAAAGTGTATTCCTGTGTCTCGCTGCCCATCGCCTGACCATCCGGGCCAACCAGGCTAAAGACCGCCCGGAGCGTGCCGGAATCAGGCTCGCCTTCGGATTCTTCGAGCCTCGTAAATACGGTGCGGCCCTTGGGGAGATCCTCAGATGTGTAGGTCTTGCCCATCACGTGCACGGGCGCTTTCTCTGCGAACTTTGCTTCTCCCCAGAAATCAACTCCGTTGATGTCGCCGTGGGCGAAGAACATGGAGCGGTGATGAGGATGGTCCCTGCTCTCGCCAGGAATGCTCGTTACCATCGGAAACCCACGCGTGACGATGATGCCCTCAGCCGAACGCAATGGGTAGAGATAGGGCTTGGGCGCCTCAGCTCCGAAATAATAAGTCGTGAACGGTTTCCCTCCGATGCTCACGTCGATCTGGTCACCATGCCGAACAAATGTCACGGGCTTTTCGCCGGCCACCAGGAGGGATGCTTGTATCAATACCAAGAAGATTGTGCGCAAGAGGGTTTTCCTCCGCGAGAAATCTGAAAGCCCAGAGTAAGACGACAGTGCTCACTTCGGAAAAGTGAACTTGAGCTCGCGGCCCATTTCGAAGGCGGGCTTCTTCCGTTTTCGAATCAGGCCCCTATTTTCCGAAAGTGCCGTGACCAGCATCGGCAAGGCGATGGTGGAGTCGCAGTGGACGTCCACCATGCTGGCGTCGTGCGCAATCTTTCCCCAGCTCTGGGCCTCTTCGAACGTGCAGCCGGATAGGCCACCCCAGTGCGCGGCGTCGGTGATGATCTGTACGGCATATTTATGACCGTTATGAGAGTGACGCATGAACGTCGCCGTCACCTCGGTCTGATTGACAAAGTTCTTGGGAGTGCCTCCGCCAAAGTAGATGACGCCGCTGGCAGGGGAATCAGCCGCCAGGTGCGCGGTCTCGAGGACATCACCGATCACGTCGAACGTGAACTGGTTCTTGCCCAGGAAACGGTTCTCCGCGATACCGATTCCGATGGAGGAATCTCCAATGGCAGGACAATACAGCGGGACTCGGGCTTTCGCCGCCGCAGTGACGATGCCGTCTTCCTTCGCCTTTTTCGCCAAATGCTTGCCGAGCAGATGCAGGAACTCGCGGGTTGAATACGCCCGCGACGGGTCGAGAGAGGCTGCGAACCTGCCGATCATCTCGTCCGCCTCCCGAAATTCTTCTTCGTCCGCGAGCGTATCGTAAATGCGGTCAATGAGGTTTTTTTGCAAAAGGACGTCGTCGACGGAGGGCGAGGATTGGTAATGGAACCGGCCCAGGGTTTCATGGATATCGTGGAAGAAGTTGGCGCCGGTCGAAACCAGGCAATCGATCAGGCGGTTCTTGAGCATATAGACGACCAGTCGTCGCATGCCGGCGGGGACCAGCGCTCCGGACATCCCCATCATGATCATCACCCGGTCGCCGAGCATCTTCTTCCAGATCTGGTAAGCGGTGGCCAGCGAACGCCCCTGAAACGATATCCCCTGCATTTTCTCGAGCAAAGCCGCAACGCTCTTCCGACCATCAACGACCAGAGGATGGGTCGGCCTGGAAAGTATCTGGTGTTTGCTAATCATTCGTCGATTCCAAGCAAGATCGCCGCGGCCAGTACTGTGGTCCAGAGACCTCTTTTATCGCCAATAGCGGATTGGCTGACATTCATCGTCCGGACAATCTTATTGGAGATTCGATAGATTTCCTTCTTCTCGTCCCAGCTCCGGTCGGGGTCGAACTCCACGCCCAGCGTGGTGGCGAGCATTTCCGCCGCCAGCTCTTCTGCGTATTCGCCAGCGACTTCTTCTGTCTGGCCGAAAGAATGATGTTCTGAAAGGTAGCCAAAAGCGTTCCGGTCAGAGGGAATCGCCACGCCAACCGAGGCGGCAATCAAGCGATGCGGCTCCCGCGTCGAATTCTCGCTCATGACCACAAAAGTCACCTGCCCGGCTCGCAGTTCCTTCACGCCCTCGGTCCTGGAAACGAGCTTGCAGCGGGGCGGGAAAATGCTGGAGACTCGCACCAGGTTACAGGCAGCGATCCCGGCGTACCTTAATGCTAATTCGAAGCTGGTCAGCTTTTCGCGGTGTTTCCCGACCCCCTTGGTGAAAAACATTCGCTTGGCTACAAACATTTGGCTCTCCACCTTCTCGTCGGCGCTGCCCTTTCCGGTGGCCGAGTGCCGTCGCTGACGAAGACGGACCTGGAAGACTCCATTTCGGGATATGGCCAGGGATTTTTTACCGTACCTAAAGCCAGGAAAAGTGTCAATGCATTTTTGAGTGCCCGGAGACCTCCTGACAAGCGGAAAACAGTGACTTGGTTGTGACCAGCGCTCTTATTCCAATGCGTCAACACCTGTCATTCTGAGCCCCGACTTGTCGGGGCGAAGAATCTTCGTAGTTGTCCTTTCTGCCGCGGGTCATCGACAAACTGCCGAGATGCTTCTCCCGCAGGGCGGGATCAGCATGACAGTGTTCAGGCACGCTACGAGGTTCACCCACTCGGGGAGCGGGATTTCAAAGTTAGATGGAGACCATTAAAAATATTCATGCTGGCAGGGCTTGACTAAAATCTCCGCACACGATATGTTTCCGCGATTAGTGAAGAACAGCCGGCATTTAAACTCCTAATCGTGGGGAGAAAATTCTTTTATGGAGGACATATGAATCCGAAGGCAGTCTTGGAGTTCGCTGCTGCCAACAGCGTGAAAATTGTAGATATTCGTTTCACCGACCTTCCGGGTTTGTGGCAACACGTGTCATTCCCGATTCACGAATTGGAAGAGAGTTCCTTCGAAGAAGGCTTCGGCATGGACGGCTCCAGCATCCGCGGCTGGGCGGCGATTCATGAGAGCGACATGCTCCTGGTTCCTGACGCGAGCTGGTATATGCTTGACCCGTTCACAGAAACACCCACCTTGGCCTTGATTGGCGATATCATCGACCCCGTCACCAAGCAGCACTATCCTAAGGACCCCCGCAATATCGCCAAGAAGGCTGAGAATTACCTTGTCTATACCGGAATCGCGGACACGGCGTATTTCGGTGCGGAGGCCGAATTCTTCATTTTTGACAACATCCGGTTCGATCAGGCCCAGCAACACGGTTTCTACTATATTGACGCGGAAGAGGGACGCTGGAACTCCGGCCGGGAGAAGGATAACCTGGGCTACCGGCCGCGCTATAAGGAAGGCTATTTCCCGGTCCCACCCACCGACCATTACCAGGACCTGCGCAGTGAGATGGTCTTGGCGATGGAGAAAGCCGGGCTTGAAATCGAGTGTCACCACCACGAGGTCGCGACCGGCGGCCAAGCCGAGATTGACCAGAGATTCAACTCCCTGCTGAAATCTGCGGACGGAATGATGTTGTACAAGTACATCATCCGCAATGTGGCCAACCAGTACGGGAAAACGGTGACCTTTATGCCCAAGCCGATTTTCCAGGACAATGGCTCGGGCATGCACACGCACCAGAGCCTCTGGAAAGACGGCAAGCCGCTCTTTGCCGGGGACAAATACGCGGGATTCAGCCAACTTGGGCTATGGTACATCGGCGGCCTCCTGAAGCACTCGCCCGCACTCGCGGGGCTCATTGCGCCCACCACCAACTCTTACAAACGCCTCGTGCCGGGCTTTGAGGCGCCCGTGAACCTGGCTTACTCGCGCCGCAATCGCAGCGCCTGTTGTCGAATCCCCATGTACTCGCCAAACCCGAAAGCCAAGAGAGTGGAGTACCGTCCCCCCGACCCTTCCTGCAACCCCTACCTGGCGTTCGCCGCCATGTTGTTGGCCGGTCTCGATGGAGTCGAAAACAAGATCGACCCAGGCGAGCCTTTGGACAAGGACATTTACGATTTGGGTCCAGAGGAGTTGAAAAAAGTTCCGACCCTCCCCGGCTCGCTGGAAGAATCCCTCCGCGCTCTGGAGAGAGATCACGATTTCCTGCTGAAAGGCGATGTTTTCAGTGAGGAACTTCTGGAGACCTGGATCGAATACAAAATGAAGAATGAAGTGCAGGCCGTGAATATGAGGCCGCACCCGTACGAGTTCGCTCTGTACTACGACATTTGAGGAACGTCCGTCGTCCCTGGTCCCTCTTGGATGCCTACGCACGCGGCAGCGGCGCGATGCGCCCCATGAGGATTGAACCATTTGCCACGCGCTTTCGTATTATGATTTGAAGCGAGAGGACAGGTGCGTTCACCTCCCCTGTGCCTTCCGAGGAGAACAGATATGCGCTATGTGACCAAAACAGTCTGGATTCTGGGAATGTTAGTGTTTGTCGCTCCGCTGGCTGCGCCGAAAGCCGCGACGGAAGTCGAACCGGGCTCCATCGTGATTGTCTTTAGGGACGGGCGCCAACAGAGTTTCCGCTTGGCGGACATTGCCCGAATCGAGTTCAATTCCCCCGCGGAGAGGGCATCGGCCGGCCAAGCTCGTTTTCTGGGCGAGTGGAAAGTGGGCAGCGGCACCGGGGGGACATTCTTCATTACGCTCAAGCCCGACGGCGTGGCTCGTAAGACCTTAGGCTCAGAAGGTGGCACGTGGACGGTTGTAAACGGAGAAGCCCACATTGCCTGGGACGATGGATGGCGCGACATCATCCGGAAGGTTGGCAGCAGGTATGAAAAGGCGGCCTATTCGCCCGGCTCGTCTCTTTCCGGCACGCCCAACAATGTCGCCGAGGCGGTTTATACCGAAGCCCACTGAAACCTCTCGCCATGGGGGCAAGCAGGAGCCACAGTCAGTGCATTATTGACCGTGGGCTTTTCCGATGCGCGATACCCAACGGCAATCGCACGTTGTCAATCTGGATAGGGCGTGGCTGCCCGCAGCGTGGGTGTCAGTGATGGGGTGAACGAGTCGCTCAAAGGCTTGCGCGTCGTCAGCAGGGAGTTGACACACCTTATTGACTGGCCAAATCGAGGCGAGCGCGAAGCCGACTGGCAATCGCTTCGTCTGGCTTCGGGCAAGCAATGTGAACGTTGTCATTCCGATTCGTCAGTTGACGGACTAGGAGGGGGCGTCAGCTTCCTGCCAGCGCGGGAGCGTTCCACTGTTCGGATTTGGTATAGACAATTTGGAGTGTCCCGGCGCCACTCACCACTAACCACTGACAACTGACCACTGACAACTGTCTAACCCTTCCCTCGAAACAAAAGCGCGTGTTCAAGGTATAATCCCTGCCATGCGTCCCGAGTTCCAGGCTGTACCCTTTGAGGACTTTGAGAAGGCAGAAGTCAACCTGGCGCGACTCGAACAGCAACTTGCGCCCACGCTGATGGTGCCGCTGGCCTCCCTGCTGGCACATTCGCCCGATCCGGACGGCGCCCTGAACTTTCTGGAGCGGTACGCGCAAGAAGCCCCGGCAGACGTGCTGGGCGAAATCGCGCGCTACCCTGTGGCTTTGTCCTACCTGGTGGCGATCTTCGGCTACAGCGGGTTTCTGGCGGAAACTTTGTTGTCCGAACCGAGCCTCGTCCTCCAGTTTGCGCACGACCGCAACTTTACCAAACTCAAATCCAAAGAAGACTTGATGCAGGATTATGCACGCTTCGCCACCACCAACCCTGACCCCTGGCTGGCGGCCCAATTGGCGCGCTTCAAGCGGCGCAATTACTTGCGCATCGCGATGAGGGATGTGCTGGGCCTTTCGACTTTGGGTGAGACCACCTTGGAACTGGCCACCCTGGCGGACGTGATTTTGACCAACACGCTTCTTTACTGCGGCGGCGAATTGGACAAACGCTATGGCCAGCCCCAGTACCATGACCCGCAGGGCCGCATCGCGCGCAGCGGGTTCAGCATTATCTCGTTGGGCAAGCTGGGTGGCAACGAGTTGAATTACAGCTCCGATATCGACCTGCTATTTCTTTATTCCCACGACGGTGAAACAGCCGGAGGGAACGAGTCCGTCGTCACCAACAAAGAGTACTTTGTCCGCTTGGCCAATGCCATCACCCGGACCATTACACAGCCGACGCCCCAGGGCGAAGTCTTCCGCGTCGACTTGCGTCTGCGTCCGGAAGGGGAGCAAGGTGACCTGGCCATCTCGTTGAAGTCGTCCCTGGAGTATTACGAACACCGGGCGCGGGATTGGGAGTTGCAGATGTTGATTAAGGCTCGCCACTCGGCCGGCGATGCCTGGCTGACTCGCGATTTCCTGCGCGGCGTCGAGCCGGAGATCTATGGGTCGCCGGGCGATTTTGAGGCCGTCGAAAGCGTTCTGTGGTCGCGCGAGCGAATCTCCAGAAGAAGGCGTGAGAGTGGCGGCCAGACGGTTGACGTCAAGCAGCACCAGGGTGGCATCCGGGATATCGAGTTTCTGGCCCAGTGCCTGCAGCGACTTTACGGGGGCCATGACCCGTGGGTTCGCTCCGGTGGGACTCTCTTTGCGCTGCGCAAGCTGAATGACAAAGGATGGCTAAGCGACCACGACTACGCCCGTCTCACAAATTCCTATGCATTCCTCCGCAAGGTGGAGCATTGCGTCCAACTCGAACTTGGCCAGCAAACGCACCGCTTGCCGACCGGCGCGCCGGCCCTCGATCGTCTTGCCCGCCGCGTGGGCGTTGCCGCCGGCTCGCTCGAATCGCCGGGAAAGGCGCTCTCACAGAAGCTGCAAGATGGGTTTGAGAAAGTGGACGAGATCTACCAACGCGTGATCCATCCTCGCACCCCGCCTTCGGGGGGTAAGGGGTTTGAGCTTAAGCCGCTTCCTTCGGTTACTCCCGACCTCGGACATGCCTCGTACGATTCCACCTTGAGTTTCCTCAACGCCCAGGCGCCGGACATAGCGAGCTGGGTCCACGAGGCTGAAATTCCCGAGCGATCTCGTAAAAGCGCGGCGAGATTCCTCACTGCCTTGCTCGAGTCGCCGGAGCGGTTTGCCCTGGTGCGCGAGAAACCTGAACTCCTCCGGCGGGCGCTGGAAGTGGTAAGCGAGAGCGAATACCTCGGCGAACTTCTTATTCGCCATCCCGAGGACATGATTGTTTTCGCCTCCTCGGAAATTCCGCCGGCAGCGGGACAGATGGAAATCGACTTGAAAGGGTCGGAAGACGCCGGACCTCATCCCTGGGCGTTGGAACCGGTGCTGGCGATGCGCCAGAAGATGGCGGTGCTCCGCAGGCATTTCCTGGCCCGTGTTTTGGAGCTCGGTGCGGCGGATTTGGCCTCGCGGGAATCAAGCTTTTGGATTCTGAAACGCTGGTCAGCGGTTGCCGCTCGGTGCGTTTCCAGCGCCTTGCAGATTGCGGGGTCGGTCCTCGAAACGAAAAGCCTCGTGGAACGGAACCTTCCTTGGCCGTTTGCGGTGCTGGCGCTCGGACGGCTGGCATTGAACGAGTTTGACCTCGCCTCCGATGCTGACTTGATTTTCGTTACGGGCCCCGAAGTGGGACGAGACGAGCTGGGTTTCTGGAAACGGCTGGCGGCGAAAATGATCGACGTCCTCTCCAGCTACACGCGCGAAGGAACGGTGTTCGCTGTCGATACACGGCTTCGACCTCGGGGCCAGGAGGGCGAACTCGTGGTGACGCAGGAGGAATTACTCAGCTATGCGCTGGAACACGCCCAGGTGTGGGAGGGATTAACCTACCTCAAAGCGTGCCACGTGGCGGGCAATGCCGAACTAGGACGAGAGACAGTTTCCCGGCTCGTGACCGCTGTCTTCGACCGCTTCGCCGCTTACCCATCGCTGGCCACGGAACTTCGCCAAATGCGGCGTCGGCTGGAAAGAGAAGTGCCTGTTCCACCCACCAACACCAAGACCGCTGCGGGAGGGTATTACGACATCGATTTTGCCGTATCCCTCCTCCGCTTGCGAGGACACATTACAGCTCACCCGGGCGCTAACGTGGCTGAACAAATCGCCGCCTTACGCTCCGCGGGGCTCATGAATAAGGAGGACAGCGAAGTTCTATCGGGTGGAGCGAACTTCCTTCGCTCGGTAGACCATGCCATCCGGTTAGTGACAGGGAAGGCTGCCGACGGGTTGCCGGATCGAGCCGGTCATGCCGAAGCGGTCGGAAACCTGGCTCGCCGCTGGGGGTTGATCGCTGGCTCGGAGACCCTGGCACAGAGGCTGCAAGAAACGCGGCAGCGTGTGCGTGATGTATACTGCCGGCTGGTCGAGGCCGCACCGTAGCGAGCCCGCGAAGCGGGCGAAGTCATGTAGCCCACGGCGCAGCCGTGGGAAAAGAAAACGGCCCTGACGACGGGGAGCCCCGGCAGGGGCGATATCCGGCCCGCTTGAAGGAGACCTTCGATGGCGCACACCTACACCAACATCCTGGTTCACGAGCTCTTCAGCACCAAACACCGCCAGCCCTGGCTGAAGGCGGACATCCGGGAGGAAATTTTTTGCTATTTGGGCGGCGCTGTCAATCCATTAGGGGGCCAGTCATTGCTGGTGAACGGCCCGGGTGATCATGTGCACATGTTGTTTGTTCAGCCTCGGAAGCTTTCGATTTCGACCCTCATGGAAAAGGTGAAGGCTAATTCTTCCGGCTGGGTGAAGGAACGTTGGCCGGACCGTGGCTACTTTGGTTGGCAAGCCGGCTGCGCCGCTTTCAGCGTCAGCAGGTCGCACGTGGAACAGGTAAAGCGTTATATTAGAAACCAGGAAGAGCATCACCGCAGGGTGAGTTTTCAAGAGGAGGTATTGGCCTTCCTCAACAGACAAGGGATCCAGTACGACCCCCGATATGTCCTTGCGTAACCAGGCGCCGGATGCCGCCCCTACGGGGCTGACGCATCCGTTATGCTCATCATCATCCCACGGCTGTCGCCGTGGGCTACTTGACGTCGCCCGCTCCGCGGGCTTGACCAGCAATCAGTGAAGGCGAGACTATGCCTGCGAAAACGCCAAATCCTCAAACGGCGGGTGCTGGGCTGCGGGAAGGCCATAGCGCAGCCCCGTGGGATGATTCTCGGTTTATGAAGGCCTGCCGCAGGGAGGCCGTGGATGCCACGCCGGTTTGGTTGATGCGGCAAGCGGGCCGGTACATGAAGGAATACCGCGAACTCCGCGCCAAGGTGCCCTTCCTGGAGCTCTGCAAGAATCCGGACTTGGTCTCTGAAGTTACGGTGACGGCAGCAAAAAAGCTGGGCGTGGACGCGGCCATCATCTTTGCCGACCTCCTGCTGATTGTCGAGCCCCTGGGATTCGGCCTCGCCTATGACCAGGGCGAGGGGCCGGTGATCAGGCCCGCGTTGCGATGGCCCGCAGAAGTGGACCGGCTTCTGGAAGTGGACCCACAGCAATCGCTGGCATATCTTTACGACGCTATACGTCAGACCCGCGCTGACCTCGACCCCACATTGCCGCTCCTCGGGTTCGCCGCGTGTCCTTTCACACTCGCTTCCTACCTCATCGAAGGCGGCGGATCGAGAAACTACCGGCACACCAAGGGGCTGATGTATCGCGATCCGGGAGCTTGGCGCGCCTTAATGGAACATTTGGCGCGCAACCTGACCAAATACATCAACGCCCAGATCGCCGCCGGCGTTCAGGCTGTCCAGATTTTTGACACCTGGGTCGGCTGCCTGGGCCCCGCTGACTACCGCGAGTTTGTGCTTCCCTACTCGCGGATGATGCTCGAGGGGATTACTCCCGGCACGCCTATTATCCATTTTGGAACTGGCACCGGCATGTTGCTCGAGGACATGCGGGACGCCGGCGGCGACATCATGGGTCTTGATTCCCACGTGGAACTGGACGAGGCCTGGGCGCGCTTGGGCCACTCGGTGGGCGTGCAGGGCAATCTCGACCCAATCGTCCTGTATGCCGACCAGGCTTACATCCGCTCGCGCGTGCAGCGGATTTTGGATCAGGCAGGCGGGAGGCGGGGGCACATCTTTAACCTGGGGCACGGCCTGCTCCCCGACACCCCCTTCGAGAACGTGGTGGCATTGGTAGAGATGGTCCACGAGTTGAGCGGCACCAGGTAGCGGCTCTTCCAACTGGCCACTGCTTGGAACCGGGGGAGCGTGGGCGATGTCCTGCTTTCGAAGTGACCGCTCCTGTTCTCCCGACTGGCTGCGCTGGGCCGCAGGCGTGTTCGCGCTCGGCAAGGCGATTCCCATTCGTCGAGGTCGGAATTTCCGTTTATGTTAGGGCAGGGAATTGAGCTATCCTGCCGTGACGCGCCGAGGCTGGATTGAGCCGCATGAAAACTCGAAACCCCATGGCTGAAGCTGGGGAATCTGTGGTGGCCACTGACACGGCGATCTCGAATCGCCGGCGTTGGGACATTGTCGTGCTGCTCTTTGCCGCCTCGCTGGTTAATTACCTGGACCGCGCCACCCTCTCGGTGGCCCTGCCGCTCATCTCGGTAAGCCTGAACCTCGCCGCCGGGACCAAGGGCCTGCTGCTATCCGCCTTTTTCTGCTCTTACGCGCTGATGCAGGTGCCGGTCGGCTGGTGCGTCGATCGGTACAATCTGCGCTGGATTTACTTTGGCCTGTTTGCCTTGTGGTCGTTAGCCTGTGGCCTCACAGGATTTGCAGCAAGCTTGGGCGTCCTGATAGCTTTCCGCGTACTCCTTGGGATTGGCGAGTCGATCTACCTTCCAGGGGGGACAAAGATCGTCAGTGTTCTGTTTGAGCCCCGCGAGCGGGGCCTCCCCTGTGGAATCTTTGACAGCGGCACGCGCGCTGGGCTTGTCATTGGTGCGCCGGTCGTCGCGTGGCTCATCGTCCGCTTTGGCTGGCGGAAGATGTTTTTCTTAGTGGGCTTCTCAGCCCTCCTCTGGCTCATTCCCTGGTTGATGGTCTTTCCCTCACGACTCTCCGAGCGCAGACAAAGGCCGGCAGCCCCCCGATCGTCTGAAGCCCTTGGAGATGTTCTCGAGCATCTTCTCAGCCGCAACCTGATTGGTATTTGTCTGGGCTTTTTCTGCTTTGATTATTACTGGTACCTGCTCGTCACCTGGCTTCCCGACTATCTTGTAACGGTGCGACATTTGACAATTCTGAAGGCAGGTCTGTACGCTTCCCTTCCTTACCTCGTCTGGGGCATCAGCGAGCCTGTAGGAGGGTGGATTGTGGATCGCCTGATCCGCTGGGGATGGGACGAAACGCGCTCTCGCAAGGGCCTGATCACGGTGGCATTCATTACCGGCCTCCTCCTAATTCCCGCGGCCCGCGTCCAGGACGCTCATGCCGCTATCATCCTGATCATGGGCGCTTCGCTGGTCGGGCTGGCCACAGGAAACCTGTTCGCGATCCTGCAATCGTGCGCTCCACCGGAAGATGTGGGAGTGTGGACAGGATTTGAGAACTTCGCAGGAAACCTGGGTGGGATCATTGCGCCCTCGGCCACCGGGTTTCTCATCGCCCGGACAGGCTCCTACCTACCCGGCTTCGTGTTGGCCGCTTTGGTCCTCCTCACTGGCCTGCTGGCGTACTGGTTCATTGTGGGAGAATTGAAACCGCAGGCTCAAGCGTGACCCGCCCATGAAACCACAACATGCATTCATGCTCCGATTGCCATGCGGAACGGACTGGAATCTGAAGAGGGTCCTGCGGGAGAAGTGCTGGGCCGGCTGCGACAGACAAGTGCATTAAACCCTGGTATCGCTTCTCTGCCGTCATAGCTTTGTTTCAAGTTCACGAAATGAAGGGTTTGAAAATTCTTCGATGATAAGTTAGCCTAATCGCGGCAGAGTTCGGCACTACCCAGGTGCGACCTGCCGTCGCGGATTCTTAGGGAGACAAGGAATGGAGCCGCCGGTCCCAACTACTGCTGCAGAGGCCACAACCCCAACACGCAACTTCGCTTTCGGGGGGCTCCTGGGGAGCCTCCGTCCTCAGCAGTGGGTGAAAAACGGCTTCGTTTTTGCCGCCTTGATCTTTTCCCGCAGCATTACCGATTGGCATCGCAACGCGCGCGTAGCGGCGGGCGCGCTCCTATTCTGCATCATTTCCAGCGCCGTTTACCTTTTCAATGACATCCTTGACGCGCCGGAGGACCGGAAACATCCCCTGAAGAGACTGCGGCCGCTGGCTTCGGGGAAACTGGGCGTGGGAACCGCCTCGATAGTGGCGATAATACTCGCCATCCTCTCCCTGTATGGCGCGTGGATTCTCGACCGCACGTTCTTCATCATCGTGGTGGCGTATGGCGTCATCAACGTGCTGTATTCGTGGGTACTGAAGCGTGTCGTCTTGCTCGACGTTTTTGTAATCAGCGCCGGCTTCGTCTTGCGGGTGATAAGCGGGGGAGTGATCATCCACGTGGAGATATCTCCCTGGCTGGTGGTGTGTGCCACGCTGCTCGCTCTGTTCCTGGCTCTCAGCAAGCGCCGGCACGAGTTAGTGGCCTTGGGAAATGACGCGGGCGACCACCGCTCGATCCTGTCTCACTATTCGCCATACTTTCTGGACCAGCTTATCGGGATTGTTACCGCTTCCACCGTAATGTCCTACGCGCTCTACACACTTTCAAATGACGTGCAGGTAAAATTTCCCGGAAAGCGGCTCGACCTCACGATTCCATTTGTTCTTTTCGGTATTTTCCGATATCTCTATCTCGTGCACCAGAATGAAGAGGGAGGAAACCCGACGCGGTTGCTTTTCACGGATCCAGTCTTGCTTTCGGTCGTGCTGTTCTGGGCGGCCTCCGTCATCTTCATCATCTACCTTTAGATGGAATTGGCGATTTTCGATTGATCCCGCTTGGCGGGAGCGATTGAAAGCGGAGGAAGTTGCCACGCTGCTTTTTCAATCGTCAATCGACAATCAGCAATCGGCAATGAAAACCCCGTCTTCGCTTGCGGCCGAAGGCCCCGCTGTACGCACTATGGCAGAACGTTTTGTAACTCACCCGCTATCCGGCTGGGGTCGTTTCCCGGTCGAATGTTGCAATGTCTACCGACCCGAAAGCCAGCGCCAACTGGCTGCCATCCTGGAGTCCGGTGCCCAGCCTTCCTTTACATCGTTCGGGCTGGGACGTAGCTACGGCGATGCGCCCCTGAACAGCCAAGGCGGCGTCATCTGTCACACACGGCTTAACCGGTTTCTCGCCTTCGATGCGCAGGCCGGCGTGCTGGAGTGTGAAGCCGGTGTCAGCCTCGCTGAAATCCTTCAGTATTTTCTGCCCCGCGGTTTCTTCCTGCCGGTGACGCCGGGGACGAAATTTGTCACCGTGGGAGGAGCGATCGCTGCCGACGTGCACGGCAAGAACCACCATCAAGATGGCACCTTCGGGAATTATGTTCTGGGTTTCAAGCTGCTAACACCAAACGGCAAGACACTCTCCTGCTCACCGCATGACAACTTCGAAGTCTTCTGGGCAACGCATGGGGGCATGGGACTGACAGGGGTAATTCTCAGCGCCAGGATCAAGCTGCGGCCCGTCGAGTCAGCGTGGGTGCTGGTTGATTACCAGAAAGCGACAAACCTGGAAGACGCGCTGGGGAGGATGACCGAAAGCGACATCCGTTACCAGTACTCGGTGGCCTGGATTGACTGTCTGGCGACCGGCAGGCATATGGGAAGAGCGGTTTTGATGCGAGGAAACCACGCGCTCGCGAATGAGCTGCCGGCAAGTATTCGGGATCCCCTAGCCGAGCCGCCCCACCGTCGTTGGACGCTCCCTTTCGTTTTTCCTTCACTGGCGTTGAACAGTCTTACGGTGCGCGCCTTTAACGCTTTCTATTACCGTGTGCATCGGAATGCCGCCCGTCAACTGGTTGACCTCGAGAAGTTTTTTTATCCCCTCGACGCGATTCACCATTGGAACCGCTTGTACGGGCGCAGAGGCTTTGTCCAATACCAGGTGGCACTGCCTCTGGAGGGAGGAGTGGAGGGACTGAAAGAAGTCCTGACGCGGCTTGCCCGCTCACGCCGCGCCTCCTTCCTTGCGGTGCTGAAGCGTTTTGGGAAGCCGAACCCCGGCCTGCTTTCTTTCCCGATTCAAGGTTACACCTTGGCCTTGGACCTTCCCGTCGCCAGCGGGTTGATTCCTCTTCTGCACGAATTAGACCGGGTGGTTCTGAATTATGGCGGCAGAATTTACCTGGCGAAAGACGCGGTTATGACTTCGCACAGCTTTGCCGCGATGTACCCGAAGCTTGAACAATTCAGAGCTATCAAGAGCAGGCTTGACCCGCGTGGTCTGCTTTCTTCATCCATGGCTCGGAGGCTCGCAATTGTCGAGAAGTGAGGCAGCGCGGTACCGCCGCCACCAAACGCACTTTGTAGGGCCGAACGGCGTTCGGTCCTGGGCGAGCGCCGCTCGCCCCTACAGGCCATCGTCAACTGAGGAGGTATGGGCGTGCCAAGTGTGCTGATTCTGGGCGCGACTTCGCCAATTGCCTCCGCCCTGGCAAGAGAGTTTGCTGCTCATAAGTTCGACCTCGTCCTGGGGGGCCGCGACCGGGAAGAATTGAGCGCGCTCACCTCCGATCTTAGCCTTCGCTACGGGATCCGAGCCGGGGTCCTTTCCTTTGATGCCCTTGACACACAGACTCATGCTTCAACCCTGCGATCTTTCCTTTCCGGAGCAGGCAACGCTCTGGCGGGAGTCGTGGTTTGCATGGGATACCTGGGCGACCAGGCAAAGGGCCAATGCGATTGGGAGGAAGCCCGGCGCATCCTCGAGACCAACTTCACCGGTTGCGTTTCTGCCCTCAATATTCTTGCCAACCATTTCGAGCCAAGGCGCGCAGGTTTTATCTGCGCCATTTCTTCCGTGGCTGGAGATCGGGGCCGGCAGAGCAACTATCTCTACGCCGCGGCGAAGGCAGGCCTGAGCACCTTTCTTCAAGGGCTGCGCAATCGCTTATTCCATGCCAACGTCAAGGTCATTACGGTTAAACCAGGTTATGTCGACACGCGCATGACGTACGGGCGTCCGGGGCTGTTTCTGGTGGCATCCCCCGAAAGCGTGGCCAAGGGCATTTTCCGAGCTATCGCCAAGGGGAAAGACGTCGTTTACTTGCCCTGGTTTTGGGGGCTCATCATGCTGATTGTCCAGTCCATCCCTGAAGCGATCTTTAAGAGGTTGCGCGCGTAGAGCCATAGCTTCGGTGCACAACGAGGCTTGGCGGTGTACCGTCGGCGCTCTCCGAGGTTCCAAAGCGGGAATCGCGGGTTGGGCGCAGGGGCGCGGCGGCGCCTCGCCCAGAGTGAGCCCCGGAGTTGCAATTATTGGAGATTGCGGAGTATAGTCGCACCTCTGGTTTAGCGTCGGCAACCTGCCCCCGACGTGGGGGGGTCTTGTCGGCAGCGGAGAATGCCGCCAAGCCCCACGCAGTTCGCGGCAAGCCGGGGCAGGCGGCGCTGCAAGAAATGCTTGTCGCTTTATTTTGCAGACATTCGGACGACACGCGGGGTGAATCATGTCGATTTCAAGGCGCAAGTTTCTGGAATCTTGTGCGATGGGCGCGGCGGCGGTTGGCGTGGCAGGAAGGCCCTCCGCGCTGGGGGTAGCCCTGCGGGGCGTGAAAGGCGGTATGGCCCCAGGGGGGTCTCCTGGCGGGGGTGAAGGCGGAACGCCGGATCCCGTCTTCCGGCCTCTCACCGACGCGGCGCTGGAGACGGCGCGCTCGCTGGGCGCCAGCTACGCCGACATCCGCGTCGCGCGCTACCGCGATCAGTCGGCGTTCCTGCGCACGCAGGCAGAAGCCGGCGGAAGCAAGATCCAGCATGTGCCCGAGGTGAGCGATCGTGAGAGCTTCGGCTTTGGCGTGCGCGTGCTGGTAAACGGCACATGGGGCTTTGCGGCAGGGAACAAAGTGGAGCGCGACGAAGTAGCTCGAATCACCCGCGAGGCAGTAAATGTCGCAAAGACGAATTCCGCCCTGATGCGCGAGCCCGTGGAGCTCGCCCCGGTTACCCCCGCTGTGGACCTTTACCGCACTCCCTTCGCTAAGGACCCCTTTGCTGTCTCGCTGGCCGAGAAGGTGGACTTCCTGCGCACCATCAACGACGATGTGATGAAGGCGCCCAAGGTGTTCATGGCCATGTCGTACATCTCCTGCAGCTTCGAGCACAAATGGTTCGCTTCGACGGAGGGCTCGTACATCGAGCAGTACATCCAGCGCGTTGACCCCGGCTATGGAGCGACCGCAGTTGACCGCGCGCAGCGGAAGACGCGCCGGCGCAGTTTCCACATCGCGCCGGTCACAGGCGGCTGGGAGTACGTCGAGGCGGCGAAGATGCTGGAGAGCGCACGGCGCGTGGGTGAGGAGTGCGTGGAGCGTCTTGGCGCGCCGCCGGTGAAGCCCGGCAAGAAAGACTTAGTACTGCTGCCCTCGCACCTCTGCCTCACCATCCACGAAAGCCTGGGCCACTCCACCGAACTCGATCGGGCTCTGGGTTACGAAGCCAACTTTGCCGGCACCAGCTTCCTCACTCCTGACAAGCTGGGCAAATTCCGGGTGGGCAGCGATCTGGTGAATGTAGTCGGTGACCGCATCCTGCCCCAAGGCCTCTCCACCTGCGGCTACGACGATGACGGTGTCAAGACCCTGCGTTTCGACATTTTCAAGAAGGGCATCTTCGTCGACTACCAGACCATCCGGGACCAAGCCCACTTGATTGGCGAGAAGGCGTCGCACGCCTGTTGCTACGCGGATAGCTATGCCTCCATCCCGTTCCAGCGCATTCCCAACGTATGGCTGAAGCCGGCGGAGAAGGCGGTAAGCCTGGAGGAGCTGATCGGGGGCGTCGATGAGGGCGTCTTGATTGACGGCACGGGCAGTTGGTCGATTGACCAGCAGCGCTATAACTTCCAGTTCGGCGGCGACGCCTTTTGGGAAATCAAGGGTGGGAAGAAGGGTCAGATGATTGACCGGGTTGCCTATCAATCGCGCACCCCTGACTTCTGGCAGGCATGTGACGGCATCGCGGACCAGCGCTTCTGGCAGAACTTTGGGCTCACCGGCGACGGCAAGGGTCAGCCCATGCAAACCAACGACATGAGCCACGGGAGTGCTCCGGCGCGCTTCCGGCAGATCAACGTACTGCTGACGGAGTAGCGCTGGAGCCCATGTCATTCCGAGCGCAGCGAGGAATCTCGCTCTGGGCTTGGGCGTATGTGGGGCAACAATCAGAGCGAGATTCCTCGCTGCGCTCGGAATGACATGGCCGTAACCCCTGTCCGAAGAGGCGCGGGAAGCATTCACGACATGACTCTGGACTGCAAATGAAATGAAGGGCGGCGTGCGGCGGGCCTTTGCCGCAGAAAGGGGAGTTGTCATGCTGAGTCGAGATGAAGCACGTAATCTGGTGGACCGGATCTCCAAGATGAGCAAGTCGCCCGAGATGTCTGTGAACCTCCGGTGGGAGCAGGAGTGCAACACGCGTTTCGCCAACAACCAGATCACCACGGCCGGGTTCACGAGCGACCTCAGGCTGGATATTTCGGTGACCCTGGGGCACAAGACCGGTAGCACCTCGACCACCGAGACAAGTGATGACGGCTTGAGCCGTGCCGTGCAGCATGCGGAAGAGCTGGCGGCCTTGACGCCTGAGGACCCGGAATACGTTGTACCCCTCGGCCCCCAGAACTACCCTGAAATCGCTGCCTTCGATGAGGCGACGGCCGGGGCGCGCTCGGCGCAACTGCTGCCGGCGCTGCGTTCCTCGATCGAGGCCGCTACGCGCGAGAAGCTGAACGCCTCGGGCTTCTTTGAGGTGAACACGGTGGCTGCGGCCATTGCCAATAAGCGGGGGCTCTTCGGCTACACCCAGCGGACTTGGGCGGATTACTCCGTCACTGCGCGCACATTGGATGGCACGGGATCGGGGTGGGCTGACAGCCAGTCGCCACGACTCGCCGAGGTTGACGGTGCGCGCGTCAACTCGGTGGCGGTGCGCAAAGCGCTCGAGTCGCAGAAGCCGCGGCGGCTGGAGCCGGGCAAGTACACGGTGATTCTCGAGCCGGCGGCGCTCGATGAGATGTTGATGTTCATGAGCTTCGGCATGGATGCGCGTGCCGCCGACGAGGGCCGCAGCTTCTTGAGCAAGCGCGGCGGGGGCACGCTGTTGGGCGAAAAAGTTTTTGGGGAGAACATCACACTGCGCAGCGATCCGTTCGACTTGCGCGTGCCCGGTTTTCCCTGGAGCGGAGAGTTGCCCGCGGAGAAGACGACCTGGGTGGAAAAAGGTGTGGTCAAGGCCATGAGGCGGGACCGCTACTGGGCCGAGAAGACCCAGACGAAACCCGTACCCTTTCCCTCCAACGTCATTATGGAAGGCGGCTCGGCAACGCTGGACGAGCTGATTGCTTCCACGCCGCGCGGCCTGTTGGTTACCCACTTCTGGTACATCCGGTTTCTCCAACCGGACACCGTGCAGTTGACGGGACTTACCCGCGACGGACTCTTCTTTATCGAAGCGGGGAAGGTCCTGTATCCGGTTAATAACTTCCGGTTTAATCAGAGCGTGGTGGAGATGCTCAAGCAGGTTGAGGGCATGACGGCTCCCCTGCCCGTGAACAACAACCGCTTGCCCGCCATCAAAGTCCGCGACTTCAACATGTCGTCACTTTCGGACGCGATCTGAGCGGGCGTCGTGTGCCGGTGTCATTTGGGAGGGATGCCTTTCGAAAAGCCAGTCATTCCCGCGAAAGCGGGAACCCAGTCTGTAGACAGGCTATTTTCGAAGAATTGCGGAGTGGATTGCCGCTTGCGCAGGAATGACTCCGACTTGCGACGCCCGCGTTGACATAGCTCCAGCCCGCGATTAACCTAGCTGAAGAGGGGCGATGGATATTTTCGTCGAAATTGCGAGGCTCAGGAAGGAAGGGCGCAAGGCGGCGCTGGCCACCATTATCCAGGTGCAAGGCTCCATTCCAAGCTACGAGAGCTCGAAGATTCTGATCCGCGACGACGGGTCCATGGTGGGCACGGTGGGCGGAGGGTGCGTGGAAGCGGAAGTGTGGTCCGTGGCGCAGGACGTGATGCGAGAAGAAAAGCCGCGCCGGCTGCACTTCAACTTGAACGCCAATCCGGAATACGACAACGGCTTGGTGTGCGGCGGATCGCTCGATATTTTCGTCGAACCCATCCTGGCCACTCCCACGGTGTATCTCTTCGGGGGCGGGCACGTTTCGCTTTACGTGGCGAAGATGGCAGGGCTGGCGGGATTCGACGTAGTGGTTTCAGACGACCGGCCGGCGTTTGCAAACCCCGACCGTTTCCCGGAGGCCGTCGAAACGCACGCCGGGCCCTGGGAAGAGATCTTCTCCAAGCTCAAAATCAACGAATTGTCTTACCTGGTGCTGGTCACCCGCGGGCACAAGGGTGACTTGGATTGCCTGCGCTGGGCGCTCAGCACACCGGCACATTACATCGGTATGATTGGCAGCAAGCGGAAGTTCATCGAAATCAGCAAGGTGCTGGAGCGCGAAGGCGTGCCCGCAGAAAAGCTGGAGCGCGTTCATTCCCCCATCGGTCTCGATATCGGGGCGCTGACTCCGCAGGAGATTGCAGTCTCCATTGTCGCGGAAATGATCGCGGTCCGCCGCCATGCCGCGCCCTCCCATCCCTCTCTTGCTTACAAACCCAAAGCCACCGAAAGCGCATGATTGCAGGCTTGATCCTCGCTGCGGGTGAATCCTCCCGCATGGGAACCGACAAGGCCACGCTCACCTACCGTGGCCGGACATTTCTCGAGCTGATGGTGCAGACGCTCGCAGAGGTTGACATCGAGCGCATCGTGGTGGTGCTCGGCCATCACGCAGAGGATATTCAACGACGGATCAAGGTTGAGGCTGCACAGGTCGTCATCAATCCTGATTACAGGTCCGGCCAGACATCGTCATTGCAAGCGGGTTTGCGATCCCTGATCGCGGATGACCTGGAAGCCATCCTTCTCTGTTTGGTGGATCATCCTGCCGTCTCCGCAGAAACAGTGAGAAGAATTGTGGCAACTTTCCGCCAGTGCGGGGCTCCGGTCGTAATCCCCACCTATCAGGGTCGCCGGGGACATCCGGTGCTCATCGGACGGCAAGTCTTCCATGAGCTATTGCAGTTGGCCTCCGACGCCGGCGCGGATTCCGTGGTCAGGAGATACCGCCCAGCGACGCAGTTTGTCGAGGTCGAGGACGAGGGAGTAGTCATCGATGTGGACGACCCCGAAAGCTACCAGCGGCTGACTGGCAGGGAGTGAGGAAGAACGACAATAAGAGCCTGCCCAGGCCGGAATGCCAAGGCAACGCCTATCCGCCTATAATCGCCCTCCTTGATTCGCCAAAAGAGATACTGTCTCGCGAAGCCGAGGGTGCGTCTTTTCGAGGACGTTTTCCGTATACAGGGATAGAATGGGACTCGCGACTTGCTGGTTTATGAGCACGGTTGAACGGGAAGCCGGGGAGGTGGCCCGGGGGCTGCGGCGACGCGATCCCTCTCTGATTGACGATCTGATCCAGCAGTATCAGTACCGCCTGTTCCGTTATTTGCTCATGCTTACCGGCAGTCGCGAGGAGGCTGAAGATCTATTCCAGGAAACCTGGATCCGGGTACTCGAAAAGGGCCACCAGTACCAACAGCGCTGGAAATTTGAAACCTGGCTTTTTACCATCGCCCGCCACTTGGCGATCGACTTCATCCGGCGCCGCCAGCCGCAGAGCCTTGATGCCCTGCTGCAACCGACTGGAGCTAACCGACCCCTCGAACTTGCAGATACTACTTCATCATCCGCATTTGACCAGGCATTCCAGGGTGAAGAAGCAGCCAGCGTTGCCACAGCGCTGAGGCATCTGCCTCCTTCATACCGCGAGGTGCTGACCCTGCGTTTCCACGAGGACATGGAGCTCGAAGAGATTGCCCGGGTGGTCGATTCACCTCTTTCCACCGTGAAATCGAGGCTCTACAGAGGCTTGGCAATGCTCCGAGAATGGCTTAAGGACATATCCGCATGAGGGATGATATCCACGAGCGAGCCCTACAGCTTGTCGACAAGAGGCAGGTGGAAGGCCTCAGCGCCGAGGAGCACAACGGGTTGGAGGCGCACTTGGAAAGCTGCGCCCAGTGCCAGAAGGGGGCTCTTGAGACCGAGCGCGCCCTGCGTGCGTTGCGTTCAGCCGTGCCGCGGTTCGACGTCACGCTGGTGCTGACGACCCAAATGCGAGCTCGGATTCGAGCCTGCGAACTCATCGAAAACGCGGCGCGGATGCGAGCCTTGTGGATTTCCTGCACCTTGTCGTGGGTCCTTGGAGTGGTCTCCGCACCTCTGCTGTGGTGGGGCTTCGAGTGGATTGGACATCGCTGGGCGATTTCAAGGGCCGTGTGGATGACGGGCTTCGCGCTTTCGTGGGTGGCGCCCGCCGTCGTCGCAGCGGCGGTTATCGCGTGGCGGCAAGCGCGTGGCTCGAGCGTGACAGAACCGCGCTGACCAGTGACGAGCAAGGGACCAGGAGTTGGAAGTCAGGAGACAGAAGACACGATCCTGTGAGGTCAAGGAAGGGTGGGATGACAATGTCTGAAGTGAAGCCTAACATCGTTGAAGAAGTCAAGGTGATCCCCTGGTGGGCTACCAGCCTCGCTATTGCGCTTTTCGCGGGGTTGCAGGTGCTGATGCACGTTGTCCTGTTCCCTCGCGAACCCCACCCCACCCCCTTAGCCTGGCGGATTTTTATCGGCTTCATGGCTGGCGCGGCACTCGCCTTCTTCGTGCTGCTCGTCGGTTATGTGAACCGTGATGCCAGAAGACGGGGAATGAGCGTAACCCTGTGGACGGTGCTGGTGATCTTCGTCCCCGATGCCATTGGGTTTATCATCTATTTCCTGCTGCGGCAGCCCTTGAGAATTGCATGCCCCAAGTGCGGAGCCGTGGCGGACCCGGCCTTCAATTTCTGCCCGAAGTGCAAATTCAACCTGCATCCTGCGTGCCCACAGTGCCACCACTCAGTGCAGGTGGGGGATAGTTACTGCCCTTACTGTGCGATGGCGTTACTGGCGGGCGCGACCTCCCAATGACGAATACAACAGAAGTCACTCGCAGAACACCTGCACCTTATTGCCCTCCGGACCATCCACGTTGACCAGGAGGTCCCGCAGTGCCTGCTCCAGCTCCTCGCCTTTGAGCTCGGCGAGGGCCGACAGGTCGATGCCCTTTTCGGCGAGTTTTTCGTTGACTCGGGGAGGGAGGACCGCCAAAAGCTTCATCCCACTCCTCAAGAAAGCTAAGGGGATGCGAACATTCACCTGCTCGCTCTCGGGCTTCTCAACCAGAACCCTCAGGTAGCGGAGTTTCTGCGCTTGCGAAGAGGATGAATCATGACCTGTATGCGGCTCGGCGCCAGCACTCGCGCCTCGATCCAACTTTTCCAGAAGCTTTTCAGCGTCTGCGGCGGTGATCTGGCCTGCCGCCAGCATCTCCAGGACTTTTCGTGTTTCTGCTGCCATGGTAATTATCTCCTTTTCTCATGAAAGTTTCTCCAGGGCATCCTCCACAGTAATCTCACCGCGGGAGAGTTGCTCGAGGACGAAGAGATTTGGTGAAGGCGCCTGGAAACTCTTGTCGAACGAAGCGCTAATCGAGTTCAACCGGTTCTTCACCGTTGGGTAACTGATTCCGAAAATCGATTCCATTTTCTTGATCGAACCGTGATGGCGTACGAAGGCCATCACGAGAGCTTGGTCGTCCAAGCAAAGCTGCGCGAGAGGGGATATCTCAAAATCGTCCTCCATCGCCAAGTCACAGGACGGACAGGTCATCCGCATTACCTTCAGGGGCTGGTTACAATCAGGACAGCGAGCTTTGGAAATATCCATGGGCAGCCTCACATCCTTTGGCCAAAGTATCAAAATCAATTAAGAAAGTCAATCCAAATATTAAGTTTTATTATCTAATTTCGCTTCTTCCAATGTTTATGCTATATGTTTATTCACATTCATTATCTTTGCCATGCTGTCATTCTGAGCATGCATAGCCGAAAACGGCTATCCGTGAGGTCAGAAACGGGGTGCCGCGGTGTAAGACCGAAGGGTAACTTTTTCGTGCCCTGCAAGGGCACCAGATAATAGCCGGGGGCAACGCCCCCGGAAAGCGCGACGCTCGTTCCCCGACCCTGAAGGGGTCGTATTACCCTGAGCCGCGGGACGCAAGACCGCTGTGACGCCACCCGGATTCGACCCTTTCAGGGTCGCACCTGGTTGAGGGCGCGTTTTCCGGGGGCGTTGCCCCCGGCTACTCTATCGATCCCCTCCGGGGATCAAGGCTCGACAGCACCGAGGGCGTACGGGGGCGCAAAAAGCAGGTAATAAGCGTTCCGGTCCGCTCAGCCTAACTTGCTCAACGGAAACGAGTAATTCATCGAGTTTCTGGAGAGTGACCAACAATCCGGCTCAAGAGGCTTGGTTCATCTTTGCAGAGTCGTTCTTGTTGTCTGGGATTCGCGCTTAAGGCAATCGGGCGAGGAGTTGTTTCAGGGCATCGGAAGCAAGCACCGCAGCGTGTTTCGAGGCAACAGGTAATCCGCCCAAGCCGGCATCGATCTGGTCAGGCATTAGACCGGTCAGCTCCGCGAGCGGCTTCCCCTTGATTCTTTCCGTCAACCACGACCCGCAGGCCACGGCCGGAACGCACCCCTCCACCTTGAACCTGGCATCAACAATCACGCCGTCCTTGGCCACCGCCCACAATTTCATCAGGTCGCCGCAGGCGGGGTTTGTGGTTTCCACCACCATCGTCGCGTCCCCAATCTCGCCGACGTTACGGGGGTGATGAAAGTGGTCCAGCACTTGGTCAGAGTACATGGCGGCACCAGCGAAGTCAGTTGTCAGTGGTCCGTGGTCTGTCGAAGAAGGGGCTAGGGGAATTCTGAATTATGAATTCTGAGTTGTGAATTGCTCGCCGCTTGCCGCCTACTGCCTACTGTTCTTCCCTAACCCTCAGCAGACAGAAAATACGCAGTAAGCAGAAGCCAGTGGGGGCAATGGAGAAGGCAATTCACCATTCATAATTCACAATAGAATTCCCCTGACCCCTGACACCCGACACCTGACACCTGCTGTCATGGTACGACCGACCCAAAGAAACAGAACCGCAGCAAGAGGACGAGCGCCACGCCCGCCCCAACCGTCAAGGCCACGCGAGGTCCAGGCAGCTTGTTGACCTCGGGGATTAGATCAGAGGCAGCCACGTATAGGGTGACACCAGCAGAAAGCGCCAAGCCATAGTTCACCCACCGGTTCGCGACCGCCATTGCCAGGATGCCCGCAATCCTCGACATTCCCAGCCCGGCCACCGCCCACATCCCGGCGGCCCGGCTTTTCTTGGCCGCCGCCATGACTGAGGCCATCGTGAATCCCTCCGGGATGCTATGCAGGATGACCGCGCCAAAGGCGACAATGCCGAGCCAGTTTGAGATCATGAAGCCGCACGCGATCAATACGCCATCGAAAAACGTATGGGTCAGCAACCCTCCCAGCGCCGCGTAGGCGACTCCGGCATGCAGAAACTCCTCGGCATGGGTTTCCTCGCCGAAGTGGAAGTGTGCGGGCAAAGAGTGTTCGAACACATGCACGATGAAGTAGCCCACCAGAATCCAGATGGCTGCGCGAGCCTCCTGCATGCGCTCAAAACTTTCGGGAATCATCACCGTTATCGTCGTCGCGAGCATAAACCCGGAGCCGAAAGCGATGAAGGTGGCAAGAAAACTCCGCCGCCAGGGCCGGGCAGTGACAATGACGCCACCCAGCATATTCGCCAACCCGGCGACCATGCCCAACGCGAGGCTGATCCAGAGATAGGACATACAGTGACCAGTGACGAGTGACAAGTGACAAGTGACGAGCATAAGTGCAGGTGCCAGGTGTCAGGTGTCAGCGAAGAGCAGGTGGGAAGTTTGCAAAAACCAACTCCTGAATTCTGACTTCTGCTTTTCTGCTCGTCACTCGTCACTTGTCACTTGGCACTGCTCTTATCCGGAATGCCTGAAGCGCACCACTTCGCCGTCGTGCACGATATAGTCTTTCCCTTCCAGCTTGAGCTGGGCGCGTGCGCGCGCTTCGGCGAGGCCTCCAGCCGCCATAAGGTCCTCGTATTTCACTACTTCAGCGCGAATGAACCCACGCTGCATGTCGGAATGGATTTCCCCGGCTGCCTCAAGGGCAGACGTCCCGGCACGGATTGTCCAAGCCCGGCATTCGTCATCACCGACGGTGAAAAAAGAAATCAAACCCAAGAGCTGATAGCTGGCGTGGATCAGCCTTGAGATGGCAGACTCCCTCAGACCGTAACTTGCCAGGAATTCTGCCGCCTCGGAATCGCTCAGTTCAGCCAGCTCGGCTTCCACTTTGCCGCAAATAGCCGTGACCGCGGTGTGGGGCCTTTGTTTTAGCCCCGCTGCGACCGCAAACTGTTCCGCCGCATTAGCACGGGCCGCGTCCTTCTCCCCCAGGTTGAGAACATAGAGCATGGGTTTCAAACTAAGGAAAGTGAAACCTCGGATCAGCCGCTCTTCTTCCGGTCCGAGGGAAGCCTCACGCAGAGGTGTCTGCTTGTCGAGGACGGCCTTGCACACCTTCAAGACTTGGAGCTCCTTTTCGAGGGAGGGATTCTTCTGCTTCTTAAGATCCCTTTCAAGCCGCTCAACGCGTTTCTCCACCATCGCCAGGTCGGAGAGCATCAGTTCCAGCTCCACGTTCTCAATGTCGTGCTGGAGATTGACCGCTCCGCCTTCAGCAGGGATCGCTTCGTCCTGAAACGCCCGCACGACGTGCATGAGAGCATTCAACTCACGCAAGTTTTGGGATTGCACACCCGTCCGCGCCAACTCGATGATGCTGCCGGGGGTATCGACGTACTCGATGGTGGCGTGGATGGTTTTCTGCCGCTGAAACATCTCCACCAGCCGGTCAAGACGCGCGTCGGGCACACGAACAACACCCACATGTGTTTCGGGCCGCCCTGCGCCCTGCCCACTCCCCTGCGCTCGGGTAAGAATTTGAAACAAGGTCGTCTTGCCCACTTGGGCCAGCCCAACGATACCAATCCTCAGCAAGGTCGCCTCGGAACGCTCAGCGTGAATTTTGAAATGCTCCGCACTTTCCGACTAGTCGACAGTCGAAGGTCGAAGGTCAAAAGTGGGCCGACTGGAAATGTGTGCGACACATTGCACACCTTCCAGCCGCATGAATCTATCATACTAATACAACCGCACTTGACGGTGTTACATTTCAGAGGGCGAAGGGCGTGCGACATAAAAGTGGGAGTCCTGCCGCTGTTGCATGACATATTTGTGAAAGCTTACGGCGGCAGCAGCAGGGTGGTCCGGGGAGCCCGCCTAGCGGGCGATAGAACTTAGCCCAGGGCGCAAGCCCTGGGAAACCAAGCCCCAGCGCCGGTCAAGCCCCGGAGGGGGCGGCAGAACCGGGGAGAGTTCCCGCGTCGAAACCTTTTCTTCCGCCCCGCTGGGGCTCCCGCGAAATAGAGGGCTTTCTGGACCCAGGGCTGGCGCCCTGGGCTGAGTTCTTTCGGCCCTCCGGGCTTTCACCGTTGCGTACCGGTACGTCCAGAAGAGTGCAACAAACCAAGAAAAATGCCCTGACCTCCACTTCTACGTCGCGCACCATCGTGTTGAAATGGGGTTGCATCCCCCCTCGGCTCGACCTACTGTAACGCTATGGCTGACTTGAAGCTCCAGGTACCCGTCACCGAAGAAGTCGAAGTTGACGCCACGACCTTGGCTGCCATTGACCGCGGCATCAAGGACGCCGGCGAGGGCCGGACCGTGCCCATCGACGAAGTCCGGAAAATGGTTCCGCAGTGGATTTCCAAATTCGAATCACAAAAGCCGCGCTAGCGGATTTAGAATACCAGTTGTGATTTCAGCGATATGCCTGGGAGCGGTGTTTCACGCCGGTGATCCTGATCGACAAGGGCGCGAGCTGGTAGAGGAACACTCGGTAGTCGCCCACGCGCAAACGGAGTTCACCGCGCGGCGGTCGGAGCTTCTTCGCGTCGCCTTTGCCAAGCGTCAGGTAATCATCGACCGCGTGCAGAATGTCAAGCGCAGTGGCCCGGTCGATAGCGCGGAGCTGCGCCTGGGCTTCCGGCGCCCAGATGACGCTTTTTTTGACCTCACTCATGGGCGGCGCGTGAGTCCGAACTCGCGAAGGATCGCTTCATGCGGGATGCCCTCACCGCGCTCGATCGAAGCGCGGGCGCGGTCGAGGTCGGCGGCCGTTTCGGGAGTAATCTCTTCCTCCTCGATTGGCAGGCTGGCGATCGCCTGGGCGACGGGGTCCAGCATGGCTTCAAGGAGGCTGGCGACAGCCGCCACCTGGGCTGGCGGCAAGCGGTCAATCAACTCATGGGCGTGTTCTCTGGTAGTGGTCGTGGACGTCGTAGACATGCAGTTCTCTCTATGGGAGATAATGGCTTTCGAATGCCGCCAAACAGCCACCATGACAATGATATCACTTTTTTGTTTATGCGTCCCATGAAGCATGCGTAGCGCAGACCTCCGTTTTTGAGGTCTGCGGTTCTTCCTCAGATTCGCGCGTTGGAATCCAAGGGCAAACTGGCAATTGTTAACCCGCAGCGGCGCATTTGTTGCGCCGCGCGCATACCGGAATACTCGCTCACGCTGGACCGTCGCCAGGGAGTGGAAATCTGCGCCGGTTGAGCAGGCGCACCGTGACGATAAAGAACCAATCGGAAAGAAACGGGCGATCCCGCAAGGCGGGAGCCCGTCCTCGGCGCCTCGCGCAAAATCACTTTCTTTTCTCCCGAAAGAGTCGTAATTTCTCTGTGCACTGTGGTGTTGCTCCGGCGATTATGCCTAAGCAACTTCAATCTAACGGATTAGAACGGAACAGTGCTCCCCAATTTACGGATTGCGGATCCACGGGGTCACCCGCGGGGCCTTGTTTCTCTGGCAAGGATGGAATAAGCTGCATCTATGAACGAGATTGTCTTCGAAGTGAGTCAGGAATCCGATGGGGGCTTCGTCGCTGAATGCCTGACGGAGGGCATTTTTACACAGGCTGACAATTGGGAAGAGTTGCGGCGAAACGTGAAAGAAGCCGTGGCGGCCTATTACTTTGACCACCCGAAACAGCCTGCGGCAATCCGCCTCCATTTGGTCCGGGACGAAGTTCTCGCCAACTCATGAAGATCCCACGCGACTTGAGCGGGCACGACCTTGTCCAGGCTCTTTGCCGCAATTGGGGCTATCGCATCATTCATCAAGAAGGCAGCCACCTCGTGCTGGAGACTCAAGAACCTTCGCACCAACGCCTCGCTGTGCCTGCCCACAAAAACCTTCGCATCGGAACGCTGAATGCCATCCTCCGCGCCGTGGCGAAACATAAGAGTGTGGAACGCCAGGCGATCCTTGAGTCCCTTTGACGCCCGCCACGAGGGCAAACGTAGCGCAGCCCTCCGTTTTTGAGGTCTGCGGTTCTGCCTCAGATTCGCGCTTTCGAACCCAAGGGCAAACTGGCAATTGCCAACCCGCAACGGCGCATGGGTTGCGCCGCACTCACGCCGAAATACTCGTTCACGCTGAACCATCACCAGGGGTTGGAAATCCCCCCGCTTGAGTAGGCGCACCGGCTCGAGCGGAAACAGTCGATTCAAAGCAGCTTTTCCAGGTCTTCGGGACTCAGCTCGGCGTCGCGCAGAATACTCTTCAGGACCTTGGGGTGGAGGATTTTCGAGGCGTGAAACGGAACCGTAACCCTTTTGCCTGCGGCATTCTTGTAAATCTGGTGGCTGCCGCTCTGCCGGGCCAGCGCGAATCCAGTTCTCTCCATTACGGTGGCAATCTCGCGGGCTGTGAGGCGTGGCAGCTTCGGCATCAGACGGCAATTTCAACGGTGGAGAGACTCACGGATACCGCTTGGGGAATTTCTTCGCCGTCAGCCAAGCGATCTTCGATGTGCAACCGAATGGCGTCCTTGATGTTCGTGATCGCCTCTTCGTAGGTCTCCCCTTGGCTGTAACAGCCCTGGAGGGCAGGACAGGTGACGAAATAGCCGTTTTGGTCGCTCTCAACTATAATAGGAAGCGTCAGGTGTTGCATGCAGGAAGTATATTCCTTATACAGAACAAATACCAAACAGTCTCTGCTAGCCACCCGCCAGCGAGCAACTGTAGCGCAGACCTGCTTCCCGAGGTCTGCGGTTCTTGGGCGACAAGGGCCGAAAAGAAGTCTTGACAACCTACGCCTAATATGGTAGCCTAGAGCATGATGCCTGGCTGTCCTGCCATGACCGTGGGGACCTTAGGGATGACGGCCCCATCCTTCTCTCTAAAGCGACAGTATGTCATTGCCTGCCTCTGCTATGACGACCGTAGTAACTTTAAAAAATGACGAGCGACGCGCGAATGTCTATGAAAACAAAGGACCGCTGTGGAAAACTTGGAGGCAAAGCGGGAATGTCTATGAAAACAAAGATACTTAGCCGTTAAAAGCGGGAATGTTGTTGAAAAGAAAGGTAGTTCGTAGGTAGCAGGTGAGGAAGAGCGGGGGCTAGGGGCTTTGGACTGGGGACTAGGGGACGAAGGCCTGCCAGCCGCCGGCGGGTATTCCCGGGCTCAGGATGGCAGCCTTGGACGCCCGACGGGTTCGGGCAGCACGGCACAACTCCAAATCCCGGCTCAATTGCTATGGACACTAGAGCGTGGCAACCCACTGTCTTCGCGGCATGAGCTGCACTGGGCCTAAAAGGCCGGAGGGAGGAATCGTCTCTGGCTTGATCTCACCATACGTCCCCCATCGGATCCCGAAGGTCTCTGCTAAAGCTTTCCGGTCCGGTTTCGGGAGAGACTGGACGCGGTGAATCCACAGATTCCCTACTTCCACTTTCAAATGGTTGGCCCCCGGCTTTAGAGCATTTCCGCAACGCAGGATGCGTGAACCCTTCCAAGCGCTTCCCAGATCGATTCCGTTCAGAACAACTTGGGCGGTCTCGTGCACAATGCCCAAATCCACCGCCCACTCAATCTGTTCGCCCAGACTGGTCAATTCAAAATCTGTTTCGTAGACTGCCCATCCGCTGTAGTCTTTCCCCTCCGGCAAGTCATTCCAGGACTGCAATTGCGATAGCGCAAGCTCGGTCTTGTCTCCAAGCGTCAAGCGCCACGGGCCATGCAAGGAGATAGGTTCGGGGATCGCCTTGACCTGAAATCTGTGAGTCTTCCCCGCAGCATCAGTCAGAAAATACTCCCCGTTTCTCGGAATAAGGCCAGTCACTTGAGTCTTATGGCCAACTTTTCCGATCTTCAGGGCGCCGGGCCAATTGGTATGGGTAAGGGTGGGGCCATCACCTGTTGGGCTGAATATCACAAAGCACGATTCAAAGGGCGCGAGCTGGACTTGAACTTCCGTCACCGGCGAATTCGAGCCTGCGCGCGCGGCATGCTTGAATACCAAGGTATCGTCGATTTCGCCGCTCGCAGGATTCCATCGCTGGGGTATCTTGTGCCCCACCGAGAACTGTAACCTTAGCTCTTGCAGAAAAGAGGATATGTTGCTGACGAAATAGATATCAACATCATCCATCTTTCTGTGGAGGAAGCCGACATTCTCCCGCGCACGTTGGCGCGCCGATTCACTCGAGTCCCCAGCCTGGACGATTTCGAAGTCAGGTGGGAGCGCCCCGGGCAAGCGTGCCAGCACAACCGAAAGGTGACGGAATAAAGCGACTGCACCTTTGCCACAGGTCACGAAATCATCCGCTCTGGGCAGTTTCCCTCCCCAGAGGGTGTTGAGAACCGATCTCAGCCGCGCCGTCCTGGTGTCGTTATCCTTCAGCCCCGGCGCGGCAGCAGGGACTCGCCCAGCGAATATCAGAAATCCACCCTCCTGAACGAATCTCATCAAACAATCCAGCGACTCCGGAGGCATATACTGAACATCGGGGACGATGACAACCGAGTAGGCTCCTGTGCCGGCACGCAACATCCCTGCTTGCACCGAGGCCATGCGCGCCAAGGCATCATCGTTGAGGAAGTCGAAGTCATACCCGGACCGTCTCAATTCCAGAAACAACTCTGTCCCGAGTTGCCTTTCAATCTCAACATCCATATTCAGAGCGCCGATGCCGAACTTGGCGTAGACGTCGGCAAGGGGAACGTACATACCCACCGGATTGACCGATACCCCCTGCTGAAGCAAGGCAGAAACCCGCTGAACGTATTTAGCAAGGTGGTTATAGTGGCGCCACCAGATATTATTGTGATTGATGACCGTGGAGGCATAGAACGCCCAGCCGGGTTGTCCGGCTTGGGGGGGCGAGTATGAATAGCCCTGGTTCACGATCTGGTTGATGCCATCCAGGAATTGCGCGTCCGAGGCTGCCTTCATCATTTCAAGGGTTACCATGAAAAGAGGCATCCGCAGCCACGAGTAAGTCTCTGCCGAAATCACCGGTTTCTGATAGATATGGCCGGCCGAGGAAGCGAGCCGCCGATGCTGAATGTCGACCGCGTACTCGTCTCCCTGCATGATGTGCTCGCCTTCAGGGATGTCTGCCAGCGCATACCCGTGCATCACATCTGCCATGGCCCCGTGGGCTTGGAAGCGCGCCGTCATGCCATGCCTCTGGCTCCAATCCGCCAAAGGGGCGAAAAAGTTCTCCAACATCAGGTCCGAAAGGGTGAGGTGATAGTCGTAACGTATATGTGGAGTCAGGGGGCCGGCATCTTGCCACAAAGCGGGGAGATAAGGCGTCAATTCATAGCCGCGGCGTCTTTCGAATTCCTTAAGGAGGCTGGGAGTCCAGTCCGCCCCATAAACTTCCAGGCTGTCGCAGAAAACCGAACGGAAGGGAGGGTCTGCGACATCCTTAATTCCATTGAGAACCTGGGTTCCTGCTGCCTCGAGGAAGAGATCCATGGCTTCGCGATTGAAATGGTCGATGACGTACCCTTCCATGCCAAGTGTCGGGCGCTTCACTTGCTGGCCGGTGGGACTGTCTACGAACACCATGATCCTCCACTGGCCCGGGGGAATCGGCCAGCTTTCGAATCCAATCCCGATCAGATCGCCATACTTCGTCTCCTGCTTAATTTGGTCTGTGATCACTCGCGACTGTTGGATGCCAGGCTGGCCTGTGGGGAGAACGGGAACTGCCAAGGCTGCGATGATGCTTTCCGATTCGGCTAGCTCAGGAGTAAGAAGCCAGGAGAAAGTCCCAGGTCCTACGATCTCTTGAATCAGGACCCGCGCTTGGCGCGCGGCTAGTTTGATGGGGATGAACGGCCCACCGTAAGGCCACCCGCTTCCCAAAGTAAAATCAAACTGCATGCCCAGACGGCGGGTTTCTTTAGTGGTGTGTCGCAACAGGTCAAACCACTCCGAGGAGAAATATCGGATGTTCCGAATCCCTCGTTTGGGGTCATCGACTTCCAGGGGGTAAACAGGTTGAAGTTCCACTCCCCGCAATCCACTTTCCGACATCAGTTCAAGTTCACGCGTAATCTCCTGCGGCGTGGCCGCTCCACCAAACCACCACCACCGGGTCATAGGTCGGGCTGAATGGGGGGGATTGAGGAACAAATCTCTCCATCTGGCTGCTTCTCCGCTGGGCGACGCATGTTCGGGCAAGGACACCGGCGCAGAACCTGCTGTCAGTGCCGGCGTGGACCACACCGTTGCCAGCACAATCCCAGCTTTTCCAGATTTGCAAATGAATTGTCGTCGGGTGAAGGAAGTCGATTTCATTGAAAGGGACCTCGATCTTTAGGTAGAATGACCAGGGTGGAAAATGCTCAGCCGTAATGGTGGGCGGTAGAGGATTCGAACCTCTGACTTCTACCGTGTGAGGATAGCACTCTACCGCTGAGTTAACCGCCCATGAAGCGTCATCAAACATAGCAAATTTCCAGGCGTCGGTCTAGCCCCGCCAAAGGCGACGCCAGCGAACATGTCAAATGGGAAAAGCGATGGTAAGCGATCAAGCAGCGGTGGCCCCCGATCTCCTTACGCGGGTGCAACAATCCGTCCAATCCGTCATTCGGGGTAAGGATGAGGCGATCCGACTGGCGCTGGTGAGTCTGCTTGCCCGCGGGCATCTGCTCATCGAGGACGTCCCGGGGGTTGGGAAGACGACGCTTGCGCATGCCCTGGCCCGCTCGTTTAACTGCGCCTTCCAGCGCATTCAGTTCACCTCGGACATGCTCCCGTCGGACGTCATCGGCATCAGCATTTTCAGCCAGCAGACCCAGCGCTTCGAGTTCCGCCCGGGGCCGATCTTCGCCAATATCGTCCTGGCCGACGAAATCAACCGCACTACGCCCAAAACTCAGAGTGCCCTGCTGGAAGCCATGAATGAAAACCAGGTGACTGTGGACAACCGCACCTCGCCGCTGCCTCAACCCTTCATGGTGATGGCCACTCAGAATCCTATCGAGCACCACGGAACCTATCCGCTCCCCGAATCCCAGCTCGATCGCTTCCTGATGCGGTTGAAGATCGGTTACCCCAGCGCCGATAGCGAGAAGGAGATCCTTCAGAACTTTGCCCAATCCGACCCGCTGGCAAACATCAGGCCCGTGATGACGGGGGCGGAGGTCGTCGAAATTCAGAACCAAGTCCGCCGGGTGAAGGTGGATGAAGAGCTTGTGAATTATGCGCTGGCCATCGTGGAGAAAACCCGGCAGCATGAATACCTTAGCCTGGGAGTGAGCCCCCGCGGGTCCATGTCGCTCTACCGCGCTGGGCAGGCCCTTGCCTTCCTCGAGGGCCGCAACTATTGCATCCCCGACGATTTCAAACGCCTTATTCTCCCCGTCTTTTCTCACCGGTGCGTAGTGAGTTCGCGCTATATCTCCACCCTCAAGAAATCCGACCAGACCGAAGCCATATTGGAAGGAATCATCGAGTCCACCCCAGTTCCGCTGTAGAAACGCAAGGGGTGCTAGGGGCACAAGGGCATTGAGTGATTGATCCATTGAGTCATCGAATCATTGAAAAGCGGTTGCGAGGCACCGGGGGTTTTTGGATTCTGGATTGCCCCCCGCCCACCACCTGCTGCCTACCTTCTGACTTCTGACTCCTGACTTCTAGGCCCTGCATACGCTACAATCCCAAATGATGACCACGCTTCCTCATTCAACGAGCGGCGGCGCCTGGGGAGACTTAAGGCTTCGAGTTCGCCAGCAGTGGGCGCGCACCGACCGCCCAGGGTGGCGACGATTTTTCCTGGGTCTCTGCGGACTGAGCGCGGCTTTTTTCCTGGCCCTCTATTCGACGGCGCTCACAGAAGCCGGCCGGGTGGGGGCGGCCGTCTGGGCCGCTGCCAGCTCACTGTTACTGACCGGGATTGTTGCGGTCAAGGTCGTCCCATATCTGGCGCGGCGGACTGCCCTGGAGCGTTGGTTCGTCAAGATCGAGTACGAATTCACTCGCCAAGGGGTGCTCTATCTCATCATCATTGCGGTCATCGCGATCGCGGCCTTGAACACAGGGAACAACCTTCTCTTCATCATTCTGGCCAGTCTACTCGCCGCCATCCTGGTTTCAGGCATCCTCTCGCAAATCGTCTTATCGCAACTGGAGCTGGATTTTGTTCTACCCGACCACGTCTTTGCCGAACAGCCCATGATTTCCCGGCTGACGGTCAGCAATCTGAAGTGGGTCTTTCCTTCCTTTTCCGTCACGGTCTCGGCTCGTGATGCAGATAGGAAAAAGCGCAAGAAGAGTTTGGGCCCGCGGCCGCGGCAAATCCTGGAGGCGCCGGTCTACGTCCCTTACATTCCTCACCGGTCCTCCGTCACGCAGCACGTTGAAATCACTTTCCCGCGCCGTGGCCGCTACACTCAGGAGGGCTTTCGCGTAAGTAGCAAGTTTCCTTTCGGCTTCCTCCGCAAGTCCCATGAAGTCCCCACCAAGCAGGAGATCCTTGTACTGCCCAACATACAGCCCACGGAGGAGTTTTACGAGATCCTTCCACTGATCGGTGGCGAGATGGAAAGCTTCTATAAGGGACGAGGTCACGACCTCTACGCCATACGTGATTACCAAGAAGGCGACACGGCGCGGCATGTGGATTGGAAGGCGACGGCGAAGGCGCAGGCTGTGAAGGTGCGGGAATTTACCCGCGAAGACGAGCGCCGCTTGTTGCTGGTCTTTGACGCCGTTTTGCCCCAGGCCGACTCAAGTCTCGAGGCGAAGTTTGAAAAGGCCGTCACCTTTTGTGCCTGCCTGGCGTGGCATTTCTACGAAATCGACGCGCAGATGCAATTCCTCACGGCTGGGTTCGAAACCGCTATGGCGCCCTCCCAGGAGATCATCTATCCCGTGCTCGAGGCCCTGGCGCTCATCGAGCCAACGACCGGCGTTTCCACCCACACCCTGCTTTCGGAGGTTGCGTCCTCGCCGCGGGCGTTCAACATCATCATCACCGCTCAGCCCCGTGGATCGATTCCCACCAGCCTCTGGGGTTCCTCTTACCTGGTTTTCATCGATTCCTTGTAGCTGCCAGTTGGCACGCCCCACCCCGACGTGGAGAGTAGAAGTCAGGAGTCAGAAGTCAGAATGAACCTGAATTCGCAAGTTGAACGCGAATTCGTAAGCTGGATGGAGATCTACCCCCATTCAAAGGGACAGGACCCCTCACCCGGCTCGCTACGCTTGCCACCCTCTCCGCAAGGGAGAGGGCCGCTATCTCATCTATTTTCGGTGGCCAGCCCTCTCCCGAGGGGAGAGGGTGGCCCGCTGTCCCGATGCACTTCATCGGGGAGCGGGCCGGGTGAGGGGTTACTTGGAAAGGCGCGAAGCCCAATACCGAGGCTATCAGAGCGCGAAGGATAAATCCGGCTGGTGAGGCAGGCGCGATCGTTTGCGAAGATTGCCACAACCGGGGCGTCCAGGGATACTTGCAGCTTCAGCGTTTCATCCTCGGCGAGCGCGAACGCTCCCCCCTGCGTTCCGCGCTCCACGTCCGGGCTCAGGCTGGAGCGCTCGCGTTCTACAAGGAGGTGTCCGCTGGTCCGGTTGTACGTAATTGAAGTCTGCTCTTTTTCACTTTAGTCATGTGTCTTGGCACATCAATGCTCAACATTCGACTCTGGGGTTTCAGCCTTAACACCCCTGACCACTTCCCCGCCCTTCAAAACCACCTTTACGTTTTCCAGTGTGGTTACGTCTTTGAGGGGATCGCCTTCGACTGCAATCAAATCTGCGTACTTCCCGGGTTCAAGGGTACCGATCTGGTCCGACCACCCAAGCAGGTCGGCGGCATTAACGGTCGCAGCTTGAATAGCTGCCAGTGGTGTTAGGCCCAGCTTCACCATGACGGCGAATTCATGAGCGTTCAGTCCATGCGGGTAGACGGCTGCATCGGTGCCGAAGGCGACCTTCACGCCTTCACGAAAGGCCCTGGCAACGTTTTGGCGGGCGGCGGGCATTACAAGTTTTGCCTTTGCCACCATGTCGTCCGTAAGGCCAAGTTTCTGGTAGTTCTCCAGGAACCAGTCGCCAAGGTAAAGTGTCGGCACAAGATACGTCCCGTGTTGCTTCATCAGTTGAATATCTTCTTCGTCGATAAAGCTGCCATGCTCGATGGAGTCCACACCGGCCAGGACGGCGTCCTTGATGCCTCGCGCGCCGTGGGCGTGGGCGGCTACCTTTCGGCCCAGGCGGTGAGCCTCTCGGACGATGGCCTGCATCTCCTCGGGGCTGTATTGCTCAAATTCGGCATTGTCACCTTTCGAGAGGACGCCGCCGGTGGCACAGAACTTGATCAAGTCCGCGCCATACTTGATGTCTTCCCGGACCTTGGCCATCACTGCGGGAACGCCATTGGCCACCCCTTCACTGAAAAAGTGGAATTCCGGGGCCAGGAGATTCTCATCGCAATGTCCACCGGTGATGCCAAGCGGCGGGCCGGAGGCGAGAATTCTAGGGCCAGGGACATCGCCGGCGTTGATGGCATCGCGCAAGGCGATGTCGGCGAAGCCGCTGGCCCCCACGTTTCGCACTGTGGTAAAGCCTGCCTCCAGCGTCACGCGGGCGTTTCTCGCACCCAGGAGCGCTTCACGGGGCACGGACACTGCGAGGCCTCTGTAACCCATGAGGTAGGGCGAGCCGGTAAGGTGTGTGTGGGCGTCGATCAGTCCAGGCAACACCGTGTAACGAGAGAGGTCCACAACACGAGCGTCCGAGGGCACATGGGGAAGGAGTTCACGCTCATCGCCGACCTCGCGGATCCGGTCGCCTTCGATGAGGATCATTTGATGATCCCGGTACGCCCCCGAGCGGACGTCGAGAACTCGTCCAGCTCTTACGACCACGCCAGCATGTTGGTTGGCTGGCTCTCCTGTTAGGCCAGCGGGAACACATAGCAATAAACTCCAAAGCAGCACAGACCACTTATGCATGACTCCTCCCCTCTGATATGGTTCCTTCCTTGTGAGGCAGGTTCAGGGGAACGCCCCTGATTCAGTTGTGGGACAGTCCGTTCACCGGCTTGTCCCCCAGCCGTTGTCTGGCCAGGACCACCGCTCCCAGCGGTCCCGCGTCGTCACCGAGTACCCCGGGAACAATCTTCACACGCCGGGCATCGTGGCGGCGTAGAAAATACTGGTAAGCTGTCTTCCTGATCGGCGTCACATAATCTCTGCCGAGCCGTCCGGAGATTCCTCCTCCAATAATCACGTATTCAGGATCGAGCATATTGACCACGTTCGCCACCAGGATGCCAAGGTAAAACTGTGCCCGCTCCATCACTTTTTCCATGACCGGATCACGCTCTTTTAAGGCTCTCTGAATAATGCTGCTGGTCATGCGGTCCCTGCCCCGTTCCTTCATAAGCTTCAGGACGAGGCTCTTTTCTCCTCTCCGTATGGCAGCGCGGACGTCGCGCTCCATCGCGGTGCGGCTGGCCAAGGCTTCTGCGCAACCGCGGTTGCCGCAGCCACAGCGAGGCCCGTTGATCTCCACGACCATGTGGCCGACCTCTCCGGCGGCGCCGCGAGCGCCCAAGTAGAGTCGTCCTCCGCTGACGATGCCTCCTCCAATTCCCGTCCCTACGAAGATCCCCACCAACTCCTGCGCTCCCCGGCCAGCGCCCAGGGCGTATTCCCCCATCATTCCAACGTTGACATCGTTTTCTACAAACACCGGGACCTTAAGCAGAGCCTCCAACTTAGGTCCCAGCGCAACCATTTTCCACCCCAGGTTCGGCGCATGATGGACAACACCACCCACCGGATCTACCGCTCCCGGCACGCCAATGCTCACCGTGCGCAGGTCAGATAGTTTCAGGCCCGCCGACTGCACAGCGGCCTGCACCAGAACAGCAAGGTCCGCAACCAGGCGGTCAGGTTTCTGCCTGGGGTTGGTTGGCGCTCTCTGCATACCAAGAATTTTGTTTTCCGCATTCACCACCAAGGCGCGTAAACGCGTTCCCCCCATGTCGATTCCCACCACGACTTCCTTTTTAGCAGGCATCCAATTGTCCCTCCTGGAAACACTCCGAACTCCGGTCAGCAGAGTTTACCTTACTTACTGATTCCGCGAAATGCCAGATTGGGTATGGGTCAGGGCTGCGTCAAAGTCCGCGAAACGTAACATCCCAAAGCGGCTCTGCCGCCTGATGTGCGGAAAGGCTTCGCCTTTCCGAGGGCTTCCGCCGTGACTGACCTCCTCAGCTCGGCTGGAAGGCTGAGCCTTCCAGCCGAGCTGAGGGGAAGAAAGGAGGCAGTCTGCGCCGGAAAGCCAGAGGCTTTCCGCACATCAGGCGGCAGAGCCGCTTCTTATGCGACTTTGAGGCGACCCTGGGGTACTGGTGTAGTTTCGTGTCGAAATTGCTCTATACCCCGAAACCTCTTCTTCATTCTGCTGACTCCTGAATCCAGTTTTGACTGAAATCGTTGACACTGCTCGGATTGAGAAGTAATCTTTGCGCACGTCTCGGGTGAAAGCGCGCCTATGTTTCAACTAAGGGAGGTTTAACCATGTCAGAAAACAGGATTTCCAGACGTGATTCCTTTTTCCTGATCGGAACCGGAGCTGCCCTTGCAGCGTCGGGCATCAGTGTGAATTGCGCGAGAGAAAAACGCCCATCCGCGGCAAAGCCGAGCCAGGCTGAGGAGGAAAGCCCCGAGGTCCGGGCAGACCGTGCGCGCCGAATGAAATGGTGGCATGAAGCCAAATTCGGCATGTTTATTCACTGGGGCCTTTACAGCGTGGTTGGTCATCATGAGTGGGCCATGGAGATGGAGGGCATCCCCGTCCTCCAATACCAGGAGTTGGCCAAGGTTTTCAAGCCGCAGCCCAATGCGGCGCGGGCTTGGGCCAAGTTGGCCAAGCAAGCAGGCCAGAAGTACATGGTGATGACAACCAAGCACCATGAAGGCTTCTGCAATTGGGATACGAAACTAACCAACTATTGCGCGTCAAAACAGGGACCGGGTCGCGACCTGGTTGCGGAATATGTGGAAGCCGCCCGGGCGGAGGGACTTCGTGTGGGCTTCTATTACTCGCTGATGGATTGGCACCATCCGGACGGGGCCCGCTGCGCTACCGACCAAGCGGCACGAATACGCTTTGTCGAGTACACCCACGGCTTGATCCGGGAACTGCTGACCAATTACGGCAAAATTGATGTCCTCTGGTATGACATGGATTGGCCTCTTACCCCTGAGCAGTGGGAGTCCAAAAAGATGAACGAGATGGTGTTCAGACTCCAGCCGGACATCATCGTCAACAACCGGAATGGTCTGCCCGGAGACTTCGCGACCCCCGAGCAGGAGATTCAAGCTGAACGGGGAGGGCGCGCGTGGGAATCCTGCATGACCATGAATGATAGTTGGGGTTACACCGAGGCCGACGACAACTGGAAAAGCGCCAAGACTATCGTCCGGAACCTGGTCACTTGCGCGAAGGGCGGGGGCAACTACCTGCTGAATATCGGCCCGAAGCCGGACGGCTCCGTGCCTGAGCAGTCAGTCAACGTCCTTACCGAGGTGGGCAAATGGATGAGCAAGAATGGGCCGACCATTTATGAAGCGGAACCGTGCAAAGCAAGTTGGCACACGTTTGCAGAATACACGCGCAAGGGGAACACGCTCTATATCCACGTCCATTTTTGGCCCGCGCAAACGGCGGGAACCAAGGCGCTCGAGTACTACAAACCGCCCACGGTGGTGGCCATCGGCGGGCTTCGCACAAAGGTAAAGTCGGCGCGCTTGTTTGCCTCGGGGAAGAAGGTGGATTTCGTGCAGGACGACATCTCCGTAAGGTTTACGGGACTTCCGCAAAACGCGCCGGACCACCCTGTGACAGTCATCGAGGCGGAGTGTGAATCTGAGCCGACCATCGAAAGCGGCTATGTCCGGAGGGAGAGACCAAGAGCTGATGTAGGGGTATAAGAACTCCTTCGGAAACTCCGCCATGAGTTGTTGGTTTGTTTGGAGCGGGGGACGGGGATCGAACCCGCGACGTCCAGCTTGGGAAGCTGGCATTCTACCGCTGAATTACCCCCGCTCACTGCCTGTTCTTATATTTACATCAATCAAAGCTACTTAACCGCACATGATCCTGTCTGTTAAATCTATACTGTCTATCACTTACCCCCCTGTCTGACTCCAAAACAGACAGTAAATTAGACAGTACGCCTTCCTACAACGTCCTCGTGACACGAGCGGATTATAGCACAAGCACGAAAGAAATGGTGCTTGCTCAGTTCGTGATGCTCAGTTCGTGAAACAGCGAGTTCGTACACCGTAGACTAAAGGTTGCCATGGGATTGATGGAGGCAGTCCTTCGTGACCTCCCATCAGCAGAAGGAATTTGATGGGGGCCGTTTCCCTTCCGAGCCTTTCGAGCGTGCAACCACCGGCGTAGATTGACGTTTACCAAAGCATGGGGCCCTAAGGGCAAACGGGGCCTGTGCGGTGACAGTGGGCGCAATGTTTTGCTGCCGCCCGTCGGCAAAATCACTGAATCTTGATCTTGCCTCGATCCAGGCCGCGAAGAGTTCCTTCGATGTCTCTTAGGGTTTCAAGCATCCCCTTCGCCTCATAATTCCGCGCTTCAAGCTCTTCGGCGAAATCAGGGTCGGAAGGATACAGGAATTCCATGTAATCCCGTTCGTCTAGGTCCAGGATGAACTGACGGATGTTCTCAAGGCTCACCTGCGTTCGGCCGTCGAGAAGGGCAATGATTTCAGACTTCGTGTTGGATTCGTTTTGCATATTCACTCTCCCTCGGATGCGACCTGAGGCGAATCGGCTGCCTCGCCCAGCCGCGCCTTTAAGGCCCGAAGCCAGACGCGTGGATTGGATCCGTGAACGACCCGCCCCAGGAATCCCAGCTTTTCCGCCACGTTGGCGCGATTCTGTCGGATAGCCTCCTTAGTGGTGGCGACGTAGGCGGCCAGGAAGGCTTCGATGCTCTGTGGCTTGGAAAACAGGTACGTGGCATGACCCAGTTGCGGTGTCTCGACGGCGATTATCCTGAGGTCAAAAATATACTCGTCGCGAAAAAGGTAGATCCGACGCGCCCGCCGGCAGAGCTGCTGGTAGAAGAAGGCATCGTAATCCGGATGCCAGCTAATCTGGGCGACATCGAAGTCGCCAGGCATACCGAGGTCCGAACAGAGACTGCGCAGTTGTTCCTTTTCCATCGGCTCACGCTCGATGCGCGCACGAATTTGTCCCAAGGCATCCGAAAACTCGCCAAACCGGTGGTAGCTCTTGCGAGCTGCCTCAATTTGCTCAGCGATGTTGGCAGGAACCTTCACGTGGATGCGGCTCGGCAAGGCGGTCTCCCACTTATTCAGGCTCCATTGACCGTTCCGGCGCTGGTACTTGCCCGTCTGAACGAACGTTCCCTGTAACTCAACCTTGGTTCCCAATAGGTGTCGCCACCGGTTCCAGGTGGCGCCCCAACTGATCGGCATGGCTGAATGGTCGAGTGTGACTTCGAGTTTCCGCCGAGCATCGTGATAGATGGCACGGTCATCGTAAAAGTCAAAATTGCGCAGTCGTGCCCGGAAGCGGCGCGCCTGTAACTCGGGCTGGAAAGAGACGATTTGGGTCGCGAAGAACGTCTGACCATCGCGCGAGCGATCTCCGGCGACCAGAATCGAACCGGAGCCCCCATACGGAAAGGGTCCGGGCGCGGCCGGGTCCTTTAGCAGCGAGTCGTAAGAAGCCCTCAATTCAGGTTGCGCCAGGATGTTGAAGGCGCGCTCCAGGGTAGCGCTGCCACGGTTAGAGGTGGCGGTAGCGCGGAGCTCCAATTGTCTGAGCCTGAAGGCCACTCGCAACTCCGCAAGCGAGGCGGTGGAAGTGATCCGAAGAACGTCATACAGGCTCGTCTGGCGTTCCCAGCGCTGGCGCCGCGTGCTGACGTAGAAGTAATCGCGTATCACCTCACATGGCAGATGAATCCAGGAAATGCCCATCCCGCCTTTTGAAACCTCTGCCCGGACGTAAAGCCGGTCCCGTTTATCAGCTTTGGGCTGCGCGGCATACCTGATGGGAGCTTGATAGAGATCACGACTTCGCCCAGAGAACGAGGTCTTGTGGACGTAGATTTCGGAACCTACTTCGGCGGAGTCAGTGGGCAGAGGAAAGCTAATTTCGTCCCCCGGCTGAATAAGGCCTCCGAGGAGGTTGGAGAGGAGGATGCTCCCACCATCATTGAAGTGGCAGACCGTCTTTTTGCCTTCCCGATTTGTGGCGGACACCAAGCGACGCAGGATCACTTCGGCGCTCCCGCTTGAGGATTTAATGGACGCTTCCATCTCGAGTGCAGAATAGCCAGCCGGTTGGTTCCCGTCAAATGACCCTAGATTCGGGTCCTGGAATCAAGTATTACGAACGCAACTTCTACTCACCCAAGGCGAAAGGAGATAGCGGAACAGTGGGGGGCCCTTAGGTGGCCATTTTTACTGTTCCAGTCAAAACACATATGTTGAATAAAGTGATGCTCATTGGATACGTTGGAGCCGACAGCGAAATGAAATTCACGCCTAGTGGCATACCGGTGGCAAACTTCTCTTTGGCGGTGAAGGAGACTTACAAGAACGGCGACGGAGAGAAAAAGACCAACACCCTCTGGATTCGCTGTGTTGCCTGGCGGCGCTGGGCCGAAATTGTGGGCGAGCATGTGACCCGCGGGAAATTCCTGTTCGTGGAAGGAAGGCTCCAATTGCGCAGTTACGAGGATCGTGACGGGCAGAAGCGCAGTGTGACGGAAGTGGTCGTGATCACGCTCCGATTCTTGGGGCCGTCAAAGAATGGGCACGGAGCCAAGGCGGCAGAAACCCCGAAGGCTTTGGAGTCGGTCGACGAAAGTGAGAATCCCTTCAACGGGCCGGGAAGCGAGGGCGCTGAGGCGGACATACCCTTCTAGGGTACGGGCTCCCTCTTCGGCGCCTACATTCGAACGACCCACCCTTATCTTCTCCGGGATTCCAACTTCTTGCTTCCGCGCAGCGGCTCTAACTCCTTCGATGCGGAAGGGGTGCGTGTTTCGTTCTATATGTCCAGATTTGGACAACCTCAAAACCCGCGTTGGGACCACTGGATGGACAGCGCTGCTATGGGCTCGTCATCGATGAAATTGGACAATAAACGTGCCCCCTACGCAGCGGGGCCATTGCGATAAGCGTCGCGTTTATGCATCCGGGTGACACCGGTACGTTGCCTTGCCGACATCCCAGAACCCCGTTTCTCGGGAGTTTGAGTGCGAGAGGCACTTCTACGGTTTGCCGCCTCATCGTCAACTGGCCACACGCTGCGGGAGATAGGTTTCAATGTAGCAGCCTTAGGCGGGCGCGGGAGCACGCAGACGGCAAAAGAATACACTGAACAGCTTGATTGCACCAGCTCCCCGCCAAACCGCAGGTCATTTGTGTTGCGGCCGTACTTCGCCTTTGACGTTTGTGTGCGTTTCCACCCTGCCAGCTTTCAATTCGAGTGCTTGTTGGAGGTTCGTCTGTGCAACGGCCAGATCCGGCTTCAGGCGCAAAGCCTCTCGATATTCGGCGATCGCCCCGTCCAGGTCATGCTTATCCCTAAGGACATCACCGAGGTTGCCGTGTGCCTCAGCGTAGTCCGGCTTCAAACGCACAGCCTCCTGACACTCGGAGACTGCACCGTCCAGGTCATGCTTGTCATCGAGGGCTGCGCCCAGGTTGCTGTGCGCCTCGGCGTAATCCGGTTTCAACCGCAGAGCCTGACGGTATTCCGCAACTGCCCCGTCCAGATCACCCGCGAAATAGAGAGCGCTGCCCAGGTTGTTGTGCGCGTCGGCGTTGTCTGGGTCGAGCCTTAGGGCTTCGCGAAACTCGGCAGTGGCTGCCTTCAGTTCGTGCTTTCCCACTAGGGCACGTCCCAGGTTGTTGTGCGCCCCGGCAAAGTCCGCCCTCAAGCGCAATGCTTCGCGAAATTCAGCAATTGCTCCGGCCAAGTCGTCTTTCCTGGCTAATGCGAGCGCCAGCCCGTTGTGCGCCTCGGCCCAGTCCGGCTTCAATCGGGTTGCCGCACGATATTCTGCAATCGCTCCGGCCAAGTCGTTGCTGTCAAAGAGGACGTTGCCTAGGTTGAAGTGCGCCTCGGCAAGGTCAGGCTTCAAGCGCAGGGCTTCGCGAAACTCGACAACGGCTTCCCTCAGTTCGTGCTTTTCCGTGTGGGCCCGTGCCAGATTAACGTGCGTCTCGGCGTTATCCGGCTTCAGGCGCAAGGACTGGCGAAATTCCGCAATAGCGCCGTTCAGGTCTCCCTTCTCGGCGAGAGCGCTCCCCAAGTTGAGGTGCGCCACGGCGGAGTCCGGCGTCAATAGCAGCGTCTCACGAAACTCGGTAATTGCGCCGTCTAGGTCGTGCTTACCGAGGAGGACGATGGCCAAGTTGGAGTGCGCCTCTGCGTAATCTGGTCTGAGCCCGAGAGCTAGGCGGTATTCTGCCTTTGCCCCCTCAAGATCGCGCTTGCAAAATAGTGCGGCGCCCAGATTGCTGTGCGCCTCGAAAATGTCCGGCTTCAAGCGCAGCGCCTCGCGATACTCGGCGATCGCCCCATCGACATCGTGCTTGAGGGCAAGTGCCAAGCCCAAACTGTTGTGCGCCTCGGCGAGGTCCGGCTTCAAGCGCAGCGCCTCGCGATACTCGGCGATCGCCTCTTCGAGCTTATGCCTGTCAGCGAGTATGAGGCCCAAATTATGGTGCGCTTCAGCGTAGTCTGGCTTCAGGCGTAGCGCTTCGCGATACTCGGCCAACGCCCTGTCCGGGTCATCCTTGTTGCCCAGTTCGACTCCCATGTTGTAGTGCGCCTCGGCGAAGTCCGGCTTGAGCCGAAGCGCCTCGCGATATTCAGCGATCGCTCCCTTCCAATCGTGTTTATGTGCGAGTGCAATACCCAAGTTATAATGTGCCTGGGCCAGGTCCGGCTTGAGCCGTAGAGCCTCGCGATATTCCCTTATTGCTCCGTCCAGGTCGTGATTGTCTCGGAACACAGCTCCCAGGTTGACGTGCGTTTCGGCCAAATCCGGGTTCAAGCGCAGGGCCTCCCGATATTCCGCAATTGCTCCCTTCAAGTCGTGCCTGTCTTTGAGCGCGACGCCCAGGTTATTGTGCGCATTGGCATCGTCTGGCTTCAAACGCAGGGCCTCGCGATACTCGGCAATCGCCCCGCTCAGGTCGCGTTTGTCTGCGAGAATCACACCCAGGTTGAAGTGCGCCTCTGTATAGTCCGGCTTCAAGCGCAGGGCTTCCCGAAGCTCGGGAATCGCCGCTTCCAGATCATTCTTCCTGGCGAGCGCGGAACCCAGACTGAAATGCGCCTCGGCGTTGGACGGCCTAAGCCGCAGGGCTTCGTGCCACTCGGAAATGGCTTCACCCTCGTGGCCCTCCTTATAGAGTGCAATGCCCAAGTTGGTGTGTACACCAGAGAGGCCTGGCTCCAAGCGGAGGGCTTCGCGATATGCGGCAATGCTTGCGTCGGTCCTTCCCAGGTAGAACTGGGCATTTCCATTAAGGAAGACTAAGTATGACCGCGATGGGGCGGCCTCAGGCAGCCCCTGAGCAGCCAGGACATCCTGGACTTCGCCTGCGACGCGGTCGTAAGCTCCCTGTCGATAAAAGGCGAGGGCGAGCGCACAGCGGGCGAGCAGGAGAAGGTCGGAAGGGAGCGGCAACTGGTCCAGGTTCACGAGCTGAGCGTTCGCGAACTTTCCCATTGGTGCTTCCGGCCTAGCGAACTCGGGTTGGTCAACAACCGTAATCCAGGGAGCTTGATTGCCTTCCACCGCGTTCGGCCTCAAAACAAATTTCGCCTTTACCCGGCGCCCCCATTTCAGAGCTTCCGCATGTTGCTCCTCGGGATCAACAGGTAGGGTCCGCCTGAGCATCTTGACCTTCACAATAGCTGCCAAGTCCGGGGTCTTCTGGACCAATGCATAGATTTCCCTAGCGTAAGCAGCTTGCTGTTGCCGATTGGTGTCTCCAGGCAGTTCTGTGATAAGGATTCCAATCTCGTCCTTTCCGCATGCCGGGGGCACGCCCCAGTGCCGAGAATAGTAGTATTCCCAACCCGCGAGGACAACGATCGCCACGAGGAAGGCCAGCAGAACCCAGCGGCCCCCGATGAGGCCAAGGCCGTGGTGACCCGTATCGGAACGATGTCTTAGCCACCAATATGTCAGGAGAACCAAACCCGCCGGAGGGCCCCAAACAGGCCCGAGTTCCTTGATAAGCCGCAGCAACACTTCCATGGCGTCTCCAGAGGGAACAAAGCTGAACAGAGTGTACCAGCAGTTGTCGCCCGGTTCAAATAGCGTCACAAGTCTAGGGACTGGCGCGCCGAGTGCCGCGTGTCAGTGATGGAGAACGATGCAGCGTGGCGTAGAACGAAGGACGGGGATCAGCAGAGTTGTGACGCCAGGAGGCCTGAAAGTTTCGCTGTGCGGCAGCCGCAATTACTTATGACCACTTTGGCGTAACGGCGTACCCGTAGGAATGCCATCCCTGACTCCTCGGAAGTCGGCTTCGAGGACCCGAACGCCGCTCGAGGAAATTGGCCCGCCGAATTTCTCTAATTCGCCGCATAGTCGCTACCATTAATCGGTAAGGTGACCTGTTGCCCGCTTTCGGCAGAGTGACGCCGAAGGGTGAGCGCTGGTCCCCGATCCTGGTCACCGAAATAGCGCTCCCGGCGGGATATGTCTCAACGCATTGACAAATTCCGAGAACCCGATGGAGAGCCTCGCCCGATAATCCTTGCTACCTCGTGATAGACCCGTCATAGGCACTGTTCACTGGAGAATCTTCAGGTGCCTGTCCTCAATCTAGTCAACACATCTTTCCAACAAACAACTTAGTCGGCGCGGGCGAGAGAAAGAAGGCGCACGCGCCATGATAAGGAGGTCCTGTGTTCGTTGAACTCATGCCGCTTCTTGCCGGCCGCACTGTGCTCATTACGGTGGCCAAGGTGGATGACAAGACGCTTCGTGTCAACGTCATTCCTCATACAAAGGCTGACGAGAACCCGGCTCTATCTACTCCAGTCACTTACACTGGCTCGCCGGCGGAACTCGATGCTGAACTGGGCAAGCATATGGCCGACTATGTCCAGGTCCACCAGCAAACCGGCAGCACATTGGCCGAGGCCAAAGCCACCCTGGAGGCTGCTGCCAAAGCAGCCCAGGAAGAAGCAAAGCGGAAAGCTGAGGAGCGCAAGAAAGCAGCCCAGAAACCACCCGCAACCGCCGCGCCGGGGTCTGCCTCTTCTGCATCCCCAACTCCTGCTGAGCCTATGCCTGCTTCGGCATCGACCGGCACACTCGGGCTGTTCCAAGCCACATCGCCCGATCCTGCGTCAATTCAGTCGAAAGGAGGCCTCGCACTCTGATGGAGAGCCACCCACTTAGCCGCTACTTTGAGGTGCATGGGGTTAAACTCCCAGACCCTAACCCCTCGCTTTCAGTGGAGGAAATCCGCGGTCTTTACTCGCAGCAATACCCGGAAATCGCCACCGCCGCAGTCACCGGCCCGGAGCAGGTCGGAGATAAGCTGGTCTATCGGTTTTCGACTGCCATCGGCACGAAGGGGTAACCCGATGAGTCGAAATGCTAGCAGAAAGGAGGTGACGAAGGAGGCGGTCCTGGCGGAACTTGAAAGCCTTCGCCAGGGCCGCCACTCCCGTTACCAGACACTTCTCGGGAGGTTTGCCAGATGCCGACAACTGCAAACCGCGGCCGCATTATTCGCTGCCGCGGTCGACGCGAGCTCTCGCACCTACAATCGCACGCCACTCAACGCCCCGCCCGGATGGCTTCCTCCGGTCAGTTGATGGCAAAAGGCGCCGGCCTGCTGCTACCGCGGCTGACTGGCGTCCCGCTAATCCATCGGGTGGTTGCTGATGACCGCTTGGCGGTGATGCTTGCCAAATCACTCGTCGAGCTGGCCATTGCGGCACCTGGAGACTGGAAAAGGGCGGAATACGACCCAACATCCTTCGCCAGGCTTACGCTGGAGCGCTGGATCAAGACCCATGGGGGACCGGCTATCCGCCGTCGCTTCCTTCTGGTTGCGACCATCAGCGACACTCCCTGCGAATGGACGGACCGTGACGAAAGCAAGCCCAACCAGTTGTTCCTCATTGTTGAGCCTTCCGAGGCAAGCTGTGGATGTGTGACCTTCGGACCAACGTTGGAATTACTGGAAAAAGTTCATCCACATCTGCCAGCGACCTTTTTGCACCTCTTTGTTGGAGCCCTTAACAGGTGGACCCGGGTCTACGACTTTAGGGATGCCGAGGAACGCGCTGAGACGCTGCGGGAATGGGCTGCCCAGGAGGCAGACGCTGACCAGTACGAAATCCCGGACGTGCAGGGGTCGCTTCCACCGTGCATGCGGCAGGCAGCACTGGATGAAGCTGAGCTTGCTCACCTCGAAGACAGCATCAGCGACCCACCCGCGACCAGACTATTGAAGGCTGTCCTTAGTCTTGAGCGCCTGTCCGCCCAAGCGAAGCGGCCCGAGCTTGGCGACGACATCAGCCAACAGCTTTCGGACTGCAATCCGCCCTTGCCTTGTCTGCTGGCGTTGTTTGCTGAAGCCGACTCCGTGGCGGCCTGCTTTGATGAGGACGCCCAAGGAATGTTGGAGGTAACACCTGAACCCAATCTCATTATTCCGTTTGACCCCACGGATACGGAGAGCGTTCAAGAGGCCTTCCGCGTGTTCGGGGTAGCCTGCGAGACCATTGCAGCAGCCAGCCGGCTAATTGATCTCATGCCAGGTAACGACAAGTGGGTCAACTAAGGGTTAATAGCTATGCAAGCCTATGTCGCCATTGGAGCCAACTGCGAATTCAAACTGAGCGAAGCCGTGCTTATCTATCGAGCTGGAGGTGAAGGGGCCTTTGCCAGCCTCCACCGGATTAAGCAGGCTGACGATGGATCTCCTTATCTCGCACCCGGCGAACCTCTGACAACAGCCTTCGTACGCACTCTTGCTCAAGGGCTTGGAGCGCAGGTCAAGCCGGAAATCTTTCCTGAAAACATTCTGGCGCGCACTCCCAACCTGCTGGTGTGGTGGGCACGGCCGCAACGCAGGGTCATGTTCTTCGGCGGAACTGACAAAGAAGCACGAAAGATCAACGGTCTTGTCTTCCCGCATCCGGCACTCGTCGTCAAAGTCTTTGGCAAGGACCTCTTTGTGCGGGCGATGGCAACGGCCTCACGGCCGGGACCAGAGACGCCCCTCAAGACCGCTCCCTATTGGAATACGGACAGTCGGGGCCTGGTCTGTGCCGGCAGCATGCGCGTACCCGAGTCTTCCGACATCGCCTCGATACCTGGTTGGGAAGGCTCATATTTTCAATCCGAATTCACACATGCAGCCGGAGCGGTGCGACTCACCAGCCACGCCGGTGGTTTCATCGAGTTGTGGAGAAGTCTTGTTGGCAGGAAGAGGTTTCCCGTTCAGTACCTGACCGATGCCGGCGAGACGCTACAGGAGTTCGTCGCGCGCGGAGGCGAGCACTGAGGAGTTGGCCATGGAGACTCACCGCATCCACTCGGAGTTGCTCGAACGGCAGGTATGTGTGCTGGTAGTGGGTTGTGGCGGAACGGGCAGCGCGGTTGTGGCAGGCCTGCCGTACTTGCATCAATCGCTTGTGGCCCGCGGCCACCCCGGAGGACTCCACGTTACGGTCTTGGACGGCGATACCATCTCTCCCACCAACTGCGTCCGCCAGCCTTTTGCGCGGTCAGAGGTCGGCCTGAATAAGGCGGTCGTACTCGTCAACCGGCTCAACATATTTTGGGGTCTGAAGTGGGAAGCGGTGCCGATTCATATACAGCCTGGAGGCCACATCTCGCGAGGTTTTTCGGGTGATAATCTCCGCGCTCACATTGTGGTCGGGTGCGTGGATACGCGGGCAGCAAGGGCCACAATTCGCGATGCAGTCAGCAACTGGAGCACTGTTTCGTACTGGCTCGACCTGGGAAACAATGCCGACAGCGGCCAGTTCATCCTGGGCGAACCGCTTAACGAGCGCAATCGCAGATCGAGACTGCGCCTGCGCACAGCCACCGAGCTCTTTCCTGAGATTTGCGATCAGGCTCTCGACAATGAGGCAGAACCGAGCTGTAGCGCGGTCGAGGCCCTGGAGCGACAAGAGCCCTTCGTCAACTCGACCCTTGCCCAGCACGCACTGGCCTTGCTGGCGCGACTATTTCGTTACGGTGAAATCAGCTTTCACGGTGGGTTCATCAATTTGACAACAGGGACAACCGCGGTGCTCAGGATCGACCCCCAGTACTGGAAACGAAACCGCACAGTAAACAAGCGCAATTCGCAGTCAGATCAAACTCAGTGAAGAAGAGCCGCGTGCTTGTCTGCGCACCCGGCCACTCTGCGCGGAGTCGGTGAAACGAACACGCTTCCACCACCCGGGCGTGTTTACAGGTGTTCTACCGTGCTACGCGAGCCTGCCTTCCAACCTCCTGCCAAGCTTGAATAGCAGCGGAATCGACCCGACCACCCCGGTGGCAATCGGGACGGCGTAGAAGAATAGTTTGCGTAGCTCGAAAAGCCTGTGTGTGTAGCCATGAACAAGGATCAGCAGGGTCACGGGAAGCACCAGCGCGAGCCCGGTAGCCAAACCCGGCGCATACCGCCTCATGGCGACGGTTGCCACTATGTGAGGATAAACGACGTTGATCAGCATCCCGAGGTTGAATACAAAAAAGAAATAGCAGAAAAAAACACCTCTCGGTCGAAGGAAAAACAGAGCGGTCACCGCGAAACCGAGTGTTGTCAGGGTGGCCACCGCGAAACGAAACTCGAAACGGCCGACCGGCTTGTGGTATGTGCCAGCTGTCTGTGACCACAGGGGTAAGAACACCGCTTCCTCGGCGTTATGGAGGGCGAAGGCAACTGGGAATAACCAGTAGAACCACGGGAGAATCGTTTCCATCTCATTCCTTCCTAATCTAGGGGCTCGACATTTCGCCCGCCCTCGAATGTCTTAACGTTCGTTCAAGGATTATCACCAAAGGTCGTCAGAACCAAACCAAAAGGCCTAGCCTCGTGTCGCGGCGTGGCTCATCAGCGCTCAGTCACATGCACGAGTTTTTCTCAGAAAGGAGACTCACTTTGCGCTTTGAAGGCAAGGGTCGGCTTGGCTTTTACCCGCTGCCACTGTCCGAAGCCGAACGGATTCGCAAATTTCTTTCGTTTCCGCACGAGCCCTCATCCTCGCTCGATCCCTGCATCGGCGATGGTGTGGCATTCGATGCGATCACCAGCGGCACCGAGATGCTTCGCTATGGCATCGAACTTGATGCCTACCGTGCCGAGCAAGCCAGGCAACGGATTCCCAACATAATCCAAGGCAACACGCTGGAAGTTCATTGTGCCGTAGAGTGCTTTGGGCTCATCTACTTGAATCCGCCCTACGATTGGGCCCTTGGACCGGCTGACAGTCGCCGCACAGAGCAGACCTTCCTGAGCCACACGTATCGCTGGCTGAAACCTGGTGGCATTCTGCTGTTCGTCATCCCAGGGGAGAGACTGGCCGAATGCAGTCAGATTCTCGCGTCACAATTCCGTGATGTACGGGTCTTCCGACTTGAAGCGCCGGAGTGCGTGCGCTACAAGCAAGTGGTCGTGTTCGGAGTTCGACGGACTCGACGCGAAAGAGAGCGCCTGACGGACAGCGACATCACTCGGGCACGGCTTCATTACGCCGGCTTGGCCAGGAACCCCTCCCAAATCTCCGTCCTATCTTCAGAGTCCGAAGCGCGGTACGACGTGCCCGTGAGCGGACCAGCGCAATTGGTTTACCGTGGACTCCCGCTCGACGAAGTTGAGGATCTGCTTCCGGCGTCAGCGGCCTACAGACAGGCAGGACGCATCCTCTTCGCTGAACCTGTCGCGGCGACGGGTCGACCCCTCACACCCCTGCATGCCGGTCACGTCGGTCTCCTGGCCTGTTCAGGACTTCTTAATGGTATATTTGGCAATAATGAGTGGCGTCATATATCCTTTTGGCAGGCAGTCAAGGTAGTGGACAAGACAGAGGAAGAAGAGGATGGCGTAATCACATTGAGAGAACGGGAAAGATTCTCTAACGAATTGACGGTCGTTTACAGCACGGGCGAAGTCGCAGTTCTGAAGTAATCTTGCCACCATCCCACTGTAGTTTTTCCCCACAGCTAAATCCCACCAATCCAAGAGGAAAAAGCCATCATGAGGAATGCCCATGAGCGCTTCGGAGTGTTGGAATACACGAAGCGAATGAAGGACACCACTACGCGAATCCGCCTTCGAGTGGATCGGTTCGTTGGGGAGGTGGACACCGAGGGGACCTGTAAGGGCCACCTTATCTCAGTCTTGGGTGGGGATTCCGATGTTGGCGCCATCTGGGCAGGTGTGGTCGAGCAAAACCACTTTACCGTAGAAGCTCCAGGAGCTGATCCGGTCGTGATCACCTTAGGTGAAGGCGCGCAGTGCTTTCGCGGAACCATCAATGTCCCTGGTCGCAGACCCATTCGCCACCTAGTGGCGACCTCCGCGGAGCTGGCCAAGACACGTCCGGGAATGGACCCGGAAGGCAGGCGCACTATCTTGTGTGACAACGACCCGACGTTCGTGCTTTATCGCATCTCCCAGCGGTTTGGATTACCCGTCGTGCCAGACTGGGCCGAGTGGTTTAGTGAAGAACTCAGGCGGCACGGGGCGATCAAACCGCTCTTCGGGCTGGAATGCTCGCCCGTGCTCGTTAGCGGCACTAAGAAGTCGTTCCTGAAGTGGATTGGAAGGGCACTCCGGCAGAAGCGCATCCAGTTTCCCGAGGGCAACGGACCGGTCCGCTGGAGTCTGTCCCACAGTTTCTTCCGAGTGAGTGAGACCGGCCTGGACGACAGGTGCCCTCAGGAGACAGGCGAAGAGAGTCCCGCCATCCTGGCGGGGCAGGAGGTAACGGCATAATGAAGGTTGTTTTGAGGGTCTCAAGCAGCAACGAACATTGCGATGGGGGATGTGAACTCGCGCTCGTGGACCTGACACCACAACTTGGCGCGATGGCCCTCCGAAGGATCGCTGTGCTCAGAGAACAGAAGAGCCTCGACCCCGACATCGACGAAACGCATTACTGGGCTTACGTTGTGGAGTACTTTTCCCCTTGGGTAAGTCTTGCCCGCACTAAAGAAGAGGTCGAACCAGCCGTCGAGGTTGCGGATATGCTGGATGAAATTGGGATGGAGGAGAACGAGGTACTTACCGTTCCTGAAATCTTCCGGGTGCCCTCGTGCCAGATCGCAGCCGTGGAGTGCGGGCAAAT
>DLMI01000244.1 GCA_002478145.1 Acidobacteria bacterium UBA7540
CCGAATGACGTTTTGCTATCGCCAGCCATCCAGAACCTCAAGAAAAGTTTGATGGAGTACGTCGATCAAAGATTGCCCAGGACACCCCCGAGCAATCCACCCGCTCCGCAGTCTACGACGCCGACCAGCGGCCAGCCAGGCCCGGCCCCGAACCAGCCCTGACATCAAGGGGGCTCGGGCACGGGTCACACGTTTGGTCGAAATTGCTCAGGCCAGTTAACCCGCATTCCCGTTTTCGAATTCCAGAGTTAACCGTATCCTGACCGCAGATGCCAGTATTCATGCGGGTTTCAGCGTCAAGACGGCCTTCGGGGAGATAGAGACCCAGTGGGTGAGACCCAATAACGACCCTTTCAGCTTTCCTTTCATCCTTCCCTGAAGGTGGATTTCCAGGGATCGCGGGTCACTTCCGATGGCGGCCTGATTCTAGTGCGCGAGTTGGACGAACGCTTGGGATTCGGCGAACTCATCAAACAGCACTTGACCGACTCTCGGGGGAAGAACACACAGTTGCCTCTTGCTGATCCCGCAGAGCGGGACCGGCGACGTGCACAGCGCCGAGGGCTGGGATGAGCAGTTTTGACCAGATGTGTGAGCAGTATGGGACTGACACGCGCATCGCCCAGGGGTAGAAAAGGAGTGTGCTTTTAGCTGCTAGCCAGGATCTGGTGGTCAGGAAGGAACGTAGACAGGCCAATGAACCCGCCCGGCGAGAACAGCGAGATGCCGCTAAGGAAGGAGGCGGGCTATGAAACTGGACAGGCAAAGCGAAAAGATTTTGGTAGTCGACGATGAGCGCGCTATTCGCACGCCCGTAAAGGCCTTCCTGGCCCGCAAGGACCCCGATTCAGGCGCCGAGCCCGTGCCCGAGCCCTCGACCGTCCCTCTCTTCGCCTCACGCCTGATCGGCAGCGCGGCACGATGGAAATCCCGGGGCAATACGGCAGACATATGCCACAAGGAGATACAATGAAGATAAGACTGTTGTTAACACTCTCATTCGCATTGAGCCTGACTGCATTGGCTCAAGCCAACTCCCAAACAACCATGAGCGTTGAGCCCCAGGCGCCGACGCCCACTTTCCGCGTAAACGTAATCAGCCGCAACGTGCAGGCGGTGAACTATAGGCACCGCAGCGGAGCTACGAAGGTGGATTTCGCAGGTACGGACCTGATGCCGTCAGCGAACGGTCAAGCCAAGGTGGAAAGCAAGCGCGGATCCATGGCGATCGAGGTGGAATTGGGCAACCTGCAGAAGCCCACGACTTTCGGTAATGAATACCTGACTTACATCCTGTGGGCAATTTCGCCTGAGGGTCGGGCAGTGAACCTGGGCGAAGTATTGGTGGGCGATACCAGCCGCAGCAAGCTGGACGTGACCACGGACCTTCAGGCTTTCGCGCTGATCGTTACCGCGGAACCCTATTATGCCGTTCGGCAGCCCAGCAACCTAGTCGTGCTCGAAAATGTTGTTCGCGAGGACACGAAAGGAACTACCCAGGCAGTGAATGCAAAGTACGAGCTTATGGAGCGGGGCGGCTACATTCCGACCGGCTACAAGTTCGACCCTGTGGTTCTGAACGCCAAGTTGCCGTTGGAATTCTTCGAGGCGCGTAATGCGCTGCGCATCGCTCAATCCGAGGGAGCCGAGAAGTACGCCAGCGACAGCTATCAGCACGCTGTCCAGTTGATGAACAAGGCGGATGAATATGCCACGAAAAAGGACGTCCCGAAAAAGCTGCTGATCGCAGTCGCCCGAGAGGCAGTACAAACTGCCGAAGATGCCCGCGCCATCGCAGTCAAGAAGATGGACGAGGAGCGCCAAGCCAACGAACGCCAAGCCTCCGCAGACGCACAGACTCGGTCGCAGGCGCAAGCTGACGAGGCAACCAGGCAGAAAGAACAGGCCCAGTCTGAAGCAGCCCAGGCCGCCGCCGGCGCCGCCAAAGCGAAATCCGACATGGCGGACAGTCAGGCTGCATCAGCAACTGCGATGGCCGCGGCCCAGGCGGATGCAGAAAAATCCCGCTTAGCTGCACTGGCGGAAAGCGAGCAGGCGCGCAAGGCCGCCGCCGGGCAGGCCGAGCGGGAGAAACAGGAATTGCGCAACAAACTGGTGGAGCAGCTGAACCTGATCCTGGAAACCCGCGACAGCGCTAGAGGCCTCATCGTCAACATGTCTGACGTCCTCTTCGACACGGGGAAGTACACTCTCAGGCCCGGGGCTCGTGAAAAGCTGGCCAAGATCGCGGGCATCGTCCTGGCGTATCCCAGCTTGGAGCTCGAAGTGGAGGGCCATACGGACAGCGTCGGGACTGACGAGTACAACATGCAATTGTCCGAAAATCGTGCCAATGCGGTTCGCGATTTCCTCGTTCAGCAGGGGATTAATACCTCTTCTATTGCCGCCCGTGGATTCGGCAAAAGCCAGCCCGTGGCAACCAATGATACGGCGGCAGGCCGGCAGCAGAATCGTCGAGTGGAGTTGGTCGTTTCGGGGGATGTGATCGGAACTCCGATCGGTCACTGACGAGCGGAGCGAAGCTGTAGCGGTAGTCCTCAGTAGTGGCGGTCCTGGACCGCCACTACTGATATCAGAGGACAGAGCCTGAATTCACATCAACACGTCCCCATCGCTGACAGGCGGAAGCGCATCCAATTAACCACGGCAGCTCCTTTCACCAAACGCTACACTTCTCCCGGAATTCGGGCTCAGTCCGCGATTCTCCCGCAGCAATCCGAGCCGTCGAAGGTCGTCTTGGGTCCGTTTTGCCTGCCCAGTCAGCCGTCGAAGTGTTCCGATCGGGAAGTTGTCAGATTCTTCATGGAACGAGACGCTCACCCGCCGGCCATCGGAATGTCTGAGGCGGCGATGGCGCGGCCCTCAGCCGAGACGTACGCGAAATCCCGCCTGCTTGCCTTCCTTAATCGTCGCCGCGGCGACTTCCGCCGTGCCTCGCTGGTCGTAGAAACGCACCGCCGCTCGGCTGGCAGGGCGGGATACACCTCTTATACCCTCTTGGGCCAATTCGCGTGTCAGGCCAGTACCGCTCACACGTTCGGTCAAAATTGCTCATGCCAGCTAATGGGGGGGGGAACTACAGGGTGGGACCGGTCGAAATTATACAGAACGTCATAAATAAT
>DLMI01000027.1 GCA_002478145.1 Acidobacteria bacterium UBA7540
AAGCTGGTCGTTGAAAGCAACATATCGTTTGGGAACTCTACGAAGTGAAGGGTAAGCTGAGCGCGGCATAATACCGAAGAGAGACGTGCTCGAACGCATCAAGGCGTTGCAGGCCAGCGTTCAAAGCAGCCGCAAGATTCAGTGAACTTCATGAAGGGAAAAACGGACACGATTGAGGCGTGGTTCAATTGGACCGTTAGGCTTTCGGTCGGAACCCACCGCGCGGCATGGTCCGTTGCAAACTAAACACCAGCGCCGCAACCAGCACGATCACGACAGCCAAGAGGACTATAATCAGGTTTGCCAAGACCATGTGGGGGCAACCTAATTATGAGCGAATTGTTCGCGGAAAACGGGTAGCACTTTTTTGTTCCTAATCAGGCATTTTGTGAGGGTCCGGAACGGCTTCAAATCCGGCAAGAGGTGTGCCGTGAGGTGACTAAGTATGGACATATAAATCATGGTTGTTAGGAAATTCGTCTCGGCGAGGCTTGTAACAGCTTCAAAGGAAAGCAGTCACAGTTTCGTGAAACCCTCTGAGAAATTCAGATTAGAGTGCTGCTTCGGCTTCGTTCGAGGGCGCGCTCTCCGCGCCCCCCGAGCCCACGGCCTTAACCACATAATAGTAAACCGTGCCGGGCGTCACATTCGCGTCCACATAGCTGGTGCCGTTAATCGGTGTGGAATTCAACGGGGTACGAACTCTCCGCTCCCGAGGCGGTGCCCCGGTAGACGTTGTAGCCCACGATCCCCGAACTCGCGCTGGCGGCCCAGGAAAGAATCACATCGTGGATCGCGATTCCCGTCAAGGTGGAGGATTGCGTACTGCCGGAGATGCCGTTGCTGTTCTCCGTGACCGTGAGCGAGGCGCTGCGGCTCCCACCGGTGGCGGGCGTGAAAACCACCGCGATGGTGCAGCTTGAATTCGCCGTCAGCGTCGCACCGCACGTTGTTGTCTGGCTAAAGTCGCCGGCATTGGCGCCCGTAAACCCAATGCCGGCGATCTGCAAGGTGGCGTTGCCCGTATTGGAGAGGGTAAAGGTCTGAGCCGAACTGAACGTCGCAGCGGGTTGGCTTGGAAAGACGTAACTGCTGGGTGAGAGACTGGCAGAGGGGCCCGTGACTGTGAAGTTCACGGAGTTGGAAGGTCCCCCACCCGGCGCCGGATTCGTCACCACTACCGCGTACGTCCCCGCCGTCGCTTGGTCGCTGGCGTTCAGCTGGATCGTCAACTGCCCCGAGTTCACAAACGTCGCCGCGTGCCCTACCCCGTTGTAGCTCACCGCCGAGGTGGAAAGGAAGTTTATCCCATTGATGGTCAGCGTCTGTAGCCCTGTCCCCGCCGTGGCCGAACCCGGCGATAGGCTCGTGATCGCCGGCACGGGATTGTTGATTGAGACGGGAATGGCTTCGGTCGCCCCACCCCCACACGATGTCGACCACATGGCGATGGCGATGCAAGCCGTGGCGAGAATCCCTACGCTCCCACCATGACGTTGAAGCGCTCTCGCTTCCATGCTGAATGATTCCTTAGCTGGGGACAATGTGCCCTGATGGTCAGGCGAGATGGTGGATTGCCTCGAGCAGGCTGCGAGCGCGAGTCAAAAAGCCAGGAACCTTGTGATGAAGGCCAATGGAAATGGTGGCCCCGACAACATTACGGTCATCCTTGCTGAAATCCAAGTGGAAACCCCGTTGCCACGCGCCGATGGCGCCCCAGGGAACTCCTAAAGCCCCTCGAAGGCCCTGGTAATTCCGGCGTGGCCGAAGGGCTTGTGGGCGCCACCGGGGAGTTCCACCTCCGTCTTTGTTGAGTGGAACAAGATGCGCGCGATCAGGCGGCCCTCGATGATCAAGTCAGCCGACGCTTCGATCACCGATTTCGTATCCCCCGGCATGGCTCGTTTTCCCGTCTTATGAGTACTCAGCATTAACTTGCCGGTGGGAAGCCGGGCCACGCCAGCCCAACGGAAGTCAGGTTTCTTTTCCATCTCCAACAAGCCGCCCTGCTCTTCGATTGCTTCTTGGATCAGGTGAATAGCTTCATCCATACGCTCCTGGAGCTCACTGTCCGTCATGGGAACACCTCAACTCTTTAGTCGTTTCCGACTTTTCAACAGCCGGAAGATTAGTTTTCTGCGAACGGGCCGTGCCACGTCCTGCCCGAATAACAACTCCCGAGTGTCCTCCTCGCCGTTCGTCCCTTATAGAATCAAGCGACTGAAGTGACGAAATCAATAACAATTTTTCGACTTCCTCCCGCTTCCTCGAGCTCTCGGCCCACTACCACTTCGCCACCCGTCCCTGCCGCCCGGCGTGGGGCAATGAAGAAGGCCGCGTGGAGCGCGCCATCCACTATGTCCGTCAGCATGCCGACTCCCCGATTATGCCGACTACTTAGCGGAGTCAGCGTCTGGGAGGGGCTCGGGTTCTGTCCAGAGTCGGCATAATCAGAGGTTTTCCAGGAAGGCCAGCAGTTTGTCATCAGGCCGGTATCGTGTGGGTTTGACGCCGAGCGGCGCAGTGCGCGAGAGGGCCTTCTCCTTCAGACGCAGGTCCGCATGGAGATACATCTGGGTTGTCTCCACGGATTCGTGTCCCAGCCAGAGCGCGATCACGGAGCGATCCACGCCATGTTGAAGAAGGTCCATGGCTGCGGCGTGGCGAAGCACATGTGGGGAAACTTTCTTCCGTTTAAGCGACGGGCAGGTCGGTTCGGCAAGATGGGTGTACTTGGTGATGAGACGCTCGATCGCGTCGCGGCTAAGTCGAGCGCCACGGATGCTGGGAAAGACCGGATGATCGGCCAGACCATTGCGTTCGCGTAGCCATGCCTCGAGCATCTTTGCCGTTTCCGGACGGAGTGGCGTGCAACGCTGTTTTCTGCCTTTCCCGAGGCAGCGCACGTGAGCGCCGGTCCTCAACACGACATCCTGGCAGTTCAGCCCAATCAACTCGGAAACCCGCAGACCCGTCTGGACAGCCACCAGAAGATGGGTTCGATCGCGACGGCCGATCCAGGTGGAACGATTCGGAATCGCGAGCAGCGTATCGATCTCTCCCCGGTTGAGAAACTCGATCGGCCGCCGTTCGTGGCGTTTATTGGGTACCGCCAGGATCCGCTGGCAATGCAGCGCATGCGCGGGCTCCTCTAAAGCCACATACTGAAAAAAAGAGTGGATGGCTCCGAGGCGTGCGTTCCGCGTGCGAGCGCTGTTTTTACGAACGCTTTCCAGGTGGTCAAGGAAAAGGCCGATGAAAGGTGCATCGAGATCCTCAACGCGAAGCTTGGAGGGCACTTTGCCGAGTCGTTCTTTGGCAAAATGCAGAAGCAGGCGGAAGCAATCGCGATATCCCGCGATCGTATGCGGGCTCGCTTGCCGTTGGCGAAGCAGGCGATCAGTAAAGAAGGATTGAATAAGAGAGGGAAGGTCGGCGGAAATCATGGCCGCACCTCCCGCTCAATCAGTCGGTCGGTAGCCAACTGAAGAAGTTCGGGCACGGCTTCCAGGTACCAATAGGTATCGTTCACATGGACGTGCCCCAGATAGGTGGCCAGCTTGGGAAGTTCCCGTTCAACATCGAGCCCGGCGCGGTACCAGCGGATCAAGGTACGGGCGGCAAATCGGTGTCGCATGTCATGCAGCCGGGGACCGCGACCGTGACCCTTGGCTGGTGCTCGGAGGCGAGCTTGTTGAGACAGCTTGGCGAAGGTGTATTGCGCAATCCACACTGTGATCCGGCGGCCGCGCTCGGAGATAAAGAACGTCGGAGTGAGGGGCACAGGAAAGATGCGCTCTCTAGCTTCGACGTACTTTTTCAGAGCCTCTACCGTGGATGGATGAACCGGCACGTAGCGTGATTTTCCAAACTTCGTCCGCCGGATGTGAAGGATTCCGCGGTCAAGGTCGACATCCGGCCGGTCCAGACTGAGGGCTTCGCTCACTCGCATTCCCGTCGCCACCAGCAGCCCGAAAAGGGTCGTATAGGTGCGGGCGCGGAGTCCCTTGGGAGAGGGCAGTTGCTGAGTTCGGCGGAGGAGTCTTTCGATCTCCTCGTCGCTGTAGATGTGGGGAGGCTTGCGCCGGTAGCGATGAGGCAGGAGACCTACGGGTGGAATCTCGGTGCGGGGTTCGGCGGCACTGTGCCAAATGGCGAAGCGCCGCACCATACTCAAACGCCGAGCCCAGGTAAACGGTTGTGACTGCGCGGGCTGGGTGGCCCAGCGAAGCGCCAATTCCGTGGTGATGTACGAGGCACCCGCGGCTTGTAGAAATCTCACAAAGTTCCGCAATAAACTTGCCGGCAGCCGGAGTTGGAATCCCAGGCTACGGCGGATGCTGAGGTAGTCTTTCAGGGCCTGTTCCAGTCGGTTCACTGTCCACCCCCCATCGGCCAGGGATGAGCCAGTGAGCGCAGGCCCTCGAAGTCAACCTTGGCGTAGATTTCCGTTGTGTTTGGGGCTCGGTGCCGAAGGACTTCTCCGATTTCGGCCATCGTCGCCCCGGAGCGGAGCATGGAAGTCGCCAGACTGTGACGGAAGAGGTGAGCACCCTTAAAGGCGGGGTGTAAGTCCGCGCGGGCGAGCGCGCGGCGAACGATTGTCGTCAGTGTCGAGGGGCCCGCCAAGCCACGGCGTGGCGCCTTGATGCAAACGAAAACCCGACGTGTTTGGCAGGCAGGACGATCTCGCCGGAGGTAGACCGTCAGCGCTTCGCCCACCTCCGGAAGCAGGGGCATCCGGTCGTGGAACAACCCCTTGCCGCGAACGAGGATTTCGCCGGCTCTCCAGTTGAGGTCATCGAGCTGGAGAGCCACCACCTCACCGGCACGGAGACCGAGACGGGCCAGCAGAAGAAGGATGGCGTAGTCGCGGCGGCCGCTTCCAGTGTGGCGGTCGCAGGCTCCGAGCACCCGTTCGATCTCCTCCAAAGCCAGATACTTCGGCGCCCCAGACAGACGCCAATCAGCCACCGTGGGAACCGAGGCGGCCAAGTCGACCTGTAGTTTCCCCTTCTGAAACAGGAACCGGAAGAAAGAGCGGAAGGCCGTGGTCATCAGTTGTGCCGTTCTGACAGCCATGCTGTGACCATGCCGCAACACAAAATCGGAAATATCGGAGGGCTTTACTTCTCTAAGCCGGAACGGCCCCTCTCGGAATCGCTCGATGAGAAACTTACGAACGTATGGCCGATAACTGACGATCGTGGCTGTGACGAGCCCGCGCTCAGAGCGCAAATACTTTTCGTAGCGGCTCAGGATGTCAGCCAAGGGCGATATGTCATGGGCGAGCTTTCGATCCGGAAGAACACTATGCTTTCGGAGGTGGTCGAGAAATTGTTTAAGTGTTTCTAAATCGCCCCGGGCGACCCGTTGCTTGCGCTTGATAAATTTTTCCACACAGCTCTCATCCATATTGGTGAGTGCGAGCCTGGTTCGTCCGAACCACTGCCCGAAGTCCGCAAGCAACCGTAGTTTCGACCGGATGGTCCCAACAGCGTAGCCATCCTCCACGAGGGATGTTCGAAGCGTCTGGAGATGAAACCCCAAAGGGTTGTCTCGAAGGCGCTCGTCTGATTGCAAGGAATTTTCCAGCATATGCCTTCTCCTTTTCTGGGTTTACTGCCAGTTCAGAGAAGACTGCAGGATTATGCCGAATGCAATTCAAGAGGAGAGCGCGGAGTCCCGCGCCGGACGGGAGGATGGGGAAAGCTACGTGGCTGGAGTCGGCATAATTGGCGAGTCGGCATGCTGGCGCTTATGCCGCGCGCGTCATAACCGCCACAGCTTCTTCGCCGCCCGTCCCTTCACCACCCTGGAACATTTCAACGCGAATTCCCAAGTCTTCGCGTCGAGATCGCCGGATCGGGGCCGCAAGGCAAAGAGTTGGAGCAAAGGTTTGAAGAACTCGGCCTCGCGCGCAGCGTTGAGTTCCTGGGATGGGTTGACAATCTCAGTTCGGTACTGCCGCGTTGGGATGTCTTTGTGCTGCCTTCTCTCGAAGAAGGTTTTCCCGTTTCCGTCCTTGATGCCATGGCCGCAGGCTTGCCGGTCGTCGCTTCCGCAGTAGGGGAGTCCCCGAGCTTATAGAGGACGGGAAGACTAGCTGGCTCGTCCCGCCTGGCGATTTCGAGGCCTTGGCTTCCCGCATCCGTCTTCTGCTGAACAACCCGGAGCGAAGGCTGGGTATGGGAGCAGCCGCTCAGACACGGGTGCGGGATCACTTCAGTCTCGCGCAGATGACAGAGAGCTTCGGCAGGCTTTATGACGAACTGCTGCTTCGGAGTTAGGAATTCGGTATGAGGGATTCGGGAAGATCCCAAGGCCCGAAATCCCACACTTTCGTAACGCTTTCGTAACGCTTGACAGGCTGGCGAAAATGCGCTTTACTGTGTGTTTGTCTGGACTCGTCTCATCTATTTGGATGCCGGGAGATGCCCGCGGCGGCTCCCTTTTACGTTCTGATCCTGCCGCTACGGGCGCCGTGCCGGGTCGGCCCGGAGTGCCGTGCACGAGTCCGTTACGATACGCAAATGGAGCGAAATTTACCCGTCGGAAACTCACTACGAGGATAAAATTTAGAGCACGATCCCAAGGCAATGACTGTAAGGGGAGGAGGGCGCTATGGGCCGCAATCGCTGGAGGTTTTCCAAGCCGTCTATCGCGATAGTGGTATTCGGGCTGGCCGTTGGCCTGCTCGCCGGCCTGACCGTTCTGATTACCGGGAAACCGGCCACGGGGCGAAGGATGGCGCTGGTGGATGACTGGAGCACTCACCATTTGATCTTCTCCAACCCCGGCACGGTCGCCGATGCGCTGGCGTATGGCCGGTTCGAGCAGTGGTACAGGACCATCAATGATCCCCGCTTCCAGATGCAACAGATGAAGCGCAGCCAGCACCTTGCAACTGGAGCAATCGCCGCGCAGAGTCCCTTACACGAGAGCTTGTCCGCGCTTGCATTTCTCGTAAGGGGCCCGGGCGCTGGCGGATTTCTGGAGCTTATCCGTAGGCCTCCGCTACCGAAGCGCCCCCTGCCGAAACCCAAAGGCGACTGGAGTTACTATCTCGGCAGTACGAGCGGCGCCGCGGTAAACGCCACCATGTACCCCGCCAAGTACACGTTCGACGTCACTAAGGCTCCGGACTGCACGAACGATTTTGCGGTGTTTGCGATCAACCAGGCAGGGTCGAGCAGCCAACCCACGATCGTCGCCTTCAATAACCTGTACAGTGGGACGTCGCCCGCGGGCTTGTGCGGCTCCGCACCAACTGTGTTGTGGGCTTATAACGCCGCGACGACGCCGGTCATGACTTCGCCCATCCTGTCTCCCGATGGGACCATGGTTGCCTTCGTGGAGAAGGGGTCTTCCGGGGCGGTCCTGCACGTCCTCAGGCCGGAGTCGGGCGAGGGGGCAAGCTCGGGTGGATACGCGACGAGCATTGCTGCCCCCACGACCATCGTGCCTTCAACTTCCCCTACTGCTGCCGCCGATTGGGCGAACTGCCTCGCCGGCGCTACTTCCTGCATGTTCAACCTGACGTACACTAGCAATTCGAACTCCAACTCGTCGCCCTTTTACAATTACACGCTTGGTGCTGATACTCTTTACGTCGGCGACGACGCCGCTTTTCTATGGAAGATCACCGGAGTTTTCAACGGGACACCGGCCTTGGCCACCGGAAACTGGGCAAACGGGATTCGATGCCACAGCTATACATTCGATCCCGAAATGCTGACTGGCCCCGTTTGGGACCCTGCGTCGAACAACATCTTCGTCGGCGACTGGATTGGACATCTGTGGTACGTCATGGATACCGACAGCACCACGGGGAGCTGTTCATCCATCGATTCGATGTCGGTACCACCGTGCCTGGGTACGCCGGCCGTGGACGCGACCAACGGGCAGTCCAGCAACTACCCCATCAAAGACCCACCCCTGGTGGATTCGGCCAGCCAAAAGGTGTTCGTATTCGACTCCGGCACCAACGGCGGCACAGCCTATGTCACGCAAACCAACACTGCATTGGGGAGCGTCGTCGCGACCGGAATCGGGACTGGCTCTGGAGGTAACAAGATCCACGATGGAGACTTTGACAACAGCTACTATAAGGGTTCCTATACGAGCGGCCACCTTTATGCGTGCGGAAACCCCTACGGTGATCCCAACGGTAATTCTCAACCGGAGTTGTTCAGTATCACCTTCGATTCTACTGGAACGATGATTAGCCCCAGCACCGAAGGACCCAACCTCGGGACGTCCGCGTATACTAACCCCCAGGAATGCTCGCCGCTCACCGAGATCTACAACACGGGCACCAGCACGGACTGGCTGTTCCTGGGTGTCAACGTTAACTGTCCCAACTCAATGAGCGGCGGCTGCGTGGAAGCCTGGGATATTACCAGCGGACCGCCTACCTCCGGCGCTTCTCCCACTAATCAGTCCTCTGAAAACGGCGGAACCAGCGGGATCGTAGTAGACAACGTAAGTTCGGAGGCTCAGGCCTCGAGCCTCTACTTCTCGACGTTGGGCACTGCGACCTGCGGAACGCCGGGCGGCGGCAACACCGGCTGTGCAGTGAAGGTCACACAATCGGGCTTGCAGTGAGCGAACCTTAGTGAGATGCAATGAGCCAAGCACAAGAGGCTTACCGCCTGCAAGCCGGAGACGACGCGCAGCGCACTGCGAAGAGGCCCTAGCACAAGCCCGCGGTGCGCTACGAGCGGGTCTTTGAACCCGAACTCGTAAGTTGAGATCAATTTTCGGCGCTCGGACTCAGTCATAGAGGCCGCCCTTTACCCCGCTGGCTGCGGTTGAATTTCCAACTTACGCGAAGTTGGGACTTCGTAAAGTAAGAGTTTATCGAAGAGGCCGTTACGCTTCTCCAGTCCTCCCCAAGCAGCCGACAAATGGGGCACCGCGCGATGACCCGCGCGGCCCAGAATCGCTCCGCATCCCGCTTTGCGGGACACCCGCAGGCTGGCCGGTTGCCGATAGCCTGTCATCCCGGTAGGCCGCTGGAATTCGTCCAGCAGGTTGAGGAGCATCAGAATGCTCGGGAAGGCCGCCCCGGTGGTGAAGAACTCCTTCAAACAGAAATCGTCCGCCGCACTGCTCGCCGCCCCGAAGCGATACCCCTCGGACCTATTCGCTGCCTGCATTACTTCTTACCCGTGATCGAGGAACTGCTCGCCAACCCCGTCCCAGAGTCCTATCTCACCTACCTACGCAGTAAAGTTGCCATGCGCCCTGCAGCCGGCCCTGCATCCTCCACTGCGGGCTGACTCTCCCCCTTGCCCTAGCCAACCGGCCTCTGTCAAATTTCTACGTTTCTACATGCGCGCCGACACCTCCAGCCCTATGTGCTGTCGTGCGAAGAATAGGATTATACCGAACATGCAAAGCAGATCAATTTAAGGCAGCGACCACCGTCTCCCCCGTTTTTGATTTCGCCACTCCGAATTGGCCCACTTTCGTCCGGTGGGTGATGGGGCATTAGAATGTTGCTAAGAAAAAAGAGTCGCTTGAAGTGGCTGCTTTCGCCTGATGTTCCCCTTACGTACTTTCGTAACATTGCATTTGACTCCGCTGGGTGCTATACAACTTGGGCAGGTTACCCAACAGTTTTTTCTGGCTTTGGCAAAGCGGGCGTGACAATTCGAGGCTCTGGGATTTGCTGAGGGGCTGGAGGTGGAGCAACGTTAACTATTGCGGGCAGAGCGGTAACCATTGCATCCTTAAAATCTCGATCTAATAAGGCTAACGAGACAAGAAGCATCAGAAGAATCAAGGGGCGACTGGTTACCCACTTCCAAACACGAGGCCAGCGGCCTTGTATTAATTCGGCGCGACCAACCATATCAAGTAAAAACATAAGTCCCGCAATTACAATAAGAACCGCAGCGACAACCAAACTGACTATTGGCATGGCAGCGGCATTATAGATCACACGATTAGGCCCGGCAACACGCTAATGCCCCATCACCTGGAGGATCGAAGATGAACGACTGGATGTATACTGATTGAAATCTGGGATGCCAAAATGGAAATCCCAGACGAAGGGAACCTTGCCGCCAATGGAAAGAACCAATATTCACCGTATCCTCGCGCGGATTCGAGAAGCGCTGGAAGCCGCTGGTGTGGCCCTCGCAGATTTTGTTCCGGGTGCCGTCGCGTCATCAGAGAAATCTTCCGGTCGAGGTCCCGTCACCGAGGCTGACCTTGCGGTGAACCGTGTGCTCCGCGATACACTTTTGCGTAAGGGAGAGGGGTGGCTCTCCGAAGAGAGCGTGGATGACTTTGACCGTTTGAGGAAATCTCGCGTGTGGATCGTCGATCCCTTGGACGGGACCTTGGAATTCATCGCCGGGGTTCCCGAGTGGTGCGTGTCGATTGGATGGATTGAGGATGGGCGTTCCGTTGCCGGGGGTATTTACAACCCTGTGACTCGGGAACTATTCCTGGGTTCCCTCGAAACCGGCGTTACGTACAATGGGACCTCGGTCACGGCCAGCAAAACGGCCGATCTTTCGGGCGCCGTGGTACTCGCCAGTCGAAGCGAGGTTAAACGCGGCGAGTGGGACAACTTCGAGGAGGCGCCTTTCCATATTCGACCGACAGGATCGGTGGCGTACAAGCTGGCGTTGGTGGCGGCAGGGTTAGCCGATGCCACGTGGACCCTCTCTCCCAAGAACGAGTGGGACATCGCCGCGGGCGTGGCGCTGGTCGAATCAGCGGGAGGGTTTGTGCAAAGTCTGGAGAATTCTCTCCTGACCTTCAATCGCAGGTCTCCACGGCTCCCTGGTCTTATTGCCGGCGGAGCGTCCTTGCGAGCGGAATTGTCTGAATTCCTGAGTAGTCGCTGCCGTAACGCCCAACCAGTCCCTTTCCGCAGCAGATTATAATTAGGTCAGTACCTACTAGGCTAGCTACTTGACATGACTCTGCAGATGTAGCATACCCATAGTTCTCGGTTATCCATATTATGGGGGTCCTCGACGAAGACCTTATGGATTGAACTCTATATCCTTGTTCACCTTCTCAACTACTTGTGAGGCGCGCAGTTCGGGCGAAACTCCTCAGATAAAGAACAAAGTCAAGGTTCCAAACAGTCCAATTCCTTTCCGTTTTGAAAGCGAGGCAAGTCAACGCGTACCGTGCCGAGAACAGTGGTACGGACACTCAGGTCCTGGGCGCTGGCTACTCCAATTCTTATACTCCAATATATTGCAAATTTATTACGGAAATGTTACAAGAATGCTAGAGGGAGGAGGTCGTTTTCGAGAGACGGTGCGGCTTCATATGCTGACAAGTGCAAACGAGGCCGGACGCCAGCCGGAAGCCGAACCTGAAGTTTCGCTGGGGCGAGTCTTCTGGATTACCGGGTTATCTGGCGCCGGCAAGACAACCTTGGGGCAAGAATTGTGCAGTCGGCTGCGTGCCGCCGGTCGTCCGGTCCACTTCCTCGATGGCGACGCGCTCCGTGCTGTGATCGCCGAAGATCTTGACCACAGCGCAGACAACCGGCGGCAATCGGCGATGCGCAATGCGCGGCTGTGTCGGTTGTTGGCTGGGCAGGGCGCCGATGTCGTCTGCGCGACCATCTCGCTGTTTCATGAGGTGCAGCGTTGGAACCGCGAGAACATCCCCGGTTATCGCGAGATCTACCTTCGGGTCCCGATAGACGAACTACGGCATCGGGATAGCAAGGGCATCTACGCGGGGGCTCAGCGCGGTGATACGCGCGACGTCGTCGGCCTTGACGTTCCGGCGGAGGCTCCCGAGGCGCCGGACCTGGTCCTCGACAATTACGGGGCGCTCGACGTGGCCACGGCGGTCGACCGCATCTTGGCGGTATGCGACAGGCGGGATGGCGCGGGTGCGGCGCAGCCGGCGCCCCTCGTCGCCTTCAAAACGAAGGCGGAAACTCTGGAAGCCCTGGCGCCGCTGCTGCGCAAGGGGCGCGTCCTGCCCGAGGTCCGGTTCTCGGTTGGCGATTGGCGCTCGGACGCCGCTGGCGTGCTCGCTGCCCTCACCGCTGCGCCCTGGGGTTCAGGGCGGGTCATCGTGCGGAGCAGTGCACGGGTCGAGGACGGCGCCATGAGCAGCCAGGCTGGGAAGTACGATTCCGTACTCGGTGTCGTCGGCAGCGCAGCAGTGGCACAGGCCATCGAACGGGTCATCGAGTCGTTCGCCGATGACAGAAGCGACGACGACCAGATCTTCGTGCAGCCCATGCTTGACCACGTGGCGATGGCCGGGGTGGTCTTCTCGCGCAGTCCCAGCGGCGGCCCCTATTACATTATCAATTACGACGACCGTTCCGGCCTGACCGATCGCGTGACCGCCGGTACCGGCGACAATCTCGAGACTTTTTATTGCCTCAGATCGCGGCCGGATGCCTGCCCACCATCGCTGGCGCCGGTCATCGCTCTGGTCAGGGAACTCGAAAGCCTTCTCGCGTGTGATGCCATCGACGTGGAATTCGCGGTCGGCGACGACGGGCAGCTCTACCTTCTGCAAGTCCGCCCGCTCGTCGTCGACCGCCAGGGGCGGGAAGCGGACGAGAAGGTCGAGTCCGCGCTCGCGGATGTCGCGCGCAAGATCGAACTGCTCAGCCGCCCGCATCCCTACCTGCACGGCAACCGGGCGATATTCGGCGTCATGCCGGACTGGAACCCGGCCGAAATGATCGGGTTGCGGCCGCAGCCCCTCTCGTTGTCGCTCTATTGCGAACTCATCACCGACGCCATCTGGGCCTATCAGCGGGATAATTACGGGTATAAGAATCTTCGCAGTTTTCCCCTGCTGGTCAGCTTTCACGGACTGCCCTACATCGACGTGCGTGTCGACTTTAACTCCTGGATACCGCGCGACGTATCCGACGATCTCGCCGGGCGTCTGGTGAATTACTACATCGATCGCCTCCTCGCCGAGCCACATCTCCATGACAAAGTCGAATTTGCGATTATCTTCACCTGCTACACCCTCGATTTGCCCAAGCGGATGGGCCGGCTTACCGAGAACGGATTTTCTCCCAACGACCTGGCCGAACTTTCCAGCGCCTTACGGCGCCTCACCAATCGCATCATGCATGGCGAGACCGCGCTGTGGCGGGGCGACCGCGCGAAGATCGACCTGCTGGCACGGCGGCTTCCGATAATCTGGAACGCGAAGATCGACAAGATCAGCCGCATTTACTGGCTATTCGAAGACTGCAAGCGCTACGGCACGCTGCCGTTCGCCGGTCTCGCGCGGGCGGGCTTCATCGCGGTTCAGCTCCTCCAGTCCTTCGTGGATGTGGGCGTTCTCAGTGCCGAAGAGAAGGCGACATTCATGGCGAGGGTCGATACCGTCGCGTCGCGCATCGGGGGAGATTTCGCGCAACTTTCGAAGGCAGACTTCCTCGCGCGTTACGGCCACCTCCGTCCGGGGACCTACGACATCCTGTCGCCGCGCTACGACGAGGCGCCCGATCTTTATTTCGACTGGTCGAGTGCCCGACCGCCGGCGTCCGCGCCGCCGCGCTTCGCGCTCTCGATCGAGCAGTTGCGCCGCATCGAGCAACTGCTCAAGGAACATGAGCTCGAGATCGACGTCTTGAGTTTGATCGAGTTCATCAAGGCCGGCATTGAGGGCCGCGAATACGCGAAGTTCGTGTTCACGCGAAGCCTGAGCGACGCTCTGTCGCTGATCCGGCAGTTGGGCGAGGAGCATGGTCTTTCGGTCGAGGATTGTGCATATCTGGACTACGACGCCATCCGCACGCTTTATAGCGAGAGCGGTTCGGTGCGCGAGGTGTTGCGGGAGAGTGTCGCGCAGGGCAGGGAGCGTCACGCGCTCACGCGCAACCTCGTGCTTCCGCCGGTCATCACGTCGCCCGACGAGGCGATCGCATTTCACCTTCCCCCCAGCCAGCCGAATTTCGTTACGCGAAAAAGCGTCACCGCGCTGGTCGCCTCCGTCAACGACCCGCCGGAGAGCTTCGCGGGACGGATTCTTTTCGTGCCCAGCGCGGACCCCGGCTTCGACTGGATCTTCTCTCGTAATATCAGCGGATTGGTCACCCAGTTTGGCGGCGCCAATTCGCACATGGCGATCCGCGCCGGCGAGCTCGGCATACCCGGGGTCATTGGCGCCGGCGAAGCCCTGTTCCGGCGATGGCAGACGGCGCGCAAGCTGTGCCTCGATTGCACGAACCAGCAGGTCCTGATCATCGCATGAAAGTGGTCGCCCTCACCCAGCGGGTATCGGTCGTTCCGGCCTATGGCGAGCGCCGTGATTGTCTGGATCAAGCATGGACGAAGTTCCTGGCGGCCTGCGGGTTGCTTCCCCTGTTGCTCCCCAACGTCACTGAGACGGCTCTGGCCTTGTGCGAGGTGGCCGGCATCGCCGGGTTGGTGTTGACCGGCGGTAACGATCTTGCGGAGTGGGGCGGCGATGCCCCGGAACGCGACGCCGCCGAATATGCCCTGCTCGATTGGGCGGAGCGGCGCGGGCTGCCGGTCCTGGGCGTTTGTCGCGGCATGCAAGTGATTCAGCGGCGTTTCGCTATTGCGTTACGCCGCGTCGAAGGCCATGTGGCCGAGCGTCAGGTCATCCGAATCGACGGCGAGCCCAGAGAGGTCAACAGCTATCATCACTTTGCCGCCTTCGACTCGCGGCCACCACTGGAGGTCTGGGCGGTCGCCGACGACGGCGTCGTCAAAGCCATTCGCCATTCGGCCCTGCCCATAACGGGGATTATGTGGCACCCTGAGCGGTCCGCCCCGTTCTCGCCTGCCGACGTGGCCCTATTCCGCCGAGTCTTCAGGGTTGAATGATGCGCGCAGTTATTCTCGCGGCCGGTCGCGGCAGCCGTATGGGGCATCTCGGGGGCGACCGCCCCAAATGCTTGGTCGAGCTCGAAGGCAAGCCGTTGATCGTGCGCCAGATCGCGGCGCTCCGGCGTGGTGGGGTGGGGGAGATCGGGGTCGTCCGCGGCTATCGCGCCGAGATGATCGATTTTCCGGGCCTCTCCTATTTCGCCAACGAACGATGGGCCGAAACCAATATGGTGATGTCGCTCGCCATGGCCGCCCCTTGGCTGCGTTCGGGGCCGGTCATCGTCAGCTATGGCGACATCTTCTACCGCAGCGAGTTGGTGCGCGGTCTCGCCGGTGCTCCAGGCCAGTTGGTCATCAGTTACGACCGGGCTTGGCGCCGCTTGTGGACCCGGCGTTTCCCCGATCCTTTGGCCGACGCCGAAACCTTCCGGGTCGATGCCACGGGCCAATTGCTGGAGATCGGTGGCAAGACGACGCGGATGGAAGATATCGAGGGGCAATATATGGGCCTCTTGAAATTCACGCCACCGGCATGGAGTGCCGTCGAGGCGCTGCTCAGTACACTCGACGCACCGATCCGCAATCGCCTCGATGTGACCGGATTGCTGCGCCGGCTGCTAACCGGAAAGGAGCTCCCCATCGGTACTTTCGCCACCGATGGCCAATGGGGCGAAATCGACAACCCGGAGGACGTGGCGCTGTACCAGGACATGGTAAGGGAGGGGAATCTCCGGCTTGAGGATACGCTATCCGGCAATGAGCCGACGGCATGATGACGGCGCTCGATCCGCGTGGGGAGTGCGGTTATCCCGAACTTTGCATTTATCGAAACCGCGAGGGGAGGGCCGCAGGCTAGTCGGTTCTTACGACGGCCAAAGGAGCAAACCATATTTTAGTCGAATACGGGACATCGATGACTTCATAAGGCGTTAGAAGCTTTTGAATGCGCTCCAGCACTGATGCAAATTTTTGACCAGCTTGTCGTTCCAGGGTCGCATGTGACTTCCAGCCTTCAAAAAATATATTGGAGGGCATTTCTACTTTGAAGTTCTGTTCAAGATAACTCACCTGCCCAAACAATTTGTTCTCATCAATTATTGCAGTGGGGTCTTCACGGCGGCTTCCATAATTATAACCAGGTATCATCTCTCGAATTATCTGTTCAATTTCATTCTGCAAACGATCATTTAGATCCCGGTGATTCCACATACACACAAAATATCCATCTGGAATAAGGATCCTTGCAACCTCAGAGAGCGCAGCTTTCTGATCGACAACGTTAAACGAAGATCCGAAGAAGGCGGCATGAACAGACGATTCTCGAAGACCTGTTTTTTCGCCAACTCCCTTCGTCCAAGTAACTGACAGGCCTTCTGTATTCTTGATTCCAATAGCCATCATTGCATCATTTGGCTCAATCGCATGAACATTAAGCCCATTCAAAGCCAGAAGCTTAGTTAGTTTGCCAGTACCAGCTCCAATGTCAGCCACTGGTTTCCCAGGAACTGCCTCAATTTCTTGGAGTAATGTCTTTACGACTTCTTTGGGATAATCCGCCCTCTTGTCGTAATGTTCAGCCCGATCAGTGTAATCCCATTTATCGGTAGCCATCCCGAACCTCCTTGCCATCGATCATTTGTCTTTACGGCACATCCGCAACATAGGAATGATAATGGAAGTGTGGGGTGGCAAAGGCAACCAGATTCTCTTGCCTCACATTCGGGCGTGCTGACCTGCCCCCCGTTTTTGCTCTCTTGGTGTGCCCACGAAAACGGCGCCGTGGCGCCGCCTGACTCCGGCCCAGATAGTCCAGTAATCCCAAATATACTCAACTTAGACTCTCACAAATTATAGCCGATTTTCTCGATCCGTCTCTTTGTCTCCGCATCCAGCCCATTGATAAAGTCTCTGAATCGAGGAACTTTTTCTTTAACAGCCAAATAGCGATAAGGCTTGGTCTTCGGAGGGGCTATATGTAAACGGCTCACATCCAGATTAACCGACATGACTTTAACGATCTTGGAAAACTCCTTGACCGGATCGATCATGAAGTCCTCAAGCCGCAACGTGAGCGTGGCGGATTGGAGAAAAAGCTCGGTTTCCTCAACAAATTCCGCGAAAGACAAAAACCGCGGGCCTCGTACGGCCGCGAAAAAATCAGACTCGCCTTCAGCAAAGGCCTTGAATTCTAAAAAATTCTGCTCCAAATCGGCACATAGATCGTCCGTGTTCTTATAAGCGCGCGAGATAACAAGCGCCCTGTTGTCGCGAATGTATGTCCGATACCAAATCCAATTTGTCAGCAACGAATCGAGGGGATGACGATAGATAAAAATCAAATCGGCTAATCCCGATCTGGCCGCTTCCACTACACGGCCCGTTCCCGCTGGCAACGCCTGATCGCGAGAAACATGCCTGATGGTGGCATGGCCGCTGTAGATCATCGATGTCCGACCTGGACGGAAGCGGATCGGCATCCTAAAATAGATTGTCCTTTCTCCAAGGTGCTGCAGTATCAGCTCAGTGATGTAGTCCCGTCCCGAGCCGAACAGCCCAATAACATACGCTGTTCTGTCGTTCCCCGGACTATGGACTTTCCAATACCAATCCATGTCCCCCAAATTTCTGCGGATGCTCCGCAATTTTTCGCGAGGGGATCTTCGCGCGAATCTGATGAGCTTTTGAAGTATCTCCATCTGGCTCCCCTGATCCAATAATGAAGTAGTTTAGGGTTATATTTGGTTTCCGTCACAAGGTCGTCGAAATCGAGCTTGGCTCAGCGATGAGAACCATCGACGACACCATAACGACACGCGCCGCCCCCCGATAAATAAGCTATCGGCTGAGCGGGAAAGATATTCAATGAATCGCCGGCTGCTTTATTTCTCGGGATGCGCCATCAACCAAGCGGCGCTTCGATCCCGCCAGAGCGCACGCCTGACATATCACGCCCCAATCATAGACCATCAATCTCAAATGGGCAAGTAGCGGAATCGAGTCGTGTTAAATGTTACTAGTGAGGCGTCGTCAAGCCATTTAGAAATGTTACCCGTCAAGCCGTCCATGATGCTACCAAGACTTGAGGTTTTCTCCTGGAGGTGGCCATGGGACGGCAAAGCAAGTGGGAATACTTCCGGACCGTTTTCGCTCGCTACCGGCGGGCCGAGCGGGAGACGAAGCAGAAGATGTTGGACGAGTTTTGTGCGAACACGCGCTATCACCGCAAGCACGCTCTGCGGCTGCTGAATGGACCGCCGCCCGGTGGCAGGCGGCCCCAGCCGGCCCACCCGGTGCGACAGCCCACCTATGGCAGGGCGTTGGTGTCGGTGCTGAAGGCGGTCTGGAAGGCGGCGGGCTACCCTGGTCGGTGCGCCTGAGGGCCCTCATCCCCCTCTGGATGCCCTGGGTGCGGAAGCATTTTCGGTTGAGCGCTGAGCTGGAGCGACAACTGTTGGCGATCAGCCCGCGCCAGATCGACCGCCGGTTGCGAGCCTACAAAGTAGCCGACAAGAAACGCATCTACGGCGGCACGCGACCGGGTCGCTTGCTGAAGCACCACATCCCCCTGCGGGTCGACCGCTGGGATGCGCGGCTGCCGGGTTTTACCGAAGTGGACCTGGTGGCGCACTCCGGCAACTCGGGCCAGGGAGAGTTCGCCTACACCCTCAATGTGACCGATGTCTACAGCGGCTGGACGGAGTCGCGGGCGGTGTTGGGTCGGGGGCAAGCCGGAGTGGTGCAGGCGCTGGAGGAGATTGCTCAGGCCCTGCCCTTTCGCTTGCTGGGGATCGATACCGATAATGGCTCGGAGTTTCTCAACTGGCATGCGGGCCGCTGGTGTGCCCGGCGCCAGATCCAGTTCACGCGCGGACGACCCTACAAGAAAGACGACAACGCCCATATCGAACAGAAGAACTGGACGCACGTGCGCAAGCTGCTGGGTTGGGAGCGCTACGATACGGCCCAGGCGGTGGAGGCCCTGAGCGATCTGTATCGCCAGGAGCTGCGCCTGTGGATGAACGTGTTTCAGCCCTCCGTGAAGCTGCTCCGCAAGGTGCGCGTGGGGGCTCGTCTGCGTCGGGTCTATGACACGGCCCGCACCCCGCTGGCGGGGGTGAAGGACTCTGGCGAGGGCCAAGCCGAAGCGCTGGCACGACTGCAGGCTCAACAGGCGAGTCTGGACCCCTTCGAGTTGGATCGGCGCATCCAAGAGAAACTGGGAGCCATTTACGAGCTGGCGCACCGGAGGCTGAGCCCCTCGCGGGTACCGCTTCCCCGCCGGCTTCCAACTCGACGCAGTCGCTGAGTCATAAGCACAACGCAGGTAGCCTCGGGTAACATCTTTGATGGCTTGACGGCTCATGCGAAAGTAACATTCTCAAATGGCTTGACGCGGAGAGGCCCATGAAAATCTCATGCCCGCATTGTGGAAGCAAATCTTTCAAAGTTCATCAACGGAATGGTCATGCGGCGAACACACTCTATCGCTGTCTTGATTGCGAGCGCTGTTTCTCAGAGCGGCGCTTTACGCCCTACTCCGGCTTGAAGCTTGCGCCTGAAAAGATCATTCAGATCGTGAACTGTTTAGTCGAGGGCATTTCGATTAGGAGCACGTCCCGACTGGTCGGCGTCCACAAGAATACCGTATCCGCAGTGCTGCTACATGCCGCTAGACTATGCGAACGCCTCATGAACTCAAAGCTGCGCAACCTGCAACTCCGCTATCTACAGGCGGACGAGCTATGGTGTTTCACAGGAAAGAAAGAGGCTAATTGCACTGTTGACGAAAAGAATAACGGACACCACGTCGGCGACACATGGGTTTTCCTTGTGACCGATGCGGAAACGAAATTGGTTCCTTGCTTCACCGTGAGTCCCGACCGTGGGCTTTCTGCCGCAGAGCACCTTATGACCGACCTTGCAGAGCGGCTCGCCAACCGGCCTCAAATCACCACCGATGGCCTGCGCTCATATATCTGGGGTGTGGAACGGGCGTTCGGAGCGGACGGGGATTACGGGATGCTGATTAAGAGCTATGCGGAGGAAGATGGCCGCTTGATGCTCACGGGAGCGCGACCAAAACCCATTACTGGCAACCCCGACCCGTGGCAGATCAGCACAAGCTACGCAGAGCGGAACAACCTCAATTGCCGTACCTTCCTGCGAAGGCTTACAAGACTGAGCAACAGCTTTTCCAAACGAGTGGAATGTCTAGCGGCCGCTCTCTGGTTATACTTCGCACACTACAATTTCGTGAGGATTCACGGGTCGCTGAGAATGACGCCCGCGATGGCTGCGAACGTCACCGACCACCTGTGGAGTGTCGAGGAAATGCTGCTGGCCGGGGCTTCAAGTTAAAATAGCCCATTACCCACCGGACGGACGCGGACGGACGCATTGCTGGGGCGGCGAACTCATGATAGAATCACACTTGAGGCATTTGCTTCACGATTAGAGATTTTGGCACCGTTGAAGGCCAATGGAAGAGTCTCCGTCCACTATTGACATTGTCATTTCGGATCCCTACCCCATATTTCGGGAGGGCTTGCGGAAGCTGCTGGAAGCTGAGCCGGGGTTGCGCATTGTCGGTGAAGCTGCGGATGGTGAAGAAACTGTAAGGGTCGTTCGCAAACTCAAACCGAAGATCCTCCTGCTGGATCTCTCGATGCCCGAGGTGACTGGCCTCGAGACCCTTCGAGAGCTGGGCAAGCTGAGGACTCAAACACGTACCATCGTAGTGACTACAGCCATCGGGAAGGCACAGGTCATTGAGCTGCTTCAATTGGGGGCTCACGGCATCGTTTTGAAGCAATCGGCACTACAGCTCCTTCTCAAGAGTATTCGTTGCGTGAGCCATGGTCAGTATTGGGTCGGCCGTGAAAGTGTTTCAGACCTCGTCCAGGCACTTCGCCGGATGATGCGTGACCATCGCGCGTCAGAAGCCAGTCGAGACTTCGGTATTTCCTCCCGTGAGATGCAGGTGGTAACACACGTCGTGGCTGGCTATACGAACAAGGATCTAGCGGGGAAGCTAGGCATCAGTCTGCAGACTGCCAAGCATCACCTCACTAACATTTTTGACAAGCTGGGAGTCTCTAACCGCTTGGAGCTCGTACTTTTCGCCATTGATCATGGGTGGATCAACAAGGATTAGTCCTGCCCCCTCCGTTCTTTTCAACAGGCCATGGACTGACAACTTGTCTCAGTGTGACATGGCCGCTATCCCCACTGACCAACGTCCCCGGAGCGCGAATCCTTTTTCTGCATACAACATCTAACCCCTTCTGAGAGGATGCTGAGAAGAGTATTGGCTTGCGATCCCGCTCCATTCTTCTCCGTGAAAAGAGCGTGGTGAGAATCTGGTCGTGAGAAAGCACTACAGGGTGCTATTTGGATGGCACCACGGTGCCATTGTGGAACTCCTCCGATCAGATAAACTGGCTGACATTCGCAGATTTCTATCACGAGAAGAGAATTCAATGTGGGTTGATTCGAGCCATGTTGGATGCGGGAGGCGACGCGCCATTGGCTGGCAAGGAGGCGGCCCAGCGCTTCGAACTCCAAATCCAACTGCGTTATCGAGTAAACGGTGACAGCAAGTGGCTAGGGTTCTTGTTCATGCAAAGTCCAACAACAGTTCATCCGCAGCGCATCGACATCGCAACAGGCCTAGAGGAAGATAGCTGCGCAGTAAGTGGGGGCGTGACGAAAAACATCGGCTGTTCGGGAGTATTGTTTCGAGGAGAGCATTTGGCCGAGCAAAGTAGCCCGGTCGAAATAAGCTTGGTAGTACCTAATGAAATGATCAAGCAGAGGGCTGCCGAGGTGTTTTGTCGGGGTGCGGTTACGTGATCGGATCGGCCCGGCAGCAAATGTTGCGGATTGAGTATTCGACAGTCCCTGGAGCGCCTGAATCTCCAGGTGCCTCTACAGAATCTACAGTAGAGACGAATGCAGTGGAATGATTGAAGCTGATGTTTGATAATTGCTAAGAAGTGCGTCAAGCTGGGGACCGCCGCGGGGTATTTGAGAATCCCTCACACTCGGCTTCTCACACTTTGGTTAGGTGAGTGGAGGCGGCGTGCCGCATCGGTCGGGAGTGCCGGGCACGAGCCCGTTACGATACGCAAATGGTGATGCCCCCGTAGTCGCGACCAGGGATTTCGATTATCAGTTTGTCCGACCAGGGGGTGTACAGGCGATGTGTCATGTTCGGAGTTCGACTGGGGGAACAACCACCTGGACTGAGCAGGCAATCCACCCCGACGCCCGCAAGGTTGGCAGCGGTCCGCCGTTTAGGCAATGCCTCGTACAAAAGTACCGGTACGCCGGTACGCTTGGCGGCGAGGGGGAAACATAAGTAGACTCTCAGATAGCGTACCTCTCCGGTGGACGATTGGAAGATTGATGGAGCCGGTCGCCAGAGAGTGGCATGATCCGGCTCCCGCGGCACATTAAAGTGGAAGGTAAAATCGTTAGGCGTGAACCCATGGCGCGAAGCCAGGTTACGCAAACGTGACGACCAGGGGAGGCTGCGAGCTTGCCGCGCGTCGCTCACAATCTCGGGCGACATGGGCAAAGGCGGTTTTGGTCGTCTCTTCCGCGAAGAACTGAAGGTAAGGCTTACAGGATGCTAGGATCTGTAAGTCATAAAGCGGAGCTTTGTGTCGATTTCGGCAGAACTCCCGACCAATATGTTGTTGCCGCACAAGAGAGAGAACGCTCCTGCACGCGTAGAGTGCCCATTCATCGCTTGGCTCATTCCCATGCCCGAACCACAGTATCCTAAGTCCAGGGTAAAAGCAGAAAGCGCCTGCTAACAGTGAGGCTGTCCAAGCAATCCATCGGCGCATTGATTCACTACCTCCAAACGCTTTTGTCGGCCAGCGAGCGGCAATTCCCGAATTGCTCGGTGCATGCGTATTGCCAAAGAGTAAACTTTCGCATCTCAATGTAAACCCAGGGGTTGAGCGGCCGATAGGAAATGCTTGGGGGACGAAGTTCTGTGTAATAGTTACAAAGTATGTAAACCTTACCAGGGCCTGCTGCTCTTGCATGCAGGAACGACCTTTGTAAGGTGACAAGGTAGGGGCTGATGCCGATCGAACAGGGAATCGCGAATTTCGCCGCGAGCCGTTGGGCTTCCGGTTGGTATGCGCTTTACACTCGCCATCAGTGCGAAAAGGTTGTTTGCCAGGCCCTGTCGGACAAGGGATTCGACGCATTCCTGCCACAATATCGTGTTATTCACCCTTGGAAGGACCGTCGCAAGGAACTCCTCCTGCCGCTTTTCCCCAATTATGTGTTCATTCGAGGTGGCCTCGACCGAATGTTGAACATCCTTACGACGCCAGGCGTTCACTCGCTCGTGGCCTGGGGAGGGCGTCCAGCGGATATACCACAAGAAGAAATCGATGCTGTACGCCGTTTGGTCGACAGCTCATTGCGGATCGAGCCGCACCCATTTCTTAAATGCGGAGACCGGGTGCGGATCAAGTCCGGGCCCCTGGAAGGGATTCAAGGCATACTAGTCCGCAAAAGGAGTGCTTTTCGATTGGTCCTTTCGGTGGAAATGCTCGCACAATCTGCCTCCGCCGAAGTGGACATCAGTGTGGTTGAGCGCGTCCGCTGCGCGGAAGTGGACCGAAAGGACGTGCTGAGAATTGATAAGGGAGTTCCATCTTTAGAGCCAGTTCGACCTTACTCACCTTGAGGGTTAGATTCCCTGAGAGGGCATGGAATCTTATTCGGGGACACAGCAGCTCGATATGAATTCACTCATTCAGATTAAGGTTTTGATCAGATGAGCGCGGACCAGAGAAAGCGAAGAGGCATGATGTGGACCCTGAGTCTCAGGACTGGGTTTGCCGGACTGGCGCTATTAGGGGCTTGTCTTTCACTCGTTATCAACATCGCTTTAGGATCAGATTCCAGCAAAGCGGCTGAAACCCAGTACGTCCAGATGGCCAGTTTGGTTGGACAAGCTGGCCAGAAAACGGGCGATCAGCCCAACGCTCCCAGCCCCAAGCATGTCGATGATGACTACATCATCGGCCCCTCAGACGTCTTGGCGATCAATGTTTGGAAGGATGCGGAGCTTTCCCGGACTGTCCCTGTGCGTCCCGATGGCAAGATATCATTCCCGCTGATCGGAGAGTTGCAAGTAAGCGGTTTGACGGCTCTCAAGGTGCAGCGCATGGTGGCAGAGAGGCTAAAAGAGTATATCTCTGATCCGGAAGTTGCCGTGATTGTGCAAGACGTGAAGAGTCGAACATTCGCTGTCCTCGGTAAGGTCGCAAAGCCCGGATCATATGAATTGGGAAAACCGACCACGGTTCTAGAGGCCATTGCCATTGCGGGCGGCTTTCTCGATTTCGCGAAGGCAAGCAAGGTTTACATTATAAGACCCCGCGGCAACGGTTCCTCCGACACGCTTCATTTCGATTACAAAAAAGTGATTAAAGGCCATAATCCCGAGCAGAACGTGGAACTCAAGAGTGGCGACACGATTATTGTTCCTTGAGTTTCTGCCCACTGTGGCGGGGCGATCTTCACGTGGAGGTAGAGTTCATTGGCCCATCAAGACGAGAATCTTGACGTAAGTCTAAACAAGCTTCTAAGAGTGGCCATCAGACGGCGCTGGTGGGTACTCATACCTGCTTCGGTTATTGCCCTGGGTGCCTGCGTGACCTCGCAGCTGCTCCCCCCCCGTTACGAGTCAGAGGCCACGATCCTTGTGGAACGCCAGCAGGTGCCTGAACGCTACGTTACTGCCAATACAACCACCGATGTTAGGGAAGAACTCTTGGTCATGACCGACGCGGTTCTTTCCCGCACTCAACTGCTCCAGATTATGGATGAATTTGGTCTATTTCCAAACGAGAGGAAGCGTCTGGTTCCCGAGCAGTTAGTCGAACTGATGCGGAGCAATATCAAGGTTGAACCATTGCAAAAAGGCCCCGAGACCAGAGACCTAAACGCCTTCAAGATTTCCTTCATAGACGTTGACCCCCGCACGGCTCAAGAGGTAACCAACAAGCTCACCACCCTCTTCATCAGTGAAGATCTGCAGTCACGTGATGAACAGTCCACAGGGACGACTAACTTTCTGGCGGACCAGCTTGAGGTTGCGGCAGCAGAACTGAAGCAACAGGGGGGTCGTGTTCGGGACTTTAAAATGCATTACCTCGGTGAACTGCCCGAGCAGCAGCAGGGAAATTTGGCCATCCTCGCCGGGTTGCACACGCAACTTCAGAACGCCATGGCTACTCTAAGTCGGGCACGCGAGCAGCAGGCTTATCTGCAGTCCTTACTTTCTCAGTATGAAAACCTGGCTGCTGCCGGGGTTCCGGCCCCGGGGATGGCGACCGCCAGTCCCACGGAAACGATAAAGGCGGAGTTGACTCGGCTGCGAAACGAAAAAGCCGATCTATTGGCACGGTATACAGCGAAGTATCCTGATGTGGTGAAGATCGACGAAGAGATTAAGGAAACGGAGGCCCTTCTGGCAGCATCGACGCAGGCGGCGGGGCCCACGAAGGATGGAGCTGTCCAGGAGAGTTCCAAATCGGCCCGATCCTCTGAACGAGACGCCACCACCGCGCAACTCAAAAGCCAGTTGGAAGCAAACCAGTTGGAAATTCAGAATGCTACAGAGGACGCAGAGCAAACCAAAGCCCGAATTGCCGAATACCAGCGCCGCCTCAATCTGACCCCTGTTCGTGAGCAAGAACTCGCGGATTTGCTTCGCGACTACGACCAGTCAAAACTACACTATGACGACTTGCTAAGCAAAAAGACGCAATCCGAGTTGGCAACCAGCCTGGAAAGACGCCAACAGGGTCAGCGATTCCGCATTATTGACCGGCCAAGCCTGCCGGTGAAGCCCTCCAGTGCGGACCATGTTAAAATCAGCTTGGCCGGATTAGCCGCGGGGATCGCGGTTGGAGTGGCGCTGGCTCTCTTGGTTGAGAGCAGAGACTACTCGCTCCGCGATGAACAGGAGTTGAGGCGGATTTTTGCCTTTCCCTTGATGATTGGAGTGCCGATGCTGCTGAGCAAGGTTGAAGAACAGAGGCGTTCGCGGGTAAAGGCGCTCGAGTGGATTGCTGGGGTTGCATTGTGCCTGTTTGTTTGCGCCACTGAATTCTATGTTTATCGGCGGGGTTAGAAGAGTGCGAAGAACCTCCTCCTGCGCTCCGATGATGGGAACACCGATGGGAGTTGATAATTGTCATGCCTGACCGCCTTTTCAAGCCAGAGATAGGAAAAGACGACCTGCCCTCCGCTCCCACGGAAGAGTTTTTCGAGACCTTGGAGAGGGCTGATGTCTATCTGCCAGTCTCAACTGAAGTCAGCCCTGTTCCCCCGGAGAGCCGTATTGTAATGCACACCGATCCAAGGAGTGCTGGTGCGGATAGGTTCAGATTGGTGCAGATACGCCTCACGAGCATACAGGCTTCGAGGAAGTTAAAAAGCCTCCTTATTACCAGTCCCCTGCCAGAGGATGGGAAGTCCACGGTTACGTTGAATCTTGCCACAGGTCTGTCTGAAGAAGGAAAGCGTCCAGTGCTCGTGCTGGAGGCCGACGTGCATCGACCGACCCTCCTCAAGAAACTGGGTCTCAAGGCGTGGCCTGGGCTGACCGAGTCTTATAAGCGTGGGAGTGACCCGATGCTGGCTATCCGCCGAATCGAGCCCCTGGGTTTCTATTTGTTGCCAGCCGGGCAGCCAGGGGAGGAGGGCAGCAGACTTCTCCAGTCTGACTTCGCCTCGCAATTGATCAAAGGTCTTTCTTCGAGTTCCTTTCATTGGATCTTGATCGATTCACCTCCCACGACGCCCGTTGCTGACATCATTGCCCTCAAAGCACTAGCCGACGCCACTTTGCTCGTAGCTCGGGCAGGGAAAACACCACGAGAGGCCATAGAGGAATCGACCCGGAATTTGGGGCGCGATCACATCATCGGAATCATTCTCAACGGCGTAGAGGGCTTCGATCGTATGTACTCCAAATATTATGGATACGGAAAATCTGAAGCTCCCGTAAAGAAGACAAAGCCCAACGTCATAGAGGGCCTGGAACTGGGTAAACGTGGAAGGTGACTTCACAAAGTCAATCACCGTGGGCTGGTGGGCTATAACCCTGGCGTGGGCCGCGCTGATTTTTTGCCTCTCGACCCAAACATTCAGCCCCAATTCCTCGCGAGCGTTGCTGGCAAGGTCGCTGGCTTAATTCTGGCTGTATTCCCCATTACAATCTTTAAGAACGGCCTGACGATGGTGACTATCTCTTGGTTCTCGGTTCGTCCGAATCTGCACTTCCTCACTGTTTTGCTGCACCAGTACGGAGGGATCCCCAGCTCATCTTGGTTTTTTCGGTCTCGGCTTTTCTCGTTATGTGGCTGAGTCAATCTGACAATAGTGCATGGAAAGGACACGCGGGCTAATCGGAGGAAGTTTCCGGTGCCGGGATTATGGCCATGTCTAACTCTCTACTCGACCAGGCGTCAAAAGGTTCGACACGCGCTAAGCGTTTTGCGATTCACATTCCTATCCGCTACCGCAAACCACACACTTCGAAATGGTTTGAGGGGATGACAGAGAACGTCAGCTACTCGGGAGTTCTGTTTCGCGCCGAATTCCCCTTGCAGCCAAAAACCACAGTCGAGTTGAGATTTGAGCTTCCCGCTGCAATCCTCGGAGAAGCTCCGGGGGGGGTTGTTTGTAGGGGAGCGGTGGTTCGCATAGAAGAAAGTCCCATTTCGGGTATTCCGCTAGCCCTTGCGGTTGCCATAGATGGTTATCGCATGGCACGGGGATGACAAATGGAAGATGGTCCACAAAGCCTTCTGGCTTTTAACTACAAGCAAGTAATTAAGGATCGCAGCCTGAGCCAGAACGTGGAGCTCAAGAGTATCAACAAGGGTTGTTCCTTGAAAGAAAAGTTGCGTGCATCCATTTCCCTTGTCGTCTTCGTAATGTTGTTGCCAGTTGGTCTTGAGGCCCAAACAGCCGCACCGGCCCCAGCTCAACCGTCGGTGTATGGCAGCGGAGTGCAGACCCCACTCCGGTATGCGGGAGAGGCTGCGCCCGTCAACCAGCTCGCGCTCAGCATGGGCGCCTCAACTTTCTACGATGACAACGTTCTCCAGAAAAACTCGCAACGGCTAAGCGATGAAGCGGTCTCGTTTGATTCGCATCTCACCCTTTCGAGGCAGACCGAGAACCTGACGATCAGCTTTGATTACTTGCCCTATTTCCTTTTATACCGGCAAATTGACCAGTATGACCGGCTCAACCATACTGCCGATCTGAACCTGACCTACCGGTTGGGTTCCCACTTCAACGTGGGATTGCATGGCACTTTTAGTTATCAAAACGGAGTGTTTGAATCTCTCACTGGGCAGCAGATTATGTCGGGGTTTGGCTCGCCCACCACCCTGAATCAGACGATTCTCCCATACACGGTCAGAACGTTGTCGAATTCAAGCGGGCTGGATCTCACGTATGTGAAGAGCCATCGGACGTCTCTCACCCTCACTGGTGGCTACGATCAGCAGAAATTCGGGAGCCAAGTGGAAGCGGGCCGGCCCTTGTACAACAGCACGGGAGTAAATGGCGGTTTCCAGTATCAATACCTTGTCACCGAGCATACCAGTTTCGGTCTTCTCCTGCTGCATCAAGATTCTACCTTTAAGGGGGGCGAAGCTTTCGGCAACAACCTCCGCTTTCAAATGGAAAGTGCGGTCGTCTCCGTCGGAGCGCGCTTGGCCCCTACGGTTACAGTGACCCTCTTCGGCGGGCCGGAATATGTCCGCATAATTGGTCAGTCCGCAGTCGGCGTCGCCGGACAGTTTCAACCCACTGGGGGAGGAAATATTACCAAAGAAGTTCGGAAGATTGCCTTGGATCTGTCGGTCGAAAGGTCTGTTTCCGGCAGCGGGGGTCTGTACGCCTTGGTGAAAAGCACCACAGCAAGCTTTGGAGTGAGGCGGCGCTTGGTCGGCCGCTGGGAAGCAAATTTGCAGGGCGGTGCTGCCCGTGCGGATACCTCGCTCTTACAGTTCGCCAGCGGAAGGACTGATGCTTTGACCGGCGCATTCGGTCTTGATCGCCCCTTATCGCGTGGCTCCGTGTTCCGCATCTCCTATAACACTACCCACCAGTTGAGCAAAGGCACTATGCCGATTTCGGCGAGTTTCGATCGCAACCTAGTGACGATCGGCATCGACTACCGACTTAAAGCAATTCCCCTGGGGCAGTAACCATGCAACCCAACGCGAAGCCGGGCAACATGATTAGAAACTGCACTTAACGTCTCAAGTTGTTCGTGTGACCAAGGACCTTTGGGTCTGCTGTATTACCCTGCTGCGGTGATCTGATTTTCAGCTAAGACGCACATCTTCCACTCCCAGATTCCTTGCTGTGAAGTTCTCCCTTTGAGCAAGGGTGTGGGCCAATAAATCTGATTGCAAAGGATAACGACGATGCTTCTCGAACATTTCGCCATCAGGCCAAATCCAAGAGGTACTCAGACAAAAAAACGGCCGAACGGCTTCAATGGTGAGGCTGAAGCTTCACGGAGCGGGAACCTCGGCCTGATCTCTGAAGAGCTGTTCACGAAATTGTTGTCCCTCGAAAGGAAGAGGTCCGAGCGCTCGCGGAAGCAATTCGTACTCATGGTGGTGGATGCCGGGGAGCTGCTTCGAACTGATCGCAGGGAGGTGGCCCTTGAGCAATTGACTGCCGCGCTCTCTTTGTCTACCCGGGAGACAGACATTCGGGGTTGGTACAGCGAAGATTCTGTGGTTGGCGTCATCCTAACCGAGTTTGGCTCAGCCGACATGCACTCCGCGCTCGACACAGTATTCTGCAAGGTAAACTCCGCTCTCCGCGTCAACCTCGGAACGGGCCAAATGAATGAGGTCCATATCTCCTTCCACGTGTTTCCGGACGATCTTGGAGCCCAGGGGGGTGGTTCGGCAGATATCAGGCTGTACCCCGATTTCCTTCAAGAGGATGAAGCGAAAAAGGCCGCCCGGTTTATCAAGAGGGCAATCGATATAGCCGCGAGCCTTGCCGCCCTGATTGTGCTTTCGCCGGTGTTGCTCCCTGTCGCCATAGCGATCAAGCTGACGTCGAAGGGGCCCACACTCTTCAAACAAACACGTGTAGGGCAATACGGAGTCAGGTTCACCTTCCTGAAATTTAGATCGATGTATTTCGGCAACGATCCGCAGATTCATCAGGATTACGTCGCGCGGCTTATTTCCGGGGAGGACGATGATGAGGAGGGGGAGGCGAACGGAGGGGTTTACAAGATAAAAGATGATCCCCGGATTACACCTCTCGGAAAATTTCTCCGGAAGACCAGCCTGGACGAGCTTCCTCAACTTTTTAATGTGCTGAAGGGCGAGATGTCCCTGGTGGGACCGCGGCCCCCTATCCCTTATGAGGTTGAGGCTTACGACATTTGGCACCGGCGCCGCTTCCTCGAAGTGAAGCCTGGAATCACAGGGCTATGGCAGGTTAAAGGACGAAGCAGGACGAAGTTCGAGGATATGGTTCGCCTGGATCTGGAATACGCTAGAACGTGGTCGCTCGGGCTGGACTTCAAGATTCTCCTGAAGACGCCCCGGGCCGTTTTCTTTGGTGGAGGAGCGTATTGACCATTCGCTGCCTCCCGGCAAATCCGTTCCAAGGATCTATTGCCTAACTTGTTTTCTGCCGTCAGCGGAACGAATGCTCGACAAGAAGACCCGACGCTTAGAGTGAAGTTGTCTTTTCCCCGGTTCGAAAAGGCAATCTCCTCTACTCTTCTGCAGGCAGGAGTTTCTCTTTGCGGCTTCTCCTGCCCGAGGTGAAATATGATTGGAATAGGTGTTATCGGATACGGCTACTGGGGACCCCAAATCGTAAGAAATTTCCACAGCTCCAACGGGGCCCGCGTCCTGGTCGTTTGTGATAAGGAGACAGAGGTGTTGAAGCGGGCCAAGCAGGCCTACGCTGACGTGGAAGTCACCACGGACCTTGGCGGTGTCTTGACATCCCCGCATGTTGATGCAGTGGCTGTGGTGACTCCAGTCTGGACGCACTTCGAACTGGCGAAAACTGCTCTGGAGAATGGCAAGCACGTTTTTGTGGAGAAGCCGTTCACAACAACCTCCGAACAAGCGCGGCAATTGATAGAACTCGCGGAAAAGAAGAATCTCCGGATTATGGTGGATCACACGTTCCTCTTCACCGGAGCAGTCAAGAAAATCCGCCAGCTTATCGATGGCAATGAGCTGGGGAACCTTTATTACTATGATTCGACCCGAGTGAACTTGGGCCTTTTCCAACATGACTGCAATGTTGTTTGGGATCTGGCGCCCCACGACCTCTCCATCATGAATCATCTGATCAAGGACAAGGCCGAAGCTATCGTGGCGACGGGCGAAACACACGTGAATTCCCAAGAGGACGTTGCTTTTATCACAATATATTTCGAGCACAATATCATCGCTCATATCAACGTCAATTGGCTTTCGCCCGTCAAGGTCCGGACCACGTTGATTGGGGGAGAGAAAAAGATGGTCGTATGGAACGACCTGGAGGCGGACGAGAAAGTGAAGGTATACGACAAGGGCGCTCAGATCACCAACCGTGAGGGTGTCTATGACCTACTGGTCAGTTACCGCTCCGGTGACATGTGGGCGCCGAAGGTGGAGCAGACTGAGGCCTTGAAGGCGGAGTGTGAGTACTTCATTGATTGTGTCCAGGATAACAAGCAGCCGTTCAATGACGGCCAGGCGGGACTTAAGGTCGTGAAAATGCTGGAAGCTGCAAACCAATCGATAAGGGAGAGGGGGAGGATCATCCGGATATGAGCGAATTCCGTTGCATCGCTCCCGATGTCAAGCTGGGGAGAGAAGTCAAGCTTTCCAAGTTTATTAACTTGTATGGATGTGAAATTGGCGACGAGACGAAGGTTGGCGCCTTTGTCGAAGTGCAGAAGAACGCCAAGATTGGGCAAAGATGCAAGATCTCCAGCCACACATTCATTTGTGAGGGCGTAACAATAGAAGATTACGTATTCATAGGACATAATGTGACATTTATCAACGACGCCTATCCGCGGGCTACCACTCCCCGCGGAGCGCTGCAGACCGGGAAAGACTGGAAAGTGGAGCCTACCCTGGTCAAGAGAGGCGCTTCGATTGGCTCGGGGAGCACGATCCTTTCAAAAGTGACGGTTGGCGAAAATGCCATCGTGGGGGCAGGGAGTGTGGTTACGAGAGATGTTCCCGCGAACGCGATTGTGGCGGGGAATCCCGCCAGATTGTTGCGGAAACTAGGCCAGCAGATGACGGAGGAGGCAAGTCGTGGAAACTAATAGAATTCCCTTTCTTGATCTCGTCACTCCACATAGGGAGCTAAAAGACGAGTTAACGGCTGTATTCGAGCATGCTCTAGAGACGGCTGGCTTTATTGGCGGTCCCATGGTTGAGGATTTCGAACGAACTTTCGCCAGGTACTGCGATACTCAGCACTGTGTCGGCGTGGGCAGCGGCACGGACGCCCTGCGGTTTGCACTGATGGCCGGAGGAGTTGGTCCCGACGATGCCGTCATTACTGTGCCGAATACCTTTATCGCTACAGCCGAAGCTATTTCTCAATGTGGCGCCCTGCCGCGATTCGTGGATATCGACGAACGCACCTACAATATGGACGTGAACAGGCTCGCCGCTTACCTCGCGGACGAGTGCTTTCCAAACGATAGCGACGGCAAGCTTGTGGACAAACAGACGGGGAGGGGAGTGAAAGCCGTCGTCCCCGTGCATCTCTATGGGCAGATGGCAGACATGGATCCCATTCTTGAACTGGCTGAGAGGTACAACTTGCTGGTCATTGAAGATGCCTGTCAGGCGCATGGGGCGGAATACTTTTCGCGCCGGGACAACCGTTGTAAGCAAGCGGGTTCGATGGGAAGGGCGGCGGCTTTCAGTTTTTACCCCGGAAAAAACTTGGGAGCTTGTGGGGAAGCCGGAGCTGTTACCACCAACGATGCGGAGCTTGCCCAGAAGGTTCGGATGTTGCGGGACCACGGGCAGGCCCAAAAGTATTATCACGAGATGGGAGGATATAACGGCAGGTTGGATTCGATTCAAGCTGGCATCTTGGGAATCAAGCTCCGGCATCTCACGGCGTGGAATGAAAGGCGCCGGGAATGTGCGTCGCGATATCAGGAGCTCTTAGGTGCGGCCTCCGAGGTAATAAAGCTTCCCTTCGAGCCTTCCTGGTCGAAAGCGGTTTTCCACCTTTATGTCGTCCAGGTTCAGAACCGGGAACAACTTCAGAAACACCTGGGTGAGGCTGGGATTGGGACGGGAATTCATTATCCCATTCCCCTCCACCTGCAAAAAGCGTATAAAGACCTTGGCTACCAACAGGGTGATTTCCCAGTCTCCGAAGAGGCTGCTTCACACATCCTCTCGCTGCCCATGTTCGCAGGTCTCTCCGCGGCGCAGCAGGATCGAATTGCTCGGAAGGTACTGGACTTCGCTGAGGCGGAGAGTATCTCGCGGGCTCCTGACGTAGCTCGCATGGTGAGCCTGGCTTCCTAGGGGCCAGCTCGTTGTTATCCGCACAAAACTCCATAGATATCCCCAGTGCAAGCTTACAGGAAATTAAAGATGAAGATCATGACGGTGGTGGGCGCACGACCTAACTTCATGAAGGCCGCTCCCATCATCGCGGCAATTTGGAAGTACAACCAAGCCGTAGCCAAGGCTGGCGCTGAGCTAACCCACCAAGCTCCGGTCCCTTCGATCGATCACATCCTGGTTCATACAGGCCAGCACTACGACGTGCTGATGTCCGACTCCTTTTTCGCGGATTTGAACCTCTCCCCTCCAGACATCCAGCTTGGCGTCGGCTCCGCGTCTCACGCGGTCCAGACGGCGGAGATTCTAAAGGGGTTTGAGGCAGTTTTATTGCGGGAGCGGCCCGACGTAGTCGTCGTGGTTGGGGACGTCAATTCCACTGTTGCGTGTGCCCTAGTCACTGCCAAGATTGCGTTCGATTTGGCGGGCACGCGCCCCTTGCTGGCGCATGTGGAGTCGGGCTTGCGCTCTTTCGATCGAGCAATGCCGGAAGAGGTCAACCGTGTTGTCACCGATCATATCTCCGACCTGCTTTTCGTAACTGAGGAGAGCGGGATTCAGAACCTACGGAACGAAGGGATCTCCCCCCGCGCGATCCATTTTGTCGGAAACACGATGATCGACTCGCTCCTGGTTTTCAAAGAAAGAGCCGAGAGCTCCTCCATATTGGAGAGACTGGGGCTACGAGCCCAGGCAGGTGGTAATGGCGAAGGCAGCCCGATCGAGCATTATGCGCTCCTTACTCTGCATCGCCCGTCTAACGTCGACAATCGGGATACCTTTTTGGATATCCTTTCGGGGTTGAAGGAACTGGCCGAGGACTGCCCCATCATATTCCCCGCCCATCCCCGGACCCAGCAGCGCATCATGGAGTTCGGGACCGAGCTCCGCCTGGAGATTAATGAAACAAGAATAAAAGAGGATGCGCGAGACTCCCGAAGTAGGCAGGGCGGCATCATCTTGACCGAACCCCTCGGCTATTTGGATTTTCTTTGTATGATGAAGCATGCGACGCTCGTCATAACTGACTCAGGCGGCATCCAGGAAGAAACAACATGCCTCGGAATTCCCTGCGTCACGGTCAGGGAGAACACTGAAAGGCCAGTGACCCTCGAGCGTGGGACTAATATCCTCGCAGGAACCACCAAAGAGAAAATCGCGGCCGCGATTCAGCGACAGTTGGGGAGGAAGGACGGCTGTGGCATGCCGGAGAAATGGGATGGTCAAGCGGCGACACGCATCCTCGAGGTTCTGATTAGCGCGTACAACAAACGGACCGTGTCGCCACAGTCTTTTACTTCCCAATCTTGTGCTTGACGCTCGATGTTTATGACTCGGGGTCAATCAGGCGTAACGGAAAATGACATGGAAGAAGCACTCCGGAACCTTTTGGCTCATTGTGGGGCGCAGGATTGGGCGGGTTACGAACCTTACGATGCTCCCGACAGCAGGTTTTTTGCGGCCCTGCCATTCCTGAACGCCAGAGTTCCTCGGCTCGTTCTTACCCAGGGTTTGAAGCGGAGTCCGATCAACGTCCGCCGTCCGATGGTTATTCCGAAGACATAGAATCCCAAAGCTATCGCGCTGTTCCTCCCGGCCTTCCTGTTTCGAATTCTCACCAACGAAATACCCCATTGGCGGCTCTAAATTGACCACTCTCCGGGGAGGCAAAACCGGCCCGTTCCGTGGTCTGTGGAAGCACTTGGTACTGCAAACCCGAATGACAATTGCGTTCAGCGGCGGTCATGCGTATGTTATCGATCGGACTGGGACTCGATAATGGAGATTCCGGCTTAGTACTTCGGTACCGTTGCGCTGCAATTTTGTCGCGGTATCCTGTTTAAGGACTGTCTGGTTGCAGGTATAGGTTGTTGTGCTACGAGGTCGTCATGGCAGGAGGTTTGGCTCAGGTCCCGATACTTGACACAGTGGCCATGCTCTGTATATTATCTGCTAGACTTGACTGTGTATGTCGCAGATAGGGCGCTGCAGGGAGTCACCAGGCTAGTTGGGAAGGAGTCGCGATGAGATTGTTACCGAAAGGTTTGATTTTGGCGATAACTCTCGTAGGTTTAGTATTGGGGTACGGTATACCTGCTGCGGGCAGCGCAGCCAACATATACATCGCCCAGAGCGCGGCTGGAGCGGCAGACGGTGCGGATTGTAACGACGCCTACGCCGCCAGCTTCTTCAATACGCGCAGCAATTGGGGAAGCGGCTCAACCCAGATTGGGCCGGGAACTACGGTTCATTATTGCGGCACGGGGACGTTCACCGCCGGTTCGCCCGCGCTGACATTTCAGGGAAGCGGTACGAGCGGCAACCCTATCACACTCGTCTTTGCCGCTGGTGCGGTTATGCAGGCTCCGTATTTCCCTGGAAATCCGCAGGAAGGCTCATGTAGCTCGGACTGTGGGGCAATCCAGGCCATCAACAGGCAATACATCATCATCGACGGCGGCACGAATGGAGTCATCCAAAACACCCTGAACGGCAGTCCTACGATGACTTGTCTGGGGGGCACATGCTCGAATCAGCAGGCAAGTGTTGGTGTGTACGCCGGTGGAAGCTATAACATAATCCGCAACTTTACTATTAACAACATCTACATAAGTTGCGGCGCAACGAACTGTTCTGATGCAAGCAACGCTGAGGGAAACAACGCAGCAATCCGCGTGGATAACGGGTCCACGAACACCTACATCTGCAACAATTCGACGGGGAACTCCTACTACGGGATTACGACCGATACCGCTGACTCTGGCGGTCCCAGCCTGTCTCCCTCATGCTCGTCGAACTCTACGCCGTCAGGTTTTCACATCTTTCAAAATACCCTTGCAGATCATTGCCACCACATCCAGCCCAACGGCCAAGGGGCCATCAACATCTGGATGAACGATGTGTCCAACTGGTCAGATTGGATTTGGCCAGGGACGGGAAATGGCTGCCACACCGATGGGATGATCTCCTTCAGCGATAGCACTACCGAGGTGGCCCCGAACGTCTACGACAATTACTTTCACGGTGACCTTGGCCTTGGCAGTCCTACTGGCATGATCTACTGCGCTACGAATCTCACCAACGGTGGCAGCGCCTGCACTGTGTTCAATAATCTGCTGGTGGGGGCCGGCTCTATGCTGTCTGGCAACGATGCCTGGATGTATGTTCATGCAAGCGCCCTTGGCCCCATGAAGTACTACAATAACACGCTAGTGAACGGGGGATTTTCGCTCGATATGGACGGTGATACTGTTACGCCTTACACCTTCGAGAACAACATCTTCATCGGCAATGGCACCGCCTGGGCGTGGCACCAAGAGAGCACTAACCAACCATGGTCCACGCTCACGTTCACGAACTACAACGATTTCTACGATCTCAACAGCAATGGTTGGAACTGGAACGGCGTAATGTATCAGACCCTGGCAGGTTGGACCTCCGGCTGCAAGGGTGGCACAGGCGGCGGCTCGGGAACCTGCGACGATGCCTCCTCAACTAGTAATCCCAACTTGACCTCAAATTATTACTTGCAGTCTGGTTCCCCGGCCATCGGACTTGGTGCCAACCTCACAAGCCTGGGCATTACGCCGCTCAATTACGGAGCGCCCTCAACCTATGGTGTGGGCTCCGTATTTAACGGGGTGGCGCGTCCAGCCAGCGGCGCGTGGGATGCAGGAGCCTACGAGTACCAGGCTACAGCTCCGGCTCCGCCGACCGGCGTAGCCGCCGTCGCACACTAGAATGAGCCCTGGGAATCTATCGAGCCAGTCGGTACTGCCCTCCAAATAGAACGACTGCGGTGCGGGTTCGGCTGTGTGGGCCCCACAGATGCCTCTGGACAAACCCGACAGCCCGTGCCTTTAAGCGCATATCGGCACCAGCAGCACTTCCTTCGGCCAACTGCCGTCGACTAGCCCCCGATCCAACCACAAAGGAGCGCCTTGAAAATTCTCGTCGCCATTGCCAGCCATGGCACCCGAAACGACCACTACTTGCTCCAGCTCGTACAAGAGTATCACTCCATGTCTTTCGACGTGGACATCGTGGTGCTCTCGAATATTCCGAAGAATGTGGCCTCGAAAGTGGAAGTCTGCGTGGTCGATCTGCGTGGCAAGAATCCCTGGTCACTTCCCTTTCCCCACAAGCGGATTTCCGCCGACCGGCTGAACGACTACGATCTCTTCATTTATTCCGAAGACGATATTCTGATCCGGGAGAAGAACCTTCGGGCCTTCCTGGAAGTTTCCGCGGTTCTGCCCGAGGACGAACTGCCGGGTTTCCTTCGCTATGAAAAGAGTGCGGATGGCAATATCAACTATCCCGATGTGCACTCCCATTTTCACTGGGATCCTGCGTCGGTTCGTTCGCGTGGCCCCTATACGTTGGCCTTCTTCACCAACGAACATGCGGCTTGCTGCGTCTTGACGCAAGAGCAGCTCCGCCGCGCCATCAAGTCCGGAGGGTACCTGGTGGATGCTCATGAGGGACGGTACGATCTACTCTGCACGGCGGCGACGGACCCCTATACACAGTGCGGTTTTAAGAAGTTCGTCTGCATTTCGCACCTGGACGACTTCCTGGTGCATCATCTTCCGAACAAATATGTGGGGACCAGGTACGGAGTGGGTGACCCGGAGTTACGGCGCCAGGTTCGAGCCCTCCTTAAGATCGGGCAGAATGGCCAGCACCCGGTGTCTCTCTTTGAGACGGAAACGAGACTGAAAGGGTGTAGGTACTCGAAGGATTATTACGAGCCGGCCAGCCCGGAGGTCCTCTCCGCCATTCCCGAAGGAGCCCGGAATTTGCTGTCCATCGGCTGTGGCTGGGGCGCTACGGAGGCGTGGCTTGCCGAAAGGGGTCGACGGGTAGTGGCCGTGCCCCTGGATTTGGTGATCCCTGGCGGCGCGGAAGCCCAAGGTGTGGAAATGGTGCACGGCGACTTCCTAGCTGTGCAGAAGAAGCTGAGCGGCGAGCGCTTTGATTGTCTCTTGCTGTTGAACGTGCTTCACTTAGTTCCGGACCCCGCGAGTGTCCTTCGTTCTTTTGGAGCTCTCCTGGCAGCTCGCTCGCTGGTAATCATCTCGGTTCCGAACCTTGGCCGGCTCCGTATGCTTCTTAAGGGGATCCGTCGCTCTGGGCACCCCAAGCGTCTCGCGAGCTATGAACAGACGGGTGTGCACGCGACCTCACGCGGCACGCTCCGGAAGTGGCTTCGGACCGGCGGAATGGAAGTTGAAAAGACCATCAACGTTTGCCGCCGGTCACGTGCCGCCGACGTGTTGACACTGGGAGTCGTGGACCATCTTCTTTCGCCTGAATTCCTTGTGGTTGCAAGCAAGTTATAGTCTAAACTTGCTATTGGAGCTATTCGAGGTACTATCTGTTTAGGGGTTGGTACCGCGACACTGGTGACGCTGTCCGGAGCGATAGGTGAGTCTGCCTGCCCCTACGAATCGAGCAAGTGTACAGCCTAAAGTCACAAAATCTGATTAGCTCCTCGTAGTGCACATTTCGGAGTCCGCTGGGCGATCTCCAGCCGCTAATCTGAATTGGCGTTAGCCGCCAGAGATTAGTAATTATGTCCGGTCATAAATCGTTTCTAAATTCAATCAAGTGGTCGTACACCGCAAACTGGGGGGAAAAGGGGTTTTCGTCGCTTTTTGCCGTCGTTTTGGCGGCAATTCTTGGACCCCGAGACTTCGGTGTCGTCGCGATCGCGACGGTGTACGTGGCGTTTCTCTCGATGTTTTTGGACCAGGGATTCATGACGGCCCTGATCCAAAGGAAAGAGTTGGAGCCTCAGCACCTGGATGCGGTGTTCTGGATGGACCAGGTTCTCAGTGTTGTTTTGGTCGGTGCGAGCATATTCTTTGGCGGATGGTGGGCTTCAAGAAACCACGCTCCGGGCGCTGGTTTGATCATTTCTGTTCTATCGCTTTGCATACCGATCAGGGCGCTGGCGAGTATACAAAATGCCATTCTCCAGAGAGAGATGGACTTCAAGAGTCTCGCGATTCGGGCCAATATCTCCGTATTGGCAAGTGGCGTGATTGGCTTGGGGATGGCCTTCGCGGGACTTCGGGTATGGGCGCTCGTTGGACAGCAGATCTCCAAGGAGTTCGTTGCCCTCGTGCTGCTTTGGAGGCTGAGTCACTGGCGCCCCAATTTCGAGTTCTCATGGAAGCATCTGAAAGAATTGACCGGGTTTTCTGTTTCGAATTTTGTTGCTCAGCTTGCTTTGTTCGCGGAAGCTCAATCAAGTTCAGTATTGCTGGGGTTGCTGTTCGGACCCGTATCAGTGGGATTGTACCGTCTGGCCGACAAAATAAGCAATTCCGTCGTCAATGCAGCCACGTCATCCGTTCAGGCGGTTTCGTTGCCGGAGTTTTCCCGGCATCAGAATCGACCCAAGGAGTTGCGGCGCAGTGTCCTCACCTGCATTCGTCTCAGTTCGGCGATAACCTTACCCGCGCTGGCCGGGCTAGCAGCCGTAAGTCGACCTTTAATGGCCACTATTGGCGCGAGTTGGTTACCTGCATCAGGCGTCCTCAAGATTCTGTGTGCACTTAGCATGGCCTTGATATTTGCCTACTTCACAGGTCCGTTGCTGCAAGCTCTCTCCCGGCCACACCAGCTCGCAGTACTGGAGTGGGCGCGCGTCGCGGTCGGGACCGGGATTCTGGTGTTGGCCGGCGTGCTGGTTCGTCACAGCGATATGACTCGGCAGTTGATGGGGATTGCTCTCGCCCGTTTTGCCACAGGAGCACTTCTCGTGACTCCCGTGTTTCTCTATCTGCTGCTGCGGCTCTGCAAGATATCTCTTCGGGAGCTTGCTCTGACGGTGTGGCCATCGGCGACGTCTGCCGTTAGCGTCGTTGCCGCCTTGGCTCTGTTTGAATCCTCGGGTTGGCTGAGATCCGGCAAACCTCTGGTTTTGTTACTTGCCGAGGTTGCGCTGGGGGGAGCGGTGGGAATCATGGTTTTGCTGGCCCTCGAGACGAGTTTGCGCCAATCTGTCCGAGGAATGTTACAGAGGAGTTTCGGTCGAGAGGCCATTTCCAACGGGTTGGCTTGATCGGTGACATGCAAGCCATCCGTTTTTGTTGATTGGTTGAGGAGACATGCTAATGAAGGTATCGGTGGTCATGCCGACTTACAATCGCGCATATATCATTCGGGAGGCGCTTGAGAGCGCGCTCGGGCAGACCTATCGCGATTTTGAGCTTATCGTCGTTGATGATGGATCGTCAGACAATACTCGCGAAATCGTCGCGAGCCTTCCCCAGGAGAAAATCCGCTACATCCGCCACGAGCGAAACCGGGGGTGCAGCGCTGCCTACAACACGGGGATAGCGGCGGCTACTGGAGAATTGGTCGCTTTCCTGGATTCCGACGACTTGTGGCAACCGGACTACCTCACACGTCAGGTCGAGTTTCTGTTACGACATCCCGAGGTAGATGCGGTCTTCACTGACACTGAGATACGGGGCGAGACGGTCATTCCGTCGCTAATCGGATTGATGAAGGCCTTTCCGAAACTCCTCAAGGCAAACCGTGTGGTTGACGAATTTATTCTTAGCGGTCGCCAGATGTACCTTTGCTTGCTGGAGGAAGTCCCGATTAAGCCAACAGCCTTAATTGTAAAACGAGAAATGTTCGATAGAGCGGGAGCGTTTGATGAAGCCTGGCCGTCGGGTACCGATTGGGACCTGTTTCTGCGTTTTTCCCGTTCGGCTCGCTTTGGATACCTCAACCGGCCCTTGGTCATTCAAAGACGCACCTCGGATAGCACTTACCAGAAATTTTTCGAGCAGGACAAGCTGTTCTTGTTGAAAGTATTCACCGAGGAAAAGGCCCGTCTGCAGAATGATCGGGAAGCTCTGGCGGCTATCAATCGCGGAATATCAATTCACACTAGAAGCCTGGGTGGGCACTGGGTATACCTAGGAAGACGAAAGGACGCGAGTGCTATCTATTTTCAGGGCTTCAAGGAGACACGAAAGCCCGTCCTGTTACTCCGAGCAGCCTCGGTGTGGCTGCCGTTGGGTCTGAGACGGGTTCTTAGGCGTCTCCTTGGCAGAGCCCCATCGAGCGGATCTAGGCTTGCAGATAACAAAACGACCCATGGTGCCGAAGCCGGAAGGGAAAAGTGATGGCTTCCAGCCTCCTTGTGCCAACCCGGACTGTGGACGAATCCTCCATAAGAACCCCACTACTTTGTCCCATTTGTGGAAAGCAGGGATCCGTGCCGCATCTGCAAGCTCCGGACCGGTTTCACCTGGGGAAGGAACTCTATCAGCTTGTCAGGTGCCCCGCGTGTTCACCGGTCTGGCTGGAGAACCCGCCCGCACCAGAGGAGATGCCCCATCACTACGGGGAGGCATACCATAGGGCCGTTACGGTCTCGGGCGAGACGAAGCCTGATGCACGGTGGCGTGCTCCAAGGGACAGGGTGTTGAAAATGGCAAGCGGAGGCGCCCTGCTTGATATCGGCTGCAGCTCGGATGCTTTCCTCAGGACGTTTAAAGGCGGAGGTTGGGATCTCTACGGAATCGAGATTTCGGCCGAAGAGGCTCGGAAGGCGGAAGTGAGCACCGGCGCCCGCGTTCATGTGGGCGATGTCCTCGACGCCCCTTTCCCCTCACGGAGTTTCGACGTCATCACGTGCTTCCACGTTCTCGAACACGTTTATCGCCCTGTGGAGACCATCTCGAAGGCGTGGGATTGGCTCAAGTACGGAGGCATCTTCTACTTGGCGGTTCCGAATATTGAGTCACTGGAGGCGTCCATTTTCCGGTCCTACTGGTATGGTCTGGAGTTACCGCGACACCTCTGCCACTTTTCTCCGGCGTCCTTGAGATGCCTCTTTGAGCCTTCAGGCTTTGAGGAGCTGTTGTTACATACGAACGCCGACTGCTATGTCGAGCAAAGCGTTCGCTACGTCTTTGACGATCTGCTGATGAAAGTCGGGATCTCGCGAAGCCCTCTGGCGGCCGGCGGCGCCACACCAAGCATAGCTTGGAAAGCATTTCGCAAAGCCTTCCGCCTGGGCTTTCTGTCGCCCTTCCGTCGGCTGGCGGCAATAACAGGACACGGTGCGGCGATTGAGGCGGTGTTCCGCAAAAGATGACCGCAGCTCAGCACTTAACATGCTGCGTTGCGGGCATTCGCCTCTTGCCTGCGGCGCCTCGAGTATCCAAAATACTTACGCTACCCTGAGCAGAGCTTAATGCCGTCTTGAGGGAAATCGTGTTGAAGGAGGAATGAGTATGCGTGTGTTGATAACGGGTGGGGCAGGGTTTATTGGTTCCCATCTAGCCGAAGCGATACTGGCTAAGGGCGATGAGGTTCTCATCGTAGATGACCTCTCGACGGGTAGTATGGAGAACCTCCGCCACATCAAAGCCGAGCCCAGGCTACACTACTGGATCGATTCCGTCATGAACAGAGTTTTGCTTGCCGAACTCGTTGATGAGAGTGATCTGGTAATCCACCTTGCCGCAGCCGTTGGAGTACGTTTGATTGTTGAGAGCCCGGTTCGCACGATTGAGACCAACGTAAAGGGAACGGAGCTGGTGCTTCAAGCTGCTCAAAAGAAGAAGAAGCCTGTTTTCATTGCCTCAACTTCCGAGGTCTATGGAAAGAGCGCGAGTATCCCCTTCTGTGAAGATGGGGACCTAGTCTTGGGGTCGACGAACAAGGGCCGGTGGAGTTATGCTGCATCGAAGGCTCTTGACGAATTCTTGGCTCTTGCATATTGGAAGGAGAAAGGGCTTCCAGTCATCATCGGACGCTTCTTCAACACCATTGGCCCACGGCAGACAGGCCGCTACGGGATGGTCGTCCCTAATTTTGTTCATCAAGCCATGGACGGCAAACCCATTACGGTATTTGGCACCGGAAAACAGACGCGGTGTTTTTGTCACGTCGGAGATGTCGTGGCGGCCTTGCTTAAATTGGTTGAAACCCCGGAGGCGGTCGGTCAGGTCTTCAACATCGGCAGCTCTGAGGAAATCTCAATCGATGATCTGGCTTTGCTGATCAAGGAAAAGCTCAAGAGCAACTCGGAGATCTGCCACATCCCGTACGATCAGGCCTACGAGGAGGGATTCGAGGACATGTTGCGCAGGGTTCCTTCGATCGAGAAAATTGAGAAGTACACTGGGTGGCGCCCGTCGACGTCGCTTGATGTAACGATTGGTCTGATCGTTCGCCATTTTACGGAAAAGAACAAAAACCCCGTCACGGTCAACCTTGGCCCGAGGCATGAGTGGGAGACCTCAAGGACGGGATCGTCAGGACAATATGAGGCATGAACGCACCTGCATTGGCAGCACCAGACGTCGCTTCTTCGGGGCCACACGCTCCAGCGTGCCAAGAGGCAGCGAGGCCTCGCTGGCGGATTAGCGACACAGCCCTCCGTGCCAATATAGCTGAGACACTTCCCGTATCCTTAATTACTGAGTAGGGCGAGAAGGGAATTCAGCATGACGAGCAACAAAGCTTACGCATTGATTCCTGCGGTTTTGCCTGCCGCGGAGCGAAGTGAGGCCGAGCGTAGCGAGGCCGAACGGAGTGGAGAGGCAGGCAAAACCGCCGCCGATCCCGGCGCCGTCCCCCGCCCCGATCCCCAGGTCGTCGCCAAACCCAAACGCCGGATTTTTACGGCCGAGTACAAGCAGCGCATCCTGGCTGAAACCGATAAGGCGAAAGAGCAGCCGGGAGCCCTTGGCACCTTGCTCCGCCGCGAGGGCCTGTACTCCTCTCACCTGGTGACTTGGCGAAAGGAGCGCGCCGCCGGCATCCTGCATGCCTTGACGCCCCAGAAGCGGGGTCCCAAGTCCCAGCGCAACCCGTTCGATGAAGAGAATCAGAAACTGCGCCGCGAAAACCAACACCTCAGTGAAGAGCTGCGCAAAGCCGAGATTGTCATTGAGGTTCAAAAAAAAGTGGCTACTCTGCTGGGGCGTCCGATCCTAGTGCCGGACCTGGAGGAAAAACCCTGATGGCCGCCGTCACCGAACTCGCTCCTGTGGTGGGTATCCAGGCCGCCTGCGCCGTCCTCGGCGTCCCCAGGTCGTCGTTCCACCGGCAGCAGCGCCCCATCTTTAGCCCGGCCGCGCGATCTGTGTCAGCCCGCTCTCTTCGTCCTGCGGAGCGGGAAACCGTGCTGAGCTGCCTGCATGAAGAACGATTCCAAGATCGCTCCCCCGCCGCCGTGTATGCCACTCTGCTGGACGAGGGCCGGTATCACTGCTCCATCCGCACCATGTACCGGCTGCTGGAGCAGGAGGGTGAAACTCGCGAGCGCCGCGATCAACTCACCCATCCGCCTTATCAGAAGCCGGAACTGCTGGCCACCGCTCCCAATCAGCTCTGGAGTTGGGACATCACCAAACTGCTGGGCCCGGCCAAGTGGACCTACTTCTACCTCTATGTCATCCTGGACGTCTTCAGCCGGTACGTGGTCGGCTGGATGGTGGCGCATCGCGAAAGCGCCGAATTGGCCAAGCGGCTCATCGAATCCACCTGCGACAAGCAGAACATCGCGCCGGGCCAGTTGACCCTCCATGCCGACCGCGGCTCTTCCATGACCTCCAAGCCCGTGGCGTTCTTGATGGCGGATCTGGGCGTCACCAAGACGCACAGCCGCCCCTATGTTTCCGACGACAACCCCTATTCGGAAAGCCACTTCCGCACCATGAAGTACCGGCCGGACTTCCCCGAACGCTTTGGCTCCATCCAGGATAGCCGGAGCTTCTGCCAGCAGTTTTTCGCTTGGTACAACGAAGAGCACCGTCATTCGGGCATCGAGCTTCTCACCCCCGCGATGGTCCACTATGGCCAAGCTCCGGCCATCGTGAAGCAACGCCAAGTTGTACTCGATGCCGCATACCAGGCCCACCCGGAACGATTTGTTCGTCGTCCGCCGCAATCAACCCCTGTCCCAAAGGAGGTGTGGATTAACAAGCCGCCACAAAATAAAAGTCAGTAAATTCCGTGTGGGAGTGTCTCAAAGCTATTGACACGCGCCGCAGCATCCGCCCACCGCGAACTCAGGGAGTGTTCTGAGGAGTATTCATTGGGGGCACCAAAGACCAATGGGTCAGACCAAACCTAGCTTATCGGTTGTGATTGTTAGCTGGAACACGAAAAGGCTCGTACTAGAGTGTCTGGAATCTCTTGAACGTAGCCGGGGTTGCCTTCCTTTGGAGCTCATCCTAGTCGATAACGCGTCCTCGGATGGCACCGCGGAAGATGTACAAAGGCAATTTCCACACGTAAGATTAGTGCGAAACGAAAGGAACCTTGGGTTCGCCAGGGCCAACAACATCGGGATCAATCTAAGCTCGGGCGAATACGTCTGCCTAGTTAATTCCGACGTCGCGGTTCCGGATGGTTGCCTGCAGAAGATGCTGGATTACATGGAGGAGCATGCAGACGTTGGAATGCTCGGACCCAAGATGATCTTACCTGACGGAAGCGTTGGGCAATCTTGCATGCAGCTTCCGACGGTGTGGAAATGCTTCTGCAATGCACTGGCCTTGGACTCTCTCTGCAGGGGTTCGAAGATCTTCGGCGATCTTATGATGAGAGGGTTCACATACGACAGGATCGAGGATGTGGAGGTTCTCACTGGATGGTTCTGGCTGATCCGGCGGGAGGCCATGAACCAGGTCGGCCTCCTGGACGACCGCTTCTTCATGTATGGCGAGGACATTGACTGGCCCAAGCGCTTTCACGACAGCGGTTGGAGGGTGGTGTTTCACCCCGGAGCCGAGGCCATCCACCACTGCGCTGCCAGTTCTTCCAAAGCGCCGATCCGGTTCTATGTGGAAATGCACCGAGCAAATATGCAGTATTATGAGAAGCACCATAGGTTCCATGCCGTATTCGGCTTCTGGCTGGCAACATGCTTGCAGCAAATCATTAGAATTGTTGGGTACGGGTTCTTATACCTTGTGAAACAGTCGGTCCGGTCAAAGGCTGGCTACAGGGTGAGACGAAGTCTGGCATGTCTCCTTTGGCTAACGGGGCTAAGGACACAAAGGGAGGCGCAATGAATGGAACGACGAGAAACTGTCAGAGCGGCGGGATCGGGTACGCCCTAGTAACGGCGGCTTACAACGAGGAAAAATACCTCGCGAGAGCGCTCGATTCGATAGTTGCTCAGTCGGTAACACCGAAGAAATGGATTATCGTCAGCGACGGATCCACCGACCGCACTGATGAGATCGTTGACAGGTATGCTAGCCAAAACAGCTTCATCGAGCTATATAGAGTGACGGAAGAACACGCGCGGAATCTTACCGCCCAAGTGAATGCCATCAATAGAGGGTTTGCACGCCTGAAGGACGTTGATTGCAGCTTTATCGGCAATCTGGATGCCGACATATCACTTGAACCGACTTACTTCGAAAGCCTACTGGGGAAGTTCTTACAGGATCCAAACCTGGGGTTGGCTGGCGGATTCATATGCGAGGAGCGGGCGGGAGAGTTCTGGTCCCGCCGCGCTAATAGTGTCACTTCTGTTGCGCACGCGGTTCAGTTGTTTCGCCGGGAGTGTCTTGAAGCACTGGGAGGGTATAGGCCGTTTTCCTGGGCAGGCGCGGACACCTACGCGGAGGTTAGCCTTCGAATGAAGGGTTGGCATGTTCAGTCATTCCCGGAGTTGAAGGCTATGCATCACCGGCCGACGGGAAGTGGTTTCGGAAACTTGCGTTACTCGTACAGGGGGGGAGGGATGGATTTCTACATGGGGGTACACCCTGTATTCGAGATCTTCAGGCTGGTTCGGCGCGTTCCGGGCAAACCTTACGTATTGGGCTCTCTAGCTAGGCTTGCCGGTTTCATCCTGGCGTATTGCCGGGGTGAGAAAAGACAAGTCCCCGATGATTTTGTTCGGTTCCGGAGAGAGGAGCAAATGCAACGCCTGCGGCTTTATTTGATGCGGCCTTTCAGATGTTTCAGGGAGTGGATTTCAACAGCGAACGGAAGAAACAGCGCTTAGCAGTTTTGCCCCTTTGCCGCGACGCTATCGCCCCAGCTTGCGTATGCTGCCATTCGCATTTGGCGTCCCTGTGAGACCTAAAGGCTCAGGCTCAGGCTGGCGAGTTCAGGTATTTCCGGAGCTTCCGGCGTACCACCACAGACCAACGGGAAGGCCGAGGAGCGTCGTACGTTATTGCTTCCGGCAAGGCCTGATGGACTACTCTTTAGGTGCCCATCCCTTGTTCGAAGTTGCCAAGTGTTTGGGGCGCTTTCAACAGACCCCCTACGTGGTTTGCGGTCTAGCGAGGCTGGGCGGATTCTTGTGCGCCTGCTTTCGTCGAGAACGGCGTGTTGTTCCTAAAGAGTTTATCGAGTTTTGCCGGGCCGAGCAGCTTGACAGGCTGCGAAACCTAAGGCGGAAGTTCTGTGGAAGGCAGGCCACTGCGCAAGCACCTTCCACGAGTGGTCATCGTGACCTTTGATACGGTCGCAGCAGGGCTGGCATAGAAGACGGGTGTGTGTGGACGGCAGCTTTTGCGGCAGACCCTGGGCAGAGTCTGTCGGTTCTTATGAAGGGCTGCAATCTGAGGTTGAGCATTTGCTCGCTCTGCCGGAGAACCTCGACCACGTGCAATAACTCACACAGCGCACAATCCAAGTGAATTTCTCCGGCAACTGCCATGACAGGGAAGTTTTGAAAAGGATCCATTCCACGCCGCATTTGGATACCTGAGGAAGACGCTCTGCGTATCGGTAAGGGATGAGCCTCCGGTCTACGTTCGGGACAGTGCGCAAGCGCATCCTGTGCTCGCTTCATCGCCGTATAGTTCCTCTGGGGAACGGGGGCCCGTATGTGTCGGTCACTTTTGATGATTTTCCTCGTAGCGCTTATACCGTGGGAGGTTCGATTCTAAAGAACTACGGGGTGCGGGGAACGTACTATGTCGCAATGGGATTGATGAATACCTCGAACGCGCTTGGCGAACAATTCCGGATGGAGGACCTGCGTTCAGCGGCAAACGAGGGTCATGAGTTGGCCAGCCACACTTTTAGTCACCAATCGAGCCGCGCGGTGTCGTGTACCGCCTTTGGAGATGATGTCCGAAAAGGCTGGAGCGCGATTCGTGAAATGGGGGGCCAAGCCCCTACCCGTAATTTTGCATTTCCCCGTGGAGAGGTTACGCTTTCGGCAAAGCTCGCCGTGGGAAAAGAGATGATGAGCTGTCGGGGAATATATGGGGGTGTGAACGGCCCTTACGTTGACCTCAATCTGCTTCTGGCCAATTCCCTCTACGGTGATCCGGATGATTTGGATCGGGTCGCGCGGTTGATCAGGGAGAACGAGGAACGCAAGGGTTGGTTGATATTCTATACACACGACGTTTCTCCGACGCCCTCGCGCTATGGTTGCAGCCCGAGGTTTCTAGATTCGACCGTGCGCATGGCTGTTCAGAATGGAGCGAAAGTTCTCCCGGTCGCGGAAGTGTTGGCTCGAATTTTATAGGGAACGCTTGGCCAGGAACATACACTTGTTTCATGCATTATCCTGCGCACATTCCATTTTGGCCAAAATCCATTAGCTCGATGATTCGCATTTAGCTTAGTGAGGATGGGGATGTCAATCCGGATTCACGCATTGGACGAGCGTAAATGCACCATGGTAGAGGGGGAGGTTTCATGGCAGCTTTTCTCGTGACCGGCGGCGCGGGGTTCATTGGATCGTCGCTGGTACGCAGGCTACTGGGTGTCGGTCACTCTGTAAGGGTCCTCGACAATCTCAGCACGGGGTTCAAGAGCAATCTCGAGGAATGTCTAAACCGCATTGAGCTGATGGAGGGCGACGTGTCAGAGTTTGCCGTCTGCAAATCGGCAGTAGCGGGAGTTGATTACATACTCCATGAGGCTGCGATTCCCTCCGTTCAGCGTTCCGTCGATGATCCCATACGGAGTAACAATGCCAATGTGACGGGCACCTTGAACATGCTTGTGGCGGCTCGTGACGCGAAAGTAAAGCGGTTCGTATTTGCGAGCTCTTCATCTGTCTATGGAGACACCGAAACGCTGCCCAAGGTTGAGACGATGCCCGAGAATCCTCTTTCTCCCTACGCCCTTACCAAGCATGCGGGTGAGGAATATTGCGTGCTCTTTTACCGCATTTATGGCTTGCCGACTGTCGCCCTTCGTTACTTCAACGTGTTTGGCCCGAGGCAGGATCCCCATTCCCCCTACTCGGCAGTAATTTCACGTTTTGTAGAGGCGGCCCTCGCGGGCAGGCGTCCTGTCGTCAATGGTGACGGGGAACAGTCGCGTGACTTCACGTATGTCGAAAACGTTGTCGACGCTAACCTGCTTGCGTGCGAGGCCAACGGCGTGGAAGGGATGGTGTTCAATATCGGCACCGGCGAGAGGCGCTCCCTTAATGATCTACTGCGATCACTGTCCTCACTTGTCGGGCGCAACCTAGAGCCTGAATATGCAAACGCGCGACTGGGCGACGTACGACATTCCCAGGCGGACATTGGAAGGGCTCGGCGATACCTGAGGTTCGAGCCGAAGGTCAGCTTTCTGGCAGGGTTGGAACGTACGCTGAATTGGAATTCGAACAAATCCGTATAGTCCGGCCGGAGGAACGAGCCGGAAAGTGCGCCACGAGGCGCGCGGGGAAGTTCGCGTGATGGACTGGCGGCTTGGCCTGTTAGGAAACCCGCTTCGGGCCCATCCGGGGAGGGGTATCTGCTCCGGATTTCCGATATGAGTCTCGGCTACTAGATCTTTGCTGATCTCCGGCACCTTTGTTCATGATCGTGGTGCGCGAACTCGACGAACGACTCGGGTTCGGAGAAGCTGAAGCCTGCTCGCTATTATTGGTTGCTCTTGGCCGAGAGCCATCTGACTAGGCGACTGTTCGGGGCCATGGTACGGCGGATCGGCTTGCTGCCCTTGCCAGCGGGGTAGGCGAGCCGCCGACGGAGCGGATTTCAGTGACAAGAGAGGCAGGGGCGGGAAAGTGTCGCAGGCACGGGTCGAAAGAGGGCCAGTTGCGGTCTTTGGGGTTTTCGCGAGAGGCACAAATCGCCCCTTCCGTGGCCCGTGGATGCACCTTGCGCATCAGACCCGACCGACAATTGCATTCGGGGGCGGTCAGGTGTATGTTATCGGTCGGGCCGGAGGTCAATATGTACACTGTCAACTACCCGGAAATCCAAAATGGAAATCCCGATTAGCATGTGTCCCATTGTAAGGGCCCCATTTTCGCACGGAGAGGAGACATCTCGTGGAAAAACAAATCGTCACTTGGAGCTATTGGCTGGGTATGCTTAGCTCTCTGATCGCCTTGGTTCTGCGGGCATTGAACGCTTTTGGAATACTGGCCACCACCGTGGTCCAGCAGGGAAAAACTCTTTGGTACATGAGTTTCTTTAAGGGAGCGCTTCTGTTTTTCCTGATCGCCATTGCCACGGCGAGTTACTCCTGGGTGCGTGGCGAAAAGACTTAATAACAATCCCCTCCCATCGGCCTTTGGGGAATCGAGCACACCTTGCCGGTCGGCGACGGACCGTAGAGTGCCGCGACCTTCGTATTTCAGAATCAGAGGGGATGGCTTCGTCCCGCTGCGTCCGATTGGAGTGTGTCAAGAAAAAACCGGAAGATTGCATCTACACCTGTCCATTTGCCACACTCCAGGCGAAGGGTTGGTGTCGTTGTGAGCTTAAGCAGAATATCCATGCGGATAGATCTACGGCCATCTCCGAACCCGCTTTTGCCCGAGGGCTGAGGGTTCTCCTATGTCTGTGATGCACACCGTGGAACGAAGTAACCGAGTGATTGTCGATCACTTTCGATGCCCTGATGATTTTACAAATATAGGGGTTTGGGGGGGAGCTATCTCGGGAAATAGGGTTCTTTGAGTTCGGGAGCGAGCTAATCTGCTACTGGCCAATTCCGTCTACGGTGATCCGAATGATTTGGATCGGGTAGCGCGGTTGATAAAGGAGAACGAGAAGCGCAAGGGTTGGTTGATATTCTATACACACGACGATTCTCTGGTGCCCTCGCGCTATGGTTGCAGCCCGAGGTCTCGTGATTCGACCGTGCGCATGGCTGTTCAGAATGGAGCGCAAGTTCTCGCAGGGGGGAAGTGTTGGCTCGAATTTTATAGGGAAAGCTCAGTGGACTGTGGCTAGTATCTTGCTCCTTCGGGCCTATCAACAGGTGCTCGCGTCAGCCAGAGGGCAACTTCCCAGACGCTTGAGACCGCCAAGCACAACAACACGTCTGCACCCGCGATGATGACGGAAGGGGATATGAGGGGTTAAGCGCGCCTCATGAGCACCATGAGCGCTTGGAGGGCTACCGAAACAGTCCCAGCGGTACAAGCTGGGGCTCACATCAGGGCGGTATGAAACCAGAGAACTTCGAATTTGGGGGCGGCATCCCTGAAACGATCATTCACCCCGCGGTGATCGTGGCGATGTTGGTCACCATTCTGCTCATGTTGGTGCTGCCGAGAAAATACGTTGTTATTCCCTTTTTGCTTTGTGTGTTTCTGGTCCCAAGGTGGACACAGCTCTATGTCGCAGGCATGCATTGGACCGTTATGCGCATCATTGTTCTGCCGGGGATTGTGCGCCTGGCGAGAGCCAAGTTCCAGGTTGCGGGTGGATTGAACGGAATTGATAAGGCTTTCATTTTGTGGGCTATCTGTCTTGGAGTTTGCCAGGTGCTGCTGTTTCCGCAAGGGGGCATGGCGATTTATCAAGCGGCTTTCTGGCTGCAAGCTTTCGGCGGCTACTTTCTGCTGCGCTACGTGATCCAGGACGAGGAAGACATTGCCCGGGCAGCCAAAACGCTGGCGGTCCTCGCTGTGATCCTGGGCGCGTGCATGCTGAACGAGCGCATTCACAGTGTCAACGTCTTCGGCTATCTGAGTGGTGCGTCGTTCCTCACTCCCGCGGTGCGTGAGGGCCGGGTACGAGCGCAGGCAACGTTCGCGCACGCCATCCTGGCCGGCTGTTTCGGGGCGACGCTGGTGCCACTGTTCTTCTGGCTGTGGAAGAGCGGCAGGGCGAAGTTCGCCGCTTTTCTTGGAGTGATCGGTTCGACCCTCATGGTTTTCACCGCGGCCTCGAGCACGCCGGTGCTCGCCTGCGTCGCCGGAGTGGGCGCTTTGTTTCTCTGGCCCATTCGTCGCTCCATGCGCATGCTGCGCTGGGGAATCGTGCTGACGCTCGTGGGTCTGGCGGTGGTGATGAAGGTGCCGGTGTGGTATGTCATTTCCCACGTGAATATCGTAGGAGGTTCGACAGGATGGGATCGCGCTGCCCTGGTTGACACCTTCTTCAAGCACTTTTGGGACTGGTGGCTGATTGGAACAAATCAGACCGGCAACTGGGGATGGTATATGTGGGACACTGCCAATCAGTATGTGGATGTAGGGGAAAGGGGGGGACTGCTGGCCTTTATATGCTTTATCGCCATAATCTCGCGAAGTTTCAGTCGGCTGGGGAAGATGAGGAGGGAAGTGGAGGGCGATCAAAAGCAGGAATGGTTCTTCTGGAGCCTTGGCGCCATCATGGTCGCTCATGTCTTCGCTTATTTCGGGGCGAGCTACTTTGACCAGACCCTGATATGGTGGTGGGCCTTCCTGGCCATGGTCTCAGCCGCCACGGCTGCGCTTCAAACTGCGCCCGCTAAAGTGGAGGGTGCGGACACGAAATATGGCGCTACGATAGAGTCTGGGTCCGAGGGCCTATTGGCCATAGGGAAAAGGAGCGCATCTTGAAAATCAGCGTCTTCGGGTTGGGTTATGTCGGTACGGTGTCGGCGGGATGCCTGGCCAATGATGGACACGAAGTCATCGGCGTCGACCCGGTGCAGACAAAGGTCAACCTGATCAACAATGGCCAAACCCCTATCATCGAAGCGGATATCGGTCAGATCATCGCATCGATGGTCCAAGCCGGCCGACTGCGCGCCACCGACGATCCGGCCCAAGCCATCGAGGAAACAGACTTGTCCTTTGTCTGCGTCGGCACCCCGAGTCAAGCCAATGGCAACCTCGACCTGAGGTACATGAGGCGCATTTGCGAACAAATCGGCCAGGGGCTCAAAGACAAAGCCGCGCGGCACGTCGTCGTCATCCGTAGCACCATCTTGCCGGGAACTATGCGCAAGATCGTAATCCCCATCCTCGAGGAATCCTCCGGGAAGAAGGCCGGGGCTGACTTCGGCGTCTGTCACAATCCTGAGTTCTTGCGGGAAGGTTCGGCAGTGAAGGATTTCAATTCCCCTCCCAAGACGGTTGTCGGTGAGTTGGACCAGGCCAGCGGCGACATGCTGGCTGCGCTCTACGGAAAGATCGATGCACCGCTGATTAGGACAGATTTTGAGACTGCCGAGATGATCAAGTACGTCGATAATAGTTGGCATGCGCTCAAGGTCGGGTTTGCAAATGAAATCGGCAATCTCTGCAAGTGTTTCGCCATCGACGCGCACGAGGTCATGAAGATCTTCTGTCAGGATGAGAAGCTCAACATCTCTCCCGCTTACCTTCTTCCCGGTTTTGCTTTCGGCGGCTCCTGTTTGCCCAAGGATCTACGAGCGTTGGCTTATCAGGCCAAAATGTGCGATTTGGAATTGCCGATTATTGCTTCCATCCTGTCGAGCAACGAAATGCAGATTGCCAGGGGCCTGCAGCTCATCATGGAAAAAGGACACAAACGGATCGGAGTTTTGGGCTTCAGTTTCAAAGCGGGATCGGATGATCTCCGGGAGAGCCCCATGATCGAAATCATCGAACGTCTCATCGGTAAAGGTTTCGACTTACGCATTTATGACAAGAACGTGAATATCGCCAGCCTGCTTGGCGCTAATCGGGATTTCATCCTCAACCGCATTCCGCACATATCCAGGCTTATGGTCGGCGGGAAAGATGCGGTTCTGGATCACGCCCAAACGGTCGTGATCGGCAACAACGATCCGGACTTCCGGAACGTGCCGGAGCGGTTGCGCGATGACCAAGTCCTGGTGGATTTCGTACGGATTACCCGTCGCAGGAGCGAAAAGGGGAATTATGACGGCATATGCTGGTAACCAGCCTGGGGCTCAAGCCAGGAGCAGGAGTTTGAAGGACCAATTATGCGAATCCATTTGTCGACTGTCCGAGCAGCTAATCTGCACTGGATCGACAACTTTCATGCGGCATATGTGTTGGACTCCTTCAAACATTACATCGAAAGCACGGGCGATGACCGCTTTCGTAAGACCCTGATGAACGGTTACGAGTACTGGAAGAAAACCTTTTTCCTGCCGGATGGACTCCCAGGTACTATAGCCATAAGACCAAGCCGATCGACATCCAGTGCTGTTCCCAGGCGATCGACACGCTCGTTTTCTTTTGTGACCTCGATCCGGAAAGCCTGTTGCTGGCGCTGAAAGTCGCCAAGTGGACAACTGAGCATATGCAAGATCGCACGGGTTATTTCTATTATCGCCGGTATTCGCCTTGGCTGGTCAACAGAACCCCCACGTTGCACTGGGGACAGGCGACGATGCTTTACGCGCTGGCTGGGCCCTACAAATCGTTGGAGGGCTAGGAGACCCTTGTCATGAAGAAAAAAGTCCTCATCATCGAGGAAAACTCAGGGGTTCCTGGCGACCCGCGCGTTTGGAGGGAAGCCTCTTCACTGCACCAGAACGACTACGAAGTAACCGTATTGTGTCCGCGGCGCAAGGGCTACGAGCAAGCGCACGAAGTTATCGAAGGGATCCACATCTACAGGCATCCGATGCCCACAGAGGGAAGCACCCCCCTCGCGCATCTGTTCGAATACGGCTCCGCACTGTTTTGGGAGTTCTTGTACGCTTGTTGGATCTATCTGCGACGCGGATTCGATGTCATGGAGGGCTGTAATCCTCCCGACACTATTTTCCTGATTGCTCTGCCGTTCAAACTCTTAGGCGTCAAGTACATCTTTGATCATCACGATGCAAGCCCGGAACTATATCTCTGCAAGTACGGCAAGGAGGGAGTTCTCTACAGGGTTTTGATTTGGCTTGAAAAGCTGACCTACCGCTTCAGCGACGTCGTCATGGCCACCAACAACAGTTACCGAGACCTCGCTGTAACCAGAGGCAGCATCGACCCGGAGGATGTGCTTATTGTCCGCAACGGGCCTGATTTAAAGACTTTCGAAGCCGTTCCCCCGAACCCCGCTCTGAAATGCGGCAAGCCCTACCTCATCGGCTATGTCGGAGCCATGAATTTCCAAGATGGCTTGGATATCCTCCTGGATGTAGCGCTGCACATCAAAACCTTGGGACGTCGTGACATTTATTTCTGCTTAGTCGGCGGGGGGCCGGAATTGCCCGGACTCCGGAAGATGACACATGACAAAGATCTCGAGGACATGGTTAACTTCACCGGAATGATCCCCGACGAGCAATTGTTGGAGATTCTCTCAACAGCCGATGTCTGCGTCAATCCGGACAGGCCGTGCCAAATGAACGATATTTCCACCATGATCAAAATCATGGAATACATGGCTTTGGGCAAGCCCATCGTTCAGTTCGATTCGAGGGAGGGTAGATTCAGTGCCCAGGAAGCATCCCTGTACGCCGACAGCCGGAAGGGGGTGACTGATTTCGCCGCCAAAATCCTCTGGCTGCTCGAGAATCCCGATGAAAGAAAAAGAATGGGCGCGTTCGGACGCAGAAGGGTTGAAGAAGAACTGGCTTGGGATTATTCCGTCAAGAATCTGCTCGCAGCCTATCAGAGGGCCTTCAGCAAAAGGGCACAGTGATCGTCCTGCTGTCGATCCACTGATCCGCCGCACTCGCCAAGTTACCCGGCGGAAGCTTCCCGCCGAAGAGGAGAAGCGCATCGTGCTAGAAAAGATCCGGGGAGAGGTTGCGGTCTCGACGGAATGACTGAAAAAGCTGTGCATACCCCCTGCTCACATCCAGATGCGTGGCGAGTGAAGAAGGGTTGGTGTCGTTCTCAGGTTGAGCAGAATATCCATGCGGCTAGATCTACGGCCGACTCCGAACCTGCCTTTGCCCGAGGGCTGAGGGTTCTCCTGTGTCTGTGATGCACACCGTGGAACCAAGTAACCGAGTGATTGTCGATCACTTTCGATGCCCTGATGATTTTATGAATATAGGGGTTTGGGGAGAGCTATCTCGGGAACCAGGGTTCTTTAAGTTCGGGAGCGAGCTGATCTGCTACGGGAAGTCTTCCGCTTTTGTTCCATCCCGGTCCATTAAGGGGAATTTATACGACGCTCTGGGGTGCGCCCGTGTTGATCAAGGAGTTGTGTCCCTTCCTTTTCATGTGTCCGAGGTTGTCGAAGCCCTCCGCCGGGAAAAATACACCACCGCTCTAGGGCGTGAGGCGCGCAACTGGCAGCAGAAACGCTTTCTCCGAATGGGCTACTACGCAGCCCGGCCATTGCTGCCGGTCTCGGTTCGCAAGCATCTTCAAAGGCTTTCATTGCGCGGATGGCACAAACGCCCTTTTCCTCGCTGGCCGGTGGATACGACCGTCGAGCAGATTCTTGAATCCATTGTCGTATTGATCCTCCGGGAGAGGAAGGACCACACTATACCCTTTATTTGGTTTTGGCCGGAAGGTAAGCAGGCCTGCGCTCTAATCACTCACGACGTTGAGACGGGCGCCGGCAGGGATTTCTGTGAAAGTCTCATGGACATTGATGACTCCTTTGGGATCAAGGCGTCATTCCAAGTTATTCCGAAACGCCGCTATAAGGTTCCGGGGAGCTACCTCACCAGCATCTCCCAACGCGGATTTGAGGTGAATGTCCAGGACCTGAATCACGATGGACGGCTATTTGAAAAATATGAGGAGTTTCAACGCCGGGCGAAAGCCATCAACGAGTATGCCGGCCTTTTCAAGGCACGTGGGTTTAGGTCGGCCATCCTGTATCGGAACGTTGATTGGTTGAACTCGCTATGCTTTGAATATGACATGTCGATTCCCAATGTTGCCCATCTCGATCCCCAGGGTGGTGGATGCTGTACGATTTTTCCCTTTTTCGTTGGAGATATCCTGGAAATCCCAGTGACGACGACCCAGGACTATACGCTTTTCCACATTCTCCGAGACTATTCCCTTGATCTCTGGAGAGAGCAGACCAGCCGCATCCTCGAGAGGCATGGAGTAATGAACTTCATAATCCATCCGGATTATGTGACCCGGGATCAGGAAATGCAGGTGTTCAAGGACCTCCTCGCTTATCTTGCCGAGTTGCGTGCCAAGGCTGGCCTATGGATTCCGCTGCCAAATGAGCTCAACCAATGGTGGAGGCAGAGGAGCCGGATGCAGATTGTCAAAAGCGGAAACGGTTGGGAGATTGTGGGAGAAGGCAAGGAAAGAGCGCGACTCGCTTACGCCAGGTTGGAGAAGGGGAAGCTGATTTATGACTTCTGAATTTCAGCCTCTCCCGCGAAGGACCTTTCTCAGGGGAATGGGACTGTGCTTCGACCTTACCGTCACCGCATAAACATCCAAATGGCAATTACAGTTCCACTGAATTGGTTTTCCTATCGTTCGGAGTCTCAGGATGACTCCTCCGTAACGTAGGGTTGCGCCAAGTACAATCACCCGCGGTGTTTTCCGAGGATAGGGACCTGCATCATGCTAACAAGAGTACCGACTTCCGATAGTCGTGCCGTCGGCTTTCGCGCCCATTCATCAGACGAGGAAGTCGTGACCATCCGGGAATTGATTGAGGAGATTTACTCGACCAGCCGCTTACTATCGAAGATCCTGGGGTTTGAACCGCAACCGAACAAGGCAATCGTGGGACGGAATGCCTTTGCGCACGAAGCAGGCATTCATCAGCATGGCGTCCTCAGCAATCCGCTGTGCTACGAAATCATGACGCCGGAGACGGTGGGAGCGCCACCTAACCGCATCGTGCTTGGCAAGCACTCAGGCCGGCACGCGCTTGCCCATAAATTCAAGGAAATGGGCCACGAACTTTCAGATGACGAGATTAACCGAATCTACCATGAATTTGTCCGGCTCGCCGACTCCAGGAAGCACGTATACGAACAGGATCTATTGTCGATTCTCTTCGCAGGGTGCACTGAGATACCAGCTTCCTGAAGACCTGCGGCACGCCGCCATCGGCTACGTCACGCCCCTGGCCAAGCTACAGGAACGCGAACCGCAGATCTTCGCCGAGCGTTGTGGAGACTATATTGTTTACGCGGGTGAGCGCGGGCGATGGGGACATAGGGTGGCGCGCGTTGCCGACGCTTTTGACACTAACCCCGCACGAGTCCCCAATCTCAATCGATGGACCATTGGTTGGTGATGAACATGGACTCGTGGAGAAATTCCAAACAACACATAGTTTCGGAAGAAGGTAGAGGAGGGAGCGGATTGCATCTTGATGACCGCGGAAGCTGGCCGGCATCCTCGGACCCGCCTGAATCTCTTGGGGCAGAAGTCTACCAAATTGACCCTCTTGAGGACCGGCGTTGGCCTGAGTTCGTGGCCCGCCATCCACTTTCTAGTCTTTATCATTCTCAGCCGTGGCTGGAATCGTTGAAGCGGACTTATGGATATACGCCGGTGGCGTATACGACGTCGCCCGCGGGTTCCGAACTACGAAATGGTCTGGTTTTCTGCCGTGTCGAGAGCTGGCTTACCGGTCGCCGCATCGTGTCGCTGCCTTTCTCGGACCATTGTGAGCCGCTGTTTGGGAGTGAGGACGAATTTGAGAAGCTGATCAGTATTCTGTTGCTGGTTTTCCAAAAGGAGCACTGGAAATACACTGAACTGAGGCCGCGGAGTACGATTGCTCAAGGGCCACGGGGGTTGCAGCCTTACAGACATTACTGTTTTCATTCCCTTGATCTTTCTTCCGGAGTGAAGGAATTATATTCGTCACTGCACAAGGATTGCATTCAGCGAAAGATCAGGCGTGCCGATAAGGAAAGGCTCGAATACCGGGAGGGGCGCTCGCCTGAGCTGCTGGCGATCTTCTACCGCCTTTTTGCAAAAATGCGGCAAAGACATGGGCTCCCACCGCAACCATTGGCGTGGTTCCTGAACCTCGCGGAATGTTTGGGGCCGGCCATGCAGGTAAGGATAGCGTTTCACCTGGGGCGCCCTGCAGCAAGCATTATCACGGTGGTCCACCGCAACACAATGACGTACAAGTACGGTTCTTCTGATCCTGAGCTTAATAAATTTGGGGGCATTCCATGGCTCTTCTGGAAGGTGATCCAGGAAGCTAAATCAACTGGGCTTCGCGAGCTTGACTTGGGCCGCTCGGACTGGAAGCACGTCGGTTTGATTACGTTTAAGGACAGGCTTGGTGCCAGACGCATCCCTGTAACCTATTGGCGCTTCCCGAAGCCCCAGGGAGCCATTGACGCACTATCCGACGGAAGAGTGCAGTGGCTTGTCGGCGAAATCTTTCTCCGTATGCCTACTCCCCTCTTGTCTGCCGCAGGACGGCTGTTTTACCGACATATTGGTTGAGTGACATCCTTTCAGGACCTTTATGACGCATTATTGTCACACCATCGATTTGACGGGTCCAGGTTGCCTGACGGGAAACAGACACACCTTTCGCGGGGTCGGTAGTCGGCGTCGCTGGGGTATCTCAGTTCCCCATTGCCGGCTCGAGGCCTTTGTTTTTGTTATGCTTGTGCGTACATTCTCGGGACTGTCTCCCACGGCTGTTAGTGAGGTATTAGGAGTGGAGTTGGCAGGGCGGGAAGGCTGACACACCGATACTGTCGCGGTCGCGGGATGGCATCACCCAGAGAACTGGAGAGCCATCCCTGCGCGGCGGCCCAGCGGAAAAAGACCCGAAGGGTAGAACCATACGAGCGTCGAGGTGCATCATTCTGGGCATTCTCGTAGAACTCACGAACGTGCCCCGGCGTAATCCGGTCGAGTTCTGTGATGCCGGCGCCCTCCAAGTATTGGGCGAACGCCGACAACCTTTGGGTGTAGTTCCTTGCCGTTTTCGCCGCCAATCCGCGATGCGTATGCACAAACTGCAGATATGGCGTCAGAATCGGACCAAACCAAGCTGGGGTACGAGGAGGAGAGAGAACATGCCGACGAAACTGCCCTCGTTCATCTGTTTCGAGGAAGATGCGGACCGAGGCCCGAAGAACGCGGGAGCGGTTGGCACTCGTCCCCGAGGTGCGCTGGGCCAGGTATTGCCGCACGGTATCAGTGACTGGGGCCGGCAAGAGCAGACCCCGTTCCTCGATATGCCGGGAGAAGCGCAGCCATTCGTGAAGATGCTGGCGGATTACGTCGTTCGCGTAGCGCAGTTCCAACAACCTACTTCCAACTTGGTCCATGCGCCGCTTGTACAGTGACGTGCGATACTGCCCGCACTTGTCACCAGAAAACCAATTTGAGAACATCGTAGCCTCCTATAGCGAAGTGAAATCAGAGAGCTACAATATTCTCACCGTCGGAGATTATGGGAAGTGCGGGTCAGACGAATCACGGTGATTGCCTCAGAAACTGCCTACGGTTGCAGGCGTCTCTTACCATGACACGGGACTTACCATAATGCTCCTTATGGGACGCGTCCCATAAGGAGCAGGAGCAGAGCGCTTACAACGGCCATTTCGAGTCTACCTGCTATCACCCTCTATTGCTGTTCAACCGCGACGGCGATTGTCTGGCGGCCAAGCTGCGTCCTGGCAACGTGCACAGCGCCGAGGGCTGGGAAGAACTCCTGCTGCCGGAGATCGAGCGGCAACAGAAGCTGAGCAAGGAGGTGGCGTTTCGAGCCGACGCCGCCTTCGCCAAGCCTGAGATTTACGAGGCGCTGGAAAGCCGAAGCGTGAAGTACGCCATCCGTATTCCGGCCAACGAGAACCTGGAGCGGGATGTGGTTGAACTGCTGCCGCGCCCGGTGGGGCGTCCCAGTCACAAACCGATCGTGTGGTATAAGAGCTTTCTCTATAAGGCCGCCAGTTGGACGACGGCACGGCGAGTGGTGGCGAAGGTCGAACATCATGCCGGGGAGTTGTTCCCGCGCATCGGGTTCGTTGTGACGAATCTGACCCTGCCGAGCCGAGCGGTGGTGCGTTTCTACAATAAGCGGGGTACGGCTGAGCAGTGGATCAAGGAGGGCAAGCAGGCGGTGAAGATGACGCGGCTGAGTTGCCACCGGTTCCGGTCGAACGAGGTGCGGCTGTGGCTGAGCGTGATCGCATACAACTTGGGAAACCTGTGGCGGCGGCTGGTGCTGCCAAAGGGAATCGGAACGTGGTCATTGACCAGTTTGCAGCAACGGCTGGTGAAGACTGGCGGGAGGCTGGTAAAGCATGCTCGCTACTACTGGCTGCTGTTGGCGGAGAGCCATCTGACGCGGCGCATGTTTGGAAGCATGCTGCGGCGGATTCTGGCTTTGCCACTGCCCGCTGGAGAGGCGCGGCAGCCCGGCAAATCCAATCTGGACGGCGGAGAGGAGTTGAGGGAGGGGTGTCCGTGAAATCGCTTCGAAATGGTGCAAATGATGGTTTAGGGGTCCCGGCAAAGGCCTTGCTGGGCGCGCCTGGGTCTTTGGCCTTCGAAGGGATGCAAAGAAGATGGACGGCGGAGGCACCCGTTGGTATATTTGCTTGTAGCCGAAAGGCAAAATGGAAATCCCGGATAATGGAAATCCCGGCTAGGATGCCAAAGGGAATTCCATCCAGCTACGCTTGGCTGAGGAAAACGGGGTAGGTCAATGGCAACCAATGTAAAGTTTCGAATCGTGGCAGTGGTTGCGGCATCCACAATACTGCTGGGAGTATATTCTGCGAAGCTCTGGCCCCCGTATGAAACCGGCTTCGATTTTTCCATGTACTACACAGCCGCCTGTTTAGTCCGCAGCAATATGAGCATGCACATCTATGACGTCGTTGATCGGGACACGAATCCAGAGATCATATCAGCGGATCCAAAGACAGTTTTTGCTCAGACGGCACATGCCCACGGAATACCTCGGATCGCGCTTTATCTTTACCCGCCCACACTTGCAGACCTGCTCGTACCTCTGACTGCACTCTCACCTTCCGCTGCATTGATTGTATGGCATGCCCTTGACGTTCTGATGATAGTGGGATTGAGCTGGGCTTTGACTCAAGTGCTCGAGGTGAAATTTTTGGGCTCAACCGTCTTGGTCGCTGCCGCTGTTCTGCTATTTCGTCCAACCCTGAATGACATTCATTGGGGACAAGTTTCAATCCCCCTTGTGTTTCTCCTGACCATCGGACTCAGCCTTTATGTACACGGGCATAAGAATATCGCCGCTCTTCTGTTTGCACTGGCCATCGCGATCAAGTTGGAGCCGATCGTCGTAATCATTCCTCTCATTGCCTGGCGTGACTGGAAGTGCCTTCGCAGCTTGGCCATTTGGGGCATCCTGCTGGGCTTGGGACTTTGGGCAGTCAACGGCAGTGATGCATTGAATCTCTACTTTCTGCACCAACTCCCGGCCATGTCGGGTGGAGAGTTGGGAGGCGGCGGCTTTGATACAAACAGAACTCTTGGAAACATCTTCTTCACCTATTTGGGTGGAGCTCATCCTGTCGTCTCTTCGCGTGGATTAGCCTGGCTTGTGCGCGTGGCGTCCGCTCTGATCCTCTGCTCTGCGGGCTGGTTAAGCCGGTTGAAGCCGGGCGAGAACTCAACCGCTCTCCGGCAATTTGAAATTGGCATGATGTTTCTGCTTTTTGCCTGCTGCCTTTCACCGTACTCCTGGCTCTACAACTGGGCCCTCAGCGCTCCGGTCGTGGTCATGTTCTGCAAGAGAGCATGGGACGGGAGGGCGGATATAGTCGCAACAGTCCTCTTGATAGCGTTCCTGCTGTCACTTTCAACCTCAAAATTCGGCATGGCGATGGCCACGCCTTTTCTTGGAGTCACACTGGGAATCGTTGCGCTGTACCGGATACGGCTTGAGCGGCGCCCGGCAGAAAGCAACAATCCAATCAATCAACTAAAGACAGTCAGTGCTTCATAAGAACCGTCTTTCCACTCGGTTTCTGCCCAGCCGTATCTGACCTGCCCGGCAATTTGTAATGAAATGGTGCAAATGATGGTTTATGGGTCCCGGCAAAGGCCTTGCTGTGCGCGCCTGGGTCTTTGGCCTTCGAATGGATGCAAAGAAGATGGAGGGCGGAGGCAACCGGTGGTATATTTGCTTGTAGCCGAAAGGCAAAATGGAAATCCCGGATAATGGAAATCCTAGTTTATACGGGCGGGCAAGTTGGTCCGAAGCGGAGGATGCAATGAAGGTTCGATTCAGCGTATTGATACCTGCTTACAACCGAGAGAAGTATGTCCGGCAGACCATCGACTCCGTCTTGTCCCAAACGTTCACGGACTATGAGGTGATCGTGATTGACGACGGGTCCACAGATCAGACGCTGCAAGTGCTGGAATCGTACGGAACACGCATCAAGGTCATTCGACAACCTAATCGAGGAGCAGAGGCCACTCGGAACAATGCGGCTGCTCTAGCTTGTGGGGAATACCTTGCCATGCTGGACAGTGACGATCTTCTTCTTCCCTGCGCGCTTGCGACCTATGATCGGATCATCCGCACCTTTGATTCACCACCCCTCATCCTCGGGTTCATTAAACCTTTTCGAGACGGACAATCCATCCCAACCAATCCACAGGGATCGAGCCAGGTGGAGGTTCTAAGTTTTCCTGACTATATCTCGAAGGATGTGAGAATCGACGACCGTTCCGACAGCCAATTTGTCATCCGGAAGTCGATATTCGACGAGATGGGGGGCTATGGACACAACGGCGTCTACTCTTTTTGGGCCTACGACGTCGATTTTCTACTTAAGGCCGGGACTTACGGACCGTGCGTTATCGTCCGAAAGCCCTTGACCGTTGCGTATCGCGAAAACGAGACAAGCATGTCACTGAATGTAAAAAGGGGAGCCGAAGGATTACTTGGTCTGGTTCGGTTCGAGAAACAGGGATTGTACCCTGGAGGGAGGGAGCGCCGCTGGGCGCGATACGCTGTCCTCGGCGGAATCGCCGCGAATTGGGCCCTCCGGCACTGCTGGCAGCGAGGAGAGCGAAAGGTGGCGCTTCGACTGCTTCTTGGGACGGCTCCGATGGTATTTGTCGCACTATGGAAGAAATTCTTGAGATACTTACGCAAACCCACGCAGCCGATCGTCTTGCCCTGATGCGTCATCAAGCGACACGCATCGGGCCGCAGTTTGGCTTGTTCCAGCACGGCGCGATCCAATTCCGCAATCGAAGGATCGAGCTGATCGAGAAGGCGCAGGGCGGGTGGACGAGGCTTGGGGCGATTTTGAATTTTCGGGTATGCAGGATTCGTGAACTGGCCGAGCACGGCGGCTTAACTTATGACACAAATTGAAGTTACCTTCTTGCGCCGTTCCGGGTTGATACGTTGGCGTGCGGAGCGTTTATTGCAGTCGAGACCTGCTCGGGCGAGCGGTTCAGCAACTGGCGCATGAATTCCGAAGCTGTCTGCCGGTGCGCGGCGCGGCAAAGCGGGTCAAGCGAATCGATCTTTCGATAGTAGCTGTAAAACGAATCCAGACTAAAATGTTACCGAAAGATATGAGTGCAATGGCTATTGGGTTTCTTTGCCGAGCGCCGAGTAGATTAATATGCTTGCCACGCTTCAGGCCGTGGTTCGTGATAGTTACAAAGCTTATACCATGAAGGTAGTCAATTGTCACAAATACTGTTTAGTGTCGTCGTCGCCTGTTACAACCAAGAAGGTTTTGTAAGAGAGGCCGTTGAATCTGCCTTGTTCCAAGAGCATCCGAGCAAGGAAATTATCGTTGTGGATGATGCCTCTCGCGACGGCACTGCGGACGTTCTAAACACTTTTGGCGAGTCCATCATTTTGGCGAGACTCCCTATAAATCGTGGAGTCGCTGCGGCACGTAACCATGGTGCATCTCTGGCAAGTGGAGAGTACTTGGTTTTCTTGGATGGTGATGACGTCTTGAGGTCCCGGGCTCTTGACGTCTATGGTCGCCTTATAACTGCCCGCTGTCCCAAGGTTATTCTTGGTCGATCCGCTCAGTGTTATGGGAAGATTCCCGAGGTGAAGACGGCTGATCCTCCGTGCGACATTCAGTTCGTCGAGTATGCTAACTTCCTTGCCAAGGACAGGCCTTATGTGTATAACACAAGCACTCTGGTCGTTAATCGCTCAACATTCTGGTCCGCAGGCGGCTGGTCGCCCGGTATTTTCTATCAGGATATACAGGATCTCCTGATGAAGCTGGCGGTATCGGGCAAGACGATTCTGGTGCTTGCGCCAGATACCGTATGGTACAGGATGCATTCGATGAATGCGTCTACTGAGGTCTCGCGCTTTATTGAGGGGATTTATGTGTTATTGGCAAAGGCGAGAGCCGGCTTATATCCCGGAGGACGAGAACGCTGGGTTGAAAGGTCAGCCTGGTTTGGGGGGCTGATCTTTTATTGGACGAAGACAGCGATGCGTGCCGGGCTCTATCGGGATGGATTCTTTCTGTTGGCCTCCGGGTGGTGGATGATTCTTTTTGCGGTAATTCGGAGGGGCATGGCATGGTTGGTGGGAAGAAAGCCCATTGAAATCTTACCATTGGAGCATGATTAGCGGGCGAAGGCTTTGACGGCAGTATCGTTTTCCCACACTGGAGCGCCTTGAAGACCTATTTGTGCGGATGGCGCAGTACCGCCGAGCAATCTTCCTGAGGGCCACCAGCGGGAAGCATTCGCCCAGCTGGAACCATTAAGCGCAGAGGCTGAGAAAAAGATCGAGCGGACGTGTGCTGCTCGTTGCGGACACTCTGATATGAGCACCATTCACTGGTTATCTCCTGACGAGCAGGGCGAGTGGGATGCCTTTGTCACTCGGCATCCGCTGGGACTCGTCTATCACCTCTCATCGTGGCAGAGGGTACTCGAAAGTGCATTTGGGCACATCCACGGACGATTCCTTGTCTTGAGGGATGGAGGCGGACAGATACAGGCAGGCGTACCCGTATATACTGTCACCAGTTGGTTATTGAAAAACAGAATCGTCAGTGTACCTTTTGCAACAATGTGCGATCCGCTTATCTCGACGAAGGAAGAGTTCGGCTTGCTGTGGCCGGCAATTGAGGACGCGTCTAGGCAACACAGGAGTAAGAGAATCGAGATTCGTACCCGGCGCATCAGCACAGACTGCATGCCTGCACTCTTAACGGCCGGCGCGAGATACAAGCACCACTACCTGCCGCTAGGCGAGAATACCGATGTGCTGTTCCGCAGTTTCCACCTGACCTCCGTGCGCCAAAAGGTGCAGAAGGCCAGGCGTGCAGGTGTCATCGTGGAAGAGCGGCAGGATGAGCAAAGCCTGCGTGTGTTCCATGCCTTCCTAGTCGCTACGCGGCGCAGGCGCTCGCTTCCGCCGATGCCATTTGCTTTCTTTCAGGCGATGTATCGCTGGCTGAGTCCGGATCACGCCGCGCTGTACATGGCAGTGCACGCGGGCGAGCCGGTCGGGGGACTCCTGGCTTTGAAGTTCAAGGACCTGTGGACCATGGAGTATTCCGGCGATGCGGACAACGCGACCACGGGCGCCAATCAACTTCTTTGTTGGGAGACGATCCAGCGCGCCAAGAGTAGTGGCGCCCGATGCTTCAGCTTCGGCCGTACGGCGCTCGATAACACGGGTTTGCTAGATTACAAGAGGCGGTGGGCTACCGTTGAAGAGGACTTGACCGACTTCATTAATCCTCCGGGTTCCAGGTCAGCGCCAGGCAATGAATCCCCTAAAGCGGCCAATCGGACCCTTTACGAGATCGCGAAGCGACTCCTACGATACGCCCCCGCCGCAGTTCAGAAATCTTTCGGCGACTTCTGTTACCGTCATCTCGGATAGGTTGAAGGGAAAGCGGCCTGCGGCCTGGCGAAGGCACACGTGCAGAAAGTGACTGTCGAATTTGTAAATACCGTTGACACCTGGGGGGACCCATGCGATTTGGGATTATAGGATGTGGTGTTACTGCCGACCTCTATATGGACAGCCTAAGACGCTATCCTCATTTGGAGTTGGTATCGGTGACAGACCGCGATCAGCAACGTACTTCCCAATTTTGTGCTTATCACTCGGTAAAACCCTGTCCGACTCTAGAAGCGATGTTGGCCGACCCCAACATCGAGATGATCGTCAATCTAACCAATTCGAGTAAACATTATGAAGTGTCCAAGGCGTGTTTAGAGGCGGGGAAGCATTTGTACTCTGAAAAGCCCCTGTCGCCGGTATTTTCACAGGCCCAAGAATTAGTGGAGTTGGCGGCCGCCAAAGGCCTCTATTTGTCCGCAGCCCCGTGCGGTGTGTTGGGAGAAACGGCCCAAACGCTGTGGAGAGCTTTGCGCAACAGTGCCATAGGAACGGTTCGCGTGGTGTATGCAGAACTTGATGATGGTCCTCTTCATTTGGGGGATCCGCATACCTGGCGCTCTGCATCGGGTGCTCCCTACGACTACAAGGAAGAGTTCCAGGTGGGCGCTACGGTGGAACATGCGGGGTATTATCTGAGTTGGTTTACGGCCTTCTTTGGACCGGCCAAAACCATCACGGCTTTTTCGGCTTGTTTATGGCCTAACAAACAAGTGGTGCCCGAAGAGCCTCTATATGTGACGACTCCGGACTTCTCAGTTGCGTGCATCACTTTTGAATCAGGAGTGGTCGCTAGATTGACGTGCAGTCTCGTGGCCCCTCACAACCACGTGATGCGAATCGTAGGAGATACGGGAGTTTTGAGGGTCGACGAGGTTTGGAACTATTCTGCCCCGGTGCATCTCGATAGATATTCCAAACTGAAGTTTCGGGCCGAGAGGTATTCGATAACCAAGGCTTACCCATTCATAACTCATTGGTTAGGCCCCCGTCCTAGAACATATCCACCAGTGAAGAGATCTAGCTGGAGGAAGCAATATGCTCGGCATCGCCAAGATTTCGCACGAGGGGTTGCAGAACTGGCGCGAGCGATTACCGAACAACGCCCGCCTCGACTGCCGGCTGATTTCTGTTTGCATTTGAATGAACTCGTGACAGTCATCCAGAATCCCACCCAGACGCCTTACCAAGTAAAGACTACTTTTAAGCCTTTACAACCCTTGGATGACGCTGCACTGAAGGAATATCTCTCAATAAACTGGTAGCGCCCTCTATAACGGCATCGGCTTTACGAACCTCGCATGACGTGCCTGGCGTTTTTTGTACCAGCGGGAGTGAGAGAAAATCACTCCAAAGAGCCCAACCCAACTTCCACACTCGGCGGGATGAAATGCTGTATTTGCAATAGGTTGCCATTTCATTCCGTCATTATGGAGAGAGGTCGCGCCAAGATCTCACCGGTTTCATTACCTCCGTCGGACCTTCAAAGTCGAGTAGATGTCTCGGTGAATTGGTTCGGGCGTGGTGCCTTTGCGAATCTTCAAGGCCCTGCCGTCGCGGCGGGCGGTGGTTTTGATGCCCTGCAAGTCGGATCCTGCGGCCGGTTCGATCATGGCGATGGTGCCCACCAATTCGCCGCGCGCCATGCGGGAAAGCCAGTTGCGTTTCTGTTCCTCGCTGCCGTAGGCGAGGATGTAATGCGCCACGATACTGTGGACGCCGGAACCGAAGTGGACTCCTGCTTGAGCGAGTTCTTCCGTCACCACGGCTTCGTCGGCGAAGGTTCCTCCCCCTCCGCCGTATTTTTCGGGCACGTCGGTGAGCAGGATGCCTGTCGCACCTGCTTTTGTCCAGGCTTCCGCATCGGGGCGATGCTGCTGGCGCCAGCGAGTTTGATGCGGCGCGAGTTCTTCTTGTATGAAGCGGCGGACCGTCTTGCGGAACATCCGCAACTCGTCATTCATCCAGGGGGATTGGTAGGTAACGGTTGGCATAATGGCGCATAATTATAGCGCAGCGGCAGTGATATCGCCAGGACGGTTGACGGGCGACCGCGAGTGAGTACCAAATTGAGGCATCAGACGTAAGGGGGGAAGATGGCCCCGTGCTGAAATTACCTTCCCCCTCCAGTGTTGCTGGCAACGCGGTGCTATCCGGCGATCCTTATGCCGCTTTTTGAAGGCAAGCGCGGGGGACCAAAGGTCGAGACGAGCGCTTGTCAGCGGACGATCCAGAAGCCGTTTACTGAACAAATCTCCCGGACATTGCAGTCAGACTTGCGGTATCATGCCGGGCCAGATCTCGAGGAAGTTGAAAACAAGGCAGCATACTCAACGATTTGCGTACGCGGCGCCGGATCCTTTCAGCAGAGAAATAGGAGGGATGGCGGATTGAATGCATCGTAAGGCTGAATCTTGGCAGGCCGCGCCCATCAGATGGGCTTTTCCCTCAGACCGCATCGACATTTGGCGGGTGTGCCTTGACTCTGCTGAGTTGTCCGAGAGGGATTGGCGTGACATCCTTGCCCCGGATGAAATCGCTCGTGCGTCGCGCTTTTACTTCGAGGATGACCGCAGGCGATTCGTGAAGTGCCGGCTCGCACTGAGAATCCTTCTCGGTGGATACCTCGAAATACAACCGGCTGAGATTCGCTTTCAGTACGAGAACAATGGCAAGCCAGAGATTGCCCTGCCACATGATGCCCGCGGCTTGCGCTTCAGCGTCTAGAATTCCGGCGGATTGGCGTTGATTGCTGTCGGTTCCGGGAGCGCGATTGGTGTAGATATCGAGAAAATTCGTCCCAAGCCGGATTTCCTGGATATTGCCAGGCGGTTTTTTCCCGCTCGTGAAGTCCAGGCCATACTCGCGGTCAGCGAGAATAAAAGGCAGGAGGCTTTCTTCGCCTGCTGGACTCGCAAAGAGGCATTTCTGAAAGCAACCGGCATCGGGCTCTCGTACCCGTTATCGGAGTTTTCCGGATCCGTTGACCCCGATGGGCCAGCCGAGCTTTGGGAGGTGAAAGGAGATCCAAACGCTGTTACTCATTGGTCTTTGGAGAGCGTGCGCCCGGGAGCAGGGTACATGGGAGCTTTGGCTTATAAGGGTCCGGTGTGCCGCGTAAAATGGTTGTGCCGGGCTGATTGTCTACTGCCCGCCCATACTGTCTAAAGCCCGTGGGCCCCTGGGAATGCCACCTGCTCACGATGTGAATTTGTAAGGTCAGGGCTTATGTGAGTACACAATTGTAAAGTCAGGAGTGTGAGTTGAAAGGTGTTGTTCTCGCAGGAGGCACAGGCAGCCGCTTATTCCCACTGACGAAGGTCACGAATAAGCATCTATTGCCTGTTTTTGACAAGCCGATGATCTATTACCCCATTCAAACCCTCGTCAACGCGGGTATCACAGAAATTTTGTTGGTGACCGGTGGAAAGAACGCGGGAGAGTTCCTCAGGCTTCTTGGAAATGGTAAGGAATTCGGATTGAAGCACATGAACTACACCTACCAGGAACATGAAGGTGGAATTGCTGAAGCTCTTGGCCTGGCTGAGCATTTTGCCGAGGAAGAACCTATTTGTGTGGTGCTTGGAGACAACCTGATTGAATATAACATTTGTCAGGCCACCGAGAACTTCAAAAGCCAACCCAGAGGGGCAAAGGTAATTTTAAAGAAAGTCCCAGATGCTCAGAGGTTCGGAGTTGCGGAAATCCGTGGCAACCGGGTGGTTAACATCGAGGAGAAACCCAAGGCTCCCAAGTCCGATTACGCAGTGATCGGCATCTACTTCTACGACAAAAGTGTATTCGAAAAGATCCACAGGCTTAAGCCTTCGGGAAGGGGTGAGTTGGAGATAACGGGCGTCAACAACTTTTACATCGACGAAGGTACCCTCACCTATGAGGTCCTGGATGGATGGTGGACGGATGCGGGGACTTTCGAATCATTGCTGCGCGCGAACAATTTTGTTGCCCAAACTGCCGCGAGCAAGCTGGCTGTCAGCGTCGGAGCCGAGAGTGGACGCGCTGCCGAGGAGACAGTTTAGTGAAAATCTTTATTACAGGCGGGGCTGGTTTTATTGGCTCAAACTTCATTCGGCATGTGCTCTCGCTCGGTGGCAGCTACACCGTCGTTAACTTCGACAAACTGACTTACGCCGGAAACCTTGCGAACTTGCAATCGGTAGCGGGCGACCCTAGATACCAGTTCGTGAAGGGCGACATCTGTGACCCTGATGCTGTTAGCCAGGCCATGCGAGGGTGTGACGTCGTGGTGCATTTCGCGGCAGAATCGCACGTGGATCGCAGCATCTACGAGCCTGCCCCGGTGATCCAAACCAACATTACCGGAACGTTCATCCTGCTACAGGTGGCGCGCACGCTCAACATGCAACGATTCCTTCATGTCTCGACAGATGAGGTCTATGGCGATTTGCCACCCGGCGTGAGTGCAGACGAGACCTTCGCATTAAAACCCAGCAGTCCGTACTCGGCCTCCAAGGCCGGATCGGATTTATTGGTTCGGTCCTTTGTTAAGACATATCGATTTCCGGCTCTGACTACACGCTCCTCCAATAACTACGGGCCGTACCAATTTCCCGAAAAGTTTCTGCCCCTCATGATCACCAACGCCCTCGGAAACAAGCCACTTCCGGTCTACGGCGATGGCCGGCAGCAGCGTGATTGGCTGCACGTAGAAGACAACTGCCGGGGGATCCTGGCGGTTCTTGAACGTGGGAGAGTTGGTGAAACCTACAATATCGGCGGCACCGAAGTGCTCGAAAACCTGGAAGTAATTTCGCGGCTGCTGAAGCTGATCGGGAAGCCGGAATCTCTCATCACCTCGGTGGCTGATCGCCCCGGCCACGATAGGCGATACGCTCTGAATTGTACAAAGATCGAAAAAGAACTCCACTGGCACCCTCACATTCAACTCGATAGGGGGCTGGAGCAGACAGTCAAATGGTATCGTGAGCACGCAGATTGGGTGGAAGCTGTGCGGCGGGGGGAATATCGCACCTATTATGCAAAATACTACGAGGAGCGGAACTCCTCATTAGAGGCGGTGATGTCAGCCGGGGGTGATTCTCTCGCCTCCGGCGCTGCAGGGGAAGAAAGAGGCTCCCGCAAAGACCACACGAACTGATGGTCGGCGAAGGCTTAAGCCTTTTCGAGAGGTTTGAATCGAGAGGACTGGAAAACCGAGCTCTAAAGCAGGCGCATTTGGAGCCAATGGTCCTTTGGAAAGTGGCGCTCGCTCAGCATCTCGATGAAATCAAGCAGGGCGGCCAAGCGCGAGATTTCGAGGAGAGTAAACGTGGGACCGCAAACTGGAGCATCATCCTCAACCACCGTTGGAGAGTCTAGGCTCATTGCCGAGCGTTATGGACAGCGCTTGGTGATTGTGCCCCATCCGAAGCCAGGCGTTGGAGAGGTTATTACGGATCCCAACTCTGCGCGTATCATCCCTGGCGTGGAAACGGAGCCGTTCGTTCAATGGCCGGATGATCGCGGCAGTTTTGGGGAGTTGTTTCGCTTCGACAACCAGGGGATCGCTCGCGATTTTGTTCCATCGGAGTTGAATCGAATTCAAGTGTCGATCACATTGTCCTACTCCGGCGTGATTAAGGCCATACACTACCATTTCGAACAAACCGATTTATGGGTGCCGGTGAAAGGGATGTTTCAAGTATTCCTGTGCGATCTACGGGAAAGCTCTCCTGCTTGTGGCCGGATAAACACTCTGTTCATAGGAGACCAACGTCCATGGAAATTGCGGATACCCCCGGGCGTGGGGCATGGGTATAAGATCCTGGGGGACAAGCCGGGCCAGCTTGTGTATGCAATGGACAGATATTACAACCCGCGCGACGAAGGCCGGATTCCCTTCGATGACCCCGGAATTAACTACGATTGGACAACCCACCCGCGCTAACAAAGGGCAGGGCAATTTTGATTGTCCTGTTGCCCCACCTTCCACATTTGCGAGGCACGAGTAATACTCCGGGACTGGCGAACTTGAGGTTCCCCTGCGGCCCAGGTGCGGGCCAGCAACCTCTGCGGGGGGGGAGAGCCACGGGAACGGGCTGTCAAGAAGGTACGTAATTGGCAGAGGGCCCTTCGGCGCCGGGAGGTCCAGAGTGACGAAGGGCGAGCGATGGATTGCGTAACGGTCGAGACTACCGCTTATAGCGTGGCTTCTCACCAAAGGGCACGATTCCGTCTTGTCTACGAGGTGGCACCCTTCCGGGATGGACTAGAGTGCTGGTTCCTTGTTGCCATGGAGGAACTGCAAGCTGCGCTCGCCCGCAATCCCGTTGAAACTGAAAGCGTCGAGGCCGTCAGCTTTCGGGGCTAGACTCTTGACCTGATGGTTTTCGTCAGTTGATCGGCCGTAAGCGTCCGGTGAACCCAGGATGTCTGTGACTTCTACTCCCCTCACCCCTGCAGGATGCGCTTTGCGCGCCGCTCACGCGAGTTTTGAGCGATCGGTTTGCTTGCTGCCGGATCTTCATGATATGAGTTAAGGCCCTGGTGAGTTACACTGTCGCTGGTTTTGCAGGCTTCAGAAGCATTCCAGATACGCGCTTGAGTTTGCGTGGAAGAGGGGCATGGCAGCAATGAATATAACGAAATATGCCATCGTCTTGACGGCGTTTCTGGTGACATTTGGCTCGGCGGCACAGACGCCGGGCGGCAGCGGGCCTGCAAGCGGGACCATCCCACCGTTCCCCGCACCGGACGTTGTGCTAAAGCCGTCTGCCCTGGCGAACGGCCATGTTTCCCTATCACCAAGTGGGACTTTTGCGGTGTACGCTGGTACGGCAAACAGCTCGATTATCGCGATCGCTTTTAGTCGCGACGGCCGCTGGCTCGCGGCGGGCTGGAACCCGGTCTCATTGATCGATGTTTGGGATATAAACTCCAGGAGGAAAACCCAGACCCTGCAAGCCGCTCAAGGAGGAATTGATGCCCTTGCTTTCGGCCCCGACGGGACACTCCTGGCTTCCGGTGCTGAAGGCAATTCGGTGAGGACTTGGAATTGGTCCAAGGAAAAGTTGAAATCTGATTTCCAGGGGCACAAGACCTATTTGGAAAACGTAGCATTTGACCCTTCTGGCCGCTGGCTGGTCTCTGCCGATAATGGCGAGAAGGCGTTCGTGCGCGATGCGAGCTCATATCAACAAATCGCTGAACTCGACCACAGCCGAGCCATCGCTTTCGCGCAAGACGGCCTGACCCTGGTTTCGGCGGGTGCGAGCGATGTCGTGTTCTGGGACACCGGAACCTGGCGAGTCACGCGCAGGTTACAAAGCACCCAAAAGAACATCAATTGCCTGGCGGTGCACGATGGGATCGACCGGCTTGCCACGGGTAGCTTCCAGTGGGCCGAGTTGTGGGAGCTGAAAAGCGGTCGAGACTTGGGCAAGATTTACGACGGCAACCTTTACTCGCTCTCCTTCAGTCCGGATGGCCGCTGGCTGGCGCTCGACGCACAGCACGCCCTCCAGTTGCGCGACGCGAAATCAGGACGTGTTCTCTGTAGCGCTGCAAGACTCACTCGTGATGCGAATTTTAGTCCCGACGGCCGCTGGCTGGCAGCCGGGGTCGGCCCCAACGTAGAGCTTTGGAGCACTAAAACATTAGCTGCGGTCTGCGGCACCTGGCAGCAGTAGGGTTTCCATCTCGAGAACCCACGGCGTTGCAGCGGGGGTGTGGGGCCAGAACGGGTTGGGGTAGAGGAAGCGGAAGGTTAAGATGTAGGGGTTGCTTGCGTTACAGCCTTCCAGTGGTCAGGGAGTAGTTCGGCGATGCGGGCTCTGGGGTGAGCCGCGATGCGGCCGAAGAGGTCGCGGAGGTAGGCAAACGGGTCCATGCCGAGGCGCTTGCAGGTGGCGATCAGACTGGTCAGCACGGCGGCGGTACGGCCGCCCTTATCGCTGCCGTAGAACATCCAGTTCTTGCGTCCCACCGCGACCCCGCGTAGACTCCTCTCGGCGCCGTTGTTGTCGATCTCCAGATCGCCGTCGTCGCAGTAACGGGTCAGGGCCTTCCAATTCGACATCGTGTAGGCGATGGCCTCTCCCTCGGGACTCTTGGGCAGCACCCGCGGCTGCTCTCGCTCCAGATAGGCGTGGATATCGTCCAGAATCGGTTTCGATTTCTCCTGGCGCAGCGCTCGGCGGGCCTCTCCGCCGAGCTTTCCATCGCGGGCCTTCCGCTCCACGTCGTAAAGCAGGCGGACATAGGCGAGCATTACTGTCGAACGCATCAAGTCAGAAGACTGCGCTTCAAAAAACCGCCGCCTCGCGTGGGCCCAGCATCCTACCTCGGCGATGCCGCGCTCGGGCTCCTGATAGAAATAATCGTAGCCGGAGTACGCGTCGGCCTGCAGGTATCCCCGGAACTCCTTCAGGAACGCCTCCGGCCCATCCCGGCTACGGGTTGGTGTGTAGTCGTAAACCGTGTACGGATGCTCGTCATCCCCAACATAGGTCCAGATTCGCCCTGTGCGGGTGCGCGGCAAGTCTGGGTCCAGCACCGGGACGGGCGTATCGTCGGTCTGAACCGCTTTCGAATCCAATACCTGCTCTTTCATCAGCTCGTAGAGCGGGATCACCAGATCGGCGCAACCTCGCATCCAGTCGCACATCGTCTGGCGCGGCAACTCGACGCCCTGGCGGCGGAAGATTTCTTCCTGGCGGTTCAGGGGCACATGATCGCCATACTTGCTCACTGCCACGTGCGCCAACAGCCCTGGTCCCGGCAACCCTTTTTCGATCGGCGCCAAGGGTTTTTCTGCCGTCACGACGGTGCATGCTTTCGGGCAGGCGTATTTCTGGCACGCTTCTTCGATCACCACCAGCGAGGCCGGCACGTATTCCAGCCGCTCGCTGACTTCTTCCCCAATCCGCTTCAACTCCTCCTGGCATTCAGGGCATTGCCGTTTCGCTTCCTCGAGATCGTAGACCACCCGCCGCCGCTCCAGCGTCTTGGGCAGCCGCTGTCGGCCATGACCCTGGTGCTTCCCCGCGCCACGTTGTGCTTTCTCCTGCGCGGCCGACGCTTCCGGCTCAGGCGGAGCCTCTCGACCGGCACTGACCAGGGCGACCGCAAACAGAAAAAGCTGATTCTCATTCACCCGTTCGCGTCGTGGCCCATAGCGCGCTCGCAACAACTGCTCCACCCAGTGCTGCAGTTGCCGCAGCTTCCGCTCCCGCTGCTCGGCTTCCTCCAGCAGCCCGATCACCATCTGCCGCAAGGCCGAGGGGTCCTGCGGCAACTGCTTGGGATCAACCTCCACTGGCGCGCTTCTCCTTCTCCCGCTCTGCCCGTTCCCGCTCAATCTCCAACGCCACCCACTCGTTGATCAGTTCCCGCAGCCGCTTGTAGTTCGCCACTTTCCGGCGCATCGGCTCGACCTGTTCGGGCCGCAGGAAACGCGTGCTGCCCTTGCCCTGCCAGGTGAAGCTCAACTGGTAATACGGCCCATGCTTCTGAGGCTTCTTCGGGTCCTTGCAGCGGCAGCCCGGCTGGCCACACACATTGTACTGTTCGGTGATGCTGCCTGGATGCAGGGGCCCCAGTTCCAGCAGTTGCCGTTGGAGCCGAACGATACGCCGTTGAACTTGGGTCAAATCCATCATGCCGATAGACATATCATGTCTATCGGAAGCTGTCAACAAAAAAATGACCCCTCGGCGGAAATTATTTCTTCTCCGCCTCCGGCGTAGCTTCCGACGAGGTTGCCGCCGGCAGGCTATAGCGCTTCCGCCTCCGGCCGCGGCTTAGGTCGATCCCTTCCAATAGCACGGCCAGTTCCCAGGCCGCAATCTCCTTCCGCCCCGTCTCGGCAAAGGGAAACTGAAACGTTCCCGCCTCTAATCGCTTGTACCAGATCGCGCAGCCGTCCCGGTCCCAATACAGGATCTTCACCCGGTCCGTTCGCCGGTTCGAAAACACCAGCAGGTGGCCGGCGTAAGGGTTACATCCAATCACATGCTCGGCCATCATCGACAACCCATCAAAGGAGCGACGCATGTCGCACGGGACCGTGCACAGGTACACCTTGATCGCTGCCGGAAAACTCAGCATCGCGGCGGCTCCAGAGCGGCCAAGACCGCACGCAAGGTCTCCTCCTCCACGCCTTTTCGGATGCGCAGCTTCCGCCCGTCACCCAGCACCAACTCGATCCCGGCATCCGTCGCTCCCCCTTCCTCGCTCACCAGAGCAAAACTGGCCGGCCTCCCGTGGCCACCGGGTTTCGACGTCGTCCCGGCCTGCCGACTGGCCCTGAGCTTGTGTTGCCACCAGTAGAACTGGCTCTCTTTCAGCCGGCGCTGCCGACAAAACTGCCGAATCGATATCCCGCTCTGCGCCGCCTCACTGATCGTCCTCTGCCAATAACGTGCCTTCTCCGCGTCACCCTTTCCGCTGTCGCTCATCCCACACCTCCGCGTCTGATTCACACATGCGCGCTCGACGCATGTCCTGGAGATCATCTGGGAGGAGTATTAAGCGGGAACTTCAATTGAGGAAGATGGGTTCACCGGACGGATACGTTGATCGGCCTACCATCGAGTTCGGGGCAGAGGGCCTGCCTCAGGCAAGTCACCAAGCCACATTCGCCTGAACGGGAATTCAGGGCAGGGTCCAGCCCTGCCGGAAGTTGACCTTTACCTTGAAGGTCAAGTATCGCTGACCCCTTCCCATGTCGGCGAGGGGATGTCGAACGTCCCTCAATGGTGCATTTGCATCCTCAGGTTCGAGCTTGCGTCCCACAATTGACGAAAGAGCTAACAGAAAGCCAACCATAGAGTGTCGCTCAGCCGTGGCAGTATTGACCACCCTGCCGTCCATATAGCGCCTGCCTCGCAACAATCCTCCGATAAACCCCTCTCTCCCGCTTAAGAGTCACCCGTAATATTTCCACACAGATGAATTGAATCTGCGCGATAGGCCCCGTTGGTCTCTGGTTCTGCCCCGCAGACTGTGGGCGACCATGGGGTTTGCCTTGCTGGCCAGCGTGGCTATCCCAACAACCAGTGTAAGCGTTAAGCAGGGTACTTCTACACCTGGGGGTTCCAGAGGGTTAGACTGCACCCGGGGCGTTGGTCAGTTCATGTGTGTCCTGGCTGAATCCTTCGCTGTAGTTCCCGCAAGGTGTGTCCAGATTCTCGCGAATAGGATTCGCCAGAGGTTCAATCGATACAACCAAACCCCTAAACAAGTGCCCAAGGTATTTGTGATGACATCTGTGGTGCCGGAATCCCGCGTTGGCAGGAATGCCTGAAGGCATTCGATCGTAAGGCTGACTGTGAACCCTAGAAGGATTGTGACCAGTGCTGCCCTTTTGATCCGTCCGGCCAGCGAAAAGCAGGCGCAGAAAAAGAACCCCAAAGGAACAAAACCCGCAACGTTGACCAGCGCGTCCTCCCAATAGCTCCAACCTGGACGGAATTCCTCCCAGAATGGGCGTAGGAGGGCCTGATCCAAAACCAGAAAACGGTCCGGAATGTACAAGTCGGTTCCCGAGGGCACTTGGTTATGAATGACACGCCCCGCGCGTTCATCAAACAGATAAAGCGCCACGGCACGCTCACTTTGGGAAACGTCCGGTCGTCCCTTTTCTATCCATGTCTCATAGTGGTGAAAGACCTGCGTCGGAGAGATCTCTTGGTCATAGAAGGCAAGCCCCTGCAAAACACCTGACCAGCTATTACCTACTCTGGGCAAGTTGGCGATGACGAGTTCGCCGTCAAAATCCTGGCTGGAGAGCGGAAACTTGGCGGCGGTTCGGGCCAGCGCACCATCAATATAGACTGACGTCTGCCCTCCCTTTGACGTAACCGTTACGAACAACGGCTTTCCCCGGCGGAAAATGTCGGCAACATAGTAGAGTCGGGTGGTTCGGGTTCGATAGCGCCCGTTGCGAATGTCACTTCGCAAGGCAAGGTCAGTAAGGGATTGGTACAGCGAGAACTGGCGAGGGTTCCCTGGAGCATAGAAGGCGAAGAGAGTTCCCGAGGCCGCAGTGAGATCAGGCTCGAACCAGATCTCCAGGCTGCATGCGGTGTCCGCTGGCGCACTCGCCGCCTTGAATTTGCCGGAACTCAGTATCGTCCCATGACGACCAAGGTGCAGGCCGTTGCCCCCAGCGACCCATGTCACCTGATTCCTGGGAGAGTGAAAGGGCCAGAGCCCTGCCACCAAGAGGCCCCCTAAGACCAATCCGCAAGCCACGCCGAGGAGCTTCGAGCTTGTCACTTCCCAGTTAATCTGGCCGATCTTTTTTTGAATTTCGGAGGTAATACGCGGTCGGCCAAATCTGGCGTCATCTTGTTTCTTTTGAATCATCGGGTTCGCCAGCAAACTCTCTTACAGGAAAAACGGAACACGGACTCTACCATATCATGAAAGCTCTGGTTTTTGTCCATTCCTCCCATGGGCAGTGGTGTCCTAATATGCGACGTAGGGCCAGGGCTTGCCCCGGCCTGGCCACCCCACCATGGCGGGGGGCGGCCCTACATTGGGACACTACCGCCTGGCCGCGTAGCGCACGGGTGTAACAACTTTGATTCGGTTCCTCAGTTCGTTGGAGAAGACAAAAAGATGGCCGCTGAAGGGCTATGTGTCGTGACACATAGCCTTTTTTATGTGGCGGGAGAGAATCTGTGGCGCCGACGGGGCGCTCCCATGAAGGGCCTTCGCTAAATCATATTCAGTCGACACATATTCTTCGGCGATCCTTCCTTTCATAGACCAGGCAATCAGCCGGGTCGTTTAGGAGGGAAGGACATGTTGAACCGTTATTTCAAGTATCCCGGTGTGCTGCGCCGCATGCGGCTTGGGCCGCTCCGTACCGAGATCGATATCGTCGCCGACGATCTCGAGCGCGCCGGCTACACGTACTTATCGGCGAAGCGCTATTTGAGTCTGATTGCGAGCTTCAGTCGCTATGCGCTGAAGTCAGGTTGCGTTCGGGTTCAGGCGGTTGATCATCCTCTGGTCGAGCAGTACTTGGGCCGCCCTTCGCTGTCGTGCAGCACCGCCTCTACCGCCCGCTCGGCCTTGGGCCATGTGCTCCGCCGACTCGGCCGACATGCACGACCCGTCCACCTGTCAGCGTCGGAACGACGCGATGCAGTGCTTTTGGCTAGGTTTGATACCTACCTGCACGACGTTCGCGGTCTGGAAGCTAAGTCTCGCGAGGAACTCCTTCGTGCAGCGCGGCGCACGATCGTCTGGTACCGCGAAGCCAGGCCGTACCAACCGCTGTCGCGCTTCTCGGCTCAAGACGTCTTGGCGTACGCCTTCTACGCCACTCATCGCTGCACGTCGCACCGAACCCGGTCCGCAGCGATGTCACACTTGCGGAACTTTCTCCGATACCTCCATTGGTCGGCGATCTGCGGCGAAAACTTCTCGCGCTATGTGCCACGAGTGCCAATCTGGACTATGGCGGGCATTCCGGAGTATCTCCCGTGGGACGATGCCCGTCGGGTGATCGACTCAATCGATATCTCCGACCCAGTGGGCAAGCGTGATCGGGCGTTGCTGACGCTTGTGGCCACCACCGGTATGCGAAATGCTGAGCTTCGGCGTCTCGAACTCGGCGACATCCGATGGCGGGAAGGCGAAGTACAACTGCGCCGAACCAAAAACCGCCGGGACCGTATCGTGCCGCTGCTCACAGAAGCGGGCCGCGCCCTCTCGGACTATCTCCTCCACGGCCGACCACCGACGCCGGAACGGCGGATCTTCCTCTGCCATCGTCCGCCTGTCCGGCCATTCCGGACCAGCGGGACGGTGTCGTCCATCGTCCGTCGGCGTCTCGCCCGACTGGGGATCCGTCCGGTACGCGCCGGGACGCACTTACTGCGTCACAGCCTCGCCACCCGGATGGTACAGCAGGAGCGTCCCGTCAAGGAGGTCGCCGATCTGCTCGGACACCAACACATTGACACGACGGCCGTGTACGTGAAGGTCGCCCTGCCGCAGCTCGCGATGGTGGCACTTCCGTTCCCCGGAGGTGCAGCGTGAAAACCTTTGCCTGCCGTCTGGTCGACCACATTAACCGTTACGTACAGCTCCGCCGCTCGCTCGGATATTCCTTCGAGACGCAAGCGGCGACGCTGCAGGCGTTTGGCCGTTTCGTGAAGCGCCGGGCGGAGCCTGGGCCATTGACCCAGCATCTGGCCCTCACCTTCGTGCTCGGGTACCAGGTCACCCCAAACGTCCGGGCGCGACGCTACGCCGTCCTGAAGAACTTCGCCGACTGCTTCGCGGTCTTCGATTCCCGTACCGAAGCTCTAGACCCGCAGGTGCTTCCGCGTTCGCGGGCCATCCCGCCTGCTCGCCTCCTAGAAGAAGGGGAACTCGCACGGCTGCTGCAAGCCGCTCGGGAAATCTCACCACTCCACCCCATGCGAGGGTTCACGCTGTTCACTATCATCGGTCTCCTGGCGAGCACCGGCCTGCGCTCTGGAGAGGTCACACACCTGGATCGTGGTGATGTGGATCTCGAACGGGGCATCCTTCGAATTCGTGGCACCAAATTTCGTAAAAATCGCCTCGTCCCCGTCCATCCCACCACTCTCGAGGTGCTGCGCACCTACGTCAATGCGCGCGATAAGGCCTATCCTCGAGCGAGCTCGCCGGCCTTCTTCCTGAGCCTGCGAGGTGACCGTTGGTCCCAGTGCGGGTTCGGCGACACCTTTCGTCAAGCCCGCGCGAAGGCGGGTCTCGACCAAGGCCCCCCTCGAGGGCTACGGCCGCATGATTTACGTCATCGGTTCGCGACGACACGATTGGTGACTTGGTATCGAGAGGGAGTGGATGTGCAGGCGCGCTTGCCGCTGCTCGCGACGTACCTTGGCCACACCCGCTATAGCGATACGGCCTACTACATCACGGGCACCCCTGACCTCTTAGGCCTGGCCGCCAGTCGCGCGTTCGGGCCCGAAGGAGGTGAGCGATGAGCAAGCCGCCCAATCTGGCTGTCCTCCTGGAGTCGTTCTTCCGACGTCGGCTCATCGAACAACGCAACGTGAGTCCCTTGACTGTGGCTGCCTATCGGGACGCGCTGCGGCTCCTGGTACTCTATGCTTCTCGGCAGGCCAAACGAGAACCGTGTCGTCTCGAGGTGCGGGACCTTGGCCGGGATGTTGTGCTGGCGTTTCTGGAGCACATGGAGCGAGACCGGGGAAATGGGCCCCGCACGAGAAATGCGCGACTCACCGCGATCCGGTCCTTCTTCCGTCATGTGGCGGCCAGCGATCCCGGGACCCTGGCCATCGCCCAGCAAGTGCTTGATATCCCCTCGAAGCGTACGGTCTTGAAAGCCCCGCGCCACCTGTCAGCCACAGCTGTCAACAGCCTGCTGGATGCGCCGGACCAACAGACCCCGTTGGGGCGCAGGGATTACACGCTCCTGCTATTCCTGGCTCGCACCGGCGCTCGTGTGTCCGAGGCAATCGGCGTCGACACCGCTGATTTGCGGCTGGATCGGCCGCCGCACGTGCTGCTGCGCGGCAAAGGTCGAAAAGAACGCTTGGTTCCGCTTGCACCCGATCTCGCGCGAGCGCTGGAGACCTTGCGCAAAGAACGCGGCCTCGGCTACCACGAGCGCGAGCCGGTTTTCGTCGGCGCACGTGGTGGACGGCTCACGCGGTTCGGCGCGACCCATGTGGTTCGTCGGGCAGTACGGCGTGCAGTCGTGCACGTTCCCGACCTTGCCCGAGAAAGGGTCTCGCCTCACCTCTTTCGACACGGCCTGGCAATGCAGCTACTCCGGGCGGGCACGGACTTGGCGACGATCCAGGCGTGGTTAGGCCACGCGAATCTCAGTACGACACATCGGTACGCCGAAGCGGACGCCGCCATGATGCGGCGCAGCTTAGAACTGGCCGGCGTGACGTCGCGACCGGGGAAGCGTTTCAAGCCGAAAGACTCCGTTCTTCACATCCTCGAAAGCTTGTAATCATATGTGGCGTATCGGAACGCTCGAGCATCTCGATCGCGCAGTGTGCGGCCCCTCGCCCTGCGTACCCGCCACATATCGCGGCCCGCCACATAACAAGGGGTCTTGTTGCAGCGTCGTCTGCACGTAGCCCTAACCGTCGCCGAAGTACCACACCCTACCCCGGTTCGCGTCGCTGCCTAGAGAGTTGTGCCAGGAATTATTAGCCGTCAAGATTCAAGTGAGGAGCAAGAGGAAACAGTTTGTAGCTGATTCAGGATTTCTGAGTAGTGCTGACTAAGGTACCGCACGATCCGTACGTTGTTGAGCAGCTTCTTCAGGTAACCACATGCGAGTACCAAGTTGAGCGCTTCGTTGCCATAGGTTCCTTCGACGGCCCTCAAGTCGCCCTGAAGCACTTGCATTTCCTTCTCCATTTTGTTGACCTGTTCTGGAGTCAGCCTTTCGATGATCTTCGACTTGTCGGGATCGATGAGCATCTCCGGATGAGTGGACGCGAGCAGCGCTTTGGTGTACGGAACCCCGAAGTTGTTGGCGGCAGTCATAAGCTCGGCAACCTCGATCTGCCGCATTGGTTTCATCTTCTTCAAATACGCGAGCGCCTTCAGTGACACTTGCCGGTGTTTGAGTATGTTGGCTGCCTCCTTACAAATCCCCTCCAAGAGGTCCCGCTTCTGACGAATCCGAGCGACATCCACATTCAGGACTTTTGCGATCCGTTCCTCGGATACGCCACTCCTAATGGCATTAAGTATCATCATGTGTTCCTGAATCGTCGAGATTCGGTTGACACGTTTGTTGTAGGTGTAGGCCTCGTCGTCAGTCGAAACCAAGCAGGGAGCGTGGGTTGCGCCGATCTGTTTCAGAGCTTCGAGCCTCACGTGTCCATCCAGCAGGAAATAGCTTTCTGACTTGCCGTGCTCTGGGAACACGATTAGGGGTTCGATAATTCCGATCTCGCGCACCGATGCAAGCACCTGCTGATACTTCTGCGCGGCCCTCAGTGAGGGGCTCAACTGTTTGAGTGGCAGGATGTTGGCGACCGGCACAACCAGGCCATTCGGACTAAACCCCAACGATACTTGCTTGGTCATGTTCAACCTCTTTGGCTCTCTTGGATTCGTCCTGCCAGATAAGCGGGCAGGGAATCCAGCCCCTCAGCACGCAGTAACGTCACGAAGTTGTCGTCTCCAAACAGCTTCCTGAGTGCGGAGACGACAAACAGCAAGCGGTTTTCTGTCAACTGGGCCTTCTTCACGAGCAGCTTCTGTCGGTCTGCCTCATGGCGGTAAGCTCGGACCAATGATCCGGCGGATGGTGGACGATCATTTTTCGTGGGCCCCGTTTTCTCCAATCTCTTACCTTTGGCGTTGCGCAGTTCTATGATGCGCCGCACAGCAAGCAGCTTACGGCCTCGAAGGGTATGGCCTTCGTATGCTTCACAAAGGACCTGCTGAATGCCCGCTTCATCAGCGTTCGCAATTTGAATGGCCACCGAGAGCGGGATCCGTCCCTTTTCCACAGCACAAAGGAGACGTTCCTCTCCGTGCGCCAAGAGGTTCGTGATTCCGGCCACATAAGTGTCGCTGAGGTCAGTCTTCTCCGCGATCTGTCCGGGCCTGTAGCCCCTCGCCTTTAAATTGCCAATCTCGCGCAATAGTTCGAGCGGAGAATGTCTGCGCCTCGCGACGTTCTCGACCAAGCTCATCAGGAAGCATTCCTCCTTGGGGGCGTCGATCACGATCGCAGGGATCTCAGTCTGTCCGAGCGCCACAAACGCCTCTAAGCGGCCCTGGCCGCACACGAGGTCGTATGGCTTTCCGTCCGGCGTCTCAAAACGACGCGCAACGGTGATTGGCTTCTTGAGGCCCAGGCTGGAAATGTTCGAGACGATACCCTGAAAGGCGATCTTGTTGCGGCTTCGTGAGTTAAGAATATTGATTTGATCGATTGGAATCATCTGGACAACTGGAGCTGAGTCGTTCATGCTACCTCCCAAAGGCGGGTCCGCCTTGCCATACCGAAGAAGTAATCCAGAGTATCGAACCGATAGGCGTCCAAGATCAGGCCGTTGTCCTCGCGCAGCAGAAGTTTCTCAAATGTCATGTCGATTTTAGGCAGCAGGTAGTAGTCAAGCGCTGCACGGTTGTCGGCGTCTAACCGTACGGCAACGGTGATATCGGGGACGAGGCCGGAGTCGAGCCGAACGAGCCAGCGGTACGAACCAGCGTAAGTGAGTCGGCACCGGGCGATGACAAGGGACGCGGTGAACTCATCATTCACAGTCAGTAAGTCGGTAGAAGGATCACGACTGATTACGCCCCCCAGCTCACAAATGCGCTCGACCACATCCTCAACCACGGCGGGGTACATTAACCGCAGTTGCTTGTTTGTTTCAATATACTGGTAGTCGCGGTCGGGGGTGTACCCGATAAGCTTGTATGCCCGAATCAGGCTGCCGAAACGAGCTTGATACGCGTAACTGGACGGAAGATCCTCCCTTTCATCAATGAGCCGACTGGACAATCTTCCCTCGCGCTCCATAAGACGGCGGAGTCGATCTAACAATTCCTCGTCAGTGGACTTTTTCTGGGATTCCTGAATGATTGCTTGTGCTTTGAAGAATATCTCCTGGGACACAATTGGTTCAAAGGCTGTATCCCTACGAACCCACATCTCGGGTGGATTCATCACGCGCCTTTGCCTCAGCTTCCACGAAATCCGGTTATAGACGTTATTGCCGATATATTTCTCATTCGTCAATATTTGATGCACTGCCCGCCGCGTCCAAGTCCGTCCCCCCTCTGTCGTCAGGCCTTTCTCGTTCAAGCTTCGTGCGATCTCTGCCTCGGACTTTCCTTCCTCGACAAACGCACGGTACATCTCCCGGACAGCCTCTACCTCATCTGGGGGACCCGGGACCAAAATGACTCGGTCGGTCTGAATGCTTTTGCATTCCCCTCGCTCCAGCCTGCCCTTGTATACACCGTTTGCGTCCCGCAGCATTCGTCGAAGTCCAAACCCAGGCGAGCTACCTTGACGAAAGCCAAGCTCGATTAGGCGGCAATGCCCGATAAAGACCTTGGCCGACAGCTCGCGGCTGTACTCGCCAGCCATTGCTCGCTTGACGCCTTTGACGATCGTCGAGACGGGACTGCCATCGTTCTCGAATTGTTCCGCACAGTAATGGACTCCGATCTTTGCACGCCGGCAAATGTACTCGTAGTAAGCGCTTTCATCGGCATCCTGGAACCGCCCCCAGCGGCTAACGTCGTAGACGAGGATCGCGCTGAAGTTGGCTTGGCCTGCTTCCACGTCTTGGATTAGTTGCTTCAAAGCGTTCCTGCCGTCAATGTGAAGGCCGCTTTTGCCGAGGTCGGCGTAAGTTCGGACGATCGTCATCCCGTGCCTTTGGGCATGTCGGCGCGCATTTAAAAACG